>CAUZDY010000164.1:0-2516 GCA_963578805.1 Vicinamibacteria bacterium | reverse complement strand
CGAGGGTGGGGTGCAGTGGGTGTCTCTGACGCCCTCGATGTAGATACGCGCAGAAGCGTCTATTGCTTTAGGACGGTGATCTGTGTGATTTCGACGAGGTCTCCTTCAGGTGTCACCTCTTTGACGGTGACTGAGTACCCGTCCCAGTTCCATGCTTCTCCTGGGCCGAGGAGCGCTGAGTCGTCAGGCGGCTTGGAGACAGATCCGACAACAATTGGTCCCTTTCCGGTCCGCACCGATGTGTCGATCTTGTAGACGAGTGCGCCTTCTTTGCTGAGGCGAGAGTCATAGCCGAGTTTCCGGCGGCTTTCGACAACTAGCGCTGTGGTTTCGGTTAGGGGCACCACCACGGCCTTGATACCCCCTGGTGTTGGCAGGGGTGTCAACTGCACTGATGTCGGGAAGGTCGTGATGCAGGCGACTTGTGTGTCACGTAGCCAGCCGAGTTGCCACCTGGACCACGCCAACATCTCAAAGCGTGTGGGCTTCTCGTTGGCGCCTCCGCCCATAAGGCCGAACACGCCCACGAACCTGGAGTTGTCGTCAGACAGGTGCCCCTCGGAATCGAGCTTGACATGCGTGTCGTAGAGATCGGGCAAACCCAGGTTGTGTCCCAGTTCGTGGGCAATTGTCGACCCAGCCTGAGGGCCGGACCCCAGAACTGTGGCGTTCCCAATAGTTTGATCGTCCGCGTAGAAATGCCAGTCGGGGGATAGCAGCGCAGCGCCCCCTTGGATGGAGTCGGCTCTCGGTGTAGCGATCACCACAACCGAATCGATGCCTTCGAAGTCGAAATCGGGGTCGGCGAGGTCGATGGCATCATCGATGAGCATGAAGCTACTGATGGCATTGCCAAGATTGCTGTCGGAATCGGCGTAGAGCTCCGAAAGGCTGTGCGGCATCCGTAACCACCTGTAAAGCGGCCTAAACGTGAAGTCGAGAGTCCCGTAACTCATGGCTTCCAGGTACGTCTCGGCGCCGGAAACAAGGTGCACGAACATCCCGTGAGTGAGGGTCTGCTCGTCGTCGGTAGCCGTTCCGCCTTGGCGGGCTGGGGCTTCCTGGAAATCGACGAACAAGACAGCGACGTTTACGTTGCCCGAGGCGGGTATCCGTTCAGGGCTGATTGGGAACCCGGCACTGAGGCGGTCCGCATCCACCTGATTGGGTAATCGGCAGGCCGCTACCTCACGGTGCGCAGTGAGTTCCGCCACCTGCTCCTGAAGCTCATTCATCCGCTCACGAAGGTCCGCCACGTTGTCGCGGAGAACGGCTACCTGTTCGGACCTGCCACTGCTGGCACACCCGGCGAGGAGACCGACGCTAAGTAGCACCACGCAGATTCTCCTCATGGTCGGATCCTCCCACCACGATGAGGAACCGATGGGTCGGCATACCGGCGATGCCGCGGTTAATCCCGAGCCGTGGTGGCCTACCGTCGCAGATGTGACAATGATCGGCGACGAGACCACACACGGGTCTGATCTCCACGGGTCGAGCCTGTCCGCATTGGAGACGATCGCGCCGTCTGAGACGGTCCTGGATCCCATTCCGGAAGACGACGACCCCGACGTCACCCACAGGGGCTGGCAGCGTGAAATAGAGACCGGCCGAAGGACGGGAAATCCGGTCTGGACCTTCTGTGGCAAGCTCGTCTACATCCCCACGGGCCGCCGCGGGCTTCCCACGTGTCCGGCCTGTATAGAAGCCACGCCTCCGGGTTCCCGGCACTCCTAGCCCTGCCAGAACGGCCTACTCGAAGATCACTCCGGCGGCTACCGGATCGAACCAATCCGGCCAGATGGTGTTCTCGTTAGCAACTCTTGCTCACTCTCGGAACACCTCAATCCGCTGTCCGTCTGGGAGAAGACTCCTGGCTGCCTCTGCAACGGCCACGTGCCCAACTCGCTCGACCGCCAGATAGCGATCCCGTAATGTCGCTGAGTCTTGACCGTCGGTCAATAACCAGGCCATCAGCCGTTCCAATTGGTCGACGGTGTAGACGTAGTCGAGCTCACCAAGAATGGTTTCTTTGGCGATCTCAAGCTCCTCAGCGCTTGGACCCTGCTGCACGAGGTTCGAGATTTCGCTCAGCACCCTGTTGTGGGCCAACTGGATGCTGTCAGCGTTGGTATCGACTGAAAGAAAAACGGAGACGATCTGTTCAGGACGGTTTACGTGCCAAAGTTCGACCCAACCGCCACCGTATGAGATGCCTAGCTCCTCGCGGAGTGACTTGTGGAGACGGTTTTCGAGGACTTCTTGGAGCACTGTGGTGCTGGCACGGAAGTCTTCTGTCACCGGCGTCACGGGCGGGAATAGGAGACTGAACCCAGCCGAAGCATCGTTGACGCCGGCAGAAACCGTGCGCCGATCGACTCCCGCTGGGGGCGACGGCGTCCTGTCGACCCAGGTTTCACGGTTTCCAGCGGGCAATGTCCCTATGTAGCGTTTCGCAACGTCCAGAACCATCTCGTAGTCAGAATCGCCGACGACTGCCACGACCATGCCGTCCG
>CAUZDY010000163.1:0-2603 GCA_963578805.1 Vicinamibacteria bacterium | reverse complement strand
TGGGATCCTGAACTGGTGGCGAATTTACTTCAGATCCAGCGCCGTCTGAGGTTCCACAAGCGACGGCCACTAGCGTCATAGCGGCAAACGCTACCAGTAGCAGGCGGCACACGTTGCCCCCTCGGTACGTTGCGATCGCATCCCACCGAGCCATGGCAGATTTATCCGTTGAAGAATGTGCCGATTGGATCATATTCCGATGGTCTCCGTGATCGTTCTCAGATCAAATGGCGGGATGACACCCGATTCAAATAGCGACATCTACGCAGGAGTGATCTCTCTTTGATGACTGATACGCCTGTTCGGAGCGACGCGATTTCGCTTATTTCCCTTGAACAGGGAGTATTAGCCGCGACACAACTCTCGAAGTTTTTCGAGTTGGTCTTCCAACGCACCCTTCAAGCCATCGATCGGCACCCGATCTTGAACCATGGTGTCACGGTCACGGATTGTCACAGCGTTGTCCTCTTCGATCGTCTTAAAGTCCACCGTCACGCACAGCGGCGTGCCGATCTCGTCCTGCCTCCGGTAGCGACGTCCGATACTCTGGGTATCGTCGAACTGGGCATTGAAGTTGGCACGCACGAGGTCGTACACCTCACGCGCCTTCGGAACCAGTTTCTCGTTACGGGATAACGGGAGCACCGCCACGGCCACCGGCGCGATGTCAGGGTGGAAGTGCAACACCGTGCGCTTCTCCTTGCCCTCACCCTCTTCGTCGTATGCATCCGCCATGAATGCCAGTGCGGAGCGGTCTGCACCCATCGCCGGTTCAACCACGTAAGGGACGAAGCGTTCCTTTGCGGCGTCGTCAAAGAACGAGAGATCACGACCGCTGCGCTCAATGTGCGCCTTGAGGTCGAAGTCGGTCCGGTTTGAGATCGTCTCGAGCTCACCCCATCCCCAGGGAAACTCGTACTCGATATCGGCAGAACCCTTCGAATAGTGAGGTAGCTCGTCGGCCTCATGCTCCCGGACCCGAAGTTTTTCGCCCCGGATACCAAAATTCTTGAACCAGTCGTCCGAGAATTCGATCCAGTAACGATGCCACTCCTCATCCGATCCGGGCTTGCAGAAGAACTCCATCTCCATCTGTTCAAACTCACGCGTACGAAAGATGAAGTTGCCGGGGGTGACCTCGTTCCGGAACGACTTCCCGATCTGCGCTATGCCGAACGGGATTCGCTTGCGGGTGGTGGTCTGGACATTATCAAAATTGATGAAGATACCCTGTGCTGTCTCCGGGCGCAGATACACGACCGCAGCATCATCCTCCACCGGGCCCATAAAGGTCTTAAAAAGCAAATTGAACTGACGCGGTTCAGAGAATTTGGACTCGCCGCAGTGCGGGCATTTGTCGCCGACATGGTCCGCACGGAACCGACGATGGCAACCGCCGCACTCCACAAGCGGGTCAGAGAAATTCTCCACGTGGCCGCTCGCCATCCATACCTCGGGACTCTGGAGGATCGCCGAGTCCAACCCGACGATGTCATCCCTGTTCCGGACCATCGACTTCCACCACATGTCCTTGACGTTACGCTTCAGCTCCACGCCCAGCGGTCCAAAGTCCCAGGTGCTGCCAAGTCCGCCGTAGATTTCCGAGGCCTGGAAGACAAAGCCGCGCCGCTTGGCGAGGCCAACGATTGTTTCTAGATCAGTGTTTTCGATAGTTCGAGTGATCGGTGACATCTTTTTCCCGGGCGCGTCCCTATGAAACATGATTAACGCAAAGAAAGGTAAAGGGGCCAGGACGCGAATAAAGGGTGACGGCCCCGCTGGCTGCCAGGCCGAAGGATTAGTTTAACGATAGATCGGACTTGGCGAGTACCTAATTCGATGGTGAATGCCCGAATGGCGTTGACACCAAGTTGGTGGCTCCCTACATTCCCGACGTCTTCAAACTTGAAGTGGAGTGAATCATGACCGAGAGTTCTTTGGGCCAACTAGCCGGCAAGGTTGCCCTTATAACAGGTGGAGCCCGTGGAATCGGCTTAGGCATAGCGACGGTGCTGGTAGAACGTGGTGCCACTGTAGCGATATGTGATCTGGCACAAACCGCCTGCGACAAGGCGGTATCTGACCTGGGGGCAGCTGGACACTCAGTCCTGGGCACGGTAGCGGATGTCACGAGCCGGGATTCGATGGAGAGTGCCGTAGCGAATGTGATTATGACCCTAGGGGGTATCGATATTCTCGTGGCGAACGCCGGGGTCTGGGCCTCTGAGGGTTACGAAAACCGTCCCGAATATAACGACGCTGACTGGGACATCACGCATTCCGTGAATGTCCGTGGAGTAGTTAACGCCACCGAAGCTGTTATCCCATATATGAAAGGACATAGACGCGGGAAGATCGTCAATATCGCGTCCCATGGAGGCAGGAAACCACGAGGTACAGCAACGGGTCGCACGCTGGGAATGCCGTACAGCGTCTCCAAGGCCGGAGTGATTCAATGGACACACCTGTTAGCTGTGGAACTGGCCCCATTCAATATCAACGTAAACGCCGTGTGCCCCGGTGAATTGTGGACCAACATGATCGAAGGCATATACGCAAATCGCCAGAACCTCACGGGAGGTGGATCTGGAGGATCGGTACGT
>CAUZDY010000162.1:0-2809 GCA_963578805.1 Vicinamibacteria bacterium | reverse complement strand
GATCGCCTCCATATCGGCCATGGGGCTGTAACGCATGTTCGCCTCTTTGACGGGCGACCAAGCTTCACGAGCCGCGGTGAGCTCGAGGATGTGGTCCACCAAGGCGTTTCGCTGTTCCGCCGTGCCGAGTGCCGTCTGCGCTGCGAGCGTGGTCGCCATCAACAACGACAGTGAGGTCGCCAGAAAAACCGGCCGGACTACCAGGTGAGCGCGCTTCATCTCCCAAGATCCACGACGGCACGTGACTCGTCCACAATGGGGGTTCGCACTCAGTTCTTGGTGAGCGTAAGGGGCGCATTGAAGAGGCCCGAGCCGTTGAACCGGCCCTCGATGCGTGTCTGGCTTTCGACGGTGCCGAGGAAGGTCAAGATGTCGTCGCCCGCAACGATCGTCAGGCTCAAGTTGGGAAAATTGTGGCTGCCCTGCTGGATCGTGACATTGAGCACCGCAGCGTCGCTGCCGAAGGTCCCGGTGCCCGAAACAACGCCGCTGCTGCTTTCAGTCATCGTCAGGGTGAGCACGAGCCCGATAGTCGTAGTACCGGACCAAGTGCCCGTGACCAGAACCTCCTCTCCTGGCGCGAGGCCGTCATCACCGCCGCATGCCCCTCCCACGGTTACCACCAAGGCGAGCAGCAAGGGTCGGACCTGTCGTGTCACGTGCGACATGTCGTCTCTATCTCCGAGTCGTGGCCATTCTTGCTCGATTCCTCAGGTGCCGGACCATGGGTCGACGTCTCGCACCGCACAAGACATTTGCTGGCCGGCCCTGGGAAGGATCAGCGGCGCTGCACACTCTCCAGGACTCTGCCATCCAGGTCATCCGGCGCCAGGGTGCCGGTCAGCCAGGCCAGCGTCGGAGCGACATCCACGGTGGCCACTCGCTCGTTCGAGACACCAGCCGAGATCGCCCCTCCGAGAAACATCATGGGCACGTGACGATCGTAGTAATAGGAAGAGCCGTGGCTCGTGCGCAGATTGCCCAAACCCCAAAGCACGTTCGGTCGCAGGCGCAGATGGACGCCGTACCTCGCGGCAGGGCCCGCCGCTCGTGTTCTCGAGAACGAGCGGGCGAAGAGCACTCCGAAAGAGTCGACAGATGCGCCCGCCTCGACTGCTGTGTAGGTGTAGGCGTTCTGGACGAACGGAAGAGCCAGGAGCGCCGCCTTGGCCACCTCCTCTCGATCGTCATCCGCTCCGGCTCCTTCGAGCGCCGCCTGCACGCGCTCCCGCAACTCCCGGCGATCGCCGGCGGTAAGCTTGGCGGCATCGACGCCGCTCTCAACGAGGTGCCCCGGCATGTCCAGAACGCCATGGTCGGCCGAGAACGCCAGGACCCAGCGTCCCGGCCCGACCGCCTCGTCGAGCAGGGTGAAGAAGCGTTCCAGCTCCCGGTCTAGCCTCAGAAGGTTGTCGAGCTGCTCCCGGCTGAGCGGCCCGTAGAAATGCCCGACGAGGTCTGTCTGAGAAAGGGAGACCCCCAAGTAATCCAGACTCTCGCGTTGTCCAAGCTGGAGCTGCCGGATGGCTTCCCCAGCTAGAGAAAACACCGCGCGATCGGGGAACGGCGTATACAAATATCTCCAGCGATTCAGCGCGCGTGCATCTGTGGCATCCCCCATGTCACTCGGCCGGTGGGGGAATGCGGAATGCTCGCCATCGAGCTCGAACATCGATGTATCCGGACGGCTCAGATACCGAGCCCCGGCTGGAATCGTGCTCTCCCACACCGAGTCCGAGTAAACGAGCGGCATGGTGGTGGCGTTGAAGTCTGCCAGCCAAGTCGGCAATTCGGCGTGGTAGAACTCCGAAGTGACGAAGCCATCCCCACCGTCGACCAGCCAATACACCTCTCCCTCGGCCTTTGCCGCGAGACCAATCGCCGCCCGATCCTTCCTCGAGATCGACACCACTCTCGACGCCTGATCGGCTGATACGATCCAATCTGGTAGACCTCGACGGTTCAGGTTCGCCGAGGAGCGACCTGGCAGATCCGGGTAGCCCAGAACCGGGCGATCCAAGTCCTCCATCGAGTAGACCGACCGCCAGGCACCGTCTTGGAACTCGGACCAGGTGTTGGCCACGATGCCGTGGCGCGTCGGATAGACGCCTGTGGACAACGAGGTGTGCCCCGGCGCGGTCTCGGTCAGCGCATGGTCATGGGTCGCTGAAGTGAACCGATATCCATCGTCGAGTAGCCTCCGGAAGCCTCCCTCGAACAGCGTGTCATACCTGTCCAGGAGATCGGCCCGCAGCTGATCGACCGCCATGAGAACTACGAGAGTGGGTGCGTCCGCGGAGCGTGCTGTGGCAGATGTTTCAGGGGCCTCCTGGCACGCAGAAGTCAGTGCGATCAGTAGACACGCACCGACTCTAGCGGTCGAGCGCGTGCCACTACCGTGATCGTCAACGTGAGACTTACTCATAACGTTCTCAGCTCCCAGGTTGGTCGCGTCGAGTACCGATTTGATAGGTATGCGGCGCTCAGCATGGGCATCGCCACGCGATCGGGCAAGCACCGGTCAAGAGGTTTGACAAAAGCGGATCCACGATAGCATTTGTTAGAACGTCGCACGTAGTCGGGGCAACCTCTATCATGCGCAAAATGAGGAAACACAAAGGCTTTACCCTGATCGAGCTCCTGATCGTGGTCGTGATCATCGGGATCTCGGCGTCCATCGCCATTCCGAAGTTTTCCACCGTTCGGGAGAAGGCCTACTACAGCACGATGAAAGCCGATCTCAAGAATCTGGCCAGTCAGCAGGAGAGTTACTACCACAACGCATACACGTACACGACCGTCCGGTCGG
>CAUZDY010000161.1:0-2876 GCA_963578805.1 Vicinamibacteria bacterium | reverse complement strand
TCAGTCCCGGCAGCAGTTGTTGCAGGACCCGGTCGGTGTTTAGATATTGTCGAGTTTCAGCTGTCATTTGACGGGCATCAGGTTTAGCCTAATGTGGCCCTCCGACCAAGAGCAAGTTCCGTTGCCCATCTTTTTCAGGCACGTGATGGCTTACTGCGCCGAGGCCGGTTTTTCCGCCGTGGCAATAGCCAGCGAGTCCGCCGAATTTAAACCGCTCTCCCCAGTGCTGTTCTAGTCGCAGAAGTTCCGGTTCATTGATTTCATCGCAACAGGCTCCCTCGGCAAAGCGTGTGTTGGTTGGCGTGAATCCATGTCGCTCCCCCAACGTTTGGTTAAGCTGGATGAAGAAGTCCGACGCCATGGAGGCCTTGGGAAAAAATTGCTGGATGGGTTCAAGAAGCTTATGCATTGGCCGTCCTTCCTCAATTGTTGTTTCATGGCATAACCCTGCTATCTGCAATGTCTGTCCTAGTCCACACCATGGATGATATTAAACCAGTCTTTATAGGAGTTTCTTCCCTTGGATCAGGCGTTACTACTGGAGCCTATTTCTCAAGGAGTACCGCCCCTCGTGGAACTTGCCGCAGACTTTGCCGATCAAGGGATGAGTAATTGGGTCACCACGTTCGTCGGATTCCAAGTGGCGTTCGGCCACGTAGGTCGGGTGCTTGGCGCCGTCAACTAGCACGTGATACCACGGCAAGTGTTTCGGGGGGCGAGATCGCGCAACCAGTTCATACCATTCGTCGGTTCCCCGGAAAGTTGCATCGACATCGAAAATGACGCCACGGTAGTCGAATTTCTTGTGATGAACGATCTGGCCCACGAAAAACTTCGCTGTCTGTTCCATGGGATTAGCATAGTCGAGTTCGATGTGAGGAACCGAAGGCAACTGTTGGCCACACCATGTCATTCGGGTGTATAAGGGTGGGTGACTGCCAAACAAGTTTTGGGACGAAAGGAATAGCACCATGCAGAGACAGGTTCGATCACGGGGGAAGATACTTTTTGCTATCGCGGCGATCGGTATGTTGGCGATGTTTCTCGGAGGGCAATCGTCGATCACGGCTGCTATGCAAGCCCGTTTCGTGGGCGGTGATCCGACCAGACCGGATTCAGCCGATATGCGCGCCCTTCGACTCCGTTTTGAAGCCGGAGCTCGCTCCAACTGGCACAGTCATGCGGGTTGGCAGATTCTCGCCGCGGAAG
The DNA here is from genome assembly GCA_963578805.1 of Vicinamibacteria bacterium. Lineage (GTDB taxonomy): Bacteria > Acidobacteriota > Vicinamibacteria > Vicinamibacterales > UBA8438 > CAUZIB01. The sequence continues at coordinate 1,667 of CAUZDY010000161.1, read as the reverse complement.
AGGGGCGAGGTCGTACGCAGGTGCGTGGAGAAGCAATGGTGGAACTCCTACCAGGTGGTCCTCCAGACTACACAGCGCCTGGTGTGGTGCACTGGCATGGCGCCTCTCCCGACGAACATGTGATCCAACTCACTGTCATGGGGGGTGCGTCTGGGTCGGACTGGTTTGAACCGGTCAGTGACACTGACTACCAAGGGCAGTAGACAGCGCTCGCTGGTTTTTCTGAGGTTTGGCGTCCGCACGGGTGAGGTCTCCTGTGCGGACGCCAACTCCGTTAAAGTCGATCAACGCGAGAACGGCTCGAGTGCGGGCGTGGCTCCAGGACGGAGCGGCGTCTGCGCGGTGTTTAATATCATCGCGATGAGTGTGTAATAGCCGCTGAGCCCGACCATGTCGACTATGGCTTGCTCACCGAATTCGGCGAGTGTTCTGGCGTAGATGGCATCACTGACTCTCCCGTCTTGGTGCAGCGCGGTACAGAAGTCGTAGAGAGCTTCCTCGTCATCGGCCATCCCTTCCGGGCGACGCCCATCCGCGACCGCCGCCGCGATATCAGGACTGAGGCCACCCTCTAAGGCAAGAGGATGGTGCGCGGCCCATTCGTAATTCTGAGTCCACTCCCGTGCGGTAATCAAGATCACGAACTCTGACAAGCGCGGTGGCAGCGAACTGTTGAATCTTAGGTAGTCGCTCACGCCTCGCAATCGATTGATTAATTCAGGACTACGAAGAATTACAGCCCAAGGACCTCCGGGTTCACCACGTTCGGTCCTGAACTCTGCCGCGGCTTCCTTCTGCGCCTCCGTCATTTGCTCGTCCGGAATCGGCGGCATTCGATCTTGAGCCTGTACATCCAACGAGATCAGTGCAATGAGCAGAATGATCCAGGTGACACGCTCGATTTGTTTCCTGCGTTCATGATGCTTGTAAAGTCCCATTGAGATAATCCCTCCAATCACGGTTGTGTGTTCGTCGGTTGGCGCCGCTGACCTGACCACGTATTCCGCCATGGCTAGAGATCATTCTGAATCCACTCGAAAATCTCAAGCAAATGATCTCGCTGGAGACCGCGCGTGCGACGATAGTCGTTTGTCTTCAGACCTCTACGGCACTTCTAGTAGGGGTACGACACCCTCAGGAAGCTGTTGATTGAATCCCGCGAGCACCGCCGCATCGGCCGCGTGCGCTCCCATCAAGGCGACAATGTCAACCAAGTCGGTCTCGACGAACGCTTTTTTGGCGCGTGCGTATGTGTCGGTCGCGACGTTGTAGTTCCCGAACAGTTCCCGCGCAAAGGCGATCAGCGTGGCATCTTCCTCATCGAGCCCGTCAAACGGGCGGCGATGTTGAATGATATCGATCACGTCCGGCTCCAGGCCTGCCTCGATGGCTCGGGGTTCGTGTATGGTCCAATCGTACTGCGAGTCGTGTTCCCTGGCTGTCGTTAAAATTACCAGCATCATCAAACGCTCACCGACTCTCGCCTCGAGTGTTTGTAGTCCGTCGCCGTGAGTGCGAATCTTTGCTGGACCAAGTCCTGCTGGGGACGCGATGCGACCGTAGAGCTCGCTCACGGAGGTTCGGTACGGACCTGGACGCAGCGGTAAACGGCTGCGGGAATCGAGGTAAATGTCGTCGGGATACGTGAACGGCAACGGGAGGGACTG
>CAUZDY010000160.1:0-2894 GCA_963578805.1 Vicinamibacteria bacterium | reverse complement strand
GATGACAACTGGCAGTTCTACCGCCAGAGCACTGGCCACAATGCCTACGGTGGGAGATTTCCAGAGGTGCAGCCAAACGTGTGCGACGATCCCGTTCCGGTGCCTCCGTCGGTGACTCAGGCGACGTTCCCAACGCAGGTGACCGTCACAAGGATGGCCGATGGCGTGTATTTGCTAGGCGGCGGCCCCGCCAATAGCTACATGGTGGAGTTCAACGACTTCGTTGCTGTGTTCGAGGCGCCGGGCAACGAGGAACGCAGCCTCTTGGTCATTGAGGAGATCGCAAGACTGGCGCCGAACAAGCCGATTCGCTGGCTGATCAGTTCGCACCCGCACTTCGACCACATCGGAGGACTGCGAACCTATCTCCACATCGGCGCGACGATTGTGACGCATATGGTGAACATCGATTTCCTGAACAGCGACGTGTTGGTCTATGAGCCGAGGACCGTCAAACCCGACATGGTGTCGCAATGGCCACCGACAGAGTTGGCCGAGGGCTATAACTACGAGGCGATTCAGGAAAACTACGTGATTACCGACAACTCCCGGATTCTACACATCTACTATGTCCAACCCTTGCGGCACGTCGCTGGCATGTTGATGGCCTACCTGCCGGCCGAGCGCATCGCATTTCAAGCGGACCTATTCGACACGCATGAAGCCCCTCGGGCAGCGCAGTTGCCGGCGATGCAGAGCCTCAACACCCAGGTCCAGCGGATGAGGCTAGACGTGACGACGCTCGCGCCCGTTCATGGCGAACCGGTGGCCTGGAGCGCATTCGTGGCAACCTTGAACTCACTGGAAAGAGCCAACTGAGGGTCGACTTTCAGCCTGTGGATGAGGTTATCGCGGAGCAGGCGAGTTCTGCACCCGGTCACGCGAACGCTACCAGATCCGCCCCTCAGACCCGCAACTCAGGACGCGCAGAACAGTGGATAGCTGGGTGTGGTGGGTGCCACGGAGGGGGGCTAGTTGCCGCCGGGATGCGCCTCTAACCACTCACGGGACAGCCGCTGTCAACCCTCCAACACTCGTATGACATCGCCTGTGTACGGCGCAAGACAAGACTACGCTCAGGACTCAGGGCTCTGGCTGCCAAGCCGGAGGCTGCGAAGCAAGCTCGTGATGGTTGCATTCGGGCTCCTCTGCCGACACCATCCCCCGAGTCTACCCCAGGCCAGGTATTCTTACGATGCTAAGGTCCCCATCGACGTCAGCGCGCTGATCGCAATGGTTCTCAGGATTTCGCCGCCAGGGCCGGTACTTGACCCATGTCTGAAGGCTTCGCTTAGTTAAAGTTTGTCGACAATGTTGTCACAGACGTAGCGCGCGAACGGTATGCTGCATGTGAACCCTGGTGACACCGCGTTCAGGATGTGGAAGGACTTGTCGTCCCCCTCGAACACGAAATCCATCTCGAGCCGTCTCGTCTCGATGTTCGTAAGTTGTGCACGGATGCCTGGACGCCCCCAGCGGGAATAGTTCGCACTGTCGATGCCAGTGGCGAGCGCCTTGGACAGATCGACCAAGTGCGGACGATGATACTTGCGTAGCTCTTCAAGAGCCAACTTCTTGAAGTCAAACTGTGAATCGGCAAACAACCCAATCTGGCGCGTGACTATCTCCACCATTTCCGACACACGAAAGTTGGCGAAACCCCGGTATTGCTCACGCCAGAAGGCGGGGATGGCCGTGGGCCCAATCTTGACATGACCGTCGACGGTGACGGTGAAGTGGACGCCGAGAAAAGGATTCCGGAGATTAGGCACTGGGTAGATGTGGGTGCGGATCACACCCTGGGTTTCGTCGGAATAGATGTAGAGGCCCTTAAAGGGAAGGATGCGATATTTCTCGGAGAACCCGAAATCCCTCGCCACCTTGTCCGCATAGGCTCCGGCAGCATTCACGACATAGCCGGACGTGCGCTTTCCCTTGTTGGTGAGCAGGCTGCCGTTTGAGAGCCCTAGATACTTGGTGCCATGGTGGAAAACGACACCCTCGGCGTTCGCATCCTCTTGCATGGCATTGACCACGGTCACTGGATCAACGGAAGAGGTCGTCGGCGAAAAAATGGCCCGCTGCACGGTCTTGACCCGAGGTTCAATCTCCTTTGCTTCCGCCTCGGTAATCGCCTGCAAGACGACCCCATTCTTTTTACCGCGCCGCAAGAGTTCGTCAAGCGACGACAGGTCGTTCTCGGTCTGTGCGACCACCAACTTCCCACACCGGTTGATCGGGAGGCCTCTCTCGATGCAATACTCGGTGAGTAGCCGATTTCCGTCGCGGGTAAACCTGGCCTTAAGGCTGTCAGCTGTGTAGTAGAACCCCGCATGTAGTACCCCGCTATTTCGACCGCTGCTGTGTTCAGTACCTGTGCGCTCTTTTTCGATCACGTGAACCGTCGAGTCTGCAAAGCGCCGCTTCAGTTCGCGCGCGATGCTGATCCCGACGATTCCGCCACCAACTACGAGAAAATCTGATATCATACTCGGCCGTCCCTCCTAGTGTACCCTAGCCGTTTGATCGAAACACTCCCATCGCAACACACAAAGGCCGCATCATGCCCTTCACCACGCGAAGCTCGTCGGGGGGCAGCACCTCCGGCCCCGCCAGCTATCAGCAGGGCATCGAGGCGTCGCCTAAGAACCAGAATAGAACAGGGGAGATGTGGAACACCTGTACACCCCCGTCAACTTTGTCCTTTGTTGGCCCCTCTTTTATAGCGGCGGGACAACCGCACCCAGGGCAAGCCGTGAGAGAAGCTGCGAAGTACTCCCCACAGTCCGGGCAGGTGATCTGAGGTCCTACAGGGGAACCGCAGTGCGGACAAGCTGTCGCTTTGTCGCTGACCTCTCGCGAACACTCGTAACACGGTATCAGAGCCATGCCCC
>CAUZDY010000159.1:0-2950 GCA_963578805.1 Vicinamibacteria bacterium | reverse complement strand
TTGCACCTAGCTTGGTCCGATCACGGCCGACTGCCGTGGCAGCGCCTTGTGGCTCCTGCTCTTGATCTCGCTCGCAACGGGTTCATCGTGTCACATGACTTGGCGGCCTCTTTAGCCGCGGTGCTTCCACGGATGGCTCCATACGAAGCTTCGGTGCAGCAGTTTTCCAATGCTGGTGAGCCTTACCAAGCGGGCGACCGTTTCGTTCAGGAGGAGTTGGCCAGCACACTCGAACGGATTGCAATCGAGGGCCCCGCCGGATTCTATAGTGGTCGTACCGCGCAGTTGATCGCGGCAGAAATGTTGGCGAACGGTGGACTCATTACACAGAGTGACCTGGCAAACTATCGACCTCACCGCAGTACACCTGTCCGAACGAGTTATCGAGGGTACGAGATTATTTCAATGCCACCCATCAGTTCTGGCGGCACAGCGCTTGTTCAGATGCTGAATATCTTGGAAGGCTATGGTCTCGCTGAATTTGGTTTTGGTTCTGCCCAGACCGTCCACGTCATGACTGAGGCCATGAGACGCGCATTTGCCGATCGCGCCCGTTATGTCGGGGACCCCAGGTTTAACCCTACGATGCCGATTTCTCGGTTGGTGTCCAAGTCCTATGCTGAAGAGCTGCGCGCGACCATTCAACTGGGTCGTGCCTCTGACTCGTCGCCGGTATCGTTTGAGTGGCCCGTTGAAGGCACGGAGACGACCCATTTGTCGGTCGTAGATGCTGACCGGCAGGCTGTTTCGTTGACGTACACGCTTGAGCAACTGTATGGCTCAAAGATTGTTGTGCCGGGAGCCGGGTTCTTACTGAACAACGAGATGGGCGACTTTAACCCAGCTCCAGACATGACTGATGCACAAGGACGCATCGGAACTGAGCCGAATCTTGCGGAACCAGGTAAACGTATGCTTTCGAGTATGACCCCGACTGTCGTGGAGAAGGATGGCGACCTTTTCATGGTCACGGGGAGTCCGGGTGGTCGGACGATTATCAACACCGTATTGCAGACCATCGTGAACGTCATCGATTTCGGCATGAATATTCAAGAAGCCATTGACGCGCCGAGATTCCATCACCAATGGTTGCCGGACCGCATTAGTTACGAACGTCACGGCCTATCACCCGATACGCTGGCGCTTCTCGAATCGAAAGGGCATCGGCTCGTGGCATTGGACCGTCAGGGAGCGGCGCAGGCCATTCGATACGATGCCAGCGCCGACGTACTTGAAGGCGCTCCAGACCGACGTAGAGCCGGCAGTACCGCACTGGGTCATTGACGATCTAAGCTTTACCCCTTAATGGGCCAGCGGGTCAGGCCGAACCTGGAACTTGAAGACAGGGGCCACTTGCTCCGTACCGCCTTCTGCGTGGAACGGTGTTCGACTTCCCGACGTTGTCCAGATTCCTCGTCCTTTCCAACCAGCGTTGGGATCGTCAATTCTCCCATCCAGCCCCTTCCCAAAGAAACTTCCCAACGGATACGGCACGCGAAAGTTGTAGAACTCGCCATCTACGAGCGCGAGCACTCCCTCGGAAAGGTTTCCGGTCGCCAGCGGGATGTTCTCACCGACGCCCAGCAGATTAAACCGATCGGTGAAGTTGTAGTAGGCCGATTCGGCACTGCCTGAGTCTGTCGCTCCCTTAAAGTTTGGCCCAGGGAACGGATAGAGTGTCCAGCCTTCGCGGCAGTGTCTTCCAGTCGCCGTCGGCCCGTTAAGCGGCCCTTCGCAGTGGCTCCGGTCAAAGCTTGCAAAGTGACCGCTCGACAATACCGTCCACACGACACCGTTGCTATCGACGTCCATACCTCGAGGTGAGAATCCCTGTACTGACGCCTCCGGATCATTCCATGGCACCTCGAAAAACTCGACCAAGGCGGTATTCACCGGATCATCACCCGGAACGAATCTCACGAGACCCCCAGGCATTCCCAGTGTCGATCCCCAGATGGAACCATCAAGCGGACTTGGGGCGACGCCGTAGTAGCCGCGCTCGATCCGGGTGTCTTTGGTGGGATCAAGCGGTTCGCCTGGTTCGACATATGCGTCCCGTTGGCCGTTCCCGTTCGTATCGAGAACCTGCACAGTCCAGCCCTGTGCCAACTTTTCGTCACCCGTTTCGTCAAGCACTTTCGTGTCGAACCATGCAACCACCGGGCCGCTTCCGGTGAACCATAATTTGTCATCGTCGTCGAAATTCAAATGGTGCGTTCCGAAGCAGGTGTCAACGGTCGTCATTTGCATTGTCTCGGGGTCCCACAGTTGTATTTGGCGGTTACTGCGTTCGATCGGAAACGCCTGAGCTGACGGATGGCTCGAGCCTTGCCGGCAGAAGTCCGGAGTCTCCGCCGGACGCACTCGTGCCGCAATCCATACTCGCTCCCGCTTATCCATGGCGAAGCTGTGTGCGAGAGTTCGACTTTCCCAAATAGCTTCATCGCCCCAATATGGTGACGGCATTTTGGGAGGGGTTGACGCCGAGCTTGGAGTGCGTGGGTCGCGAACCTGCAAAGATACCGTGCTCGCCACATGCGTGGTTGGATTCACGACTGGCATGGAATCCGTGCTGTTTTCCGGTGCACCGTAGACTGGGCCGTTAGCGTTAATCCGAGGGTTTCGCTTGTCTGCGGAGATCAGGTCGTGCATGTACGCTTCGGGGGTGGACCAGTCCCACAGGCTGACGACGACGTTCCGCTCGACACCTTGCGGTCGCGGTGGTGGTGTCAACGGGTACTCGCCCGCTTGAATACGGTCGGTCCAGTCAGCGTACATCTCCAGTGCGGCCTCGCGCCCAACTCGGGCCAAGCGAGCGTCCATGGCGCCACCCGCCTGTCCGGACTGCACGCGACGGTCCCAGGCGGAGAGATGCGAATCGAAGTCGCCGAGGGCATCCGGGATCTCTCGAGTAGCCCTGTTACCCAGCGCGTGGCAGCCGGTGCAGCCG
>CAUZDY010000158.1:0-2973 GCA_963578805.1 Vicinamibacteria bacterium | reverse complement strand
GTAACGACGTACGCTGCTATGTGTTTTTGGCCGCCCCAGATACATGTCTTGCATCGTATCGTATGCAGCTTGTTCGCCTGCAAATACGTGACGTCGACGTTCCTGCCGTCGACGGTGTTGGCCACTGCCACCACGAACGCCCCCGTTCTAATTCGGTTCGCACCGTGAGCTCGGACACCAGCGGCCAGTGCCTCCGCCATCGGCGCCAGTCCGCCTGGAAACGCCCCATAGCCTTCGTAGTCGCCCAGGCCTGCCATCGAAAGTCCTGCGAGCGCAGACATGTTTCTGGGATAACCGCCGGTCTCGGTGGGGCAATATGAGTCACACCACTGGATCACTTCCTCCGCAAACCGGTTGTCGTTGAGCCACTGCTCGAAGCTCAGCTTCTCGAGTGCCAGGACTTCCTCACGCACCGACCGATGGGAAATCGGGTCACCGCGGAAAAGAGAGGACCGCCCCTCACCCAATCGGCTCTCCGCTTCTTCGCACGCATCCCGGAACCGGTAGAATTCGGCCCGCGTGGCTTCGTCAAAGGGAAGTTCGTCGAATCCAGTTTGATAAAAGTCTGGAATGACCTTGTTGCCAACGATGTAGCCGACATTGCTGCTGGGAAGCGGTGTTGGTGCAATGCCGAATTCTGCATCGATGAAGTCCGCCAGTCGGGAACCTGTGCCCGTATACGCCGCACCTTCCGTGAAGTCGATGCCCCGCCACTTCGAGCGCTGGGCGTTGCCACCGCTTCTCGGCTCCTTCTCCAAACACACCAGTTCTGCATCTGGAAGGTGGTATGCGGCCACCAGAGCATTCGGCCCGGCGCCGACAATGACGACGTCTTTGTACTCTGTCGGAGATGGAAGCTGGAATTCGTGACCGTCCCGGAGCAGGTGCGCCGGTCCCCTGACGATGTGTCGACGATTGGTGCGAACAGCCGCCTGCTGCGTCGGTGCTTGCGAATAGGCTCTTTCAAACGGCAGGCCTACCGCGGCAGCGCCGGCACCGCCCATGATCACAGTTCGAACAAACTTTCTTCGCTTCATTAATATCTCGCTTTTGCGGCTCTCTAGCGCTGCGTTCAGGGAGGTGACCGGGTCGCCCAGGCGCTCAAGGTGCGCCGCATACCAGTGGAGCGCGAGCGCCGTCGCGGAGCACCTTCCATTTGACGGTCACATCTTGATAATCAAGTGGTGTGTGCCGAACGTCGATCTCGTCCTCTTCGAGAAAAGGCTATGGACCAAGGCAATACCGACGTCATCCAGGGCACCCTCGACCTGCTGATCCTGAAGACCCTCAGCCTGTCGCCGTTACATGGGTACGGGATCGCTAAAAGAATCGAGCAAGTCTCTCAGGGTGTGTTCAAGGTGAACCCCGGCTCGTTACTCACCTGCCTAAAGCGATTGGAACGAGGGGGGTGGCTGGATTCTGAGTGGAGACAGACCGAGAATTCTCGCCGCGCGAAGTACTACACGCTGACTCGAGCGGGCCTCCGACACTTGGAGGCCGAGACCGGGCAGTGGCAGCGGCGATCCGTTGCCATGGGGCGCTTGCTCGGGGCGGAGGGATAGCAAGATCCTAACATTCGCGCTGGTCTCGTTTCAGGGGGTCACGTCACCATTCTCGGCCTGGGTGATCGCGGTCTCGATCCTCGGTCTGGGTGCTCTGTGGGCTCCGGTGGTGGTCGTGATGGCGGGAATGCCGAGCGGCGCGATGGTCTATCTGTTCGGTGCCCGCTACGAGACGGCATCTGATGTGGCGGTCGGGACCGTGGTGGTCGCCTCGGCGGCATCTGTGGTGACGCTGTCGATCTTGCTCGTGCTCATGGGTGCGTGAGCCACGATCTCTGGCGCCTCACGCTCTGGGATGTCAGGATGCCCTCTCAGCGATGACTCAAGCTTAGATGTCCTTCGATGACCGACACCCTGCTGGCGACCCTGGAGATCATCGATGCGCATCCACGGGGGCCGTGGACGATGGCCTTCCTGGCCGGGGTCGCCGTCTTCTTCACCCTGACCTCGGGTGTCTTCCAGCTCACCGGTGTCTGCTACATCTGGCGGAGCACCTTGGGGCGCTTGGCCGCGAGCGGGGACCGGGTCGAGCGACAGCAGATGACGCCCTTTCAGGCGGCGGCTACGTCACTGGCTGGGACCGTGGGCATGGGCAACATGGCGGGCGTCGCGGTGAGTGAGGCCATCAAGCAGGGTATGGCTCCCCGTCGGTCGACGCCCTCATCGTGTCGGGGGCCATCGCCACGTCTTGTTTGTCGACGCAGATCGGCTCCTACGTGTACTTCGAGACGAGCTTTGTCTCACTTGTGAGTGAGCGTCCCTTCAGGATTCTACGGTGGGTCTATTTCCTGCCCGGCATCGCTATGGCGGGGGTCGCTGATGTGGACCGCATGTGGTTGGTCGCTAACATTGCCGTGGCGGCTAAGAAATCCAGGGAGGACTGCATATGACAACGAAGGACGACCGTCCGTCGAAGGACCCAACGCCCAACAAGAAGGCCCTGAACAGGCGAGACTTCGTCAAGACGGGTGTTGTTGCCGGGCTGGGTTCTGGGGTTCTGTTGGATTCAGCCGAAGCGCAAGCGCAGGTCCCGGCGAGTGGCACGCAACAAACGGTTTGGCACTATGAGGCAGATGTCGTTATCGCGGGAGGCGGGTGCGCGGGCCTGACTGCAGCCATTCGCGCGGTGGACCTCGGGGCCAGCGTGCTTGTGGTGGATCAGAACTTCGACCTCGGCGGCCGTATGCTGCACAGCGCGGGCCGGATGTCGCTCGGCGGAGGCGACCCGGTTCAGCAGAGAGACATGAGCGGCGAGAGCGACCGAGAGGGGTTCGTCACGGTCGCTCCCATTGAGGAGCCGGAGGAACTGGATGACGACGTCGAGCTCCTGTTCACGGACCTCACCGACTGGTCGGTCGTCGACCCCAAGGGTCAGGCCCCCTACCGGTACAACGAGCGGGAGTTGGCGCGT
>CAUZDY010000157.1:0-2977 GCA_963578805.1 Vicinamibacteria bacterium | reverse complement strand
GTAACGGCATCTTCACGAGCGAAGGCGAGTGGGTCAGCGGCGAGCTCCGCGAGTGCGATCCGCAGCTCTGCAACTGGGTGGTCGGCCCGCAGATGGCGAACCCTCGAATGGCTGAGTCGGCGCCCGATAGTTAGGACCGTTATGTTGACGGTCCGGGTCGTTGACCCTGCCAGTCGCACGCGCCAAGGGCCTCGGCACGGCGATCACGATGTTGCTGAAGACCACAGGGAATGGGTCGAGCGATTCGTCGGTGTGCCCCATGCCCCGCTCTTTTCGACCCGACTAGGTTGACGCACGGGGAACACCACTATGAGCGAGTTCACGCCTGAAGAAGTATCCAAGCTGCGAGAGCTACTTGAGATCGAGGAAATCCGCAAGGTCCGGCTGTTGTACAGCCACCTGATGGACAGCCACCGCATCGACGAACTCGCCGATCTCTTCACTCCCGATGGTGTGTGTGTGTTCGGTCCGTATGGTCGATGGGAGGGGCGCGAGACAATCCGTGCCAACTTCTGGGACGTCGAAGGCGGCGACCATGACACCTACCGGGCTATCCACAACACCTGCGATCACTGGGTTGAACTCACCGGATCCGACTCTGCCGTCGGTCGGGCCTATCTGATCGATGTCGTCACTGATCGCCCACCCGCGGATCACCCGCTGGTCGTGCTCGGTGTCTACGACGAGGACTACGTCAAGGTCGATGGCGCCTGGAAGATCGCCGAGTGCCGGCTTCAGTTCATCTGGCCCGAACGCAATACGTCGGACGGCTACCCGGGGCCGTTCCCGCCGACATAGCACGCTGGAGATTGCCAACAATGAACGAGACCGAACCCGGGCTCAACGAACTCATCAACCCCGACCAGCGCGCCATTGCCAATCCGTATCCGATCTTCGCGAAGCCGCGGGACACCTCACCGGTGCACCACGGCGACAAGCTCGGCATCTGGGTGAGCACGGGGCTACGACGACATCGATGCCATCTCACATGACACGGAGCGGTTCAGTTTGCTGATGCCGAAACCGACACCAAAAGTCAGGAGCTGTAGAGATGGGTAGAGGCCGAGTTCGTTCTTCTGCGGTTCACCGAGCGAAGCGAGTACACATCCACCAAGGGAAACCGAATGTCAGCAGGTAAAGAACGGCGTAGCGTTTCCTTCAACCGCCCGTGTGGGCGATGATATGTCTCGGCGGCACATTTGTGTCCGGAGGAATCAAGGAGCACTCGATGGATCTCGGACTTACAGGCAAGAAGGCTTTGGTAACCGGCTCGACTAAGGGCATCGGGCGAGCAATAGTCGAGACTTTGCTGGCCGAAGGAGCGGCGGTCGCTATTTGCGCACGCGATGGCCAAGGAGTCGATCTGGCGGTCGAAGAACTTTCAAGCCTGGGAACGGTCTGGGGATCTTCAGTAGACGCGGGGGACCTGAGTAGCCTTGAAGCATGGATTGCTGAGTCAGCGGAGACACTTGGCGGTATCGATATTTATGTCCATAACACAAGTGCCAAACCGCAGCGTTCTCTAGATGATTGGATTAATAACTTCAATGTCGACCTGCGGGCCTTGGTCGGGGGTGTCGAAGCCGCCCAAGAACACCTTATGGAGGGGGGAGGTTCGCTTATCAGTATCGGCACTACAGCAACGGCCGAGCATTTTGCGACAGGTTCAGGGAGTTATTCGGCGATGAAGGCTGCCGTAACGAACTGGACACTTGGGCAAGCACAAGTGCTTGGAACCAAGGGAATTCGATGCAATGTGGTCCAACCAGGCCCAATCTTCGTTGAGGGTGGCGACTGGAACATGATCAAAGACCACATGGCAGACTTTTACACCGCCACCCAAGCAGCCCATCCCCAAGGCGAACTAGGAGTTGCGCAGGACGTCGCGAACGCCGTTGTATTCCTTGCTAGCAACGCCGCTAGCCACATCAATGGCACCAATCTGACCGTTGATGGAGGCTTCACCAAACGGGTTAACTACTAGCAATGACTGAACACAATGAACGGGTTGACGCTTACCTAGTCGCCGGAGGCAAATATCACGACATTGATTATGCGCGTGGCGAGCTACTTGGCCTGCTTGCAGAGCACCCTCACGTTCGTGTCACCGTTGGTTCAGATTACGAAGCGACCACAGCGATTACAGATTCGGCGCTTCTAATCAGCTACACGTGTGATGTTCGACCGAGTGAAGGAGCACAAACTGCTCTACGTGATTGGGTTGACAGGGGTGGACGGTGGTTGGCACTTCACGGGACGAACGCAGCGCTCGACCTCCCCCGCCCGAATGGGGTGGAGGCGCCACGCTGCTTTCCGATTTGGGCAGAGATGCTGGGAAGTCAGTTCATCGCGCATCCACCAATTCACCATTATCGAGTGGAACTCAGCAATCCAGATCACTGGCTTGTTGCAGATATTGAGCAGTTCGAAACCGACGATGAGCTCTATCTGATGGAGCACTGCGACTTGAATGATTTGCAACCTCTCCTGCACACCAACTGGAGTGGTGAGGCGACCGGTTTCGCGGAGAAGGACTGGAGCGATACCGAACGGCACCTAGTTCAGTACCTCCGTCCCCTGGGTGCCGGCGCGGTGCTGTACAACACCCTTGGACATTGCCGCGGCCACTGGGACATGCAGCCCATCATGGACTTCTACCCGGTCACCGAACGGTGTTCCTGGGAGCAACCGATGTATTACGAACTGCTTCGTCGGGGCATCCGGTGGGCTATGGGTCATTCCGCCTAAGCGCGTCAGTCCTGACACCTATACCACTCCTCGATCAACTCCATGATCGCTCGCCTCGATGGGGCTAACAAGCATGTATTAGTTTTGTGCTGGTGCGGGGATGTAGGGGTTTTGTAACGTTTTTGATTTTGCTTGGGTTGTCTGGGCTGACAGAGATTGATCTCGCGCCTTTCTTTTCACCGAAAGCGGCCTTTGCTGAGTCTCGAGAATTTTCGCCAGCGTCCGGCAT
>CAUZDY010000156.1:0-3028 GCA_963578805.1 Vicinamibacteria bacterium | reverse complement strand
GTTCGGGAAATTGATTCGAAGCCCTCGTGCCGACAAGTCAGAGAGCGTCCGGCCGATGGTGGGCTCGGGATTCGAGTTCCAGACAAAGAACGCATCGACCTGAAGATTCTTGTCTCCTAGAAAGCGTGAAGTCCGAAGGTCCAGATCGACGCCCACCGTCTGATCGACGGCCGGGCGGACACTCGAGGCCTCGGCTCTGCCTGCCCGGCGCGTATAGATCGCGCCGATTGAGGACTCTGTGAGAATCTGTCGCTTGACTCGAGCCACGGTGAAGTCTTCGCCTTCGACTCCCAGGTGATCTTCTGTTCCGACCTGGAGAAACCCGAGCTGGTAGCGCCCAGCTTGTCCACCGAGTCGGGTGCCGAACTGGATGGGGATCTGGTTTCCGTCACGGAGTCCGATTCGGCGGCTGAAGTAAGGGTTCGCGCCGTTTCGAGGCGCAAAGTTGTAGACTCCGGAGCCCTCGAGGAAGAAATCGCGCTGTTCGGGGAACCACAGCGGAAACCTGGTCAGGTTCACTCGCCGTTGGTCAACTTCCACCTCTGCGAAGTCGGTATTGATGGATGCGGCCGCCCTGAGGCTTGGGGTGATGGAGTAGGTAAGGTCGACTCCCACATCTCGAGAAGAGCGCGCCGACTGCATCGTTTGATCCATCCACCCTGCAACGGCGTACGGCTTTACCTCGAGACCAACGCCTTGCGACATGCCCCGAAGACCGGTCAGACGCCCGGCGTGGATAGGGCGAAACAGTCCCTCGGTGCGTCGATGCCCTGTCCAAAGGACTTCTTCCTGCTTGCGACGGATGGTCCGTTGAAAGTTGATTCCCCACGTGTCCGACGAGGGATCGAAATTGAGGGTGCTCCACGGGATCCGAATCTCTGCTGACCACCCATTGTCTAGGCGTTGGACTCGTGCCTCCCACACACCGTCCCAGGCTTTGTTGACATAGTGGCCTCCTTGTCTCAGAAGACCGTCTCCCATCAGGCCCGCCGGATTGATCTCGAAGAAGTAGCCTGTCCGTCCGTCCAAGAAGGTATCGAGGATCCACATAAACCGGTCGTCAGTACCAAGACCCTTGTCCCGGCGCTTCTGATAGGCCAGGATTCCGTCCGGGTCATCGAAGAACATCGCGCCGATGTAGAGTGCGTCGCCATCGATCACAACTCGGACTTCAGAGGCCTCCGTGGGTCGAGCACCCTCGGTCGGTTCTTGTTGAGTAAACGTCGTGGCTGGAGTGGCGACACTCCAGGCAGCCTCGGCAAGGAATCCGTTGAGGTCGATGCGTTCACCGGCGGGAACAGGCACCGCCCGGAGGAGCGGGACTTCCAGCGACTCGCGACCGTTCTCGTCACTGTCGGAGGCCTGCTGCTGCCCCAGACCCACATCGGTTGCCAGCAGGATAGCGGCGATGATCCACAGCGCAGAGGACCTCGGTCGTTTCACTGTTGCACGCCGAGTTCGGTGCTTGCCATTCGAGTCTGGCTCCTTCTGAGTCCAGTATGCTGGTCCGTCCGTCACCCTGAGCTTCGCCTCACTGTTGCGCACAAAAAGCTTAGTCTACATGAATCGTCGCAACGAAGACGATTACGCATTTGATGATTGGGGTCTTGATGAGACAATACGCCTACGCTACTTTACATGGAATCGCCCGCTGTGCCGTAGTAGGCTGGTAAGAATCAATGCGAGTTGTTGAACTTAAATGGACGAGTCACACCCAGAGCCAACAGGCGCGCATCCGTAATTATTGCGCGTCGCAAGAGACAGCATGAGTAAAAAACGAGGGCCGATAGAACGTCTTCACCCAGGTTTGTGGGGGCTCACCCTAGTCGTGCTCGTGCCCGTCTGGGGTGTGGACGCGCGTCGTGAAGCCCCCGCAGACCCAGACGCGATGAACGCAACGACATCCGGGAAGCGGACGCTCGCAGAGTTCGGCAGCGATCCTGTTCTTATCAACTATGATTCTCCTACGGCCTGGGGGGATCCAAGGTTGCTTATCGTGGCCCCGGTGCCGTCCCTCAGCATGGTCAACATAAGATGACGTCGATATCCACGCCAGACAAGCGGGTGGTCGTGTTCGTTTGTACAGCTGCTCTCATAGTGGGATGTGGTTCTAGCCCCACCGGACCGAGTGCCACAGGCACATCACTGTCAGGGTCTGTGGAAGTGGATGGCATATCATTGTCTGGACTCCCAGCGACACAGATGATGACCCAGATGCCTTTCGATCCGGCGGCGGTGACGCTCATCAGTCCCTTCACGCCCTCCCATACCGGCATCGATATCAACACGATCACGGGCGGACGTTTTCTGAGCCCCGGAACCGGTATTGTTACTTTGATCGAATTAAACACGGGCCAAGGGCGCCCAGGAACGAATTACCGCGTTCGCATTCATCTCACAAGCACAGGCCTTAATGCCCTGTATCATTTTGAGCTTGACGGCTCGATCTCAGATCAGACTCAACAAAACAACATTCTGGTAGCACTCGGCGATCGGGTCACCGCTGGCCAGCATATTGGCAATCTGGTGTCTCTAGGACCACACGCCCACGTTCACTTTGACATGTTGGACGTCGGAGGCCGTGACACTGTTCAGTGCCCGCTCGTGTATTTCTCGCCTGCCGTGGCCGAGACCTGGGAGAGTCTGTACGATGAGACAATTCGTGAGCGGGATAGAGAGCGCATCGAAGACAACCGAGGAGCCGTTCCTTCGTTGCCTGACCTCTGCAATGAGGTTGATCTTCCCAATTAACAACTAATTACCGCATCCCCTGGAGGCGCTATCGCCCGTTTGATCCATCGGGCCGGTCCGTTCCATAAGGATTGTCGCAAACCCTCACGCGGTTTCCACTTAATTGCCTGCTTTTTGCTCACACGGCCAGTGATGGCATTTGAAATGCCACTGATGGCATCACGCTCCTAGCCCGCATTATTCATCGGGCATGCGGGATTGAGTTCAGGCGTGTACTTGCACCGATCATTTGAGGAGTAGCAGCCGAGTGCACGGTCGAAACGGCTGGTGAGCCGCT
>CAUZDY010000155.1:0-3092 GCA_963578805.1 Vicinamibacteria bacterium | reverse complement strand
TGCGCCGTGGGCGCAGTATACCGTCCGAAGAGCAATGCTAGTCAGCTCATCCGTCGACTCAAGAACCGTCTCCACAATGTCTCCACGACCGGGGTCGATTTCCGTGGACTCTCGATGACTGCTGTCGACCTACAAGGACGACCCCACGTACCACACGAATCTGACGGTCCGCGCCCGGGCGGGCACGCTCGCGCCTATTGCGACGATGTGACGTAGAAGACGATCCTACCAGCCAGCGGTCGGATCGGCGTCTACACCTCGTCACGCAGGGGAGCACCGCTGCCGGTCGTCTAATGCTGGATTTACATTCGACGTGGACGAAGTCCGCCCTCCCCCCTGACCCACACGTGGTGAGGAGGAGGGCGGAACGGTGGGGTGCGTTGATGGGGGGGCCGGGGACCTGTTGCTGTCCCCGGCTCATCCGTGCGTGAAGTTACAGGGAAGGAATAGGGTCAAGTGATCTGAAACCAACCCGAGTGAACCAAGGTCGTGGAGAAGGAGAAGGAAGCGGTATAGCGGAAACCAGACGAGCGCCTGGGTTCGGGGTTGGCCGTGATACGGCTATGACGTGAGACGCCTTTACACGGCGGTGGTCGGTGGTTCGAATCCACTAGCGCCCACCACTCTTTCGCCTCACAACTTGCAACGAACTTGCAACTAGAGGACTTTACCGGAGAGCCGGGCGACGCGACTGTGCCTATCGGTTCGGGATCATGATGTGGGCGGTCAATGTCCCCGCCCCCATGATGAAGGCGCCGCCGTTGGCGTCTCTGCGGCCCTCGGGCAGGCCCGTCGATTCGGTCGTGGCACCCGGCACCGCGATCATGAGGTGGTGCGGGTCAGCGGAGTCCTCATTCGCACCATTCTCGTTGTACCACATGGACCCGTACTCTGGCGCAACGCGAGTCCTGGCCGCTTCCCACTCCTTCAACAGAGCCTCCGACTTCTCCCTTTCCCCCGTCGACTCAACTTCCAGGTTCTGAGCGACGCGATCGAGGTTCGCCAGGCTCGTGCACTGAACCGAGAACGCCGGGTGCAGGGGAAAGCCGGACCGGTCGTAGCAGACCAGGTGGTTGGTGCCCTTCCGCAGGGTCTCGTAGGTGAAGTCCGGTTTCCACCGAATCACGGTGGCCTGGTCCTTCAGACTGCCAGGCGCCGCAATCAGGGCCTTGTCGACGTCGGCTTGCGACGCCCCAGCCTCGAGCGGCGGTATGGGCAGAGGTTCACCGCCGCCGCGGCGTTGCTCTGCGAAAGAGACGACCGAAACCGCGAAGATACCGATCACTAACAGCACCGTTCGCTTCATCAGCCTCTCCTTGCGCCCAGTTGTGAGCGTAATGCCATTACAATTTTCACGATATGTCGAATCCTAACACGACCCAGGGTGGCGCCCTCTTAGGTTCTTGGGGTGGATCAGGTGGTCACGACCGTCTTGTGCTGGCCAGAACGGTGTCGGAAATCGGTGTTGATATTTCCGCTCAGTTAGGCCCTCGCAAGGCCTCGGATCGTCTTTGGTAGCAACCCCTCCTTGCGGGCTCGGGACACGGCGTCGCGCGCCTGTGCGATATTGTCCAGGTCCAACGCCAGCATGACATCCTGATTCGGATGCCGCCTTGGATACGGTCCCTTCCAGCCTTCAATCGGACTGGAAATGTGAAACATAGGTTCCCGGTCCCAAGTGACGATGGCCTCTGCGGTTGCGTCTGCGACTAATAAATCATCTTGGTTGCAACGATGGTGATGCACATCGTAGACGAGGGGAATATTCTCTGCCAGACATAAGGGGAGGAGATCTGACGGTGTGTAGCTCGTGTCGTCATTCTCGACGGTCAGTCGCCGTCTCATCCGGTCTGATAGGCGGTTTAGATTCCGAGCGAACCTGGCCAGCGCATCCGGCTTATCACCATACGCTCCGCCCCCGTGGACATTCAAAACGTCAGCCCCGATCTATTCAGCGACATGAGCCTGATACTCAAGCTCTTCGATCGATCGACAACGTCCGGTCTGGGCGAGTTGAGCACCACGAATTGGTCCGGATGAAAGCACAATCTGATGTCATGGGTTCTGGCGAACTCGCCGCACGCTTTGAATCGCCGAACGACCGCGTCGCCGCCAGGAAGGGCGGACACGTCGTAGCCACATTCGGCATGAGTCTTCACCGGCAGAATCTGGCTATTGAGACGGAAACACCCTATTCCGTTGTCGGCACAGAATTACAGAGAGCTTGCAATGCTTCGGCGTTCGTCATGCACAGTCCCGACAGCTTGTCGAGGGCAACATCACGGTCCATACGGCGGATGGCTTTGACCGTGGTGTTGCGAAACTTGATCGGCTGCTCCAGGAAGACACAGCACAGACCGAAGCGAATTGACGACTCTGGTTCGGCCTTGTTTTTTAACTGGCTACGTCGTTTGAAGATCGGTTATAAAGTGGCCATCCGTAACCGGATTGCTTTGCGAAATCGTACTACGTTGCCTTCTGTTCGTCGTCAAACTAATCCGGACCAATGAGCTCGTTTCGTAAGAGAGACCTTCTGCCGGTTATCCGCCTTCGGCGGTGCGGCGCTGAACGTTGGCTCAAGAAGGTCGCGTTCTATCCACTAGCGCTTGAACTTGAGCTGCGCCGCTCGGAGCAACAATTGTAGAGCCAGCCGAAGACGGCTCCACCGATAGCACCATCTAGTACGCCGTAGAGGGCCCCAATAATCACCTGGCTAAAGGTCGCGGCGCCGCATGGAGTGCCACAATCTGCCCAGATTGCGCAGTAATCGTCGCTTGCGGCTCACCCTCCAAGGATTGACCGATCGAGATCGGGCAGACGAGAATCAACAATCCTTGGGTGACAACATCACAGAAAATGGACCTCCTCCGGTTCGTGAGCTGTCAACTCCGGAGCTGAAGGTATTAATTGAGAGCGGTACGCCGTTCGAGCTGGTCGATGTCCGCACGGATGAGGAGCGCGAGTTCGCGAAGATCGACGGCTCTCGGCTCCTTGATCAGTCGTATCACGATGCGTTGCGCAGCTTGGATCCGAATACGCCCATCGTATTCCAATGCCACTACGGCGTACGCAGTCGACAGGCCGCGGAGTAT
>CAUZDY010000154.1:0-3118 GCA_963578805.1 Vicinamibacteria bacterium | reverse complement strand
ACCGTGGACCATGGCGACAGCCTCGGGAATAAGGGAACGCTTGGGAGTGGGGATGTGCAGTGGATGACGGCCGGTCGGGGGATTTTACATCAAGAAATGCCGAAGGGAGACTCGAGCGGCCGAATGCATGGATTTCAGCTTTGGGCGAATTTGCCCGCAACCCTAAAAATGACGATGCCACGCTATCAGGACGTGCATGCTCGTGACATTCCAACGGTGACTGACGATGATGGCACGCGCGTGAGCGTTATCTGTGGAGACTTTTGGGGCAAAACGGGTCCGATTGATGGGCTTTCATCCGATCCGCGATATCTTGATGTGTCAGTGCCGCCTGGGAAAATAAAACGATTGGCCGTTGAAACCCCACGGCACGGATTTGCGTATGTGTTTGCCGGATCAGGTCAGTTTCAAGATGCGTCCGATCCGCAACCCGTCATGACAGAACACGTCGAGAGTGCCGAGACACCAGCTACGAAACCTGTTGAAAATCGGGCGCTCGTGCTTTTTGATGGGGGCGACGAAATTGTTGTCAGGGCTGGTGATGAAGGAATCCGGTTTCTTCTTGTTTCAGGCAAACCGATTCAGGAACCCGTGGCGTGGCGTGGTCCGATTGTTATGAATACGCAAGAGCAGCTGCACCAGGCCTTCACGGAATTACGCGAAGGAAATTTCATTCGAGAGTCAAAGGAGTACGAGTAGTCAATGCGCAGAGCTATCGACGAGAACGAGAAGGAAGTGGATCTGTGTGTTTCTCCTGAAGGCGATCGTCTTGAATTTGAAGTAAACGATGAACGCTACGTAGTGTTTACGCGATGAAGGCTCTTGTGTCACGTATCGTGCTGGGATTATACGGGTGGCTTGTCTTGTTGGCCACGACCCTACCGGCGCCACTTGCAGCTGCTCAGCTAGAACCTCAAAAACATGCGGCCGCATTACTAGTGGTCCTCGATGTCTCTGGCAGTATGAAGGACTCCGTGACGGGTGGCGTGAAGCGCGAACTCGCGCAGCGCGGCCTGTTGCATACGCTTGAAACGGTCCCCGCTGATACGGCCGTAGGCCTGCGATTGCTGGGGCAGGGGCCTTCACGTGACGACTGCACCGCTACCACCACGGCCGTTGAGTTTGGTTCATTCGATCGTTCTGTATGGGAATCTGCCCTGGCAACCGTGCGGTGGGATGGAGAAACACCGTTGGTGTATTCCATGCGGGAGGCCCTTCAAAGCCTGCGTGAAGTGAATGCCGTCCGGAAAGAAATTCTTCTGATCGGCGATGGCGAAGAAACCTGTGGAGAAGATCCCGTGGGAGTTGCTCGTACGGAAGCGGGCGACATTCCGATCCATACGATTAGCTTAGGAGAGCGCGTCTCGAATCAACTGGCCGGTATTGCGTTGGTCACAGGTGGGACATATACACGGGCGTTTGACGAAGCAAGTTTTGCAATAGCCACCAGCGGCGCGCTTCCAGAGATTCCGGACGCGTTCGACGTAACAGCTGGATCACTGCCCGCAACTAGTTCGGCGGGGCGATTAGATGTCATTATCGATGTATCAAATAGCATGTGGGGCCAAATCGGCGGTCGGCCAAAGATTGCGCTAGCGCGAGAGGCGCTTCAAGGCGCCCTTCGCGATCTTCCGCCAGACGTGGCGATAGGACTCCGGGCCTATGGTCATCGTGTCAATGTCGAAGATAAAGAGGCAGGTTGCGCCGACACCGAACGGCTCTTGGTCCCTGCGGCAGGAAATGGACCCACTATTATTGACCTCGTTAATGGGTTGACGCCTCGCGGACAAACCCCGATTGCGAAAAGCCTGCAAGAAGCCGGTGCTGACCTTCGAGAAGAAGGCGGAGTAGGAACCGTTCTTTTGGTGAGTGATGGCGTGGAATCCTGTGGTGGCGATCCGGTCGCGGTTGCAAGCGATTTGCGTGCCTCTGGCTTGGATATTGTCCTACATACCGTCGGTCTCGGTGTGACGAACGAAGACGCGGAGGCCTTGGCCGCCCTGGCAACTGCGGGCGGCGGCCAATATTTTAACGCGCTGACTGGTAGTGAGCTTCTTCTTGGTATTAATGCTGCTGTTCGATCTAGCGCGGAATTCATATTACAAGCCGATCTGGTAAATAAGTTCCCGCAGAATGTGATGCGCGTCAAAGGTGGATCTACCGTACCAGAGAGCGAACACTTGGAACGAGGCACCTACTCGTTCGTGGACGATCTCTTTAACGAACAACGCTACTTCTCGGTCTCCGGCCAACCCGGAGAGATGATTACGTTGAGCGGGATGGTCTGCGCGTTAGAGATCACACGAAATCGCCGAACGGGTGTCATCGGATATCAAGGTAATACCAATATGATGTTTGCCCATGGCGTCACAGCAGATGGAGAAGATGTGTCGCGCACGTCACTGACCGTACGTGGGGATATGGGTGAGTGGAAGAAAACTCAGTTGCCGGTGGGACCTGACGGCGTGGCGCGATTTTGGATTGGACGAACACAAGGCGCGATCCACCGCGACATGATTTTTCGAGTATCACGATAAGTGCTAGCGTCGAGCGCGTGGCGGACGTGGATTTCATAAAAATCATTACCGTGAACGCAGACATTGTGGCAACAGCACGACTCTGGTAGGCTGCGCTGGCGACATGGTGGCTCCAGGGCACTCTACTTCATTCAGGACATTCATTATGACAACACTTCTACGACGCATTGTTAGCCTAACCAGTATGATTGTGATTTTGGCTCCGAGCGGGCCTCTTTTTGCGACGGCCGAAGAAACCGCGCAAGAGCAAAATAAAATTCGAGTCGCTGTTATGAACATCGAGAACCATAGTGATTGGAGCTTTTGGGGTGACACGCTTGGGTCGGCCACCACAGACGAGCTCATTACCCAACTATTTAAGACCGGGAAGTTTAGTCTTGTTGAACGGACGCAACTAGAGATTATCCTGGCAGAACAAAATCTTGGTCAAAGTGGAATGATGGACCCGTCTCAGGCAGCCAAGATCGGGCAGCTTTTGGGAGTACAGCTGATTCTTACTGGATCAATTACCAGGTTTTCGGTTGACACGAAGAGTGGTGGTTTTCGTAGGTTTCGCGGTGAGTACTCTGAAGCGGAGAGTA
>CAUZDY010000153.1:0-3173 GCA_963578805.1 Vicinamibacteria bacterium | reverse complement strand
AGCTCGTGTCCCTTGATTGGGGTCGAGGAGCAAGGAAGAAGGAGAGAGACATGCGCGTTCGATGGTTGGTGTCGGGGTCGGTTCTAATGACGACATTGATCGCCGGGTTGGTAGTGTCGGGACTGGCGGCGGGTCAGACGGCGGACACCGGTAGTGCGTTGCGAACACCGTGGGGCGATCCGAATCTGCAGGGTGTCTGGAACTACTCCACGCTGACGCCAATGGAACGACCGAGCGCGTTGGCCGACAAACCGAGTCTAACGACGGAAGAGGCAGTAGCGTTTGCAGCAGCGGAGCGTCAGCGCCAGAATCGGGATCTGATCGATTCTTCAGCTGGTGGTCTGCTGTACGCTCCGGAGTCTGACGGGGGCGTCGTTCCCTATAACGAGTTCTGGTATGACCGCGGAACGACAGTCATCAGTTCAACCTCGCTAATCATCGATCCGCCCAATGGTCGGTTTCCGCCGATGACGCCAGCGGGGGAGATAAGTGCGGAGGAGCGCAGGGAGGTTAGACGTCAGGAGCAGCGAGGAAAACCTCGGGCGGACGGGCCAGAGAACCGGGGCCTTGGCAACCGCTGTATCACCCGAACGTTGCCGCGAACGCCAGGTCCCTACAACAACAACTATCACATTGTGCAGACGGCGGAATACGTCGCTATTTTTGCCGAAATGAATCACGACACCAGAATCATCCCGCTCGTTGACCGCCCTCATCTTCCCCAAAATCTCCGGCAGTGGCTTGGGAGCTCCCGAGCCCATTGGGAAGGAGATGCGTTGGTGGTCGAGACCGTCAACTTGAGAGAAGGCGCTAGAGGGGTAAGCAAGAACGCAAAGCTTGTGGAGCGCTTCACGCGCGCCGCGACGGACCGAATCGACTACGAAGTCACCGTCGACGACCCCGCAACCTGGACGGAGTCCTGGACCGCAGCGTTTCCTTTGACGCAGAGTCACGATCAGGTCTACGAGTACGCCTGCCACGAGGGAAATTACAGTATGGCGACGATTCTCGCGGGTGCTCGGCGTGACGAGATGGCTGTCGAAAAAGCTGCACGGTAGAGGTGAGCCTCAAGCCCTTCAATCGATCCCGCCTCGTTTGAACATCGGGGGCACCGACGGCCTGGAAGAGGCCGACGGTAACAGGGCCTTGCCCCTTGGTTTGTGGAGGGCTCAGAAGGCCACGCAGGAGCTGCTGGACGAGACGTCGCGCGTCCTCCCAAACTGTGCTATCCACGGCTCCGCACACCCCACGTGCCGTAGTGGCACCGAGCGGGTCGGCGCGTTACGGCCCTGGAATGTGCCCTTGGGTGGTCAGCTTGATGCGATAGAGGCTGGTACTTGCCGTCATGTAGAGGGTCCGTCCGTCGTCGCCCCAGCCGACGTTCGCCGTAATCTCTCCGGTCTTGATCGTGCCGAGGTGTACGCCGTCCGGCGAGATAATCCACACCCCGCCAGGCCCAGTCGCAAAGAGGTTCCCGGACAGATCGACCTTCAAACCGTCGGCCGCACCTGGCTCTGACTGGTCGTTGACGTCGTAGAACACCCGCGCGTTCGACGCACCGGTTTCGGCGATGTCATAGGCCATCCACACCTTGTTCTCGGCGTCTGAATTCGCGACGTAGAGCGTTGTTTCGTCGGGGGACAGCGCGATGCCGTTTGGGCGGGTCTGGTCACGAACGAGTAACACGAGTTCACCGTCGGGTTTAAGCCGGTAAATGCCATTGAAGTCGAGCTCGCGGTCTGGTGATGCTTCAAGCCCTTCGAGCCCGTAGGGTGGGTCGGTAAAATACAGTGAGCCGTCCGAGGCAAAGACAGCGTCGTTCGGACTGTTGAGCTGCCCGTCTCCATACGACTCCACGACCACACTCCGTGAGCCGTCCTCTTCGAGCCGTGAAATGTGTCGGTTGCCGTGCTCACAAATAATGAGTCGCCCCTCGGTGTCAAATGTGAGTCCGTTCGAGCTGATGGACCGTTTACCCGATCGATCACCCTCGAACACCGGATCGATAAAGGTGCTTACACCGTCGACTTCACTCCACTGGTAGATCTCGTTGCCACGCACGTCTGAGAAGAAGAGTCGAGAATTCTGGCGGTCCCACACCGGCCCTTCAATGAAGGTAAAGCCATCGGCTAGCTTTTCAATGGTGGCGTCGACCGGAATCAGACTGTCGATCCTGGGATCAATTCGCACAATTTCTCCGACTGCGGAGTCTACCGCGGGTTGTGCGGCCGCTTCTTCTTCAGGTGCCGCTGGTTCGGATCCGGCGCAGCCCACAGCGAGTGTGACGGCGAAAAGCAGGAGGCCGCACCAAGCCGGATGGTAAATGATGTTTGGGGGAAATCGGTTGTCGTAGTCGTTCGGGAAGGCACTGATCATTGCGCTAGTCTGCCACCTAGAACCTTAGTCTGACAATGCCCGCAGTACCATGATCCCAGTTTCTCAAGAGAAGACACCTGCGCAAAGACTTGTTTGCACAAAGCGACTCGAAGGTCTATCGTGGCACTGATTATGGCAGCCGGGCGTATGCGGACCAGGCTGGTCCTTCGAGTCGTGACGAGCCCGGTACAGACAGGTATAGAAGTTCGCTAAACTCGATGGATGGGGAGGTTGCACTATGAAGGGTCGATATCTCACGGTGGTGTTGACGCTGGTTGTGGCCGTAGCGTTGTTGCCTGGAGCGCTCGTCGGTCAAAGCTCGAACGATTGGACGCCGCCCCAGACGCCATGGGGTGACCCGGACCTACAGGGGATATGGAACAACAGCGTCAGCACGCCCTTGGAGAGACCGAGTCGGTTTGGCGACCAGCAGTTTTTATCAGACGAAGAGTTGGCTGCCTATACGACGGAACGGCAAGGGTCGCGTGATAATCGTGATGATCGCGACGCGGCTCCAGGCACCACGACTGGACGTGGAGCTAGCGCATCGCAAGACTCGTTTTCTGAGAGTTCCACAACCGACGTCGCCCGCGCATATGCTGCCCTTTGGTTCCCCGTGCCTGAAGCACCCATCCGTCGGACGTCACTGATTTCGGATCCGCCGGATGGGAAAATGCCGGAGCTTACACCGCAGGCGTGGGCGCGCGCGGAGGCTCGGGCCGAGGCGATCGGCGCGACCGGAAGTACCGCGTCGCCGCTTGGGCGAGCGGAAGGTGTCGTGGATGGCACCGAAGGGG
>CAUZDY010000152.1:0-3190 GCA_963578805.1 Vicinamibacteria bacterium | reverse complement strand
GGACCGCTGTCGGTGCGCCGCGCGTTTCGGCCGACAGAGTTGGCCGCACTGGCGCGTCGCGCTGGGCTCTCCTGGCTCACCATTCGCCTGCACTTCGGACACAGAATGACACTGGCTGGAGAACGCCAAGGCCATCGCCGGGCACCGTCAAGTTGAAACGGTAGCTGGCAGTGTAGAGCGATGACCAACCGCGCGCCGAGCTACCACGGCTATCGATTTTTGCCCGAGATCATCAGTCACGCCGTCTGGCTCTACCACCGCTTTTGTCTCAGCATATTCCTGTCGCTCCTCATTTGTATTGAATGCTACTGATGTCATCATGCTTCGCCTCCGTCATTAATTGTCGAGTGCTGGCAACCACGCCATACTTCCTCTTGGATACAGGACAGCTTGTCGATCAGGTCGGACTTTCACTCTGACTCTGCAGACACCACGGGTACGCATGGACACATGAGAACTCCTCGCAGAAGCGACGTATTACGTCGAAACAATGAACAATGGCGCGATAATCACGGCAAGTCCTGGCACCGTGCCGCGTCGTAGGGTTCTCTCGAGAGGCGAGGGCAAGAAGCGTCAGACGACGGTGACAGCAGTGAAAAACAACGCTCGATCTATCTGAAATCTCTGTCGAATTTCGGTCAGGACTCGTGCCTTGTTACAAGAGGAATCAGACCTTAGAACGGGTTCATTTCATAAAAAAATGGACTATAATATTCTACATAAATAATTGTCAATAAAAGACTTATGTGTCTCTTTCAATCGCTTTATCTTGTTGACGAGTTACTCCACGCAAAAGGCGATGTAGTGCTCGATTTAGACACGAAACGGACGGCGGATTCATGACATGCGAACATCTGTCATGCGGCTTGATCGGTTTATTCTGGCGGCACGTGATTCAGACTACAGTACAGCCAGCGTGATACCACGATTTCGCTGGTCCGTTCTGAGGTGCTCCTTCATTTTCTGAAACTGAGATCGTAGTCGTCGACCAGTTTCCGAATGCGGGTAGTCCTCGCCGTTCACGTAATACTTGATTGTTCCATTACCTTGGGCCGTTTCAAGTTGTCTCCGAACCGCCAACTGGATTGCACCGCCAATGCCAGATGACCCGTAGCCGTGAATGAATCTGATGATCTTGGTTTCCTGAATCCGCGCTTCGTACAGTGTGCGGGTCATGCGATCGAGGGCCTCGTCGACTAGTGGGCGCCCTTCTTCCAGGTTGACGGTGATTACTGTGGGACGGGTCGGCTTGGTATGTGCGATGGAACGGGCGGATTGTGGTTGTTCGCAGTGTGGGCAGTGTCGCGCGGATGACTCAATCGGATTGCCGCATACCGTGCAAATCTTCATGGCCATTTATTTGTTGTTAACCTGCCGCCGCTGACCGTTTCCCTTCCCTTATCGTTCATTTCTGCTCTTAGCCCGCGGTCGATCACGAAGATTCCGAAGGGTAACAACGCTGCCACCATGATTCTGATGCCCCAACCCATGGACCGGTCACGACTTGTCAGTCCACCGACTACGAGCAGGCCGAGCCAGACGAAAAGTGTCCCGTGGACCGGTCCCACGACGCGCACTGCGATCGGGAGATCGCCCAGATACTTGAGTGGCACGGCGACGAAGAGCAGCACGACGTAGGATAGGCCCTCAAGGAAGGCGACCGACCGCAGATGAGACGCGGGGGACCCAAAGTGTCTCTGGGTGATACCGGATCCAGTCACCGTTACTCCTTTTCATTCACGATCTGGTCGAAGAACGCGACGAAGTCCTCTTTGTCGTTCCCAGCGCGGAACTTAATGGCGGCGCGCGGATGGAGATTCAGCTGTCCCGTAATGTTGTACGGCACGAGCGGTCCCCACTCGACCATCTCCCGAATGCCAGGAATGTGGTCTTGGAGCAAGCGAATCACTGGTCGCAGCTTGAACTTCGGGTTGCGCAAGAAGCCGAGTAGCAGTTCCATCGGGCAATTGCCGGCGCCGCGACCGAGTCCGGCCATGGTGGCGTCCGCGCGATTGGACCCGAGCACGATCGCTTCGATCGTGTTAGCGAACGCCAGCTGCATGTTGTTGTGGGCGTGGATGCCGATCTGTTTGCCGGTGCCCTCCATGGCGCCCGCGTACTTGCGGTAGAGCCGATCGACTTGTTCGGGGTAGAGATGACCGAAACTGTCGACGATCACCATCGTGCCAGCGGGTGTCGGCACGATCGCCTCCAGGACGGTGTCGATCTCCTGCTCGGTGATGTTCGACACCGCCATCAGATTGGCCATCGTCTGGTAGCCCTGCTCGCTGGCATACTGGATCATGTCCGTTGCCTCCGAGACTTGATGGGCATAGAAGGCAACTCGGATCATGCCCAGCACGCTGTCGGCCGCAGGCTCGATGGCGGTCTTCCAGTCGCTCTTGCCGGCGTCGGCCATCGCCGACAGCGTCAGGCCCGTGCCCTCGGTGTCATGTTCGCCGACGACGCGACGGATGTCGTCTTCCCGGCAATGGCGCCATGCGCCGAACTGGTCCCGAGGGAACAGCCGTTCCGAGTTCTTGTAGCCGATCTCCATCGTGTCTATACCCGCAGCGAGGCAGGTGTCGTACACCGCCCGGACGAAGTCGTCGGTAAATTGATGGCCGTTTATCAGACCGCCGTCCCGAACGGTGCAATCCAGCACCTTCAGCTCGGGCCGACACGTGATCCACGGGGCCTTCTCCTTCGAGGTCTTTTTCTCTTCCATGGAACGCCCATCTTACCGCAACCACCTGGTCGCCGGACTCAAGCGGCTCCCCGAGGGACCGATTGTCAGGTGTGGAGGTCCACACGGCACAGGCCTGTTTCAAGCGGCGTTGTTCACCTGGGGATTCGGATGCCACTTCCCGGCCGTGACGGCCAGACAGGCCGGCCGTCTACTGAAATTGTGGCCACCCACTGCGGGTCGAGCAGCATCGTGCGACTACGATCCGGTGAAAGCTGATCCTCTGGGAACAGTTCACGAATCCGCACGAACACCAGGCGTCCCTCTTCTGATCCCACGAACCGCATCCCACCAAAACCAACTCGGGCGTGACCGCGGGTATCGTCGGCGAAGACAATCTGATCGGTAGGCAGCGACACTCTGAGGCCATTTGGGAAAAGGACGAAGGTGCCTGGCGGGCCGTTTCCAATAACCGGAAGTGCCGATGTCCGGTTTGGTTCCCGG
>CAUZDY010000151.1:0-3203 GCA_963578805.1 Vicinamibacteria bacterium | reverse complement strand
ATGATCATTAAGGAACAAGGCGGCAAGCAGTTCCTTCCTGGATACTCGCTGGGTGATCTCATGCGCGGCACGGTGCGATTGGCGAGCGATGCGTGTTTCGAAAGCCTCAGTAATGGGGTCGTCGCCATCACGGTGCGACATCGGGGAGTCGCTCTCTACTATGGCGGGTGCACGGGCCGCTTGCTCGAACAACTCCATGCCGGTCGGTCGTTCTTTGAAGCATTCCGCTGGGTGGTCGATCACCTCAATCCGAGCGCGCGCGAACTCCTGGAACTCTACGTAAATGTGCACCGTGAACTCCGTCAGTGCGGTGCGCTGGTGGTCGAGTGTGCGCCGAGTCCTGATCCGCCCGTTGTCGATCACGTCGGCCTCGCCGCGCTCTGCGGCTGAGGCCATTCATGGCGAAAACCCACCGTAACACTACCCCGCCAACCGCACCCACGCGCTTTGGACATCGCCCCTCCAATCACAAGGAGCTGCGCCTCGGTAGTCATCGCGTGGTACCGCTGGAAGAAACCTTCGAGCGTGCAGTCGCCAAGGCCGAGGTCATGGGTCTAACTAGACTCAGCGATATCACCGACCTCGACAATCTCCGGGTTCCCAATTACGCGGCCGTCTGTCCAGGGATTAACTACCCGCCCAGACCAGGGGGCATATCGGTCTTCAGTGGCAAGGGGGTGACCCGCCTACACGCCAAGGTGTCGGCGCTGATGGAAGCAGTAGAGCGTTACTCCTGCCTCCAGCACAATCGCTTCACTATCCGAGGAAGTTACCAACAGCTGGTGCGGTCGCATAACATCGCGCACCCGTCGTCATTCGTGGTGCCTCGGAGCTATGAATACGAAGACCATCAGGCCACGGAATGGGTCTTTGCCAGAAGTTTGTTGCATGGCGACCTAGTCTTGGTTCCCGCCTGGTTGGTGTTCTGCCCCTACCTCCCTGGGGAGGCCTCACTCCAATCCTGGGCGACATCCACCAACGGCTTGGCGTCTGGCAATACGCTCGAAGAAGCAACGCTACACGCGCTCTACGAGGCCATCGAGCGCGACGCCGAAGCGATCGCGCTCCACTCACGTCGCGCTCGGAGCCTGAATTTCGATTCAGCGGTCCCGGACGCCGCGCGGGAGTTCGCCAGTCGCTTCGACGCCGAACACGTGAAGATCGAGGTCAAGGACATCACCCAGGACATCAAAGTTCCTACGTTCATAACGACCATCGTCGATTATTCTCTGCGGTCGATCAATTACATCAACGGTGGGAAGGGCACCCATCTGGACCCGGAAGTAGCGCTGCTGCGCGCCATGACCGAGGCCTGTCAGAGCCGGGTGACGGGTATGACTGGAATCCGAGAAGACATGACCGACAAACGGGCCCGCATGGTTACGCAGGATTTCGACACCATGCTTGAGGCCGCGGCCGTTTGGTGCGAGCCCAGCGGCGAGCGGTGTAGCCTTGACGCGATTCCCAACCGTGCGACCGACTCTATCGTCGACGACATTGAGATCGTCCTCGATGAGCTGCGGCACGCTGGCTTGGACGATGTCTATCTCGTCGACCTCACCTGTTCAGAACTGGAGATTCCGGTGGCGCGGGTGTTGGCGCCAGGCCTAGAGTTCGAGGTTGAAGGCAACTGGGTCGGCACGCGGCTGGCGCCGTTCTTCCACGAGGGTACCAAGAAAAATTCTAAAAACAACGGCCGTGGGGATAAAGCTTCACCTGAGTTGACCCTAGAGCAGGAGAGCGACCGGTCACCGAACACCAGGCCGGAGGCCGAACCCGCGGAAACGGTTCCCATGGGTAAGCGGTCGTCGGAGAGAGCAAGGTCAGACTCTCCCAAGACGCGGATCTACCTGGGACCTACCCTATCGGTCGAAGACGCCAGCCAGATACTCGAAGCCGAGTATTTTCCACCCATCACGCACGACGACTTGCCTCTGGCCCTTGACGAGGGCGTTGACGTGGTCGGCATCGTCGATGCTGCGTTCATCCAGACGTACACCGCAACCCCGACCCAGATTCTGGACTGTCTGCGTCGTGGCGTGGTGATCTTCGGTGCCGCCAGCGCTGGCGCCTTGCGCGCTGTGGAGACTGACCGCTTCGGCATGCAGGGGGTCGGTGGCATCTACCGTCTCTTTAAGAGCGGCTTTGAGCCAGAGGACGAGCTCGCCGTCAGCTACGACCCTGAAGGGAGGCGGGCGCTCTCACTGGCGATGATCAACGCCCGCTACGCACTCGGGGAGGCTCTGAAGGCCGGCACCATCACGCAGTCTAGCCATGACACGCTGCTTACCACCGCCAAGTCCATCTACTTTCCGCACCGCACCTGGAGTATGATCTTCCGCAACGCCGATGGAGTCGAAGAGAACGAGATCACACAACTACGTGGTTACCTTGACGACCAAGGGAATGCGCTCGACTGGAAACGTCAGGATGCCATCGAGTGTCTGCAGACGATTCGAAGTTACCTGGGGCAGCGCAGCGACCGCGGCCAGGCGTTGAGTGGCGGTGCCGCCGCTAACCTAGTGCCCCCGTCATGACCTGACCTCCTAAAATCGTTCCAGTCCGAGCGGTAGAATTCTGGCGTCACGACGAGGAGGCAGGATGCCACGCAAGCGATTCAGCACCGAACAGATCATCACGAAGCTGCGCCAGGCCGAGGTGGAGTTTGGCCGCGGGCTTCTTCGAACCCGAGCCAACGCCTTTTTGTAACCTATTAATGGCGCGTGACTTCTAACGATAAGTGGTTTTACTCGTTGCACTTAACCACGCTTGTGTGGCGACAGCAGTCATCGGGAGTCCACGGAAATCGACCCCGGTCGTGGAGACATTATTGTGGAGACGGTTCTTGAGTCGACGGATGAGCTGACTAGCATTGCTCTGTCCATCGGACGGTATACTGCACCCACGGCACTGTCATCACGAGAGTGGCAAGGGGCGTTAAAAAGGAGGAGAACATGTCTGTAGAAGGCGTACTTTCGTTTTACAAAAAGGCAGATACGGATGAGGCGTTGGGCAAACAGATTGCGCAAGTAGGAGCGGGTGTCGGTGCTCTGGACGAAGTCGCGAAACTCGCTGTGGCTGCCGGCTTTGAAGTTACCGCGAGCGACCTCCTGTCGCTAGAGAAGTCGGTCCAGGGGCCTGAGGGCGAAGGCCTTTCTGATGATGAACTCTCCGCCGTCTCGGGGGGCCTTGATGTAGGTCCC
>CAUZDY010000150.1:0-3243 GCA_963578805.1 Vicinamibacteria bacterium | reverse complement strand
CTTGATGATTACCGTAGGACTGGCGATTGCGCCAGGCGATTCAGGTGGCGCAGCACTTGCCGCGCCAGAGGCCATCGCCGGTGTCCCCAGCGAGGTGTCATGGACCGCGATTATCCAGGCGCTGATCGCTGGGCTATTCGCATTCGGCGGGTGGCACATGGTGACCTATGCCGCGGGTGAAACCATCGACCCAACACGCACCATCCCGCGTGCACTGCTTATTGGCACCGTCATCGTCACGGTTTGCTACGTTGCGCTGAACGCAGTTTACATGTACGTCCTTCCGCTCGACGTCGTCATCTCCTCAACACGGGTGGCCGCCGATGCGGCTGAGGCTTTGGTTGGAAACGTCGGCGGAGTTTTGATGTCGGGGTTGGTCATCTTCTCCACCTTTGGTGCCTTGAATGGCATCGTCTTGGCCGGCCCACGTGTCTATTACTCGATGGCACAAGATGGTCTACTCTTCCGCTGGGCCAGCCACACGCACCCAACGTTCCGGACTCCGCATCTGGCAATCGTGCTGCAGGGTGTCTGGGCTGCGGTCCTTGTCTTCACTGGTACCTACAGTCAACTCTTCTCCCGCGTCATCTATGTTGAGTGGATCTTCTTCGGACTGATGGGACTCGGCTTGTTTATCCTGCGCCGACGTCCAGACTATCGGCCCGCCTATCGTGTTGGCGGCTATGCGGTCATTGCGACCATTTTTGCCTTGGCCTCCGCGGTCATTGTGCTGAATCGTCTGATTACTGAACCGGTCGAGGCGCTGTCAGGTTTAGCGATCGTGCTACTCGGCGTGCCGGTGTACTACTTTTGGCTGGCGCGACCGAAAGGAGCGTAGATCTTTTTCGTGGCTATCATCGATTTTCACAACCATTTCTATCCGCCGAGCTACCTCACCGCCGTCCGTAACGGCAAGAGCACCATAAAACATACGACCGACAATGACGGAAATCCGGTGCTGCACTACCCCGGTGACTACAACGTCGTGGTCCCCGCACATCGCGACGCTGATTTGCGTGATCACGTGCTAGCCGAGCATGGCATCGATACTCAGGTGCTCACATTCACGTCTCCCGGCACTCATGTCGAAGCTCCTGAAACGGCTGTGGCGCTGGCAACGGAGATCAACAATGACTTCGCCGAGATCGTGCGGTCGAAGTCACGATTCACCGCGCTGGCCACGCTCCCGCTGAACCATCCGCAGGCGGCGGGCGTTGAGCTCGACCGGGCGATGACCCAACTCGGGTTCAAAGGCGCCATGCTCTTCAGCAATGTCAACGGCACGGCACTGAGTGACGAATGCTACTGGCCGATGTACGAGAGGGCGAACGAACTGGACGCTGTGCTTTACATCCATCCCATTCACCCCGTGGGCGTTGAGGCGATGACTGAGTACTGGCTGATGCCGCTGCTCGGTTTCGTCTTCGACACGACCTTGGCCGCAGCCAAAATCGTCTTTAGTGGTGTGACTGAGCGATTTCCGCGTATCACCTGGGTCCTTGCACACCTCGGCGGCACTGTGCCCTATCTGGCCGAGCGGCTCGACCGTGGTTTCTATGCGTTTGAGGACTGCCGCCAGCATATCGACCAACCGCCCAGCACCTATCTGAAACGCTTCTATTACGATACGGTGAATTTTGATTCGAAGGCGGTCCAACTCGCTATCGACTTTGCCGGTGTCAGCCACGTGATTGCCGGCAGCGACTATCCTCACAAGATCGGCAGCCTGCGTAAAATGCTCGACGGCATTGCCGGCCTGCCGATCTCCGACCAGGCCCGGGCTGACATTTTAGGTAACAACACTGCTAGGCTGCTTGGTCTCTGAAGTGCGGAAGCGCTTCTTACCGCCAAGAACCACGATTAACACTCTGCCGTGACCGACAGCTAGGCATCAACCGACCTCCTATCAACGGCAGTGAGATAGACTGGCGTTTCACGTTCTTTCCACACTGACTTGGAGTTTGCATCATGCGAAATCGTCCGCTGCTTTGGCTAGCTGTCCTAGTAATCATTCCTGCCGTCGCGATTGTTGCTCAACAATCAGAATCCACAACTCGACGCATCCCTCAGTTCGAGAATGACCACGTCAAGGTGTGGAAAAGTATTATCCTGCCGAATCAACCACTCAGCATGCATCGTCACGAGCATTCCCGCGCGCTTATCGCCCTGACCGACGGGAATCTCGATATCGTGCAGAATTCTGGCGAGCGGGAAACGGTCCATTGGCAAGCGGGAAACGCTTACTGGCTCACGCACGATGAGCCCGGCACACTACATGCCGACGTCAACAACTCCGGCCAACCGATCGAGGTCATCGTGGTGGAGTTGAAGAACGACCGGTGAGTTATCAGCGGACGGGATCACGAGGTGGTTTGATACAGTGACCACGTGACCCGAACGTGGTGGCGGGGCGTGGTGGCCGGACTCGCAGTCCTTGTGGCAGTAGCCGCGTGGTGGCAGCTGACACGGACGAAATCCACGACCACGGTTAGCGGCGCTCTTCGCGGTGCAAACCTTTTGCTCGTCACGGTCGATACCCTACGAGCCGACCGGGTCGGCATCTCCGGTCTGACCCCAACCCTCGACGCCCTTAGGGCACGCGGCCTCAGCTTTTCACACGCTTACGCCCACGCACCGGTCACACTACCCTCTCATGCGTCAATCATGACAGGGCTCGCCCCACCCGCCCACGGCGTGCGCGACAACGGGTCCTACCGCCTGGCAGAGGCGCGGACCACGCTCGCCGAAATCCTTCGCACGGCTGGTTATCGGACTGGCGCCTTCATTGGCGCGTTCGTGCTTGATGCCCGGTTCGGTCTGGCCCAAGGATTCGACGAATATAACGATCGCTTTGATGAGGTCGCGACGTCGTTCGCCGCCAACTTCGTCCAGCGCCGAGCTCCTGAGGTCCTTCGTCAAGCTGGTGATTGGATTGTGACGGTCCCCGACCGAGTTGGAACCTCCGCGGAGCCGACGCCGTGGTTTGCCTGGGCCCATCTTTTCGATCCCCACGATCCGTATGACGCACCGGAACGATACGTGTCCGAGCCGTATGACAACGAGGTTGCGTTTACTGACGCCGCCCTCGGTCGTTTTTTTGCTCGGCTCAGACAGGCCGGTATGCTCGACAACACCCTGATCATTGTCACCGGTGACCACGGTGAAGGGTTGGGCGAACACGGCGAGGTGACCCATACCCTGTTCGCCTATGACACGACGCTCCACGTCCCGCTCATTATCGCA
>CAUZDY010000149.1:0-3293 GCA_963578805.1 Vicinamibacteria bacterium | reverse complement strand
CGGAAGATCAAGTCCGATCCTACACTCGCCAGCACGGTATTGGTCCTGCTGACCTCGACAGGACATCGCGGGGATCCGGAGCGAATGAAAGAAGCGGGCTTCGCTGGCTATCTGGTCAAACCGGTCCGCCAAAGCAAACTGATGGATGTTCTCGAAACGGTCTGGGTGGAGCATGTTAAGGGCAAGGACCCCAGACTCGTCACACGTCACACGGTGGTAGAATCTGCCCCACCCCATCGCGAAGGCGAGCAAAAGAAGGCTCGCATTCGAGTGCTTGTCGCAGAAGACAACATCGTCAATCAAAAGGTCACGTTGCGAATGCTCGAGAAGTTCGGGTGCCGCGTTGATGTCGCCGCCAATGGAGACGAGGCGGTCCAGATGGCGAAGCAGTTTCCCTACACTCTGATTTTCATGGATTGCCTGATGCCAGAAATGGACGGTTATGAGGCCACCGCAGCCATTCGTGAGATGGAGAAACACACGCCAATCATCGCAATTACTGCGAAGGCGATGGGGGGAGGCCGAGAGAAATGTCTAGCGCCGGCATGGACGACTACCTGCAGAAACCGGTCAATTATAAGGGCTCTCAAGGAGATGCTCGACAAGTGGAGTCCTCCGACTCCGCCAGCGAACTCGCCGATCGCCAACTCCCTCGGTCAGAGCCGCGCGGCAACAGACTCGCTGATGACGAGAGAGACCGCGAGTCGGGCCGATCGGTAATATCAAACGGACGGCCCTCGATCAGCCGAATACCGATGGCCTGAAAGAAGCCTCTTCCTCGGAAGGCACTGGGCCTTTACTTCCCGCCCCGCGCGGGCTCCTAGCCCGCATTTCTCACCAATCCGATAATCAGGTGATATTGGGCAGTAGGAATTGGAATCAGGAGGGCAAGGGTGCGGATGGGGCAGGAGTGAGTGACTTGTGGGAGTCGAAAAGGGTGAGTTGCCGCATGATTGGGCTCAGGATAGCGTGACGGGACGCACGGAGGCAGACCTCGGCCGAGGCGATCGAAGCAAGTCGAATGTGGGGGCCGTGTCGGTCAGCAACGCAGAGGAAGCGCTTGCAGATTTCGAACAACGAGGTCGAAGGTGTCGGCGTAGGGATAGGCTTCCGACATGGAGACCCAGATGTGACGGACGGTCAGGCGGACTTGAGCTCCGATCTTGAGGAGCTTCAAGCGGATCGTTCCGCACTGAGCGCGTGCCAGATCGGTATTCCGGAGCCCCAGACGGCGCAAGGCGTGCAGGAGCATGTAGGCGGCCGAGGAGAGATAGAGCCGGAGTTGATTGGCACGCATCGTGGCCGCACTGGTCCGGTCGGCGAATAGATCCAACTGCTGTTCCTTGATGCGATTTTCCATGTCACCCCGCGCACAGTAAAAGTCTTCATAGAGTGCGCGGGCGTCCAGGCGTTCGAGCGACAGTGAGGTCACAACGAATCGAGGATTGGCTCCTTTCTCCAGAAACTCGGCCTTGCCGATGACGCGTCGCTCGCAACTCCAGCTGTCCCGAGTGCGGTACCGAAAATCCTTAAACACCCGTGCCGGTTTTCCTGTGTCGTTAAACACGGCTTCGGCCTGCGTCATCTGTTCGGCGATCTCTCGTTTGAGCCGATTGTTCTTGGCCAGCCCCACCACGTAGCCGACCTGGTGGGCCTCGCACCAACTCAGTAATTCGTCCCGGCAAAAACCCGAGTCCGCCCGGATGATGATCGACACGTCCGGCCAACTCCGCCGGATCTGGCCGACGATACGTTCCAACTCATCGATCGATCCATCCGCGCCGTCGATATTGGAGCGCCGCAACCGGGCACACAACAGATGCTCCCCAGCGAAGATGTATAAGGGCAAATAGCAATAGTTGCCGTAGTAGCCGTGATAGAACCGTCCTTCCTGATGGCCATGAATCGTGTCGTCGGTGGCGTCCAGGTCCAGCACAATCTCATCGGGTGCCGATTCGTGGGCTGCCAGAAACGCATCGACCATCCAGTGGTCGATCTTGTTTCCGTCCATGGCGATCTTCTTGTATCGCTCCTGCGCATCCACTTCTGCTCCGGTCAGCTCGAACCGGTTCAGCGTACACTTGCCCGCCAGCGCCTTTCCCCGGTCTCCGGCCTGCCGCCGGTTCTCACCCAGAGGATCGGCTTTCTCCACCGCCACCGCCAGCATCGGGTCGGTTCGCAACTGGTCATGATCATTCAGGTCTTCGTAGCCCAAACAGAGTCCATACACGCGTTGCGCCAACAACTCCTTCACCGTGTGTTCGATCAACCTCGGGTCCCGATGATCGCTGAAACACTCGGCCAGGCCACCCACCAGACCCGTCCGTTTCTCAACCTCTCGCAGCAGCAGCACTCCTGCATCGGACGTGATCTTTCCGCCATCGAATCGCGCTTTCACTTTTCGTTGAAGAAGTCCGTGAAATTCGAACGTGACTTGGTTACACTCTGTCGTCATAAGGGCCGCCTTTGTTTGGCTTGTGAAACGTTCTAGACAAACGCTTCATGCCAGACAGGGCGGCCTTTTCTGGTCCTTTTGGTGAAATATGCGGGCTAGTCCTGGTGGACTTCATTGAGGGCCAGGAAATTACTAGATGAAGACAGAGAGAGCCTGCGGCGTTCGAAGCCAGTAAGTCGGCTCGTAGGGTTCGAGGGCTGCCCGCGAGAAAGGCCCCCACAGCGCGGCTGCTGTCGCGACGCCGGCCGCTCGGCCACATGCCATGTCGAAAGGCGAGTCTCCGACGAACACGGTATCGTCAGCGGAAACATCCAGAGATTCGAGTGCTTTCAGCACGGGCTCGGGATGGGGCTTGGGATTCTCGACGTCGTCGGCAGCTATCACCACTTCGAACATTCCGTCAAAGCCGCCAATCGAGAGACCGCGTTCCAGGCTGCCGTGCATCTTGCTGGTCACGACGCCGAGCTTTCGGTCCGCCGAGTACAGAGCACGTACGCCTTCAAGGACCCCCGGATATTGACCGACAAGGTCGTCGTGATGTTCAAGGTTGTGGTCTACGTAGGTCTTGATCATCGCCTGGATTTCATCCACATCTTCGGTGAAGTGCCGAAACTGCATGCGCAGGGGGATCCCGATGTTCTTCAGCCACTCCGAGTCCGGAAGAGGTTCGAAATGGTGGGCTACGACGGTGTAGCGGTAGCTATGGAGAATGAGGTCGATCGTGTCGATCAGGGTCCCGTCCAGATCGAAGAGAATCGCTTGTGGCGGCGTGATCATCTTAGTCGTTTATCCATGCTTCAGCTTCGATCTCAACGAGCACTCGCACTGCTCGCGAATG
>CAUZDY010000148.1:0-3313 GCA_963578805.1 Vicinamibacteria bacterium | reverse complement strand
GCCCGGTGGTCCGGGTGTTACGGGTCGGGACGGCTATGCGGTCAACATGTCTGATGCCATTTTTGGCCATCTGACGTATCGACTCAACGACGACTGGACGTTGGATGCTGGCGCTCGCTATACCGATGAGAGTCGTATTTTCCACCAGCTCGAGTGGGGCACGGAAAAGGGCACTTGCAACCACAAAGGTGCCGGTGATCCGTCTGCGTCACAAATGTGCGATCCGACATACCTCCTGAACTACAAGGGCTATTCGGGTGGGTTCTACAACAATGCGGAGCTAAATTTTTCCGCATCCACTCCGATGGTGAGTTTGAGTCGGAGCCTCGAGGGCAACGAGTTCATGCAGGACGGGATGTTTTACACCTCGATCTCAGAGGGCTTCCTCGCCGGTAGCTTCAACGACGAGCTCAACGTGATGCTTGAGCCCGCGTTGGCGCCCCTGTTGACCTATGATCCGGAGTACGTGACGAACTACGAATTTGGGTTCAAGGGTGGATTCCTGGACGGTCGGTTGCGGCTATCGACAGCTGTCTTCTTCATGGACTACCGGGACAAGCAGGAGACGGTCACGATCGATAACTCGGACCAGCGTTTCGGTCCTGATCCCTCAGTCCAAGTCACAGCGAACGCAGCGACCGTGGATATCTCCGGTATCGAGTTTGAGGCTCGGCTGCAGCCCTGGGACGGGGGCTTCCTCACGTTAGACGTGGGCTTCCTGAGTAACGAGTACGGTGAGTACAATCAATTTGATGCGGAGTCCAAAACCACCATCGATCGGTCAAACCTGACCATTAAGGATTACTCGCCGTCATGGACGGTCAATGCCTCCATCGAGCATGTCTTCCTGCTGGCTAACGGCGGATCGGTCACGCCGCGACTGGGAATCTATGCCCAGGACGACTATGACTTCGTCGAGGGTGTGGACAAAAGCGCGCCAGTATCGCCGTACTGCTTCCAGCCGGGGTACACCAAAGTCCGTGGTCGGGTAACGTACCTGCCTCCGAATGGTAACTGGCAGGCGTCGTTGTACGGTCAGAACATTAACGATGAGGTCTATTACGAGATCTGCGGACCGGCTCGATCGGGCGTTTTCGATTACCGCTACGGTGATCCCAAGATGATTGGCTTGGAGTTCCAGGTATTCTGGGGCGAATAAGCGTCAACTAGCTTCTGCTAGCAGCAATAAGGACGGCACCTCTTCGGAGGTGCCGTTTCTATTTGTAGCTCGGAAAAACGGCGTTACCGGATGTTGCTTTTTTGCATCAACGTTTTTCGAATCATGAAATGTACCTTATTGACTACACGCCTTTAAACCTGCAACATCCGCATGTTCTTTAGTATTTCTATGTGTGCCCTCTATCGTTCCGTACCGTGAATGCAACGGATGGAAGCCGAGGGGGTAATTGTGTCTTTTCTGCAGAAAGGGAATATCTCTATCTTCCATATAGGGGAAAATTAATGAAATTTGCTAATAGCGCTTGGAGCGCGGCGGCCGTCTCGGCAGCCCTACTCCTTTCAGCGCCCGCACAGGAGGCCGCTGCTCAGGCAGTCGTCGGGTCGGCAGCCCTCCTGGAGGAAATCGTCGTGACGGCTCGTCGTCGCGAGGAGACCCTCCAAGACTTGCCGGTATCAGTGGCTGCGATCAGCGCCGATGCCATGCAGGCTCAGGGCATCTATAACATTGATCAGGTGGGCGAGTTCATCCCGAACCTGACATTTACCAACACAGATCGACGTCACGTGAAGGCGATCTATATTCGCGGAATCGGCGGCTCTTCGCCGGTCACCGTTCGTCCTTCGGGCACGGGCGTGTACCTTGATGGTCAGTATCTTCCCAACACCATGGGTATGATGCTGTCCACAGTCGACCTTGAGCGGGTCGAGGTCATGCGCGGTCCCCAGGGGACGTTGTTCGGTAAGAACACCACCGGTGGCGCGATCAACCTCGTTACAGAGAAGCCCTCGCAGGAGTTCGAGGCTGATGTGTTGATGCGTATTGGAGATTACGGCCAGCAGGACTTCAAAGCTATGGTCAATCTCCCGCTCAGCGACAGCGTCGCCGGGCGTTTCAGCGTTAGCAACGAGAAGTCAGACGGGTATTACACCAACATCGCCCCTTGGGCTGGTGGTATGAATACCGGTGCCTGGGACATCGATGGGTTCAGTGCGGCCTTCCGCATCACGCCCAACGACAACTGGATCATCGACCTGTCGGCGCGTGCCAATTACCACAGGGACGACGATGAGGCCGTACAGTGTCGCGCGGCGCCAACCGCAGGATCGTTGGCGACCATGGTGGATCAGTACGGAGCGGCCGCGATGGCGGGCTACACTGCCATGACAGGTGGGGTTAGCCTGTGGGGCGCTGGCAAAGGCACAAGCGGCTCTAAGGTTGGCTATATTGACGACCTCTATGTCGGCGCGGGTAGGGACTTCTGGAATTACTGTAAAGCCCAGAATGAAGCGGGTGACTATGTTACCTCCCAGGGTAAGGACACGTTCCTGAAGCTCGACAACGAGTTCGTTAACGCGACGTTCCAGTGGGATTCGGCCGGTGCAATCGCCGGTTTAGATAACTTGAACGTCAGGTTGATCACGGCCAAGCAGAGGACAGATCTTCAGTACCTGGCCGATCGCGACGGCACGCCCCTGCCTCTTGATACGTGGTACCTCACAGGTCCTCGTGGTGAGCGGCGTCAGACGAGCTCTGCGGAGATCCTAATAACCGCCGATGTTAACGAGGCGTTGTCCATGACCGTCGGTTACCACTACTTCGATGACGAGGCTCAGGCCGGATCGAGAAGTCAGAATGGTTGTCTGGCGATCTTCGAGCGAAACTACCAGGGTGGAGACGGTCCGTTTGGTAAGCCTACTGCTGGTGTTACCAACGCTGCTGGCAAACCCAATAGCTCGCTCAGAGTTCCGTGTGTGCAGGATGGTGGTCATACGATGGACTTCATGTCGGACCCCCTGACTAAGTCGCTTAATGTGACGGGTCGGGACGGTTATGAGGTTAACGGTTCCGATGGCGTCTTCGGCCATCTGACGTATAACCTCAACGACGACTGGACATTGGATACCGGCGCCCGCTGGACCAATGAGAAGCGTATCTTCCATCAGCTCGAGTGGGATGCCGAGCCGGGCACATGCTCGCACAAAGGCAACCAGGCGGACGGTACACCGAGGCCGGGCCCGCAGAGCGGTTGCATGGTCGATATGGTCCTAGACTACGCGGCCTGGGCTTCCGGTGGGTTCTACAACAACACGTCGATGGAGTTCTCCGAAGTCACCCCGATGGTGAGTTTGGCTC
>CAUZDY010000147.1:0-3349 GCA_963578805.1 Vicinamibacteria bacterium | reverse complement strand
CTTAACGAGTGGACGCCGGTGGATATAGCGGACAACACTGGAATGTGAATCGTCGAATCTCTAAGGAATACATCGCGGTGGACGTATCCGGACGGGAGTCTCTCAAACTGGGGGTCAGGGGGTCGCAAGATCGACTATTTTCCCGAACGAGGTGAACGTGGCCGTACCCCGATACGTTAGCGGGTCCAGGCAAAGTTCCGCACCATCGCTCCGCGTTGGATGTTGCGCGAATCGCGCCAGCCGGGACTCACCAGGAGCTCGATACAGATGGGGTTTGTCCCGTCGTCCTGTGACCTTAGCTCGTATGTGAGTTTGTGCCATTTGTCGTCACTGAATTCGCGCTCGCCGACCACCTGGCCGTTGACCCGGATAGTCACGGTCTGGGTTGGCGTGACAGCCATTGCCTTGCGTGCTTCGAAGGTGAAACGTCTTGCATCGGGCGGGACATAAATGACCGCCTGCACAGTGCTCCAGTAAAACGGACCGTCCGCTGCTTCGATCAGGCCGGCGCGATGAGCACTGAGTTGCGCCTCGAGATCGTCGGTCGGTTCGAAAATTACGCGCTGGTAGCGCCAGGACGCTGGGTCAGTGACTCGTCCGTCGATCGAGAATATTTGCAACTTATCGAAGTAAGGACGAGACCAACCCGCGTTGGTCCAAGAGTGGTGAGTATAGGAACGGGTCCGCTGCTCCTCTGGATCGATCTCGAACGCTGACCGGCCCTGACTGAAGACGTTCGGCACTCCCACTAGGTCGACAATCGTCGCCGGGATATCGGAGATCGCGGTCGGGGCGTAGGACGGTTCGAGAGGACCCGTGCGGTCGGCCGGTTTGATCGCGAGTAGGGGGCTGGCATAAAGTGCAACGACATCCAGATTGCCCGCCGGAGTGCGAATCCCTCGTAGGAGAGAGTCGGAGCGTTGCACGCCCCAGCCATGGTCGGACGTCAGGACGATAACGCTGCTGTCGTAGATGTCGAGCGCCCGTAGCCGGTCGAGCAACTCCTGCACAACCAGCAATGCGCACCGCCCTTGGGCTCGATAGCTGTCAGGGGTCATTGCGACCTGTTTCTGGTAGGCGCAATCGTTTTCCGTGACGATGGGCGGGTGGGGAGTGGCCAGATGGAAGAACGTGTACACGGGGTCATCTGGCCCAAGGGTCATCCGACGAGCGAACTCGGAGAGAAACGCCGTATTGCCGCCCGCCCGGGACTGGCCGGCCGTGTGGTCTGCCGGCTGTCGCCGCATATACCGGCGCTGAAGAAGCCAGGCTCGGTCGTTGTAGATGTGCGACTTGAACCCGTGCGGTACGTGTCGAAATAGCGACAGGTCGACGAGTTGGGCTGATGCGAAATCTACGTAGTCGCGATAGCTGCCGTAGGGCTCCGGTATGGTGTAGCGGGTGCTCTCGCGCCCGCTCGGCAACGCCGCCGCGGGATGGTCGTTGCCGAGGAAGGATACCGACCGAATCTGGAAGCCCACTTCGTCGAGGACGGTGAAGATCGACCACTCTTGCTCGGTGACCCTCTCCTGGAAGTCATCGAACGGCTGCTCATTTCGATAGGTGTGGCCAGTGAACATGGCCGGCATGCTAGCCCGCGTCGTTGGGAAGGCGCCGAGGTGATCGGCGAAGAAGACGAAGCCAGAGAAGTCGCGATCGAACTCATCCTTGTTGGCGGCGACGATGTCAGCGAAGTATTCGGACTGGAACCCATCGAGTACGATGTGGATCACGTTCCGGGTGCGGGAGAGTTCATAGACCTCCGGCGGCGGCACCTG
Organism: Vicinamibacteria bacterium; assembly: GCA_963578805.1. GTDB lineage: Bacteria > Acidobacteriota > Vicinamibacteria > Vicinamibacterales > UBA8438 > CAUZIB01. Next base: position 1,571 of record CAUZDY010000147.1, on the reverse strand, counting down.
CCATTCGACGCTTTCTTCAGAGTCTGCGGCGAACCCGATGGTCGATGCAATCAAGACGACCGCCTGCGACCCGATGAGGACTTGACTGGCCAGTGGCGCGACCTTGGAAACGGCCGGCGCGAACTTCACAGCCAAGGCCATGCCACCCAGCCAGAGCCCGATATCGAGCGGCATCCGCCAGGCATGCGGTGCAAGGTCGAGTCCTTCGCCGTACAGCAGGCCGTAATCGGCGACCAGCAGATTGCCCTGGACCCAGGTAAGCGTGCCGAGGCCAAACAGCGCCGAAATGTAATACGCAAACAGTCGGTCGGGTAGGGCTACCCCGATTGCAGCGAGGCCGCCGCCGACCGCCATCAACAGCCACATCCACTGTGCGGCGAGGCTCGAGTACGGCACGAGAAATTCCACTTGGTTGATCGAATAGATGGTCTCCGGACCGAAAAGCAAGAGTTGACTCGGTCCGAGGAGTGCGGGGAAGAGGGCCGTGAGTAGACGCTTCAGGGGCGTCTGAGAAGCCCGCATGCTCATAACGTCGAAACCTCTAGTCGCTATCTTTGGGTGCGCTCTTCCGATTAAACAGACCGGTTACGCGATTCCAGTACAGCTTGGTGATCACAGCTATGCCGGCAAATCCACCCAGGAGGGCCTGGAGCAACATGCTCCCACTGCCTGGATCGAGATAAGCCTCGACAGGCGCTTCAAGTAACACAAAGAAGGCCAATAAGACCGCGTAGAAATATTTGTACACTCGACGGCTCTCCACTCTTAGGAAGTTCGGATGAGCATAACAAATTTGGCAAACTGCACAGCACCCTGCCCCGGACCCGCCGCTAACTGATACCACCGCACGACTTCCGTATCATCCTGCTGCAACTCATTGAAAGATATGGTGCCGAGGGCGGGGATCGAACCCGCACTAGCTCCGTTCCCGTTGAACCAATCGCTGAGGGTTGACAGCTTAACGAGTGGACGCCGCACACCCGCGTGACTCACTTCCGTTCCGCGTGGTCGGACCGCATGGAGATGCCGAAATAGGGGTCACGCGGTGATGTTCGTGGGGAACGGGGTGTGTGTGACAAGTGGTCCTTGGAGCGGGACGACCACGTCAGAGGTGACAGCGAGTATCACACCGGACGGGGTCTGGCGTGACTGTCCCTATGAGGACGGTGTTCCTCATGCCTGAGCGCACTCCTCGTGTTTTCCCTGTCGCTCTTTCCTTATGGAAACACAGGAAGTCACAGGAAATGGGACAATAGGCGAGGGTGAGGGCAGGGACTTAAAATTCTGTGACCTGTTAGGTTGTGCGGGTTCGATCCCCGCCCTCGGTACTCTATTTTGCAAGTATCGATGCTTGTTTTTTGAAACGGGCTTTTGCGTTTGTTTTGTTCTGAACCGCTATCACGTTCCGGAGGGCGCAATGACTGAAGAGATCGACGGCCTTGTTGAACAATATGAAGCTCGAAAGCTGACGCGTCGACAGCTGGTGACGTCACTCGTAGCGATTACGGCAGCGGCGCCTCGGGTGTCGGTAGCGCAGTCGGTCGGTCAAGTGGCTCAGGGGCGCACGATTA
>CAUZDY010000146.1:0-3372 GCA_963578805.1 Vicinamibacteria bacterium | reverse complement strand
TTAGTAACATAGTTTCAGCCCGTATTCATGGCTTCCGCGGATGCTTGTAGCGGGCTAACGCTTCGAGGCAAAAGCCCGTCGTCAACTCTGCTGATCCCCAGTACTCCACGGGGCCGTTATAGAAAGCGTGTCGCGGCCAGGAGCCATCCGGCTCTTGTGAGTCAACGATGTTCTGAATGGCCGCGTCAAGAGCAGGTGTTCCCGGCGCAAACGTCAACAACGTGCACGCAGCCACACCCGTAAGCAGTGTGACTCCAAATGATCCGTCTTCACACTGAACCTCCGCGAGCCGCTCCACGATCGTCGGGCCGGCTTCTCCTAGGCTTGGTGAGCTATGGAGATGGGCGCGCGACACCATGTAATAAATCGCCAACGGTGATGAGTAGTAACTATAGACGTCACCTTCGTTGCTGGCTTTGATGAGTTCGACGATGTAGCGGATGGCCGGGGCCGTCGAGTCATTCTCCCCGAGGTAGAGAATTACGTTTGCATTCACCGCGGGATCAATGTCCTCGGGCGGGACCCAGTCAATCTCTTCGCAGAATCGAGGGTTGTCGCGATGCTCGTCCGGCATGGGCGGCTTGACGGTCTTCGCTATGCGCTCGATTGATCGAAGCGCGAAGTACAGCGAAGGGTTGCGAAGCAACAGTTGCGGCCGGCGCATGATCCAGACGAGAAACACGCCTTGTTTGTTCCGATAGGTGAGAAACGTCTTCTTGTTTGGCGGAACATCCGTGCCACGCATCCGCAGCACGTGGGAGACGCAGGAGGTGTCGTCCAGGTCAGGCGAAACTCTGGTGTGCTTGAAGTTCCGGGAGGAGTAGTGCCGCCACAGTCCGGGCCCTTCCATCTCGCTCAACAGGAAGTCGGCGGCCTTGGAAATCATCCCTCCGGCCGCCGGGTGTGAGACGTAACTCAAACTATGCGTGACGAGAGAAGTGACGAAACAGGAACTGTCGAATGCAACCGGGCTCGCCTCTAACTCCGCCTCCGGACCGATGTAGGTGGAAAACTCGCCGTAGTCGTGCTGGCTACGTTGAAGAAACTCGACCCCTCGCTCGATCGACCGCTCGATGAGGGAGAGATGACGGTCCGATTCTTGCATTCTTCGCTTGCCCACACGGTCCCACGAGTGTCCGATACCAACGCCCTCTGGAAGGTTTTGTGAGAAACTGTCCGACTACGGCTGATCTCCCTGCTCTGTACGCTTTGTTCGGTCTGCCGTCCACAACGTGCCTAGTCCCGGTACCGTCATTGTCCTCAACGGCCCTTCCGCCGTGGGAAAATCTTCCATCCAGAGGGAGATCCAAGACTCCTTCGAGGAGCCCTATTTGGCGATAGGTATCGACCAGCTGATGCTTCACATGGTACCGGATCGCTACTTGCTTCGAGAGGTGCCAGACAGGCGTGACGTCCTTTGGGCCGAGACGTCCAAGGATGCCGAGGGAGCGCCTTTGCACCATCTGTACTTCGGCCCGAAGGGTTACCGCTTTCTGTCCGGTATGCACCACGCGATCCACTGCCTCGCTTCGTGCGGGAACAACGTTGTCATTGACTACATTGCACTCGAGCAGCCATGGTTGCCGCGGCTGGCTGTGGTATTGCAGGGTGTGAGGGCCTATCTTGTCGGCGTGCGTGCGCCGCTTTCCGTACTGGAAGAGCGTGAGAAGTCGCGTCCTTACCCGGCAGGTGTCGCGAGGGCCCAATACGGAGTTGTCCATGAGTGCGGCGTCTATGGTCTTGAGTTCGATACATCCGTCCGATCGGTCGAGGAGTGTGCCGTCGCGGTGCGAGAACTCACTTACCGACAGCCTAACCCCAGCGCTTTTCAACAGTTGCGCGAGCGCTTTGCCGGGATGCCGGAAGCCTCAGCACTCGGATGATGTTTCTGAAGCGGTTTCGTTGGTCAGGGCGGCTCCTCGAGAGTTGCGGAAACCTCCCGGGCGGGATGGTTGCCGCTCTGCTCAAACAGCGGATGTCGTGCGCCGGCGAGAACCGACTGGTAAGAGAGTATCTGTCTCCGAGGGGCGAATCATCTCGATCTCACGGTCCGGGCGCCCAAATGATTGAGTCGCACGGGTCCGCACGACGCTTGATTTAGGCAGATGAACGCACTTTGGAAACGTCTTCGTGCCTACTGGAGAAACTACGTTCCGGTTCCTTTAGGTTCGCGGGCCGCGAGGCAGGATCCGTATCCGTTTTACAAGGAGCTTCGGGAGGTAGCCCCGGTCCATTGCGTCGAGAAGCGCCGTACTTGGACGGTCAGCCGCTATAAGGATGTCCAGCAGGTGCTACGTTGCCCTGACGTCTACGGGTCTTCCGGTATCGCAGGCAACGAGCCGACGCTTCTCGGCAACGATGGCTCGGACCACGCTCGGGTACGCAAGATCGTCTCCCGGCTTTTTGATCCTCGACACATCGCCTCATTCGAAGAACCCATTCGTAGGCTTGCGCACGAACATCTTGACGAGATGGCCGCGCGGCGGCAGTGCGAGTTCATGCGTGATCTGGCGATACCTTTGCCCATCAAGGTTATGGCGATACTGTTGGATCTGGATCCTTGCCGGTCAGATGACTACTATCGCTGGTCCCAGGCCTTCATCACGGATCGCGTGGAGAGCCTCAGCGCGGACGAGGAGAGCACGCGGCAGGATGATCTGCGTGAGATGCGGGCTTTCGTGGTGGAATACGTGAAGAGATGCCGCCGTTCGCCCGAGGGAGGTGTTCTCGCTAGCGAGGTCATACCGTTTCTCACCGACGAGGAAGCACGGAGCCTCGTTGAGTTGCTCTTTGTGGCGGGACAAGTGACGACACGGTTCCTTTTGGGCAACATCGCTGTGAGTTTGCTGCGGGAGCCGAACCTCATGGCTGCGCTTCGCGCGGACCGGAGCGTCATTCCGGCCGCGGTCGAAGAAGTGCTTCGGATAAGCTCACCGGTTCTATTCGTGTTGCGTAGGGCCGATCGAGACGTGACGTTGGCGGGGCAACAGGTGCCAGGGAATGCGATCCTGCGTGTCCTGTTGGGTTCGGCGAATCGTACCGAGACGAAGTTTACCGATGCTGACCGGTTTTCTCTTCAGCGAGATTCCCAAGGCCACCTTGCCTTCGGTACAGGCCCTCACTTCTGCCTCGGTGCGTCGCTAGCCCGGCTCGAAGGGAAGATCGTATTGGAAACTCTGCTGGAGCGTCTTGAGGTTTTCGAAGCTAGGGAGCCATTGGATCAGATAGAGTGGGACGAGACGAATCAGCACACGCGGGGCCCGGAGCAGCTTAAGGTTAATGTGCGAGCCCTAGAATGACGTGTCGCGGTTTGTGACCTGCCCCCACAAGTTGTACCACTTTCTAAGTTAGGATCTGGGCCGTTTTCGGCGG
>CAUZDY010000145.1:0-3397 GCA_963578805.1 Vicinamibacteria bacterium | reverse complement strand
TGTCTCCAACGTTGCGCGGCTCGCTTTGGTCATCTGCTGCTGCTGGATGGCGTCCATTCGGGAGAGACGCCCGATTGGTGTGCCCAGTGTCACTGGCTTCGAACCCTCTTTGGTGAGTTGGAGATGCCCTTCTAGGCGCCCGCGCTCGTCGACGAGGTCCTGATAGAGCTCCTGCAGCTGTTCCGGTATGAGCGACGGAGTCACGCGCCTCGCGCCCTCAGGCCCGTAGCCCGGTTCTGCGGGCCCGGCGCTTTGACACCCCGGAAGATGGTGTGCCACCGACCGCCCTGCTTGAGCCGCGCCCGCACGCGGTTGACCTCCGTAGAAAATCGATGAAAGCGGAGGCGCTGCTCGAACTTCCGATCTTCCCAGGCCGACCAGACGGCGAGCGTTCCTCCGACCCGAAGTGCCGCATACGCCGCGTCGACTCCGGCGTTGTCGTAGAGTCCATGATTGGTGGTGGCGGTGAACGCTGTAGGACCGTTGTCGACATCCAGGAGGATGGCGTCAAACCGGTCAGTGTTCGCGCGAAGCGTGAAGCCAACGTCTTCCCCAGATTTGACCTGGACACGTCGGTCGCCGATCGGGAAGCCTGCGAGTGGCGCCAGCGGTCCTCGGTTCCACTCGACGACCGCGGGCAGAAGCTCGGCGACCGTGACGATGGCACTCGGAGGGAGTCTATCGAGCGCCGCCCGCAGCGTGAACCCCATGCCGAGCCCTCCCACGAGCACTCTGGGGCGCGGAGAGACTGGCAACCCCTGGCATGCCACCGTGGCCAGCGCTTCTTCCGAGCCATGTGTGTGGCTCGACATCAAGGTGTCGCCGTCAACGGAGATCACGTACTCGCCGTCCCTCACGCTCAGACGTACGGTGCTGCCGTCCGGCGTGCACGTCTCTGCCAGTAGTTGCCAGGCCTGGCGCCGCTTCGATCTCACCGCACGCACGCGTTGCCAGGACGGGGTATCACCGTTGAGAGTCCGTGAAGAGTAGGCGGATGAGTATCGCAGATGAGGGCCGCTTGAACCTGTGGTTCCATAACTGTCTGTCCTCTTACCAGGGTCGAATGACTTCGATTTGGCTGCCCAGTTGAATCCGGGTTGACGCCTTCAGTCCTCCCCGATCGAGGATGTCACGCACCGCGCCAAGCACGACCGATTTTGAGTTCGCATGCAGCAATTCCTTCAACACCTCCACGGCTTCAGGCGTGAGCCCTCTGACCCGGAGGTCAGCAGCTTCTACAGCCCGCTGAGCACGCGCTAAGGCCAATGGCGCTTTGGCGCCATGCATATGGCACGTCCGCTGCGCCTTTATCGCGTATTTGCCGCATCGCTTGCCAGACCGCTTGCTCGTGGCCGTGCATCTTCTCGGGTGTGGAGGGCGCTCTTCAGTTTAATGCATGGGGATGTGTTGACCCATGAGGAAAAGTACCAAACACGAAGGCCGCATTCAATCGCTAAATAGACGCCCGAACCGAAACCGAAAATTGGCGAGTATAAATCGCGGTAGACTCTGGCCGCCCATCCAACGCCCTAGTTTCCATTCAATCCCAAGGATGAACGGAAGCGCTCTGGAGCTTGCTCAGCCTCAAGATGATACGTACAAAGGGATTCTTTTACTTCTTTCTCCACGGCTCGCACCTCGTCCGTGTCAGCAAGACGGATGACCTGTATCCGCCAGTTCCTAGTAAATGTCTCTGAACCCATTCGATCGCACAGTTGCGAAAGATACTTATTTCCATCAGTAGCTTCTTCTGCTCCTGCCGTACCGCCTGTCTCAGCGTAGGTCGTCCATCGGTCTCTGAGACTACGACGTGCCATGCCAACGTAACGATAGAAATCCCGACGCGAAGGATCAAATACCTGAATGAGATAGACCCCTGGGGCATCCAGAAACTCGCGCCAGTTCGACATGCTAATCCTCGTTTTCAATTCGTCGAATGTGAGCTGGAAACCGCGAACCCTGGTTGGCGTAGGGATTACATTTGGAACCGAAGCTCTTCCAAGAAGAGTGAACTTGCACGCCGCCGTTGAACGGTCACCTGCAGCTCTGAATTTCCATCCACGAGAAAGTCCCTCGTGAAGAAACAGATAGTCACCGTCCGTCCATGACCATGACATTTCCCACCCGGGCAAAGTCCACCTCTTCCCGGGATCGTCATTCGGGATCCCGGACCGGCGGTTGATGTCGCTAAGTACTCCCATGAAGAGATAGGAACTTGGAATGTGATTCAAGGTGCTGAACTTGACGCGGGTATCTAGGAGCACGGCTATGGTTTCCGCAGATTTCCAGACCTTAGCAACATTGTGAGCTGTATCAAGCCGGGTTGCGTCCAGCAGCGCCTCAGTGAGTGGACGATTCTGTTCGGAGGCCCATTGCCAATCCTGCGATGCGATTGGGTCACGGATAACGTGAAGATAGGTATTGTTCAGGTTCACATTGTGTAACGTGAGGTAGTCGGCAAGCGTGACCCTTCTCATTCCGGACGTCCTGTTCTCAAGATCATCCAACGGCCACGTAGGTGCATCTGGCTTCCACGTAAACACGTCGTCCTCAACCACACGTACGTCCAGATTAACTTTGTGCTTACAGTGGGGACACGTTGCTGTTGAGCAACTTTCAAGATACTCCTCGTCGAAATCGTCAAGATCGAGATTGACCGAGGCTCGATACCAGTCCTCATAGAAGCGTCCGCACTTTGGACACTCGACGGTGATTTTTTCAGGCGGAGAGGTCATATCGTCCTCCGATCGCAACAACAAACGGCGAGACGTCCAGTCTAGCGCGGCTCGCCGCCGGTTTGCTCCGTGAGGTCCGTCTGCTTCATGGGTCACCTTCATCGAACCGAAAACTGGCGGGCACTGCACGGGATCACACGTCGCATGATCCGTCATCCTTAACCAGTATTTTTTGCGCTTATTTGGACTGTACTTGTACCTATATTTTTCACTAACAACAACATCTCACCTCTTACCCCAACACCAACTAAACACCTACACCAAGGCAAGGCACCACCAAGACAAGGCAACGCAATACCAACACCAACGCAAGACAAGCGATATCTTAACGGCGAGATGAAGCAAAAACGGCGGGGATGTGATTCGGTCGGATATAGAGATATTCTGCTCACGACACCATCTTTCAAAGGAGCATGACATGCGTCGCATCATTGCACTCTTCGTCGGTCTCACCTGGGTAGGACTGAGTCCGTCACCGGCGACGGCCCAAGACGCTGACCTCGCCGCCCTCGCCGCGCAGGTCCAGGCGATGCAGGCCACGATTGCGGCGCAAGCGCAGCAGATTACCGCCCTGGTTCAAAACGGCCAGATTCAGTCGGCACTGGTTGAGAACTCCGCTTCTCCCTGGACCACGAGTACCGGCTCTGGCGCCCTCGCGAACA
>CAUZDY010000144.1:0-3407 GCA_963578805.1 Vicinamibacteria bacterium | reverse complement strand
CGGTTGGAAGAGTATCAGGCTCAAGAAATCAGGGCTGCGCGTCTGCTTGGTTCCCAATCCGCGCATGAGGAAGCGGAACGCTTTCGGCAGCTGGGGCTCGTACTCGTAGGCGAGGCTGCCCAGGTCCTGTGAGGGTCGGAGGGTCAACAGCCGGATCGGCTTGAGGCCGTCTCGTTTTTCGGGGGGCAGGCTCTCTAGTAGCCGGTTGAGCCGCTCGAGCCGTAGCGCATCGTGGTCCAACAGGTCCAGGAAGATCGAGTTCATAAGTGTGCCGGCGACCTGGGCCGGGGGCGGGTACCCGTAGATCGTCGGCTGCCCGGCCTCATCCTGGTTTCCGTCATAGCGAGTCGAGATTGCCAGAATCCTACGGGCTCCCAAGTGCAGTACCGGCGAGAGCGGTGCCGTCAGACGGATGCTACCGTCGCCGTACCACGCGTTTTCGAGCTGTACCGCGGGGAAGATGAGTGGCAGCGCGGCGGACGCCATCACGTGCTCGACGGTCATCACCGCAGCCAACGACCTTCGCCTGGGGCGCTGCCACGCGCGGATGTCGGATCCTTGCACCCAGGTAACCGACCGTCCGGTCGAGTAACACGACGTGCTCATCGCGACAGCCTTCAGTCGGCCGCGCTCCAGGTTGTAGCGCACGCCCGTGAGCTCGCCGTCGACCGCATGAAGCACCTCGGTCAGGTAATTACGCAGTGGCTGTGTGTCGACCAGCCCTCTCACGCGCGGTGCACCTCCCATGCCCCCGGAGGCTAGCTGGCGTAGCCAGCGAAAGCTGTTCAGCGTCAGCGAACGAACATCGACATTGAAGACGTCCGCAACGGTGAGGTTGCCCCACAACTGACTCAATTCCCGTACCGACTGCAGGAAACTTCCGTGATGTGACGCGAGCAGCGCGGCGTTGATCGCCCCGGCGGAGGCGCCGGTGACGTACGGGACTCTCAGCTCGGGAAAGTTGCGAGCAACGTACCTCAAAAAACCCACCTGGTACGCCGCTCGAGCGCCACCACCACCCATCACGAGCCCGAGGTCGCGTGGACCAGCGGCGCGGGTAGCGGTGGGGAGTTGCTCGAGAGGACCGAGTGGTGGAACAGGAGTCATAGAGCCTTCTGGGCGGCGGGCGCGATGCCATGGTCGAGGTGGGTGCCTACCCGAGTCAAGGGGGGGATGGCTTGTCGCGTTGGCATCAGCGCGACACGTTTTCGCATTCAGATCGTTTACTGATGTAGCCGCCCTTTATTGTTCACCCAAAATGTGACCGCGAAACATGGTCAAATTCCGTCCGCTTCTCTTCGTGGTTCCCTTTGTCTTGGCGGGCTGTGCCTCCTATCAGCCGACTGAACTCTCGACTTTGCAGCCGACTGATCAGGTCCGACTCGAGCTGGATCAGACGGAGTTGGCGCGACTGCTCGCCTTCGCGAACACGTCGACCAACTCGGTCAGCGGTCGCTTCGTGAACCAAATGGGCGACTCGGTGACCATCGTTGTCGAGACACCCTCCACTTTCATGCAGGTCTCCGTGCCGCGCAGCTCGATCGTGCAGACGAGCCGACGCGAGGTCGACAACCGGAAGAGCTTCTTCTTTTCGGCGCTGGTCGTGGGGGGAGCGGCGGCGCTGGCGGTGATGGACTTCGCGGGCGGTGGTAGGGATTCCATAGGGGACGACACCGGAGTGGACGAGACATGGATCCCGCTGCTCGGTTTCCGGATTCCGTTCAGCTTCTCGTTTGGACGCTGACCGATAGTCTAGTGATCAGACATCGTCTCTAGCAATCAGCCTACGATCGGGCGACCGATCGCCATGATGCCTGTCGCGATGAGCCCCAGCACGATCAATGTGCTGACGATGTGGGGCATGAACGTCCGCTCCGCGATTGGGCGGCGTTTCATCACCGCCGAGACCAGATGGGCCACCACCGCGGCGAGCACCATCGGCGCGATGTGTCCGCTGAGCTGCGGGTAGAACACGCTGCTCATCAAATGAGCCACCCCCAAGAGCACCGTGAGGTCGATCGACCCCGTGAAGACAGCCGCCAGAATCCTCATGGTCTTGTCGTATTCCCGTTTCGTGGCCTGTCCGTACACGGCGTAGCCCAGAACGAGAATGCCGGCGAAGAGCACCAGGTAGCGAAGGCCTGAGTGGGCGTAAAAGAGCATGACGATCGGTCCTGACTGGGGTCAGTTAGCCAGCTAAGATGTCGAAAAGCCCGAAAAAATGCTCGTGTTGCGTCGATATTTCAAGCTTGTGTCTCAGTGGACGGGGTCGGTGCAATCTTTTTTGTGGATCCAGCCGTATCGATATCGTGGGGTGGATCGGCGTGGAAAACCATTGTGTTTTAGCGTTTCCCGGGCCTAGATTCACGTCGCTCTATTGGAGTTGCTCGCTGTGGAGGTCCACGGCGGGCCAAATTTATTCATTCATTCTACGGTGAGGAGGCAACATGTCCCAAAGCATTGTTTGCAAAGGGATCCTCCGCAGGACACTGCGCACTCTGACCGTCGCGGCGTTTGCGGTGATGGTCGGCTGGGCTCCGGCCCAAGCGCAGACTGGCTCCGTGACGGGTTCGGTGCGGGACGGCACCAACGGGCAGGCGCTGGCTGGCGCCCAGGTTAGCATCCCGTCGCTGAACATCGGTGCGCTGGCCAACAACGTTGGCCGGTTCCTGCTGCTGAACGTGCCGGTAGGTACGCATTCAGTGCAGTTCCAGTACATCGGTTATGGCAGTGAGACGATTGAAGTCACGGTCGCAGCCGGCCAGACGGCTACCTCTGACGCACGACTCCGCTCGGAAGCGATCAGCCTGGAAGGTGTCGTCGTGACCGGGACCGCGGGGTCCGCGAGGCGCCGCGAGATCGGCAACTCGATCACGCAGATCAACGAGTCCGACATCGAAGCGCTTCCGGTGTCGGATGTCGCCGATATTCTACAGGGTCGCACCACAGGTGCGACCGTGCTGCAAAACGGCGGCATGATCGGCGCCGGCAGCACGATCAAGCTGCGGGGTAACAACTCGATCTCGCAGGGTAACTCGCCGCTCGTCTACATCGACGGCGTGCGCATGCGCGCAACGGGGCTCATCCACTCGGACGAGGCCAACCAGCAGTCGAATCCGTTCGACGACATCAACCCGAACGACATCGAGCGTATCGAAGTCATCAAGGGCGCCGCAGCCACGACGCTTTATGGCACGGAGGCCGCGGGTGGTGTGATTCAGGTCTTCACCAAGCGTGGCGTCGCCGGTGCACCGGCGTGGAGCCTGAACATCGATCAGGGCATGAACACGGTCGGCCACATCGGTCCCGCCGCAGATGTGAACCCCACGGGTCTCGGGCTGAACAACTGTAACTACACCGAGGGCGGTGGAGACTCGATGTTCCCGGCCGACCCGTCCTGCCCCGAG
>CAUZDY010000143.1:0-3434 GCA_963578805.1 Vicinamibacteria bacterium | reverse complement strand
GTCATCATCCGCGTGCTGCGTAGCCCGATCTTGGTCACACGTCCCCGCTCGCCGCCGTCGAGATTGACCCAGTCCCCGATCTTGTAGGGCGCGTCGGCGATGATTGACAATCCCCCGAAGATGTTGGCCAGCGTGTCCTGTGCTGCCAGCCCGATCGCTATGCCGACGATGCCTGCCGAGGCGAGCCAGCCGGTGATGTTTAGATCCCAGGATAGGAGTAAGAAGTAGGCTGCCGCACCCAGCAAGATCAGCCGCGCCAGGTTGTCGAACAGCGGTAACGTCCGCTCGTCGATCCACTCGCTCCGCTGAACTATGCCGCCTATGCTCCCGTGCACCAGCGAAACGACCCGAAGGCCGGCGACGGCCCACACGAAGGTCGCCACCGTTTGGGCGATACTGTCCGTCCAGCTCATCACGGCCCCGGGCGGACTGAGGATCAGCACTGCCATTCGCACGCCGATCAACAGGACGCTGACGAAGATCGGTCGGTGCAGCGTTTCGATCAGTTTCTCGTCGAAGTCGGTCCGCGTGCGCAGGGCTAGCCGGCCCAGGGCTCCGCACAATAGCAGTTCGACGAGCTTGGCCAAGGCTACTGAGGTCGCGGCGACGATCAGCGCCAGAATCGCGGGTTGTCTCAGCCATTCTGGCGCCCTGGAGAGCAGCGTTTCCACGCTCGTGATTCTATTTGGTAGGAATGGTGCGGAGCAAGGGCGCTCAGGAGCAAACTAGTCGACAGCTGCCTCCGTTCAACCGCTCGCCGCCCCAAGCCAGGTTAGGCCTGTTCCTAGTTGGTAGGGACGGCGGCACGCAGTACGTTCGACGACCGTTGGTGCGTCCGGTTGGGAGAGTGGTAAACACGGTTCTTGCACACGATGAGCGTGGCGGAGCTTGAACGACTTGAGCACTGGGTTGACGGCCACCTTCGTGACGATGAAGGGCGCGACGTGGCCAAGTGGCACGAGGCCATCGTGAGACCTGCATGATTACCGGTGAACTGAAGTCCAAGGTCGACCAGATCTGGGACACCATGTGGTCCGGCGGCATCTCGAACCCGCTCTCGGTCATCGAGCAGCTGACCTACCTCTTGTTCATCAAACGGCTCGACGAAATACAGACGCTTAAGGAACACAAAGCGGCCCACACCAATACCGCGCTTGAAGATCCCATCTTTTTCACTGATTAGGACACCTCCGCTGATCACGTTTCAAGGACACAGCCCCGGAACCGATGTTCGAGATACTCCGGGACGAAGTGTTCCCCTTTATGAAATCCCTGGGTGAGGGCACGGCCGGCTCTTCCTACACCGCGCACATGAAGGACGCAATCTTCATGATGCCATCGCCAAGGGTGCTGGCCGCGGTCGAGGTCGAACGACTTAAGACCCGCGACGGAGATGACGTGGTCCGCCATTACTCGTCGGTGCCATCCTTAAAACGTTCGTCACCACTATTCCGAAGGAGACGATGACGTTCACCATGGCCGCGGCCAGGCACCGTGTCAGCTCGTCGTATTTTGCCCATGAAACACCTGTAAGTCATTAATGCATAGGCCGTGTAAGCTACACTGACCTAGACGGATGCCACCTCATTTTTTATGATCGAGCTTCAGGCCCTCACGAAGAGCTACGATGGCGCGGTCGTCGTCAAAGAGCTATCGCTGACCGTTCCCCGCGGACAGTTGCTCGTGCTGCTGGGCGGATCGGGCAGCGGTAAAACCACCACGCTCAAGATGATCAACCGTCTAATCGAACCCACCGCCGGTGCGGTCTGGATCGACGGAACAGAGACCTCGACAATTCCAGGACCCGAGCTCAGACGACAGGTGGGATACGTCTTTCAACAGGTCGGTCTGTTCCCGCACATGACTGTGGCGGAGAACGTCGGCGTCACTCCCGCACTCCTGGGCTGGTCGTCGGACCGAATCCGAGCGAGAGTGGACGAACTCCTCGCGCTGGTTGAACTCGACAGTCTCCACGTGCGTGATCGGTATCCGGACGAACTGTCCGGAGGGCAGCAACAACGGGTGGGTGTGGCTCGGGCTCTGGCGGGTGAACCGTCGATTCTTCTCCTCGACGAACCGTTCGGCTCACTAGACCCTCTCACCCGCCAAAGGCTGCAGGACTCGCTGGTCCGGATCCGACGCGAAGTCGGACTGACGGCCGTCTTTGTCACCCACGACATGGTCGAGGCCCTAATCCTTGGCGACCAAATCGCAGTGATGAACGCCGGGTGCTTGGTTCAGGTCGGATCCCCTCGCGAACTGCTCACATCGCCCGCTGACAGCTACGTTCGTCAGCTGATGACGACACCCCAGCGGCAGGCGGAGGTAGTCGACGCCCTTATGGCCCAGGGAGCCAGCGAGGCCGGGCCGTGAGTGAACAGCTCGCGCTGCTCCCGGAATACCTGACGGCGCACATCCAGCTGACACTGCTCGCGTTACTGCTTAGCACGGCAGTGAGTCTGCCGCTCGGTATTGCGGTCACCCGTGCGAAATGGTTGGAACAGCCGGTAATCGGTCTCGCCGGGGTGATTCAGACGGTCCCGAGCCTGGCGCTTCTCGCGATCATGGTGCCAATCCTGGCCGGCCTGGAGCTCCCAAGCATCGGATTCTTCCCGGCCATCATCGGCCTGACCCTGTACGGCGTCTTTCCGATCCTTCGGAATACGGTCACCGGGATCGCCGGTGTCGATCCCGCGGTCAAGGACGCGGCCCGGGGCGTCGGGATGACTTCCTGGCAACAGCTGGTTCGAGTGGAATTGCCCCTCGCGAGGCCTGTGATCGTCGCCGGCATCCGAACCGCGACGGTGTGGATAGTCGGAGTTGCGACATTGTCGACACCAGTCGGTGCCACCAGCCTGGGGAACTATATCTTCAGCGGTCTGCAAACACGGAACTATACGGCGATCCTGGTTGGATGTGTGGCGGCTGCCGCGTTGGCGCTCGTCCTCGACGCCCTAGTGCGCACCGCCGAGACGAGCGTTCGTTTGCGACGCCACCCACGACTCGTGTTGACCGCAATATCGATTGGTTTGTTGTACTCATTTACCGCAATCACCCTCGTCATGCCGCTGCTCGGCAGCCGCGAACGTCCTATCGTGATCGGCGCCAAAGCCTTCACGGAGCAGTACATCCTGAGTGCCATCCTATCCAAATGGATCGAGCAGGAAACGGGGTACCCGACAACTCTGATGCAGTCCCTAGGATCAATGATTGTTTTCAATGCCCTCACGACGGGTGACATTGATCTGTATGTCGAGTACTCAGGCACCCTCTGGGCGAATGAGATGGAGCGCGCCGACGACCTAGTTTCTCCAGCCGAGGTAATAGGAGCGGTCGAGCAATTCTTGGACGAACGATACGGCGTGACGCTCGTGGCGCGTCTCGGTTTCGAGAACGCCTACGCGCTCGCGGTACGCGAGACTGACGCTCGCGAG
>CAUZDY010000142.1:0-3499 GCA_963578805.1 Vicinamibacteria bacterium | reverse complement strand
CGGAATTGCGGTCGGAATGGATAACAAGGGCACGGAACAACTCCATGCATTGGTCTGGACCGGCCACAACGAGCGACACGGGCTCTACTGGGTGAAGTCGACGAACGACGGCACTACTTGGACTACACCACAGCGCATCGGCGGCGATCGGGCCCGGCATGCCGACCTCGGTGCAATAGGACGAACCGTAGTGGCCGCCTGGGACGAAGCCGGAGATATCTGGGTTTCGATTTCTCACGATCTCGGCGTTCAATGGAATGAAGCCCGTCGGGTCTCCGACGAGAGTCGCGCGGCCTCGCACCCCATAGTCCTCCAAACGGGTGAAACATTTCGAATATTTTGGACCGAGCGTGACCAAGCCGGTGTGCAGATCTGGCGGTCACAACGCCTCGGCCGCGAATGAGACGAACCGCACCTGCGTGACTAACCCACGTCTTCCGACTGCTTACCCGAGGCTCCAAACTTATCATCGCCCGTTGAACCGACCACCGCACTTCGATATGTTTGTGCCATGAACCACCCCGCTATAACCTTGTGAGAAATGACCAAGACCAAGACCTTGACTTTGGCGGCAGGGGCGGCACTCCTGTACGCCTGCTCCGCGTCTGCTCAGACAACCGCGAATCCATTTCCGACGCCGATCCCAGCCGCAGACGGCAGCATTACGGTTAACGTCGTCGAGTTTGCTACCCTTCCTGATTTCGACGGCCAGCCACCTCGGATGATGCTCATGGTCAGAGAGCCCGGCACCGGCCACCTCTTCGTCAGCGACATGAACGGTCTACTTCTTGGCCTCACGGACGACGGCCAGACCGTCACAACCTACCTCGACCTCAATGAGCCTCGATGGAACGTTTCTGTGCAACGATCTGGAAACGAGCAGGGATTTCAGAGCTTCGCATTCCATCCGCAGTTCAGCCAATCCGGTGAACCCGGTTTCGGAAAGTTTTATACGTACGTCGACACCAGCAACAAGACCCCGGTTCCTGATTTCACCGCCGGTGGCGGCGATGATACCCACGACACCGTGCTGCTCGAGTGGACGGCAGCCACGCCGGGCGCCGAGACCTATGACGGCGGTCCCTCACGCGAGCTGATGCGGTTCGAGCAGCCGTTCCGGAACCACAATGCCGGTCAACTGGCTTTCAACCCACTCGCGTCACCGGGTGACATCGACTTCGGCATCCTCTACATAGGCTGCGCCGATGGCGGTAGCGGCGGTGACCCGCTCGGTACCGGTCAGAACCTTGCGGTCGCGTTCGGCAAAATCTTGCGGATCGACCCACTCGGCTCAAACAGTACCAACGGGGAATACGGCGTTCCCGAAGACAATCCCTACGCGAACGACGGTCGCGACGATACGGTGGACGAGATCTACGCGTCAGGTGTGCGGAATCCTCAGCGGTTCAACTGGGACAGGCAGAACGGCAACCTGTATGTTGCCGACATCGGGCAGGGGATCATCGAAGAGATCAGCCTCGTCACGCGCGGTGCCAACCTCGGGTGGAACACGTGGGAGGGGAGCTTCCGCTTTATCGGCCGGCGAGAGGTCAGCCTGACCGACCCGCGCGGCGAGAACGGATTCACGTATCCCATCGTCGAGTGGGGGCATCAAGACCCGCTGATGCTACGGCCCGGTCCCCGGAACCCCCGAGCAGCGGTTACTGGTGTCGTGGTGTATCGCCAGGACGAGGTCCCGCAGCTGACCAACCGACTCATCTTCGGCGATAACCCCAGTGGAGAGGTGTTCTTTGTCGATGCGGACGATCTGCCAGATGGCGGGCAGGATCCGATCCGTCGGGTTCTCTTCCGCTACGACGGCGAAACACAGACGTTGCTGCAGCTGATTCACGCTAAGAACGCCGACCTTGGCCAAGATCAGGCCAGTCGCGCAGCTCTGCGTTTCGGCACCGGATTTGATGGGCAGATCTTTCTGCTCAACAAGGGGGACGGTGTCGTTCGACTACTCGTACCCTGACCCCCACGAGGTAGCGTTCTCCTTTCTTAATGCGTCGAGTATTAGCTAACCACCCCGGCCGGTCTCACCGTTGAGTCCTCGCCGCAGGGCGGTAACCTAAGCACCTCAGGGCAACCTGAGTGCTAGGTCTCTTGATTACTAGGGAAACTCCGGGAACCGCTCGTCGGTATCTAGTGGTTGTACTCCAAAGGCGTTCAGCGACATCGAGACGAGCCGGTAGTTACTGACGGTCATCAGGACGCTAATAACTTCCCGCGTATCGTATTCCGCGGTCAACGCCGCCCAAGTCTCGTCAGAGACCGTCGCATCTCGATACAGCTCATCGGCGACGTTCAATAAAGTCACGTGAAACGGGTCCCATCCTGGCGCTCCTTGGCCAATTGCCACATCGCGAGGTTCAAGGCCGTACTCGCGAGCGCGACCAACGCTGCCGACATGTTTCGCCCACTCATAGACCGCCTGACAGTTCCAACCGATACGAAGGATGAGCAGTTCCCGGTTGTGAGGCACAAGTGGTGAGATACGGTTTACGAAACCAGACTGCCCGGAGCGCGCTTCGGCCAGGCGTGGATGTCTCCGGAAGGTTCGCCCTACCCTGATGCCTTCTCCGGCGAGCGGTGCGATCCGCGGGCGACGAAGCGCCGGATCTGGGTCCGGTGCCGAGATTGCGGTGGGGACATTGGTCGGGAGTCGGTCGGTCACCCCTGCGTCCGGCTGCACACCCATCGCATTAAACATCATCGCGAGTAGCGTGAACTCATTGACGTTCATCACGGCCTCAACCATCTCGGTCAAGTTGTACCGAATTCCAAGCGTCGTCCACGTGGCGTCGGTCACCGACGAGTTCTGGTAGAGCTCGTCAGCGAGCCGAAGCAATGTGGCCTCAAAGTCGCTCCATCCGCCAGCCGTAGGTCCTTCGGCAACCTGACCAATCTGATCGTTCGTAAGTCCGGCATCGCGGGCGACCCTGACGAATATGGACCAGAAATACTGGTTCTGCGTCACCCATGCTGTACGTAAATCGAGGAGCGCGCGGAGGCGATCATCCAGTGAGGATTCCTGCGAGAGGAAACGAGTAAACGGCATGATCGCTTCGACTAGCTCTGGCACATGAAGCAACGTGGCCAGGCCGTTCCCCACCTCACCGTTAGGTGCATACTCCCTCACTAATTCCAGATGCTGATCGGTCCACTGACCCTCCGCGAGTGGAAGAATCCGAGGTATGGCTAATTGATCAGGAGGCGCGCCTCCTGGTTGGGCTGGCCTACTCTGCGACCAAGAGAACGATGGCAAGAAAACAACTAACGCTCCGACTAGTCCGACCACGATATTTCGTCGCATAAACACCTCCGTCTCGCAGCATTGTGTCACTGTTGGCTATCAAATTTACTGTCAACAGTGAAGCAACGAAGATGGCCGAGACCGCTGGCAGTATTTGCGAGCTGGAAGGGCTTGTGCGGGAACCACCATCGCCGCAGGCCAGGCTCGTGACCGCTAGCACCACCGCGAACAGATACACCC
>CAUZDY010000141.1:0-3505 GCA_963578805.1 Vicinamibacteria bacterium | reverse complement strand
GATCGTGGCTGTCGACGGCATCGACATTATCTGCCTCGGTCCTAACGACCTCTCAGGATCGATGGGCAAGCTGGGCCAGATTGACGATCCTGAGGTGGCCTCCGCGATCGACGCGGTGGCGGACGCAGTCCGCGCCAACGACTGCGTGCTGGGTGTCTCGACGTTCTATTCTCCAGAGACATACGCCCGCTGGATGGAGCGGGGTGTCAGGTGGATTAGCCTGAACGTAGATTATGCGAACCTGTTTAATGCCAGCCGGAAGGTGGTCGAAGCGGCGCGGCGAACGAACGTCTAACCCGGTGCATTCATTCGTCCTTCTCACCTCTCCCCCCAGCCGGTGCACCGACGCGGAGATCCGGTACTCGATGTCGCCGGCCCAGCGGAAGGCGGGACGGCCTTACTCGTACAGGTGCGAGCCCCCCTCGTAGCCTGCCTCAGGCTGGCGGTCGACCATGACTGCCAGAGCATCGCGTTTCCCTCCCTAAGCACCGGGGCCTATAGATACCCAATCGATCAGGCCGCACATGTCGCGCTGTCGACGACTTGTGATTTCACGCAGTCCGAAGGCGGTCCCGCGCTGGTTCGGTTCGTTCTGTTCGATTCGAGCGTATGGCAGAGTTTTGTCCTGGCGCTGGAGGATATCACCAGCCCTCAACGACGACGTTCGCCAGATGATTTTCCGGATGAATAAACCGGACGATATCACTGAGACTGGATAACGCAGCGCTCGGTCCATCGCCTTTGCGTTGGGTCGCTCATCGAAGCTGGTCAACCATTGTCGCGACTGCAGGGAGACGTCCATCGGGACGAGACATGGTTAGTCGCCGTCCTCACTCAAGTCCACATCGAACAGCAGATCGTCCTCTTCCTCGGAGTCAGCCGCATTATCGACTGGCGGGCCGCTTGCCGTCGCTTGCTCGTAACATTCGCGGGCCTGCATGAAACAGTCGTCGAGCGTGTCGTCGCCAACTCCGCGTTTGTGGAAATACGCCCGCAACGTCGCCTCCGAAACGTCATTGACAGTGACGACCTCCCGCGAAACGAAATCGACCAGCTCGAATCGTTCCTTGCCGTCTCGCTGGCCGATCTTCTTGATAGAAACGTCCACAGCTACGGCTTTTCGTTCGAGTGTGGCGGAAGACTCATATGATCGAGATTAATTGATCACACCGGCAGCAACAACCTGATCAATCGAAGTTACGCGACCGAAACCGTCTTCACTCGTTCGGCGCAGGGGGTGCATGTGATCGAGGAGAAGGATAAGAGGCTCGGGAACCGTCAAGGCTCTTGCCCAGTTTTTCCAGGGTTATGATCCGCGCCTCATCAAACCACCAAATTCTGACGCATCGGTCTGTTTTGGCAGGGCAATCACGCGGGCCACCTTACTGATCTCAAGAGTGAACGTGAAACCGCGAGTTCACCTCATGCCAGTCGATGTGGTCAATAAACTTTTCGACATACTCGGCTTTGCGGTTCTGATAGTCGATGTAGAAAGCATGTTCGTAGGTGTCAATCACGACCAGCGGGGTAGCCATCCACACGACGCCCATAGCGTGTTCGTCACTGACCACATTGTAGAGTTTGCCGTTCAGTGGGTGCTTCACGAGCATGGCCCAGCCCGCGGCGGATTTCCCTGAGGCGATAAAGTCGCCGGCCCACTTGTCGAGTGAGCCGAAACGCCTTTCAATCGCGGCCCGAACGTCGGCGGAGGGATCGGGTGCTTTCGGAGCCATGCCGTCGAAGTACATTTCATGCAGCACGACGCTGTTTCCTTTGCTATTGATCGCCCGTTTGAGCGCGCCGTAGGCCGCACTGTCGAGCACCTTGCCGGATTTGATGGATGCTTCGACTTTCGCGTCGGCGGCTGAATAGCCTTTGAGCGCTCCGCCGTAATGGGCGGTATGGTGCGGCGCGATCTGTGCGGTGCTCAAGAATCCTGGAATCGACTTGTGCTTGAGCCGCTTGGGTTTGCCGGTCACCAGGCCGCTGCCCGAGAAGTCGAATCCGTGGGAGTTGCCGGCTTCACCGGCCGATGTCAAACCGGAAACAACCATGTTGCCGAGAGCGGCGCCCGACGACAGGAACACGAAATCACGGCGATTGAATGGGTTCGTCGTTCATTCTCCTCAAGGCATGTCTGCGGGGCGTTGACTCGAACTCCCAATCAGCGGTCGTATCACCAACCCGACCGTTGTCGCTGCCATCGATTCTACCCGCTGCCAGGCTGAGTGTCCTATTTACTCGTGGTGGGGGCGATTATTCTCCGATAGCCCAGCAAACCACCCTCGGTGACACACCCGTTTCCCTTGCGGATAAACCCTGTGCCCAGAATAGCAAACCCCAGGGGATGAGACCCTGAGCTTTCTGGATATCACGTTTCGTGCCGACGTGGTTTTCAGACCATATCCTTCAAGCCCTTTAACGGCAAGACCTTTACCACATTTCTCGCAGGCTTCGCTTGAAAGACCGTTTCTTCCTTCGTAAAGGGATTTATTCCTTTGCGAGCCTCAGTGGCGGGTTTGCGTACGACCTTGATTTTCATCAGACCTGGTACGCTGAAAACGCCCGGCCCTTCGTCGTTCAGGTTCTTCTCGATCAGACAGGCGAGCTCACCAAAGAGTTTGGCGACCTGTTGTTTCGACAGACCAGCTGCCTCGGACAGGGATGTCATGATTTCCGATTTGGTCATCGGTTTCTTCGGCGTGTCTTTTTCTCGCATTTCCATGTTGGTCCTTTCGTTCAGGCTGCTTTGCTATTACAGCTGCCAGTCGGAGGAATGTAGAGGACTGTGTAGCTGGGAGAGCTGGCGAAACCAGTTTTCGCCCTCCTTAAAAGATACCTTTCCAGTCCGACACAACCCTCCAGCTCGGAACCGTTTACGGAATGTGCGATTCCGATCCAGTGACTACCATTACGACTGAACGGATTGTAGTGGCTGGAGTGCCAGCCACTGGTGAAGAGTCCGGTTCTCCGGACACGCGGAACGACATCGGAACAGTGTCAATTAAGGACCGTTTTCTGAGGCATCGGTTACGCGACATTCCGATCGACGGTCCGCGATCGCCAGAATGAAGGCATTCATGCGCGAGCGAACATGCGGACGGGTTCAGAGTGACGAGTCACTATCGGCACACAACACGCTGTAGATCGTGGGCCGTGACAGTCCGACGGTGCGGGCGATGGCGGCGACCGGTTTGTTCTCGGCGTGGAGCCGCCGGATGGTCTCGATCTGCTCGTTGTTGACCTTCACCCGCTGTCCCTCCTTGCGGCCTCCCCATCGCTTGCCGTTCGCCCTGGCCACTTCCTGGCCCACGACGATCCGCTCGCTGCGTACCTCGTTCTCGTAGGCCGCGACGGAGTCCAGGTAGAATGATCGGTGATACCGTGGGGTCAAATTACTCCGCCGAACCGCAACATGCAATCATGGCGGGATTTGCGGACGAGTGGTGAGCACATTTTCAGCTGACCCCTACGACCGCAGTTCTCGCCCAGCCGGGACAGTTGG
>CAUZDY010000140.1:0-3520 GCA_963578805.1 Vicinamibacteria bacterium | reverse complement strand
CAGTGTAGAGTCCGGTGACGAACCTCACCATGACGCACCACACAGAGCCTCTGTGAACTTGGTCACAGAGCACCGACCCCCAACGCCTCGCCCGCGAATGGGACGATGCGCACCTGCGTGAGTCACCCCCGTCCCCCGTTGAATAGCTAATTGTGTAACGCTTCGCCGGTTGCCGCCCGGCGGATCCGGGACCGCTCGGAGGCTCGCTTCGACGCTGTTACTGCGAGCCCATGAACACCTCACGGCGCATTCTCGCGCCGTCGGGGGCGTCCACGAAACCTAGGCAAGTTCACAGTGTTTGATTGAAGAAGCCAGACACATCACTCCACCACGGCTCACGCACCTCGAAAAACAGTGTGTGGCCATCGTCCGCATACGGTGGGTAAACCGTCAATTCGACGTCCTTTCCGGCAGATTGCAGGGCACTTTCAACCAGTTGTGACAAGGCAACGTGGTCGGTCACGGTGCCCCCCTCGAGTTGTTGGTCATTCTCGGCCACATAGATGCGAACCGATGCTTGAATTAGCGCAACATCAACCACCGTCGTTTCCAACGTGCCATTACCGTGGGCGGGCGCACAGAGGACGATACTTCGCACCGCCCCACCGAGGTTGATAGCAGCCTGCAGCGTCAAGAGTCCGCCGCGAGAAAATCCAAGGATGCCAAGGCGATTCGGATCGACATTCGTTTCGGCACGAAGGGCTTCGAATCCTTCGAGCACAGATTCCAGTTGGCCGTTCAACGAAATGCTGTTTGGACGTCGCTGAGACAAGGCGACGTAACCGATTTCCGCAAAGCTGCGACAGACGCCTTCAAGGTCGCCGCCGACGTCGGTTCCTAGGCCGCCGTGGTTGTACAAGATGCCAGCGAACGGTCCCGTGCCGGCCGGGTGACAACGATACGACCCATCGGCTAGCGACTCAACGGTGAGCTCACTTGACGTTTGTACGGTGAGCTCACCTGACGTTTCTGATGGCGCTGCCGGATTCGTAACACTCGAATCGGTACCGCACCCGCCTAACAGAACACACAGCACTAGACAAAGGGGACCGTGGCCGCTATTGAGGCAGGCCTGTTTGATTGAGGCAAGCTGATAGAGTCCTGTATTAATGTTCATGAGTGTCCTCCAACCACGACGACGAACGGCAACTAGGTTAGATCCGTCTGGAACGACGATGTCAGGACATCCCAAAAGTGCGGTGATGGTCTGCTCGCCCCTGATACACTCGGGTGCGCGAGGGTAATAGCATCACAGAGACTGAATAAACGTGCATCCCTTGATGTCCACTGTCCTTAATTAATTTGGCCCGTTGACCCGTTCGGCGATATTTCTACCATTGTCCACTTAACCTATAAGTCCGCACGTTAGTCGCCTCGCTTGCCGACTGTTTGCACGTCCGATTATCTATCGTGGCGCCAGATGGCACCGATTATTATTTCTTGTCTTACGGGGTCCGACCGAGGGCGACCGGTGCCGACGGCGTCACGCCGTCAGTTGTCTCAATTGCCAGCAAATTACCAGCAATTCACTGCCGTTACCGCCAGACCGGCGATGCTCCAAGCTGAGGAGCACCACGGCCCGATTCTCGCCCAAGGACCGGGCCATTCTTCGGTGCTCGAGATTTGTCGCTGACTGAGACAAAATTGGGCGAGATCAAGACAAAAGGGGTAAGAGGGCGCTGACATGGACTCTTCAGCGGTGACGTTCACATCTATTGATGTGGAAACTGCAAACGCTGACTTGAGCAGTATTTGCCAAATTGGAGTGGTCCAGTTTGAGGACGAAAGAATCGTGCGACGTTGGAACGTGCTCGTTAACCCCCATGACTACTTCGATGGTTTGAATGTCTCGATACACGGTATCGATGAATCGAGAGTCGCCGACGCGCCGTCATTTCCGGAAGTGCACGAGCGACTTCACGCGTATCTAACAAGTGGCGTCATCACATGTCATACATCATTTGACCGCTCAGCGATTCAGGCTGCTCACGACAAGCATGGGATCCCAGTGCCTGAAATCACGTGGCTGGACACAGCACGTGTCGTACGCCGAGCGTGGCCAGACCGGGCACGCGCAGGCTTCGGGCTTGGACCGGTGGCTCAAATGTTGGGAATTGATTTTCAACACCATGATGCCGAAGAAGATGCCCGGGCTGCCGGTGAAATTCTTCTTCGGGCTATCAAGCAAACGGGACTATCGGTTCAGGACTGGCTTTGGCGGATAGAGCAGCCGATTGTTGCCCAGGACAAAGGCGAACGAGAGGCAAACCGCGAAGGTCCATTATTTGGTGAAATTGCGGTGTTCACTGGTTCTTTGTCAAGACTCAGAAAAGAGGCGGCGGATCGGGCTGCTAAAGCGGGTTGTCGTGTTGACCTCAATGTTACGAAGGGCACGACTCTCCTTGTTGTGGGTGACCAAGACGTCGCTAGACTCGGTGGTAACGAGAAAAGCAGAAAGCATCGAAAAGCGGAGGCTCGTATGGCGGAAGGACAGGCCATCAGAATTATCAGGGAAACCGATTTCGAACGCTTACTCCTGAACCCCCCACATTGAACCCCCTACCAGTCAGCGCTAGGATTGGCGTCTACCCCTAGACCGTGTGCCTGCCGTACCCCCCCTGCGGTTCGGTTTGACCGACGCTTCATGTTTCCGGGACGAAACGCCGTACCGGTCCGGCGACCACAGACGGCCAACAGCAGTAATTATCACCCCTCGTACATCCCGCCCACCACCGCGTCCAACTGCTCTTGGGGCATCGCTGCTGCGTCGCGTTGCTTACTCATTAGTTTTTTCCTGGTTGTCATGGTTTTTGAGCTTCTATCGCTCGCGTTGCCAAATCGGTCGCTTGTTCTGTTCCGTGGGGTGTTGCTTTGATGCTCTGGCGCTGCACATGGTTCCACCGACCAACTGGAATCGCCCATTGAAATCCGTGTAATGTGGCGCGCCGCCCGCCACCGCATCCAACTGCTCCTCGGTCATTACCACTGTGTCGGTCTGCTTGGTTGTCATTGTCTGTGCTCCTTGCTGTGTCCGTCTGCGGCTCATCCGCAGTTGATGATGGCAGTGTAGAGTCCGGTGACGAACCTCACCATGACGCACCACACAGAGCCTCTGTGAACTTGGTCACAGAGCACCGACGCCCAACGGCTCGCCCGGGACTGGGACGCCGCGCACCCGCGTGACTCACCCCCGTCGCCGTTGCACCGCCCGTAACCCCCCTGCATTGCACCACCTGCCAGCCAGCGGTAGGATCGGGTTCTACATCACATCGTCGCAATTGAGGTGGGTCGATGACGCACGCCGTCCGGATCGTTACCGTCGGCAATGGACGCATCGAAGGAGAGAGACCATGAGCAAAGAGAATCTCGAACACTTCATGAAGCAGGTGGACGACAGTCAGGATCTGCAGGCGAAGATCGGTGCGGAAATCACCGGAGAGGCCTTGGTCGCCTTGGGCGCCGCACACGGGTGCGAGTTTTCGATCGCGGATGTGCAGGCGGGCGCTGAGTTGCGTGATGC
>CAUZDY010000139.1:0-3542 GCA_963578805.1 Vicinamibacteria bacterium | reverse complement strand
GAACCAGACTAATCACTGACATCTGTTGTCAAAAGATCGCCCATTGACGCGATCTGGTGCTTAGGTATTGACGTGGGAGCAGCATTGTCAGACGATGGTGGCTGTGACAAAGGAGGCCGTATGAGTAAGGGTCATCTCGCGCTGTTAATAGCAGTTGTTGTAGCTGGTAATCTTCTTTCTTCGCCGGCTCTTGCACAACAAGGCAGTCAGAGTGGTACCGAAGAGGACACGTGGACCGTCCCTCGTACCCCAGACGGTCGGCCGGTACTCCAAGGATATTGGACGACACAAACCTTCACGCCAATGGAGCGGCCTGAGTATTTAGGCGACAAGGCGTTCTACAGCGAAGAAGAGTGGGCAGAACTCCAAGCACAGCTCACAGTTGACGGTGCCGACCCACTGGCCCGTCACGTGATTACCATTGCCGATGCCGACGAACGCGAACGAGTCCTCAATCAGTCGCATCGGGACGAGACCTACGTCCACTACGACAATGCCATTTGGCTCGCAACGCCTGTTCCGAAAGGGCTGTCGACCCGCCGAACCTCACTAGTCACTGACCCACCTAACGGTCGGATTCCACCACGTAACGTTCAAGCCCAAGCGCGGGCAGAGGCACGACGGACCGCACGTGGCGACCGCGGAGTGTTTGATGGGCATGAGTTACGTCCGCTCAGCGAGCGCTGCATCTACTACGGCTACAACGGCCCCCCCCTGCAAAACCCGTCGTACAACGATATTCACCAGATCTTCCAGACCCCGGATCACGTCGTCATTGCCACGGAACAGAATAACAATCCGCCTCGGATCATTCCCCTCGACGGGCGACCTCACATTTTCGAAAGCATTCGGCAATATCCGGGAGACTCACGTGGACACTGGGACGGGGACACACTGGTCATCGAAACCAGTCACTTCAATGACAAATCCGCGTGGCAAGGCTCAAGTCATGGTCTCAAAGTGATCGAGCGTTTCACCCGCGTAGCCGATGACCGCATTCACTTCGAGTTCACCGTCGAAGACCCAGCCACATGGGACCAGCCGTGGAGCGCCGAGATTCCGATGATGTCTACAGAAGGCCCGATGTATGAGTACGCCTGCCACGAAGGAAATTATGACATCCGGCACATCTTAGAGGTCTACCGCAATATCGAAGCGCAAGAAGCCGCCTCGCAACAGTAACCGTCTTCGAAAGAGTGAAGGGAACTCTGCAGTGAAGAACGCGAAGTGGCTGATCATTCTACTTCTCGTTTACGTAGGCATCGTCTTCACATTCGAATCTCTGCTCGGATACTTTCAACCGGCCGGACAAGGAACCCTCGTTATCACCACCAGCGCTGAGGACGGTTCCCTGAGTGACCGGGTGTTGGCGCACCTTGAGAGTAGCGGTCAATTGTACGTGGCCGCAAACCATTGGCCGAGAGCCTGGTACACCAACACCCTAGCAAATCCGAACGTGCAAGTCCGCGTAGACGGAACGAAAAGCGCCTACCGCGCGGTTCCAGTGAGTGGCACTGAACATGACCGAGTTGATCAAGAACATCGTCTCGGCATCGTGTTTCGAATTCTTACGGGTTTTCCACCACGGTATTTTGTTCGGCTAGATCCCAGCTAGAAGCCTGACGAACAACAGTACGCGTGCGCGCCTGCACCTCGCAGCTCCAAACGGGCCGGGCCTCCACCGAACTACACGTCCGTTAAACCAAGCACGGAAGTCCGATCACGTCGCAAGCTGTCGCTGCACCACGCGCTCGTCGAGTTCTACGCCCAAACCTGGCTTCGTGGGGGGATCAATAAATCCATTCTCGAGCACGATCGGTTCCACGAAAATGTCTCGATGTAAGTCGTTACCGTTGTATTCCTGTATAAGGAAGTTGGGCGTGCAGGTGTCGACTTGCACGGCGGCGGCCGCCGCGACCGGTCCGCAGTACATGTGCGGCGCGATCATCACGTAGTGACTTTCCGACATGGCCGCAATCTTTTTGGCTTCGAGAATCCCACCACACTGGCCGACATCGAGTTGGATGATATTTGCGGCACCTTTCTCCAGCACTTCCGCGAATTCAAATTTCGTGACTAGGCGTTCGCCTGTGGCAATCGGGATACTCGTATGCGCGGCCACGCGAGCCATTTCGTCAACGTTCTCTGGAGAGACGGGTTCTTCGAAGAAAAACGGATTGAATTCTTCGAGCAGGCTCGCAACCCGGATGGCCCCGGAAGTACTGAACTGGCCGTGTGTGCCGATTCCGATCTCGAGATCATCCCCAACAGCATCACGCATCGCGCGGAAGATTTTGGCAACATGCTTAATCGTCTTCAGAGAATAGTCCCGCGGCCCCCCCGTGATTGGCTGGAACGGATCGAGCTTACAGCAGGTAATGTTTCTTTCGACCAGTTCAGCTGCACGCTCCCCCGCAAGCTCTGGGTTTTCCCAAACGCCCGCAGTATCAAGATAGGCATACCCACGCAAGCGCTCGTTAAATTTTCCGCCTAGGAGATTGTAAATGGGCTGATCCGTTGCTTTTCCGACGATATCCCAACACGCCATTTCAATCGCTGAGAGCGCTGGCGTGCCGTGCAAACTGGGATGTCGGTAGTCATGGGGTGAGGAGTAGATGTTTTGCCAGATTTTCTCGATCTCGAACGGGCTGTGCCCAACCACGAATCGATCGCACATGTCATGAAGGAGGCTAATCTGGGAATCAAGATTCAACGCGCCACCGGTCGTCCGCTCGCCCAAGCCCACAATCCCTTGGTCGGTAAATAACTGGATGAACAACCATTTTCGATGCCCAATCGGCGGATCGATATTGTCAAGCAATAGAGTCTTGTACCCTGTCACTTTAATATTTTGTTGGCCGCTCGGTTGTTGCATCGTGGCCGTCACCGCCGCCTCCGGGTGTGTCGTCATCCCTGCACTCAGCCCCGCCGCGGCTATATCGGAGTTGTGGATAAAACTTCGTCTATTCATTCCCATCGGAACACTCCTTTCGCTACAGCCACAGCGGCCGGCGTGGCCCAAAGTTATGACCAAACAAAAATTCCTGCTTCGCCTCGTTGAACCGGCACGCGTTCCGCGTTAGGCTTGGAGACGTCAGGCTCGTCACACAGTCTGAGCACGAAGGAGGGAATATGGCCGGACGAGTTTTTCGAGGGTCGCTGATGTGTGGAATCGTGATGATACTAGTGGCTGGTGGTCTTGCCGCTGGACAGGATACGGCCTCCAACGACGCGTGGCAGGTGCCTCGCACGCCCGATGGCCAGCCAGACCTGCAAGGTGTCTGGACGAACGCAACCATTACGCCGTTCGAACGGGGCACGAACTTTTCCTATTCCGGTGTCACGGTACCTGATGTCGACGCCGACAAACCATTCTTCACCGAAGAAGAGGCTGCCCAGTTTGCGACACTCACAGCTCAAAACCGTCAAGACAACGATAGCTATGTCAGTCGCTCAATGGATTCAGGCACGCAACTACTATCAACACGCCAAGCGTCACTAGTCGTTTCCCCACCGACTGGGCGGGTCCCTGTAAAAGCCTC
>CAUZDY010000138.1:0-3570 GCA_963578805.1 Vicinamibacteria bacterium | reverse complement strand
ACGAACGATTCCACTCGCTCCATCGACTCTCGTGTCATCTGTTCATCAACGTTAAAAACCGGCACGCGCCGGTCTTCACGACTCAGTCTGAAGTGATACAGGTCTCCAGAGAGCACAAGCGGACCGGTTTCGGCTAAGTCGAGGAACAGCACCTGATGACCAGGGGTATGTCCTGGTGCCGAGAGGATACGAACCCGCCCGTCACCAAAAACATCGTGGTCTCCGTTGAGTAGGACGTGCTCGGCGTCACGCAGGTTCTCATAGAGGTCCGGTTGAGTCGCGGGGACGCTAACGGGGTCAGCGAACATTGCCTCGCGTTCGACCTGCTGGACCAGCCATGTCGCACCAGACACGTCGTTGGCCGCCCCAACATGGTCAAAATGCATGTGAGAAAAGGCCACATAGTCCAGTGAACTTAAGTCAAAACCTAAGTCCAATTCGGCAAGCTGGTCGGCGAGTGTGCGGTCAAGGCGCTGGTCGCCGTCTTCTTCCTCACTGGCAGCGAGTGATGAGGGGAGCCCGGCATCCCACAACATGCGACCATCGGGATGGTCAACGATGTAACAAGGGGTAACCAATTCACGTACATCAGTTTCGTCATCTTGAATACTGAAACCGACAGGACTGTCGACTCCTAGGCGTCCGCAATCGAAGAGGTAGAGCTTGAGTGAGGTTTCAGAGTCCGTCTCGATCACTTCTGGTTCTGGTACTACCGACTGTTCGGGTTCACCCCCACCGCATCCGAGTAGTGACAATGTACCGGTCAATAGAATCGTGTGAAGTTTGGTCATGTTGATGTGCCTCTAGAAAAGTCATAGGGCGCCAACCACCCTGTTGCGGTTGGCGCCCTGTTCAATACTCAGTCGCGGTAGGTGTTACTTGGCGGCAGCTGCGATCCTGACAGGTCGTCCGGAACGCTTTCCTCGGCTACGACCCTATGGGTCAGCGTGCCGATTCCCTCGATGCTGGCGCTGATCGTCTCGCCTGCTTGCAGGTATCCGGAACCTGTCGCTCGCTCGACGCGACCGGCGCCGGTTCCGCCGGACGTTCCGCTTTGAAGAACGTCACCAGGGAACAACGTGATCAGCGACGACGCGTACTCGATCAGTTCAGGGATGTTATGGATCATGTCTCCCGCCCTGGCCTCCTGGACAGTCACGCCGTCGATAACGAGGCTCTGGTGCAGACGCTCCATCGGATCGCCGTAGAACTCCTTGGGAACGATCCACGGCCCTTGGGGTGCGAACGTGTCATGGCCCTTGCCGACGAACCAGTCCGAGCGGGTGCCGTAGCCCCCGGGCGGGCGCCCGCCGCGATCGGATATATCCATGGCGACCATATAGCCGAACACGTGGTCGTATGCACGATTTGCGGAGATGTATTTGCCCGAGCGGCCGAATACGATAGCCATTTCGACTTCCCATTCGATCCGGTCACGGCCGTAGGGCATTACGATGTCATCGCCACTCCCGATGACTGCGCCGCGGCCTGGCTTGAGAAATAGATAGGGGACGCCGCGGTTCGCCTGCCGCTCACGGGTCCGCTCCGCCAGTTCCTCGGTGGAGCAGCCCTCACACGCGTGCGTGTAGAAGTTGACCGCCGCGTTCATCATCTTGCCCGGGTACATGATCGGGGGCCGGATGCGAAGCTCAGACACGTCGTAGACGTAGTCGGCGCGACTGCTTCCGGAGAGTCGGTTGTTGCCAACGGTGTCGTTGACGATTTCATACAGCCGGTATCTGAGACCGTATTCATAGCGCCCGATTAGTTCCAGCATGTCCTCCGGCATTGGCACATGTGGATACTCCGGGTTAGCTTCAAGCGCCATGTTCGCGACCTCGATGTCGATTACTAGGGAGTCCCGGAGAACAACCCCGACATGTGGTATACCGTTGATGTCGAAGGTGCCCACCTTGAACGGCTCAACCGGCTCAGCACCCGGACCTTGAGCTAAAGACGTCGACGCCGCCACCAAGGCAATCGCCATCGTAAGAAATGAAAGTTTCCGCATGCTTCTCCTTATCGGTGCTACAGAATACGGTACCGGTTTTACCTCTGCCTAGACGGGGGTGTCAAGGACTAGCGTTAGTCTTTTTAAGGTGTGCGCATAGCACTGAGAGCAAGGATGAGCCATCCAGCTACGAAACAAAGACCTCCAATCGGAGTGATGGCGCCGAGCCAACGAACACCGGTGATGGACAGCAGATACAGGCTTCCAGAAAAAATTGCGATTCCCGCCACAAACAGCCACCCAGAGGCAGTAATCCAAGTGTTAGGCCACTGTGTCGTGGCCCAGGCCACCGCAAGTAGTGCCAGCCCGTGGACCAAGTGGTACCGTACGCCGGTTTCGAAAACGGCCAGCATCTCAGGTGTCACGCGGTCTCGGAGACCGTGGGCGCCAAACGCTCCCAAGAGTACCCCTAATCCACACATCACCGCACCGGCGGCGAACCAAGTGGCAACCATACTTCGTATGATACATGGCAAGTCGCCGCAGCATTGCGTGATTGTCGTATAGACTCGTTCTATTCTTCCCATTTTATTTTCTTGAGAGACAGCCGATATGAGATCTATCGTCTCGATGATGGTAGGTGTTTTCGTTCTAGTGGTCGGGCCGGTTCACGCTCAGGTTGGTCGACCAGTTTTAGAAGAGGTGCAACGCCAGCGGGAGCCGTTGATCGAGACCATGAAGGAACTTGTTTCGATCGAATCGGGAAGTCGAGATTTCGAAGGACTTTCGGCGATTGCCGGTGTCATTGCTGACCGTTTGGAGGAACTGGGAGGCGATGTTGAATTTGTGGGTCCGGCCGATGTTTATTCGATGCAGGACACGCCTGACAAGATTGGGCGAAGTGTCGTCGCTCGGTTTAGAGGCGCGGGTAGTCGGCGAATCCTGCTCTTGGCACATATGGACACGGTGTATCTCAAGGGCATTCTTGCTGAGCAGCCGTTCAGAATTGAGGGTGGCCGAGCTTTCGGTTTGGGCATTGCTGATGACAAACACGGTGTTGCCTTGATCATCCATACGTTAGCCACACTCAACGCACTAGACTTTCGGGACTACGGACTCATCACGGTTTTGATCAATGCGGATGAAGAAGTCAGTTCTCCGGGTTCACGGTCACTAATAACGAGACTCGGCAGCGAACATGACGCGGTGTTTTCTTGCGAGGGCGGCGGTCGTGATCGGGTGCGATTGACGACCTCAGGCATCGGCGCGTTCAAGCTGACGGTGCGTGGACGCGCCTCCCACGCTGGTTCGGCTCCGGAACAGGGCCGAAACGCACTTTACGAACTGGCTTACCAGATGATGAAAACCCGTGACCTTTCAGACCCGTCGACGGGTCTGAAGATGAACTGGACCCTGGCTCAAGCCGGTGACACACGGAACGTGATTCCGGCTGAGGCTCAGGCCACCGCGGATGTGCGGGCGCTTTCGATGGAAGATTTTGACCGCATTGAGGCCGAGGTAAACCAGCGGGTTACTCGAAAACTCATTGAAGGCACGGAGCTTGACTTAATCTTCGAACGTCGTCGGCCGCCGTTGAAAGCGACCGACGCATCTCGGGC
>CAUZDY010000137.1:0-3636 GCA_963578805.1 Vicinamibacteria bacterium | reverse complement strand
GAGGTAACCAGAGCGCTCCTTGGTTTTCTCGATGAGCTCGACTGAGAACATGCGCTGACTAACCCGGCATATCGGCTTGCGACGCGTATGCCAGGTGGGAGATACCGGTAAGGTGCTGAGCGGTCTTTGCGTTTCGTCCCCGCGTAATACCATTACAAATTCCGCCAGACACGTCGCTTCGGCAGCGTCCTGCGGGACGGCGCGGTATCACGGGACCAGGTTTACTCTACAGGTACGAGTCTTGCGACCTTGCCACCCGCATTGTGTTCAAACAGAATATAGATGTCGCCATTGAATGCCTGTTCGATATCGCGTACTCGACCGATGCCTTCGAACAGCGTTTCCCGCGCCACGAATTGATTGTCTTCGATCTCGACTCGAAAAAGGCTGCGCGCCTTCAATGATCCAACCAGGTAATCTCCCCTCCACGCTGGGAACTGGTCACTGTCACTGATGATGAAACTTGACACGGCTGGCGACGGCGTCAGGTCGACCACCGGCTGTTCGATATCGGACAGCTCAAATTCAACACCCAATTCCTTGCCATACTCTACCGGTGTGCCATCGTAATCGAGCCCGAGCGAGTACAAGGGCCAGCCGTAGTTGCGTCCAGGCAACAACAGGTTGATTTCATCGCCTCCTCGGGGACCATGTTCGCTGCCCCATAGCCCGCCCCCGGTCCTGTCGAACTCCAACCCCTGCGGGCTGCGATGACCATAGGTATAGATGCTCTGATAGACATCGTCACGACCAACAAAGGGATTGTCGTGCGGAATGGTGCCATCGTCATTGATGCGATGAATCTTGCCCCACGGTGTTGACAGGTCTTGAACGCCCTCCATGCCACCTTTCGCACCTACCGAAAAATATACATGGCCTCGGCTATCGAACACGGCCCGGCCACCGGCGCCAACGTCTCCCGCGAAGCTGTAGTGCTCCAAGTCCGCCTGCCAGATGACTTCTTCGTCGATCCATTCGCCATTGTCGACTCTTCCGCGCACAAGCCTGTTCATGGACACCGGACGTTTCCGCTCTCGGCTGAGCTCGGTGCAATCCTCGCAGCGGTGACCGTGGTACAGGTAAATCCAACCGTTCTCTTGGTAGTTTGGATGCAACAGGATGTCGAACAACCAACCCATGCCGCGTTCGATATCGATGCGAGATTCCATCTGGTAGATATCGTCATATGCCTGCGGCGTTCCCCGTACCAATTCCGATTTGTCACCATCCGGACTGATGACGCGCACTCCTTTGGTCTTTTCGGTAATTAGCAGGCTACCATCCGGCAGCGGTGCCAGGGAAAAGGGGAGGGGGTCCAGATCGTCGACCAGCGTTTCCAGCCGGAAACGATGGAGTTCAGTCTCAAACTCACCTTCTGGAATCGAAAGTGGCGCATCATAGTTCGACGTCACATACCCAACGTTGGCGCGCGTCTCCAGCACGTACATCGCAAGGCCCTGGATTTGCACCGGACTGAAAATATCGTCCCAGCTGGGCATGCCGGAGTCGATATAGCCATTGGCTATACTGGCCACGACGTCGGCCATGGATTCGCCATGACCGAGCTCACCCCGAAGTGGCGTTCCTTGCGCTGCGCCTTCCAGGTCTTCACCATGGCACACCGCGCAGTTCTCCTGAAACATCAACCGCGATGCCGTCACACCCGAGTAGGCAACGGCTTCCTGTTGTGCCGAAGCGCTGGTCGCCGTGATGAGAGCCATCGAAAAAAAAAGCCAAAAGCATGTGAAGTACAGGTGTGTCTTGTTCATGGTTAATCCCAACTGATTAAAGTGCACTGTGTTGGAACGCCAATCCTACTGCTGGCTGGCAGGGGGGTGCAAGCCGGGACGCTTGTCGGCACCAACACGAGGCTCTCGCCCGCTGGATGGAGATAGTGGAGCGTCTCCACCAGCAGCGACCGTGTTCAGCTGTTCGAACCGCCGAACCGTCGCTTCTAACGTCGCGGGCGTCAGGTGCATCTATCGCTGCGGCGTCGAGAGGTCCTTAACGTGACAGTGTCCGTGCCGGCCAGACAGGCCGACCGTCTACTGAAATTGTAGCCACCCACTGCGGGTCGAGCAGCATCGTGTGACTACGATCCGGTGAGAGCTGACCCTCTGGGAACAGTTCACGAATCCGCACGAATACCAAGCGTCCCTCTTCTGATCCCACGAACTGCATCCCACCAAAGCCAACTCGAGCGTGACCGCGGGCATCGTCGGCGAAGACAATCTGATCGGTAGGCAGCGACACTCTAAGGCCATTTGGGAAAAGGACGAAGGTGCCTGGCGGGCCGTTTCCAATAACCGGAAGTGCCGATGTCCGGTTTAGTTCCCGGAGGAGGGACGTCGGCGCTACGAAGTCGATGAGCAGCGGACCATCTTCCATCTGGCGCTTCGACCGGCCCGACACTAGTAGTGCAACACGGAGAGATCGACGACCTGTGACCAAGCGTCGATGCCGCCTTGATGCTCGACCGCGTCATGTAGAAGCGTCGCGATCGCCTGGTCCTCGTCCGGCCCGTACTCAAACGCGAGGCTAGCGACGCCGAGCAGGTGGGCGATGTAGGGAATCGACGTACCTTTGCACTTCTGGCCTGCGTGCAGCTCGGTGGCATAGGCCAGAGCTGCCCCGAAGTGCCCCGAGCGGTGGCGCGTGTCCATCCGTCCCGACTTCGTCCTGCGTCCGGTGTTGCCACCCTTTACGACTCCATGACGACGAGCGGACTTGCCTCCCATAAGCAGCATCCTATCGCTGACTGGCGGGCGGTGCAACGGAGAAGAGCCGCTACGACAGCACGTCTCTCGACCGGTTCTTTATGAAATCGGGTGGAAGCCTGGGTCCTCGTCAAACGCTCCGTTTCGACAGTAGGGACACGGCTTACCGCCTAATGACCACGTATCTACGATCTCGCGTGCGGTGCATTTCGGACACGCCGTGATCGGCGCTTCGGAATCGACCATGAATTCCTTACCGCAAGACAGACAGAGGTGGGGGGAATCGTTGCCAACACAGAGATCGAATTCTGAGCTCGGGTGGTAGGCGTATTTCTTCTTCTGCTTGACCCCCGTTTTCGTGATCACGGACTCGAAGTAGTACGGATTGCCATCACTCCATGCCTGGATGATGTGGTCACAACTGTTGCAGACGAACCGCACACCTTGCGCCATGGTCGTTTCCTTGAGCAGGCCGCAATAGCGACGCTTAATCGATTGGCTCCCACTCCCCCGTGATTTCTTCAGGCGGAGAGGTTATATCGTCCTCCGACCACGACGACGAACAGCATCTCTACCTCCCTGCCAGGCGCCGGCTAAATGTTCGACTTGTCTACCGTTCCGTCAGCATAGACTGAAATCTTGCTTCGGCACTTGCCACCATCGCCATCCATCCCTCAGCGTCGAGGCAGCTCGCACAGTTCGGGTTGACGGGAAGATCCGGGTTCAGCTCGGGGTATGTCTCCCGCGCGTGATTGTGTAAGAAAAGATCGGGGGGCGCGAGCTCCTTGAGCCGGCGCAGGGTTCGTTGCGTGTCTTCCACGACGGTTGGGTGCCTCGGGTTATCGACGAGTGGGGCTCCGTCGTTCGGGATCTCGCCGCCACGAAAGGCAACGTTAAACGTCTGCCCGCCCTCCTGGAC
>CAUZDY010000136.1:0-3783 GCA_963578805.1 Vicinamibacteria bacterium | reverse complement strand
TGATTAAAAATAAATAACTTACGGCTGCGTTGGCGTTGGAGGACCTTGGTTGTGCACGAAATGGGCGGCCGTCATCCTTCAAACCTTGCTCGTAATCATTTACACCCAACCTATCCCCGACAGCTCCACTAGCCGACAAGCTTCACGGTCTTGCATAAAATACACGAGGCTTACAAAGTCTAACGCTCGAGAATTCCGTGCCACGAGGCACATGCAATGCGCAAGAACTGGCACTTCTGTTCCAGAGTCATCTTCATACTTGGACTCGCGTCAGCTTTGGCAGCCTGCGACGTCGAAAAGAGCAGCAATCCGCTCAGCCCGTCGATAGCCAGTCCGATTGCCGGGGCCTCCACGTCACTCACGGTCGGCGTGCCAGAGAGCGTGTCCCCAATCAGCGGCGCCGTTACAGACACCAACCAAGCGACACTGGTCGTCAACAATGCACCGGTTACCGGATCAGCATCGAGTGTCACCTACAAGTTTGAAGTTGCCAAGGATGCAGGTTTCGCCACCATTGTGGTGACTATAACCGTCGCAGCCGGCACCGAAACGACTTCCACAACGACCGACAACCTTGATTGGGATACGACTTACTACTGGCGCGCACAGGCGATCGGCCAGGGCACCGAAGAGCAGGTCATCGGATCCTGGTCGGACGGCGCCGCGTTCACAACAGCCTCGCAGCCTCTCCTGCTCGGAACACCAATTTTGGTATCGCCGATTAACGGCGCGACCGCACCGGCTAACCCACCGGTTTTCACCGTGACGAACGGCTCGATAAGCGGACCGGTTGGTCCAATTACCCTCTTTTTCCACATCGCCACCGACCCCAGTGTCAGTAACGTGATCACGGTCTTCGAAACCCCCATGTCCAACACCGGCACCACATCCGGATCGTCGGATACCCTGCCGACTGACTCCCTACTCTACTGGCGAGTATTTGCCGGAGACGGAATCACCGTGAGTACCTGGACAGGAGCACAAAGCTTCCGGACGCCGGTGCCACCAACTCCAGTCTGCTGCCCGCCACCAAACCGCTTCGAGGTGGTTCAACAGGTGGCCATCGAAACCGGCTATCCGGACTCCGGGATCCACGTGACCGATTTCACGCAGAAGGTCGCGGAGCTTCTTGCCCAAGAAGACGCCAACTGGGGACGCCGGATCAACATCACCGGCCCGCTTGGAAAGGATACGGTGGCGTATCGGGTCAACGGCGAAAACGACAATCCGTTCAGTATCGACATCGTTTTGGGCGCGACCGGCGACAACCCGTCGATCCATTGGAGCAAGCATGGGCACATCGGAGGAACTTGGACGCCCGCCAATTGACAGCCTGACCGTGGCTTGACCGAACGTTAAGAACTGAAGAAGAATCAATTCCCAGTGTAGAATATCTGTCTCGGACTACCCGTGGTCGCCGCCTATCCTAGGCTCCCGTGATTTCCAAGCTGGTTACCTCATTTTGGTTTCGAGCGCTCCTCAGCGCGACTGTCCTTGTGTACCTCCTGACGCGCCTCGACGGACACGAGGCGCTCGGGGTCGTGGTCGCGGTTGACGCATGGTATTTCCTCGCGGCGATTGCGATCGATGCGGGGACACGGGCAACGATGATTAGCCGATGGTTCGTGCTGCTCCGATCGCGCGGCGCTGCCGTTTCGGTGTGGGACGTGACACGCATCTTCTTTGTCACCTCGTTCATCGGCACCGCCCTGCCAACCGGTGGGGCCGACGTCGCGCGAGCGTATGCCCTATCTCGACAGACGGATGATGGGCGCGCCGCGCTTGCCTCCGTTACGGTCGACCGACTCCTCGGCGTCGCGGCACTGACAACAATCGCCATCGTCGGCCTGACGCTGGCCGCTCCCGAGGAGATTCAACCGCTCGGCCAACTCGGTCCATTCGTCGCCGGCGCGAGCGTGGTGACAGTTGGCGCGCTGGTCGCGGCCATCTGGGCCGATCGATTGGCACGGACCATCCTCCCGGCCAGTGCCCAACAAACGCGACTCGGCCGATGGCTCGTCGAAACGGCTGATAACGTGGTGCAGTATCGAGACCGTCGCGGCATCCTCGCCGCCGTCTTTGGCCAGTCACTAGTGGTCCAAGGACTACGCATCCTCGAAGTATTCGTGCTCGCGACCGGTCTCGGCCTCGATGTTAGTCTTGTCTACTACCTGATCTTTATGCCGGTTGGCTTGCTCGCCTTTATGCTGCCTGTCTCGGTCGCTGGTATCGGAGTGCCACAAGGCGTGTTCGTCTGGTTACTCCGTCCGGCGGGTGTGGCCGACGCATCCGCGTTCGCGCTGTCGACACTCTTTGTGCTAGTCGGCGTACTCGGCACCTTGCCCGGCCTTTATCTCCACCTCCGCGCCCGAAACGAACTCTGATGAAGCCGTTCACGTGGCTCGTAGCATTCGCGTCGGTGACCACTCTGAGCGTCGGCTGCGACGAACAAGCAGAACTGACCGCCACGCACACCCAACCCATGAACGCTGAGGGGGCGACGGCAACCCCAAGCGTTGGCGGCACGGTGTCGTTAACACCCACCTCCCGACGGACCACTCACACTCGCGTCGTCTGGGTGCAAGATGCCGGCGACGGTGCCGATTACAACAGTGGCCGACCACAGCAGACTTTGATGGGATTCGATAACGGAGACGGTCGTGGCGAACGTTCCATCCTCGGCACCGTCTCGAACTACGCGAAGCCGCTGATCACACCAGGCGGCGACCGCGTCGTGTTCTCGAACCGACAGGACCAGAGTATTTACATCGTCGACTGGGAAGGCACTCGACTACGACGTCTCACGGATGGGTTCGCACTTGAGGTGTGGCAGGACCCAGCGACCGGCGTCGAGTGGGTTTACAGCGGCCTCGATGAGGCGAATACCCACGCGACGTCGTATCACACGATCCGCCGCCACCGCCTCGACGAACCCAGTGATGGCGAGTTGGTGTGGGACGAAGCCCCGGTCAGCGAGGACAACTTCCAACTGTCATTCGACGGCCGACGCACGAGCGGTCTGTTTCCGTGGCCACATGTCGGACTCGCCGACCTGACAAACCATGAGTGGGCCAAACTCGGCGAAGGCTGCTGGACTGCCCTTGCACCGCATGGACCTGAACTGGCTTGGTATTTCGACGGCAGTCATCGCAACCTGACCTTGGTTGAACTGACGACCGATGCGCGCTGGCAGGTTCCCATCAATACGGCACCCGGAATCGACGGCTATGAGGTTTACCACCCGCGGTGGAGCAATCACCCGCGTTTTTTGACGATGACCGGACCATACACAATGGGCTGTACGTCCGCTCGGTGTGGTGATGGGAGCGTTGAGATCTATCTGGGCCAATTCGCGCCAGATTATCGGACCGTTTCAAGCTGGACCCGGGTCACGACCAATGAGCGCGCCGACTTCTATCCTGACGCATGGATCGACCCCAGCGACACTGGGCCGACGGCAGACGCCGCCATCCTCCCAGCGGCGACGGCCGCTGACGTCGCCGACGCGTCACGTCGGGTCGTAGTCGAGGCGCGGGTGCGGAACGCGGTCCCCATGCCGACTCCGGTGTCGATCGCGCCATATCAAGAAGGGCTGCTTGCGCTTGATTACGAGGTCCTGGGTCTGATCGAGGGCTCATACTCTGACACTACAATCGTCGCGGCGCACTGGGTGATCAATGCGGGCGAGGCCTTGCCCAACGCCGAACGCCCCATAGACAGCACGCACCGGCTGACCCTGGAACTCTACGACGACCGTCCCGAACTCGAAGGACGGCGCTTGGT
>CAUZDY010000135.1:0-3799 GCA_963578805.1 Vicinamibacteria bacterium | reverse complement strand
CTTCCGCGTTGCTGGGGATCGCGAATCGAAGTTTCGACGAATTCGGCATCCCGAGATGGGCCCAGATGCGAGGGCTGGGGGGAGAGGTCTCGCGGATCGCAAGCCTCGTGCCTACGATCAACCTGATGCACGCCGGAGTTCTTCTGCACTCGAACGCGGAGACGGCCGAGGCGATTCCTGCCGCTGGACTCGCGGCCACAGCACGTGCCTTTGCGAAGATCATCGACGAGGCGAATCGGTTGGAGTTCTCCGCGTTGGTTTCAGAGGAGACCGACCGTCAGTGACCGGAGCTCAGAGTTTTCTTGCGGCTGCCTCGTGACCCCGCCCTTTCCTTTCTGGGGCGCGGATAAATTCCGAATCTCTGGTCGTCCACGGCGATGGCTTCTGCCACACGTTCCATTGTGGGCTCGAAGTCCTCATGGTGCGAGTCGAGATAGAGCCACTTCTTAAGAAAATCGTGAGGCGCCAGCTCCCCGAACTCTTCGATGATCGAGCGTTGATGTTTATGTTCCGTGCAGATCAGCACACCATGCCACTTCCACCGGCCGTTCTTTGTTGGCTCGACGAGGAGCATCATCTGGCGACCGAACAGATAGACGGCTAGGCCACCGAACATCCTCTTGGTGAAGTAGCTGGGATGGTCCTCAAAGCCCTGTAGGATCCATTCGTTGTCGAACGTTTTTGATGACGGGGACACCTGCTGTTTTGGCCTCTTTCAGCTTCAAGGTATTCTTCCACTTGTTCACGAGTCAAGGTGTCTTACGGGAACCTTATGCGACGCATTGCACAGCTTTTGTCGGTCACGGCCCTACTGATGACGTTCAGCGTGTCACTGGCCACGCAACAGGAATTCATCGACGAACTGCGGGCGCTGGCAGAGGCGGGCGATGCCGAGGCGCAGGTTACCTTGGGGCTCGCGTATTCCTTTGGCAGGGGTGTGCCGCAGGATGATGTGGAAGCCGTGCGATGGTATCGGTTAGCGGCGGACCAGGGGGATGCCGGCGGCCAGGTTAATGTCGGGCTGATGTATGCCGACGGCCGAGGCGTTCCAGAAGACGATCCGGAAGCCGTGCGGTGGATTCAACTGGCGGCAGACCAAGGCAATGGCGACGCGCAGTTATGGCTTGGGCTTATGTATGCCAATGGCGAAGGTGTGCCAGCGGATGATTTAACTGCACACATGTGGTTCGATCTCGCGGCGTCAAGATTTACGGGAATCGATCGTGAGGGCGTTGTCAAATCACGGGACCAGCTGGCCGTCACCCTGACCGCTGATCAACTTGCCGAAGCGCGGCGCCTCGTGCGCGAATGGGAAGCTGATCACGCGCGATAATCGACATTTAATTGGATGTGGAACTATTCGCGCCAGTGGGTTGAACTCCGGTAACCGCAGCGGCGGCCAATGTCGCCACGCGACCACGGAGTTCATTTACATTTCCGTCACCATCAGGATGAACACGATTTGAAAGAAACACCACAACCGTGGATGTTTCAGGATCAATCCATATAGATGTTCCGGTAAATCCGGTATGTCCATAAGAACGGTCTGAAAACAGGTCTCCACGATTTGACGAAAACAGAGAATCAATATCCCAACCAAGGCCGCGGCTCTCATCAAGGTGCGGTGGTGTGGCTGAAGTCGTCATCCGCGCCACGGTGTGTGATAACAGAACGACCGGGCCGTCTGGTGCGATACGACCCATTCCGAGCATCATTGCACCAAACAGCGCTAGATCATCAGCGGTACCAAAAAGTCCAGCGTGACCCGCGACACCACCCATGCGACGTGCTGTCGGGTCATGTACGGTCCCGCGAAGCATTTCTGCATTCGGTCCACCACATGGCCACGCGAGTCGACCGCATGCCTCAGTCGGTGCAATTCGACCTCGCATGTCACGGGATGGTAAAAACAGTGTGTCCGCCATGCCCAGCGGCTCAAAAATTCGACGCTGTGAAAACACGTCTAATGATTGCCCGCTGACTTCTTCAACAATCGCGCCAAGTAAGAGAAAATTGATGTCGCTATAAACAAACTGTTGTCCCGGCATTGACTCGGGTCGCTCCCTGGTGGCTCGGTCGATTGCGATATCAAAACCTTCGAACTCGTCCTCCAAAGGAAAGTCTGGGCGTAACCCAGAGACGTGTGTCAATAAATGCGCAATAGTGATTTCTGTTTTTCCGAACTGTTCGAAACCAGGAATATAGTCCGATACTGGGTCGTGAAGATGAATCTCACCATCATCCATCAGTGCCATCACACTCGGCGCCGTAGCAATGACCTTTGTCATCGATGCGAGGTCGAAGATTGTTTCAACTGTCATCGGCTCGACAACAGGCTCCAAAGAGCGGTCACCGAAAGCTTTCCGGTACACCGTTTTACCGTGATGGGTAATCACAACAACAGCCCCCGGTAGAGCGCCTGTTTCTATGGCTTCTAAAATCGCAGCATCTATTTCGTTGAAATACTGATTGGAAATAAGTTGGCTAGCCTGACAGCCCAGAGAGGAGACGGGCAGGACAATCAGAAACAACAAGACACGCCAGTCATATCGAGTAGATGAGCGCATGTGATTCCTGTGCCGCAAGAGTTTCTAGCACCGAGTGTATATCGGAAAATCCCCTGGAATACGTGCTCGTACTTGACCTGGCGCTCGTTCCCCTCCAGAATCGCTGACGCTGTTCGGAAAGTTACTCACGAATCTCGAAGGAGAACTCACGCATGAGGATGACCCACGCACTGATTTTTGCCGCAATGTGTGCTCCGGCTGCGGCATGGGCCCAGTCTGATACCACGGTACTGTTCATCGGCAACAGCTTCACGTACGGCTCGGGCTCGTCGGTGCGTTTCTACCGCGCCGATACGGTCACCGATCTCAACAATACGGGTATTGGCGGCGTGCCGGCCCTGTTTAAGTCATTCACCGAGCAGGTCGGGTCAGACTACGACGTGTATCTGGAGACGCAACCCGGCAGTGGTCTCGACTTCCATCTCGAGAATCGGCTTGGCGTCATAGGGCGGAGGGCCTGGGACGTTGTCGTCATGCATGGGCAGAGCACGCTGGATTTTGAG
This sequence comes from Vicinamibacteria bacterium, assembly GCA_963578805.1. GTDB lineage: Bacteria > Acidobacteriota > Vicinamibacteria > Vicinamibacterales > UBA8438 > CAUZIB01. Next base: position 729 of record CAUZDY010000135.1, on the reverse strand, counting down.
GATCCTGGTAATCCCGCTAAGTTCGTCAAGAACAGTGGCCAACTTGCCGAGTTCCTCCACGCGGGCAATCCAGCGGTTGAAGTGCACCTAACGGCCACCTGGTCCCGCGCGGACCAGACATACCGGCCAGAGGGGGCTTGGGCCGGACAGCCGATTAATGCCATGGCTAAGGATGTCCGTGCCGGCTATGACCAGGCGGCGCAGGCTTCAGCGGCCATTACGTCGGTGGTGCCAGTTGGTGAGGCCTGGGCGCGTGCCATGGACACCGGCGTCGCCGATCCGAATCCGTACGATGGTACGGAGTTCGGTACGGTCAATCTCTGGACATACGACCACTACCATGCCAGCACTTATGGCTATTACCTCGAAGCACTCGTCGTCTTCGGACGACTGACGGGGCGTGATCCACGCTCACTGGGTGACCACGAGTGCTCCGCGTTCGAGCTAGGATTCTCGCGTCAGGAGGCCGGTGCTCTGCAGCAGGTGGCGTTCGACACGCTAGTGAGCGCCGACGAGCTGAGGCCGGCTCCGTTCGTGCTTGACAACCCTGCCAGTCAGGCACGGTGTTCGGGTCGGCGTTGACCAGCATCAGGTAGTCGCGCTTTTTCAGCGTTTAGCCAGGACAGTAGCAATGACTCCACCTGCGATGCCAAATTGGACACTTGCGAGCAGCGGGTCGAGGATGGTTTCCGTCAGGTCGAAGATGGTCGTATTCGCGTAGTACGCAAG
>CAUZDY010000134.1:0-3843 GCA_963578805.1 Vicinamibacteria bacterium | reverse complement strand
AAAGTGGCGTCCCCAAGGGGAATCGAACCCCTGTTGCCGGGATGAAAACCCGGTGTCCTGGGCCACTAGACGATGGGGACGTCTCTGTGTGACAGATTTCAATTATAGCGCAGTGACCCTTGCCCTCTTGGTTACAGTATCGCCTCCAAGCGGCAACAATCTCGTCGGGAGACCACGCCTACTCCTAGCCTTACCGTGGAAGCAACGGGAACGCTAGCTTCGTGGCGCTCTGACAGATGTGTTCGTCGAGCCCGAGAACTGCGAGCTCAAGAGCTACAAGTTGAGGCGCGCTCCTACCTTTCGGAGAAGACCCGCTGGGTGAAAGTGTTGACGAGCAGTCGCTCGGGATCGCACTCGCATTTGAGACGTCGGAACGCCTTCAGTTTATCAGCCTGGAAAATCGGAGTTCAGTGTAGCGCCTGTTATGGGCGGTGTGCCAGATGGAGCTAATCTATTGTATTGTCCGAAACATCTGAGTTGTCCAGATGGCGACACACCGAAGAGATCGTCTGACAGTCGGATCACTGAGCGTTCTGTTCGCAGTGGGGTGCGGAGGGCCACCGGAGTTCGTCTTTAGCCTGCCGACGCCTAGCGGTTCCGTTGTGTCGTTTGTAGCGACGACCACCGATCCAGAGGTGCTCACGGCTGCGCGTGAGGAGCTCGACCGGCCGGAAAGTGACCGAAGCCTGTATATCCTTGGACCGCTCGCAGAGGGTAATGGAGGTCACAATACTGGTTGGGACTGGCATTTTATTCCGAATGGGTGGGAGCTGACGGACACGAGTCTGGATCTCTGCGACGCCGACCCGCAGTTCGTCGAAGACGCGCTTCAGGACTGGATTCAGAAGATCGGTCGCTACTGTCCAAAAGGGGCTCGGCTCACCGCCGAGAGATAGCCCTGGGCCAGACCGATCGAAAGGCGGCTCGGAGTCACGACATCTGGCCGTCGCGTCTCCGAACTGACCGTGAGCGATCTGGAGTAGCAACGCAAACACGAACGCTTCTTCGGTCTACGGGCGTGACAAGTGATCCGGGCGTTGCTCTTGAACCGACTGTCTCACAATGCCCCTGTACACGCACACGCCGACCACCGAGCCGGGGGCTGTGACGTGCTCCGGCCGCTCGATGTGACCATAGCGTGCCTATCAAAGGGTTAAATATCTGGGTGAGTCTCAGTTTGATCCCGGTTTTATTGGTGGGCCGCCTGCGGATCGAACGTGGGACACCCTGATTAAAAGTTCAGGCCGTGCCGATGACGGGTTACGCTACGTGTAGGTGCGTGTCATCCGCCCCGTGTTTCAGAATTCGTTTTACCTCGTCGAGATGCTCTAGAAGGAATGCACGATCCCTGTGCGTCAGAATGCCCTCAGGCGTGATGTTGAACCCGGTCTCAGTCATCACAAAGGACGCGCCACGGGCTTCGATCTCCCACAGACGTTGCAGGACGTCACGAGCAGCGACGAAGTCATCATTGACCTGGGCACGGACAACGGCTTTTCGGCACTGTCGTAGAAGCCATCGAATTACGTCATCTCGCACGACATCGAAGACCGGTCCTGATACACTGCGATATCCTGAGTGCGTTAACTGTCGTTGCAATTCAGCCGCGAAAGGTTCTTTATGAGACGCTCATTTCTGTTCACTGTCCTTCTACTGCTTATCGGGTTCTCTTCCCCACATTCCTCGGACAAGGTCTTTGCTCAGTCCAGCGGCGAGTGGACCACGCTCTTGGACGGGTCGACTCTGGATGGGTGGAATGTGATCGGCGACGGCACGTGGACGTTGGTCGACGGCGCGGTTGAGGGCAACGGTGAGGCCGGCTTTCTTGTTACGGCGGAGTCGTTTAACGATTTTCAGCTGACCTTTGAGTTTTGGATTGGCGAAGACTCGAATAGCGGTGTGTTTATCCGGTGCTCGGACCCGAAACAGATAGGGATCGATACTTCGTACGAGGTCAACATCGCCGACACGATTGAAAACCCAGACTTCCGATCGGGTGCCATCGTGAGAGTGGTGGGGCCATCCCAGACGGTCAAGACGGCCGGGAAGTGGAACACGTATGACATAACTGCCCGTGGCGACCAGCTAACGGTCATCCTCAACGGCATCACAACGGCAGACGCCGAGGACGGCCAGTTCGCGAGCGGGGTAATCGCACTACAGCACCGCACGGGGCTCGTAAAATTTAAAAACGTGAGGATCCGCCGGCTTTAAGTAACGGTACCGCATCGCCTTGATTCGACTTGTCGCCGACCGCCAGCAGTGGAGAGAACATGGAACCTCTGCTATCAGAGTAGTTTAGCAAGTTGGCCGCCCGCGGATCGAACGCGGGACACCCTGATTAGAAGTTCTAGTGGCGCACGTCCATAGCCTGCCATTCTCTGTTTTCCTGTGGTGTTCTCTTAGGCGACGAGCCGCACTCTGTTCATACTGACCTTGATTCTCCATATACGTCCATCTACGTAGCTGTCAGCCTAGCTGTCAACGAGGGGTGGGTTTGGCCGACCCCGGTCGGACTTTTTTTCTCGCCCGATTTATTTGGATCCAAAAACCGCAGGGGGGGTCCGATCTACATATATACCCGACCGAAATGTATAGCTGCCATTTTTCGGTCCGAGGCAGCATCGACGCCGCGCTGTACCGGGGTTCAGTCTTGCCTCATAGTACGAGCCAACGCCTCCCTCGTGACTTGTCCCTGTCCTGGCGAGATGCCCGGCAGGTGGGCACGGCCCTCGAGGAGAAGGAGAGGGATGCACCCACCGTTCACTGCGTCCAGCGAGCCGGGGATACCTCGACCGTACAGGTCCGTCTTCACATGCTGTCCGGATTAACGACACCAACCGGCCCAATATCAATCCTTGCACGGCCGCTCGTTACAGTTGGCCGACGTGTGACGAAAGGAGAGGGGTGTGGGGTCGGGTTACTCGATCTGACACCAACCCGAAGAAAATGAGACTCACTCCCCGCCCCCGCGACTCCTTCCAACTGCTCGTCCGTCAGTGTCGCTGTGTCGTTCTGCTGCGTCGTCATCGTCTTCGCTCCTTGCTGTGTCCGTCTGCGGCTCATCCGCAATCGATGATGTCAGTGTAGGCAGTCACGACCAGGCTCACCATGACGTAGCGCACAGAGCCTCTGTGAAGTTGATCACACACGGCGAGACGGAGAGCCGTCGCATTGAATCGCGCGCCGCGCTAGGCTAGAGACGTGATGACCCATTACTGCCCACGTCTGATCGTTGTCGCCGTTGCCACGGTGTCGTTCAGTACGCCGATCACGGCGCAGCAGGAACCGACGTTTCCTACGACGTTGGAGGCGCTGGTGGAGACACTCGGCGGTCAAGTGAGCCAAAACGAACAGGGGGAGGTTGTAGAGGTGTACCTCTTTGGCACCCAGGTCACCGACGCGAGCCGGGCGCATCTCTCAGGGTTGGCTGCATTGGACAATCTTCATCTCCGTGGCACCCAGATCACCGACGCGGGCGTAGCCGAACTACGGAAGACGTTACCGAACTGCAATATCTCCAACGGGGAACCGCTCACGCCCCCGCCTCCCCCTCAATGAGGGGACGCCGCGCACCCGCGCAGCCGCATTGCTCCCATGCCCGCCAGTGGTAGAATCGGCGTCTACACCCGCGTCCTCGTGAATTGAGATGCCTGACTAGAATCGCTGGTGCGTGTCGACTCGCATCGGAGGGGTTCAGTAATCATGGGTTCGTTCGCGATTACCACATCAAGGAGTTTAAGTATGCGATTCCAGGCGAGCCGGGTTTACCTCGTAGTTTTGGCCTTAAGTTGTCCAGGTATCCTCGTTGGGCAACATCGCCTCGCTGCCCAGGAACAGCGC
>CAUZDY010000133.1:0-3905 GCA_963578805.1 Vicinamibacteria bacterium | reverse complement strand
CGTGCCGGAGGACGACACCGAGGCGATGCTGGTATTACTCGACGACCAAGAGGGATTCACGGTCGCGGTCGTATTGTCGCTGTAGGCCGCCGTCGCCGTGACCATCGTCGTCTCGCCGACCTCGAGACTGGTCGCCCCGGCACTTACTGACACACTGGTTAGAGTCCGCAGCGTCGCCGTGGCCTGCCCGTATGTCGCTGTGCAGCTTCTCGCCGCATCCATCGTCACACTGACCGTCCGTGAAGTTCCATCGCAGTCGCCACTCCAGCCAGTGAAAATCGAGCCGCTGGACGCGTCCGCGGTTAGCGTCACACCGGCGCCTTCACGGTAGCGTTGGCTACAATCGGCGTCCCCTCCGTCGCTGCAACCAATTCCAGACGGGGTGGAGGTAACGACGCCAGAGCCGTCACCGGCCAGGCCGACTACGAGCAAGTGAAATGTCGGTGCGGGTCCAGGTGCCCTTTCGCCGAGCGACGAACTAGCCAGCTTAAGCTGGCCGAATTCGAGCTGCTCTCCAGGGCATGGAGCGACCACTGTTCCCGCGACCCAGTTCAGTCCGGCGAGAGTGATCTGGCCTGAAAAGTCGCGCGTTGCTTCGCAACCATCAAGAAACTCCGTCAGTGTTCCCTGAAAGAATCCCGAACGCTCTCCGGTTAGGGTCCCACTGATTCTGCCCTGTCTTGGCGGATTCATCCTGAGTTCCCAGGTCCCGTCGACTGTACTGGTCTCCTGGGCTATCAGCGGGACAACCAGTTGTGGGAACGAGATCGACGCTTGGGCACTGAGACCCCGAATGATCAGGGTCAGATTCATCACAACGGGCGGCGGAAGAACGACTTCACCGGAAAACTCTCGAGTCGTATCGACAGGTTGCACTGAGGTGGGCACGGCCGTCGGTCCGTACGGTGTTCCCTCGCAGGTTAGCGCGCTCAGACACAGGATTGCCGCAAAGCCGTACTGACAGAAACGAACAATGTAGTGGCAGTAACGAGTCGAGCCGTTACCGCGTCCAACGCATGCCACAGGAAACATAGTTACAGACCGTTAACCGCATCACCCTCTGCGGCCTCACCTTCCACCACGGTGCAGATCGCCGACTGCGACAACACGCGTGTCACCTCTAGCACCCCAACCTTGGCGGTGATCAGGTCAAGTACCGCGCCGTTGGCGTCCGTGATCTCATCAACCACCCGCACCACCTCAAAACGTTGCCCTACCTGCACCCCGACATCCTCTCCCTGATTAATGTAGATGGAACCGTCTCGACCGCCCACAACCTGAGCCGGCGGAGTGACAGGCTTCAGCGAAGCAAACCTGCTCGCTTGGCTAGCTATCTTCTCAGTCACCTGCTCAACAGCGGGTCGCAGAGCTTCCTGGGCAACGCCAGCGTCGAATTCGCGTTCAATCCCAGCGCTCTTGAAGAACCCGCCCCCGAATGTCTTCCGACCTTCGCCGTTTTCGGCCAGCATGATTTCGCCGGTCGTAGTGTTGACGAGCCGCACGTCCAGAACACTCTCAGCTCTGGATACCGATACGCCAAAGCTGCGGAACCCGCCCGACGTACGCTCGATTGAAAACTGGGTGATCGAACCGGTAAGAATCAGCTGCGCGCCCAGGAGTTGACCAATCCTCGCCGCGGTGGCAGCATCGACGGCGCCGCTCGCTCCAAGATCCTGCTCGGCTAGCAAAGAATCTAGACGTGCTCGCTCAATGATGGAGAACGATCCGGTTTGGAAGAGTTGGGTGACAAATTCGTCGGCGGCCGCCCTACCCAGATTGTCCCCCCAATATGACCAAGTGCTATTGTTCTCAAAATTCATCACCGCGATACGTACCTGCTGAGCCATAGCCCGGACGGGCACAACCGCAACGAACAAAGCGGTAAAAAGAAGTATCGTGGTCCGGCTCATTCGTTTTCCTTTAGTCATCTCTTGCCTCCCAAAGTTATGCTGACAGCAGGCGCTCGCGAACACCAGCGGCGCCGTCAGAGATATTACATCTTCGACGGGCGTGCATCGTCAGACTTCATGCTGACTGCGCGCGCCCGCTCACTCCCAAATCCTTCACTGGACGATAATAATTTCCGTCAGGTTCCAACAACATTGTACCGACCGTGTCGGCGATACCGGTTTGACCGACGCTTCTGGACTCCCGCCGTGACGAAACTGACTCCCGATCAGTTGCGTTACCACCGCGTTGAATGGTCAGCTCGGCCAAGATAGGCGACCCCACCTCGATTCGCACTTGACGCGCAACTAACCACCAAGATTATTCAGGCTTTTCGGTCTGAGGCATCATCGACGCCGCGCTGTACCGGGGTTCAGTTTCCATTCATGGTACAAGCCAACGCTTCCGCGCGAGATGCGCGGCCCTTGATTGTCCCTGTAATGGACGGTACAAGGGGATGCTTCAAGGATAATGACGCTATGCACCTGGCGAAGGCTTGGTATTGAGCTTAAGCCCCCCCCGACTCCTTCCACCTGCTCGTCCGTCAGTGCTGCGTCGTTCTGCTTGGTCGTCATCGTCTGCGCTCCTTGCTGGTAACGTCTGCGGCTCATCCGCATTCGATGATGGCAGTGTAGGCAGTCACGACCAGGCGCACCATGACGTAGCGCACAGAGCCTCTGTGAACGTGATCACACACGGCCAGACGACCGAACCGAGGGTGGATGGAGGGGCTCACCGACGCACCCGCGCTCACCCCCGTCCCCATTGAACCGCCGGTCGGTCAGCGGTAGGCTAGGCACTTCAGCTGAGCTGACATTGACACGACAAGGAGGCGCACATGTCTGAAGAGAACGTACTAGCGTTTTACGCGAAGGCAGATACAGATGAGGAGTTGGGCAAACAGCTCGCGCACGTCGAACCGGGTGACGGTGCTCTCGACCAAGTCGTCAAGATCGCCGCAGAGGCCGGCTTTGAAGTGACCGCGAGTGAAATGATATCGGCAGAGAGAGCAGCCCTCTCTGATGAGGAGCTCGAGTCGGTCGCGGGGGGGTTAAGCAATGGGAGCCCATCTCGATCGATCCTGTCTGTAAGGAATGGCTGTCGAGCATCTGCTAGTGGTAGGGCGGTAGCGACCATAATTGAGAAGACCGTCGAAACGAGCCCACGGAGACGTCTGTAGTTCAGCATCAAGCACGCGGGAACGAATGCTCGTGCCTTCCTGGACGTGGAAGGTCGCTCCCGCTCCTACCAGGGTCGAACGACTGTGATCGCCGCCGCGACTTGAATTTTCTCTTTGGGTTTGCCGACACTCCGGTCCACCAGACTATTCGCCGCCTGGAGGCGCACTTGCTCCGAACCAGCGTGAGGACTAGTCACGGTGTTACCCATGTGTTACCCAAAAGGAAAAAGCCAAACAGACAAAGTCGATTGAGCCCTATGGTTATTGGTCGTGATGACTTGATTTAAACCAGCGACCCCCTGACCCCAAGTCAGGTGATCATCGTGTTCACCTTGTTTCATCATGCTCCAACTATCTGTAATACACCTATTATTAGTGTAGATAGTGGTTCATGGCCTTCCTTCACGTTTCATAGTATTTCGTGTATTGTGTGACCCCAGTGTGACCCCAGATGGCCCCCTGATTTAATGGGTGCTGACTCTGGACATCCACGAGGATCACGACATGGCGGTGAGACGCTTCACCGACGCCAGTCTCCGGGCACTCAAAGCCAGCGACCGACGCATCGACCACTGGGCGTCAGAGCCGTCTGGATTTGGCGTCCGCGTCACGACCTCGGGGCGAAAAACATTTGTCCTGCGATACCGAGTGACGGGGCGCCTGCGGCGGCTGACACTGGGGGTGTATCCGACCCTCTCGCTCGCCGACGCACAACTTGCGGCAAAGAAGGCTCTCGGCGCCGTCGCCCTGGAGAAGGACCCCGCGCAGGACCGACAGG
>CAUZDY010000132.1:0-3942 GCA_963578805.1 Vicinamibacteria bacterium | reverse complement strand
TGCACGTAGTCGTTCCCCTGCATCCGATTCTTATGGGCGCTTCCCTCGGGCCAGTGGGTAAACGTTTCTTCTCCCAGGTGGTGTTCATCGAGGACCCAGTAGTCGCTCAGGCGATCCCCGGGTTGGTAGCCGACAGGCCAATCGTAGTATTGATCCCCAATAGGGTTGGACCTCGGCTGACCCTGAGAGTGGCACTGGATGCATACGTCGCCCGACCGGACGGGGTCGCCCGGCCAGTCGGCGTCCACGATGGTCTCGGAGATCGGAAACTCGACGTGAAGGCTACCGGCTCCGTGGCACTTCTCGCACCCGACATTCCACTCGGTGACGGTCTTGGTCGCCACGTCGAAGTTGACCGAGTGGCAGCCGTCGCAGAGCGGTCCCGTCGGGCGCTGCATCGGATCGACCGGGTAATGCTCGGTCCACCAGTCGCCTCCCGGCTGGGGGAAATATCTGCGCCAGACTCCATTCTGGATGTCCCACTGAGCCGGGAATACGTAGTAGTCAGCACCTACCTGAGTGAAGTACCGCTGCTTCCATTTGCTCCCGTAGGTGAACGCTACGTCGTCCAGGGTGAAAGTCACGAGGTCGTTGGGCGTCGAGAAGTCTCCGAGTACCGCGTCGGGCTGTTCGGAAGGATCCTGTAGCACGTTGGCCATCAACGTCTCTTCCCAACGATCGTAAATGTCTTGGTGGCACTCAGCACAAGCAGCGGATCCGACGAATTCTCTCGCTGCACCCTCGGGCGGTAGCGGCGCACGGCAACTCGAAATCGTCACGCTGAGAAGCGGCGCGACGATGAGGTAAAGGATCTTAGTTCTAACTGCCATGCCCACTCCCCCGAACGCGAGAGGAATCTGGGAGCCCCCTCGAGGTGCCTTCGTGTAGACAACCGGAACCTCCGGTCGAACACCGGAATCTACGGCTTCACCAGCTCACACGCAGACCGGTCGTTGAAGAAACGCCGGAATATTCCCCACCATCCGCGGCGCTGTCGTTCATATCTCCGAACTGTAAGCCGCTCTGCAACTTCAGCTTGTGGCCGTAGAAGTAGTAATTGACCCCTACATAAAATTCATTGTAGCGATCCCCCCGACCAGCCGTCGCCTGATTCTCGTACCGCGCCAGGCGGACACCGTTGGCGTCTTCACTACGGAGGTAGGTGTGGCGGCCGACAACCTGGAAGGACGGCGTGACGTTGAAGAACGGCATCGTCATCACACTCCACAGGTCGCTCTGGTCCAGGTAACCGAAGCCCAACGAAAAATCAGAGCGGAAACCCCACCCATCGGCCTCGAACCTGAAGTTCGCGGAAGCCACGTGCTGAAGCTCTCGGGTGAAGGTGTTGAGGACATCGGGGTCCTGATATACGTAGTTTCCGCTCAGTAGCGCATCTTCGACTCCGAGAGCCTCGGAGAAGTCGTAGCCGATGGACAGATGCCCGAAAGCACTCCCATCGAACTTACCAAACTCCCGATTCGCACTACCTCCGGCGTAGACGCCGACCTGGTAGACCCATTTCGAGAGTCCGCCCGACACGCTTACGCCTGGCATGTACTCCTGGGGAAACCAGATGTTGTTGGCGAGATTGCTGCGGTCTATGGTGAGAAGCTCCTTCGATGACGTGGATCCGTCCATGGTGAACAGAACTCCCTGCTTACCGACTGTCAGCGCGAGGACATCACTCGCGGTCCACTCGACATAAGTATCTGTGAGCCTCTTGTAGAACGGGTCTCTTTCCTGAGGGTTGAAGTCGGCCTCGACGTGAACGGTCAACTGACTGAACCACTGCGTTCGCACGCCAAGCCGCATGCGTCGGACATTCCATTCAGTGTGCGTTCCCTGGTCCGCATCGACGCCCGCAAACTCGTACTGGAACCTGCCGCTGAAGAGCACGGCCTGAAGCGTCTCGTTCTGGTCGTTGCGGTACCACTCGGCAAATTTCCAGATGTCATCGTAGGTCGACTGCGCCGTGGCCCGCTCTGGTGCAGTCAGCAACAATAATCCGTTCGCAATGACGGCAAGAATGCTGCATGTCCAACTGAATCTCACCCGCTGCTCCGCTGAAGTCTGAATCAGGCACTCTCTGATCGAATTTACCGGCGGATTTTCCCCTGGTCGGCACGAATCTCGCCGGACCATCCCAGTTCATCAATATGGGGGAAAGCCGAAAATCGATCCCGCGCGACAACCCGCGGCGGTTCCTGGCGTTCGCCGACCTGACTGGGCCTAGTCAGTCGAGAACGTGAAGATGGTCGTGGCCCGGAACGGTGTGCCCGGTCGCAGTATCGGCGAGGGGAAATTCTCGTGGTTGATGGCGTCGGGATAGTTCTGGGTTTCCAAGCAGAAACCGACTGGGTTCCCCGTGTAGAGCTGCACGGCGGGCCGATCCGTTCGCACCTCCATGACGCGCCCACTGCTGATCTCGCGAACACGGGCCACGAGAACGACATTTCCGTCATCACTGCCGATCCCTTCGTCACGGGCGTTGAACACGAAGTTGTGATCGTAGAAGCCCACGACGGGTTCGCGAATCTGACCGAGCCGTGCGCCGATGAATTCTGGGCTGGTGAAATCCAACGGCGTATCCGTCACCGGCGAGACTACGCCGGTCGGAATCAGCTCGCTATCGGCTAGGGTATAGCGATCGGCATTCAGCCACAGTTCGTGCGTGGACAGGTCGCCGTCGCCCTCCAGGTCGAAGTAGGCGTGGTTGGTCATGTTGATAATGGTCGGCCTGTCGGTCGTTGCCCGGTAGTCGAGTCGCAGCTCATTTTCGTTTGTCAGCGTGTAGGTCACCGTCGCCGTCACATTGCCGGGGTAGCCGTCTTCGCCATCGACGCTCATATACGTGAGCCTCACCCCCGCTTCGTTCTCGGTGACAGAGAGCGCTTCGGCATCCCAGACCACCTTCGCAAATCCTCTATCGCCGCCATGAATATGGTGCCTGCCACGGTGATTGACCGTGACGCGATACTCGACGTTGTCGATCGAGAAGCGCGCGTTGGCGATTCGATTTGCGACTCGGCCAATGACCGCCGCAGCGGGGAACGGATCGAGATACGGTTCGAGCGTATCGCTGCCGTAGACCACATTGATGGTTTTCCCGTCACGGTCTGGAGCCTGAATCTCTGTCACGATCGCCCCGTATGAGATGATCTTCACGGTCATCCCATTGGTGTTGCGCAAGGTGAACTGTTCTACAGCCGTTCCATCGGGCATGCGCCCGAACTCGGATTCCTCCAATCGTTCACTCAGGACTTGAGCCGAGGACAGATACGGGAAGCACAGTGCGGCGAGGAGCGTGAAGGCAGGTCGCGTCATTGGTTCAGGTCCTCCCGCCCGAGAGCCTCGATCTTCTCTTGGATCGCGTCGCGAGCGACACAAAAACGCGTTAGCGGGTCACCCGGCGCCGGTGCAGCAGGGTCCGCTATCGGCCAGTGCATCCGCTGGACCCGCCTCGGTAGAGTGGGGCAGACCTCCTCGGCGCACAGCGTCACCACCAAGTCGAGACCGGGCACGTCGATCGTGTCCACGGGCTTTGAAAGCTGACCGGTGATGTCGATGCCGATCTCTGCCATGACTTCGACGGCGTGAGGATTCACCGGTGCGGGATTCGAGCCAGCACTCGACACTTCAGCCCGCTTGCCGAAAATCTGCCGAGCGAGGCCCTCCGCCATTTGGCTGCGAGCGGAGTTCGCGACGCAAAGGAACAGAATGCGCAGCGTTGGGCTTCGAACGTCGGACATGGCGCACAACATGCGTCCAGAGCGCCCGGGGCTGCAAGGATCTCTCGGAGCGGGTGTGGATCACCAGCGTAGCGGACGCGGACCAGGTGTTGTGACCACGGATAGGCTTTCCCGATGACGGAAATACTGTACCTTGCCCGCGTCTCAGCGCTGCCACTACAATGAGGACCTTCCCCCGGTGACCGACCCGATC
>CAUZDY010000131.1:0-4002 GCA_963578805.1 Vicinamibacteria bacterium | reverse complement strand
ACGATGCAAGATGAACTCCGTGAGGCTGGTCTTGCTGGATTCGATTTTGTCGGGGTAACAATTGCGAGCACCAGGTTCGGGGGGGATGAAATCGTGACCATCCTCAAGCGTGCAGTCACGGAACAGGTGGCCCATGGATGGGGGTCAAGCCGATAGCGTGCGTGGCACTGGCGACCCTCGTCGTCACTGGAGCCAGCACCGAATGAAATCGAAAATAGAGACAATATATTTCGATCGGGTATGTACAGATGCTGACCCCGGCCGCGGTTTTTGGATCTGAAATAATCATCCCAGGAAAAAAGTCGACCAGGGAGGGTACGATGACACACCGATTCTTCACATCACTCAATGCGCGGAGGTTCGGGACAGTTGCCCTGTTGCTGATGGCGGCTTTCGTCGCAGCTCAAGGTCCCACCGCCACCGCGCAGTCAGCAACGACCAGTACGTGGACGGCGCGTACGGTGTGGGATGAACCAGATCTGCAAGGCGTGTGGAACTTCGCCACCACGACGCCGTTGGAACGACCAAATACCTTTGGAGACAGGACGTTCCTCTCGGATGCCGAAGTGGAGCAGCTGGACCAGGAGCTTCGGACGCGGCAAGATAGCGCTCCGCCTCCAGGCAGCACTGGCACGTACAACCAGTTCTGGTGGGATCGCGGAAAATCGATCGGTCGCACTTCCTTGATTGTAGATCCTGCGAAAGGGAAGCTTCCTCCGTTGTCGCCGCGGGGGCAGGAGCGGGCGGCTGCCCGTGAGGAGCTACAGCGCGCACGTGCCGCTGTCGGTTCATATCAAGAGGGCACCTTCGACTCCCATGAAGACCGACCGTTGGACGAGCGTTGTGTCGTCAGGTTGACCGAAGGTCCGCCGATGCGTCCGGGAGGCTACAACAACAACTTTCAGGTCTTTCAGACGCCTGGGTACGTGTTTATTTTCAACGAGCAAGTTCACAGCGTACGCACGATTCCGACAGATGGGCGTCAGCATCTCGACCTAGACATTCCAATGTGGGCGGGAAACTCGCGCGGCCGCTGGGAGGGTGACACGTTGGTTGTCGAGACCAGGAACTTCCACAAGAAGAAAACTTTTGTCGGTAGCACCGAGCACATGCGCTTGGTCGAACGCTTTACGCGCCTGAGCGCCGACCAGATGGAATACAAGTTTACAGTCGAAGATCCGGCGACGTGGTCGGCACCGTGGACGGCGATTATTCCAGTGCGGTCCACGCGCGAGCCGATCTATGAGTACGCGTGTCACGAGGGGAATTACAGCATCGCCGGTGCCCTCAGCGGAGCTCGTGCTAAGGAGCGAGACGCCGCCGGGGGTGCAGGAAGCCAATGATGAGCGGGACACTCTGTGGTTAGGTCCGCCATCGAACTAACCCGCGAACAGCAAGCCTCCCAGTAGAACGTAAAACGTGACGATCGGTAACTCGCCGAGTGCCACGCCGAAGAGAAGCATCCAGATATTCATCCGCAACGTTCCGGCCACATAGCAAATGATGTCGGTTGGCACGAACGGGAACGCCGACCAGGCCACAACAACCCAGAAACCCTTCTGGCGCATCTGCTCCTCGAGCCAGCGAACCCGACTGCCATGCTTGCGCTCGAAGAGCTCGGTGAGACCGAGAAACTCGAAGAAGAAATAGATCAGCGCCGCCGAAACCACGATCCCGGCCAGCGAGCTAGACATGACGAACCACGGCTGGTCCGGAAACAACAGTGTGCCAAGAATGATCAGCACGGTGCTCGGAACCAGCGTGAACGCTCGCACGATGCTGAAAAAGGCATACCCCAGCAAGACCGGCTGGCCTGACTGATGTAGCGCGTTGACCAGCCCCTCCGGGCTCGTCAACTCGGGATTGACGGCGTAGAGCACCGTCAGCGTCAGCACAAGCAGCACCCAGAAGACGACTGCGACCCGGCGAATTCTTGGCATGGCTCACATGGTATCTTGTTGATCACCGTCGAACTCACCAGGTGCGCACGGTCGACGTCACCGAGAGAGCGAGGACGCGGTGTAGGTCTCGTTTCCGATCTAGTGGCCAGCTGCGGCAGCGGCGCACCTCTACGAAGCCCGCAGCAGTCATGATACCAACGAGGGCGGTTGTGCTCAGTGTGGGGCCGGAGTCAAGCATTGCAAGTTCACCTGGTCGAATGACCGCCTTGAGTTGCCCTGCCAGCACGGACATCCAGGCAGTGTACGAGGAGTGGTCGGCGCGCGGTGTCCCGTTCATCACGTCTCCCAGCGACAACGGCGGATACGAGATACGTTGTTACATTCGTGATCCCGATGGCCGCATCATCGAAGTCGGCGAACACATCGGCATGCCCGAGATATTTACCCTGGGGTGAGCTATCCGACCACGACCTCGCGGTAGTCGCGTGGGACCAAGCTGGCAGGAGCCTTCTCCGGAGACACAAGAGCCTGATATCACTCGATGGAAGAGGGCCCTACTTGACCGTTGCTTCGCGTGCTTGATGGTCCCTTGCTCTTCGAGCCGGTGTGAACCGCCTCGGGTTCTTGAGAGAGCTCGTTAGTTGACTCCGGCCTCCATAACTGGAGCCTCTCGGAAACCCGGGGCGGTTCAGTGAAACGTTTACGTGGTCCCTCGATGGGAGACCCGTCAGCAAGCGTGAGTACGCTTTATTGCGGCCATTCTGTGCATGGCGGTGGTATCTGTCACCATCCTGGCGATAGAATCCCCCTAGTCCGCGTCGGCAGGTACTACAACTCATGGCTCTCGGAGTCGGCTCCCGGCTCGGCCTTACGACGTCACTGCCAAGATCGGCGAAGGCGGCATGGGAGCGGTGTATCGAGCGCGGGACACGAAGCACGAGCTACGTGCTCAGCTGACCAAGAGGGTTGCCTAACCGAACTGTCCACCACACCGGGCAGTTCTAGCTCGTACGCGCCTGCAACAAGGGGGACACGCAATGGGAGACAAGGGTGGTCAGAAGGACAAGAATAAGAGCCAGAAGCAAAGAGCCGCAAAAGGCGCAGCAAAGCAGAAGAAGAAACGGGACAAGCAAGCCAAGGCGCGATAGGGGTACGTCTCAAGTCCTGAGACTCTTGGCTGGATAGAACTGGTTCGAGGAAGTCAAGGGTCTCGTCCCCACCGACCAGTAGCTCCCGTTGCAAGCCAAGGACGAATGGTCATCGATGAGCGGACGGTGGGCCGTTTCACCGTGCTGACGCCTTGTGGCCGGTTGACCGTCGAGACGTGCGGAGAACTCAAGAGTCAGGTCAGCCGGCTCGCAAAGGACGGCCGCACTCGCGTTGTCCTCAACATGAGCGCCGCGGTTCAGGCTTCATTTCACGAACCATGAGTACACTCCACGCGTGGTAACAGTCAGGCTGTTCTCGACCGACGACGCATCCGGCTGGTGACTCATGCCCCGTATTGATTCGCTCGCAACCTCTCTGCCCGCCCACCGCTGCGACCAATCGGATGTACGCAACGAGATGGCTCGCGTGTGTCACGGCGACCGTGCGATGGAGCGGTTGCTTCCGGTCTTTGACCGGATCGGTGTTGACACGCGGTACTTCGTTCGCCCTCCCGAGTGGTATTCCGAGGGCCAGCCGTTCGAGACGCGTAACGCGGTCTATGCGACGTCGGCGCTCGAGCTTGCCGAGGAGGCTGCGCGCACCTGTCTTGATCGGTCGGGGACCAGTCCTGACACGATCGACCACATCTATTTTGTGACGACGACGGGACTGATGACCCCGAGTCTCGATGCGAGCTTGGCGTCGCGGCTGGGTTTGCGACCCGATGTTCGACGCTTGCCGCTCTTTGGCTTGGGTTGCGCAGCCGGCGCTGGAGCGCTCGTGCGGGCGGCGGACACACTCCGCGCGTATCCCACGCATCGCGCCCTGGTTATCTCGGTCGAGCTCTGTAGCCTGGTCTTTTCTCCCGTCGCGCGGACCGCTACCGACCTGGTCGGCGCCGCGCTCTTTGGCGACGGAGCCGCTGCCGTCGTCGTCGCGGGTGACGAGACGG
>CAUZDY010000130.1:0-4026 GCA_963578805.1 Vicinamibacteria bacterium | reverse complement strand
GGGTCGGTCATGCCTTCTTCAAGAAGCGGATGCGGGAAGAAAATGCGGTCTTCGGTGGCGAGATCACCGGTCACTACTACTTCCGTGACAATTTCTACGCCGACAACGGTTTCATTCCGGCACTGCTCATTCTCGAGCTGATGTCGGTGCGAGGCCAGACTCTGCGGGAGCTGATGGCACCGTTTCGAGAGCGTTACTTCATCTCGGGCGAGATCAACACCATCCTCGACGACGAGCGCCGCGTGGCGGAAAAGATCGACGCGCTGGCATCACGCTATGACGATGGGCACGTCTATCGGATGGACGGCATCTCGGTCGAGTACCCTACCTGGCACTTCAACGTCCGACCCTCGAACACAGAACCGCTACTGCGGCTGAATCTCGAAGGTGACACTCAGGGAGAAATGGAGACCCACCGCGACGAAGTACTAGCCATGATCCGTGGCTAACAACCAGCTCCGGCTGACCAACCTGGCAGCCGAGCCAGCCTGATTCTGGTAAGATCGGGCCACATGTAATCGGGCGGGAGTAGCTCAGTGGTAGAGTCACGGCTTCCCAAGCCGTTGGTCGCGGGTTCGATCCCCGTCTCCCGCTCCATCTCCTGATAGCACCTCGACCCTACACACGGTTCGCATGCCTGTTTCAGAGGTTCGCGTTCCCGCCCGTTCCACCCATCTCCTGCCTTCTCTTGTGCCGGCTGCGTTGGTGTGACAGCATTGCGCCCGGGCCCGCGGCATCCGTCGGCCGCGCCGCTGTCAGCTCATGGCCACGACCGATCGCCCGCCCCCCATCAACGTCGCCCCGAAGGCCACGATTCGGCGCGCATTGCGATCCACCAACATGACCACGGTCTCCCGTGGTCTCACGATTCGAGGACATCTCTCGGCAACCGAGCACGTGATTATCGAAGGATTCTTCGAGGGCGAGATCGCGATCCCCGACCATGAACTTGCCATCAGCGGGGCCGCGTACGTGAATGGGGAGGTGTGGGCACGAGCCATCACTGTCCTCGGCCGTGTGGACGGCAACCTAACGGCGTCCGCGTTGATCGAGCTGCGTGAGACGGCCGAGGTCACCGGGCGGCTTGCCTCGCCTCTCCTCAGCATCGAGGAAGGGGCACTGTTTCGCGGCCGTGTCGACCCGACCAAGACTGACACCGCCGTCGCGGTCGCGCGTCACAGACTGCACCAGTCGACCCGGCAGTTCGCAGAACGGGTCCACACACCCACCGGGACCAGTCCAACCGCGAGTCCCGTCCAGCCTCCACCCGACGCCACGACGAACCACGTCACGGCGTCTGTCGTAACAGATACATGAGGCGGTAGTACGCGTATTTCTCCAGTTCGAACAGGACCTCGCGGCGGTCCGAGCGGCCCAGCCACCAAGTCGCCGGATCGAACCCAGAGGTACTGCTTGGCTGAATCAGGACCTCCGTTGTCCGGTCGAGAAACACCCGGTCGTAGACGAAACGGGCGCGAGATGTGTGAGAGCCGGCGGTCACTACGATGATCCGGCCGATCTCTTGTGATTCGGCCCATTCGGCAATCAGCTCCGCTTCCGCCTGAGTGGACTCGACCACTCGCTGTAGTACCGTGGTCGCCTCAAGGGGAACACCGAGCAGTTCGAGATCACCCAGCCGCAGCTCCAGCCGTGTGCTCACACCGAGCCCGCGTGCCTGCAGCTCTGCGAGGACCGGCAACTCCGGTGTACGCGTCAGCAGGACAACCGGTGCATACCCGGCCGCAAACAGATCGGCCGCCTCAACATCGCGGTCGAACCCGCCTCCACCCAGCACGGCGATGGCGTCGGCCGGCTCGAGTGGGTCCTGGTGATAGAGTAACCGGCCGACTCCCGTCAGCAGCGGTGTGCGCACCTGATACGTGACGAACCCCAGCATCGACACGATCGCCAGCGCCACTGTCATCGAGACCAGGCACCCGCGGGCGCGGTGCACCAGCCCGGGACGACCGTCCCCGAGTCGTTTCATGGACGGGGCTCCTCGGCAGAGACGTCTGCTCCGTGCCGGCAGGCCTTCAGGTCGATTCGAGACCGCACCTTGAGGGTCCAGCCATCGACACTGGCCGGATAGACGCGACACAACGAGATAACCCGACGCATCGGCCAGAACACCTCGTGTGAGTCGTACATCCGGTCGGCCACCGGCTGTGGAACGGTCGAGCGCATCGATGGATGCAGGTCACGAGACGGCGCACCCATCCGTTGATTATGCCTCACTCCAACCGAGCCACCGGAAGCCCTTCCATGTTACGGTGAACTCTCTGCAGACCGGTCTCCTCCGTCCCACGATGCCGGACACCCCACCGTCGCTACTCGACTTTGCCGACCGGCTCGATCTCCCAGCGCGCCAAGCGCCGTTTGGGTCATTGCGCTGGCCAACACCCAGGGCGAAGCCGACGAGGCGCTCCTGCACGAGTTGCCGCGGCGCCTCGCTACTGGCTGACATCCTCCCCCAGCAAGCGCTATCGTTGCGGAACGGTCGATCCCCCTGGGAAGGTAGCCTCCTTGACCATTTCGGACTGCTCGGCTATTGGATACGGCCTTTCCGCCCCTAATGGGTTTTAGCCTCCAGTTTTTCTAGCCAGCGCACCTGAGATTGTATGCACGTTCCTGCCCAGGCGCTGGGCGTCGGTGCTCTGTGATCAAGTTCACAGAGGCTCTGTGTGGTGCGTCATGGTGAGGTTCGTCACCGGACTCTACACTGCCATCATCAACTGCGGATGAGCCGCGGACATCAACACAGGGATCTCTGGCACCTGCGATAAAATGGCTCCAGAGGGAGGTTATTCAACTGTCCAAACACATCATCGCAGTGACCAGTTACACCAGGCGCGTCTGGCTCCCACTCACCGGGCTTTTGGTGGTCGGATGCGGATTGAGCGGCGCTGCGCTGCCCTTGCCGAGGGCCGCGAGCGTGGCGCAAGTGCAGATCGTACTCGGTGAGGAATTCGTGCTGCATGTGGGGCAGACCACCGCGCAGGTCGGTGAGACGGGGCCGCGACTCACCTTCGAGGCCGTTCTCGAAGACTCCCGCTGCCCCGTCGGTGTGACATGCGTCTGGGCCGGTGACGCCGTCGTCGTGGTCGCCCTGGACGGCACCGATAATGACACCAAGCGCCTCGAGTTACACACGAACTCCGACTTCGACACGAAATCAGCCACGGACGGATACAGTGTGCATTTGATCGACCTATCCCCTCTGCCACGGGAAGGTTCGACGATCGAGGTTGACCGATATCAGGCCACTTTAGTAGTCAGACGGTCAGTCGCATGACTCCCAGCCACCGAAACAGGTCGTCGAGGGGTGCCCGATCGCGCGGCCGCGCCACCGCCGCCGCCTGCTGGCTGGCCACATTCGGCCTCGTCGCCACGATCGCATCGGCGCCCGCCCGTGCGCAGGAGCCGATCCCAACTCAGTCCCGGAATTTCGATGACCGCGTCGATCCCACGCCCGGACTGACGCCCGCAGCGGCGAGCACCGCGAACGCCGCCCTAGAGGCGTTCGCGGCCGGCCGGCCGAACCTGGCGGCCAGCGTCGACGAGAGGTTCGGAGTCACGAGTAAGCTTTACGACCGGCTGGGCTATCTGACACCACCCGACCCGCGCGACCCCAGCACCATCGCGCTCGCCTTCATCGAAACGAACCTCGCGGTGCTCGGGCTCGACCAGGCAGACCTGGCCGAGTACGAAGTCAGCGACCTGGTGGTAAACCCCGTGACCGGATCCACCCATCTCTATCTCCTCCAGAACTTCCAGGGTGTCTCGCTGTACAACGGTCTCCTGCAGGTCAACGTCAATCGTGATGGCCGAATCATGAGTGTGAACAACGCGTGGGTGCGTGGACTGGCGGCTGCCGCTAACACCGTCGCACCCGGTCTAACCGCCAGTGATGCAGTCACCCGCGCCGCCCAGATGCTTTATGTCGGGCCCATCCGCCCGCCCGCTGGCCTCGGACCACCCACCGGGGTCAAGCAGCAAACCAGACTCGACTCCACCGACATATCGATC
>CAUZDY010000129.1:0-4080 GCA_963578805.1 Vicinamibacteria bacterium | reverse complement strand
AGAAACTGGTGATCAGTCTGGGTGGCGGTGCGTGGGAGGGGAACACGGCCGTGGCGGCAGGACTGTCGGGGCGCATCACTGAGCGATTCTCCCTGCGCGGGTCCGCATCACTAGGTAACGGCAATCCCGGGGTCGGCGTCGCCATGGGCTGGCGGCTGAAGTAGGGCCGAACGTGAGGCCTAGCCCGTCACCAAGGCCGAACGACCGTGACCGCCGCCGCGACCTGAATTTTCTCGGTGGCTTTTCCGACACTCCGGTCCACCAGGTCACGAGCCGCCCCCAGGCGAACCGCTTCGGAGGTGGCGCTGGTGACGAGCGCCTCAAGCTCGGCGACCGCGACTGGCGCGAGACCTCTGAGCCGCATCTCAGCGAGCTCGACCATGCGTTCCGCCTTGGCCAACGCTTGTGGGGCTTTGCCGCCGTGAACCATGCAGACGGCCTGTCCCTTCATGGCCCACCGCTCACACGGCTGTTTGGTCCGTGAGCTTCTCGCCGTGCATTTCCGTGGGTGACGCTCGGGCTGCTGGCCGTCTATTCGTAAGCGTCCCCTCGTACCATTCGTTATTGCTTCGACGCCTACCGCCCAGTCTTTTCCAGGTTACGAGCGCCGGCGAGAATGTTCAGTAAACCGTAGTTCCCCTCGTGACAGGCGTACTCGAACATTTGAGGCACGGAGACTTCGTCAATTTCTCCCACCATCGAATTCAGTCGCCTCAGCGGAAACTGTACGGTCCAGGGGCTCGTCCACGCCGTCGAATCCTCAAGCCTGACTTCGTAATCGATGGTCTGGTCATTGGTGGGAGTAAAGCGTTCCACCAGGTGCCGATTTTCGCCCGAGCCTCTGAAGTCTCCCTTGTCGTCGAAATGAGTTGTCTCAACAACGAGTGTGTTGCCCTCCCAGTGACCCCGTGAATCGCCCATCCACTGGCGAACACTGTCGTCAAGATGTGGACGCCCGTCGATAGGAATGACGCGGACATGATGCTGCATTTCAATCTCAATCACCACATGGTCTGGCGTCTGGACGATCTGGAAGTGATTGTTGTAACCGCCAGGCATCCGGGGGAGGTTGCTCATAATGCACCGGTCGTCTAAGTCGCGGTCTTCCGGGTTGTCGGCTCGCCCACCCCGGCCGTCCACGCCTCCTTCGGTGCCATCCACAACGCCTTCCGCTCGCCCAAGCGGCGACGCGGTACTTCCGGTCGCGCCGATCGCCTTGGCCCGAGCCTCCGCGCGCGCCCACGCTGCCGGTGTTAATGCCGGCACTTTCCCATCCGGTGGATCCGAAATCAGCGACGTCCGACGGATGGGTGCTTCAGGCACGGGGAACCAAAGGGCAGCATATCCGCGGGCGACGTCGGTTGTGGAACTCTCAGAAAACGAGTCTTGCGATGCGCTAGCTCCACGCCCAGTCGTGGTACCCGGAGCCGCGTCGCGATCATCACGATTATCACGCCTCCCTTGCCGTTCCGCCACATAGGCCGCCAACTCTTCGTCTGATAAAAACTGCTGGTCGCCAAACCGACTCGGTCTCTCCAAGGGCGTGCTGACGGTGTTGTTCCATACTCCCTGTAGGTCCGGGTCACCCCATGGCGTCTGGGGCGGCGCCCAATCGTTCGAGCTTTGACCGGCGAGCGCTCCAGGCAACAACGCTACGGCCACAACTAGCGTCAACACCGCCGTGAGATATCGGTCCTTCATAGTGCAACCTCCTCTTCTGATTACCAGTGTCACCATAAACCTCAGGGCAACTTTATGCAACCGCACTAAGGACGCGACTTCGAGTCGATCTGCCGCTTTGTCGATGCGTGGGCTCGGTACGGGGACGGCCATTTTTCCCACGAAACGTCAAACCGTCAAGCGACTAACAACGACGGGGCGGGGGTTACTGACGCTTTGACGGTTCATGCGGAAAATGGAGGGCACCGCAGAGAGTGGACGGACGCTGAAATTGACGTCATGGAACAAGCTGGGCAGTTACTGCGACCGGACTACCTGGACCGCTTGCGACGCCTGAGTGACACCGCGAAATTGAACAGCGGAGTCTGACCGGTCAGTGTCGAGTCACCACGGCCTGACGATGTCGACGGCGACTATAAATTGCCGTCGGCCGTGTGTGATCACTTTCACAGAGACTCTGTGCGCTACGTCATGGTGAGCCGAATCGTGCCTGCCTACACTGCTGTCATCGAATGCGGATGGGCCGCAGACAGTATCAAAAAGGCGAGAAGACGATGACGATTCAGCAGCACAACACAGCGGCACGGACGGATTCACAAGGCGCGCAGACCATGACAATTCATCGCGAGCGGCGTAGCCCGATCGGCAGCGTGTCGTCACCACTCCGTGGAGTGGCGCTCGCTGGAATGGCCCTGTTCCTGGTGGGATGCGATTCTGGGGGGTCAAATGTGTTAAGTCCGACACCCCTTCCAACCGCAACCTCAACCGCAGCCGCAGTCGCAGCCCCAACCGCAGCCGCAACCGCGACCCCAGCGCCAGACTCAAGCGCGGCGCCGACGCGGATCATCGAACTGAGCGGAAATTTGGCCTTTGGCAGCGATACGGTCGGCACGTCAAACACCGAGACGTTAACGATCACCAACACCGGGAATAGCCGGCTGACGTGGACGGACATCAGCACGGGGCTCGCCGTCGTTACCGCCAGCCCGACCAGTGGCTCGGTGAAGCCGGGTGGGTCAAAAACGGTCACGCTGACGTTTAGTCCCGTGGACGCGATCACCTACAGCGGCAAGGTGACGGTCACCAGCAATAAAACCAGCGGGAAGAAGACGATCCCTGTTTCTGGCACGGGAACGAACTCAATACCGGACCCAGACCCCACACCGGAGCCCGCTCCAACACCTGAGCCAGAGCCAACGCCGGAGCCAGACCCAACACCTGAGCCGGACCCAGCACCGGAGCCGGACCCAACACCTGAGCCGGACCCAACACCTGAGCCGGACCCAACACCTGAGCCGGGCCCAACTTGCGACGCTTTAGCGGGCATGAGTGCAGGTTGTCCCCAACCCCCAGCACCGACCCCAGCCCCAGTCCCGGACCCAGCCGCCGAGGCCACTCCGCACGCGATATTCGACCACGGGTATTACTGCGACGCGGGGTTCCCCCGACAGGCAGGCGTGGAGATCGCCATCTCGGAGACCGGCGGGACCATCGGCATGACGGTGGCCTCGATAAACATTCGCCTGCATGGTCTGAACTGGCCGCCGGCACCGGGGCAGGGTCCGCTGGAAGTTAATAAGACGTTGTCGGCTGCGGAAATCGCGGCCGAGTGGGGCGGAAGCAACTACATCAGCGCAGGCGACACGCGCCTCATCGCCTACAAGTCCTCGTTTCCGAGCGGCAAGCACCCCGAGGATGGAACTGCCCACGCCACCGTGTATATCACTGATGATAACGGAAACATGACGGAGCTCTACGGTGGGATGTGGGACCAGATGGATAAGTGCGACAGCACTGGCGGATAGCTTCTGACCATGACACACGAAAAGGCCCGGTGGGCGAGATGCCCACCGGGCCTTTTTTGCCTTTACCAGTGCACGCTGGCGGTCTTCGAGCAACATATAGGTGGCCACAATCTCGCTAAGGGAACTTTCGCTTGTGCTGCTTCTCTCATTCGTAGAGGGGGTTCTTCGCTGCGGACTTCTCTCGCGCTTTGGTGCGTCATCTACCAGGGCCTGACGACCGTGATCTCGCTGCCCAGTTGAATCCGGCCTGACGCTTTCAGTCCTCCCCGATCGAGGATGTCCTTCACCGCGCCAAGCACGACCGATTCTGAGTTCGCGTGTAGGAGCTTCTCAAGCATCTCAACGGCTTCAGGCGTGAGTCCTCTGACCCGGAGGTCAGCAGCTTCTACAGCCCGCTGAGCGCGAGCTAGCGCCAGTGGTGCTTTAGCGCCATGCATATGACACGTCCTCTGCGCCTTCATCGCGTACTTGCCGCATCGCTTACCAGACCGCTTGCTCTTCGCTGAGCAAGACGTCTTAAGACGTTTTGTCCGCTCGTCCCTTTTGAAACTTAACTCTTCGGCATTTTGGACAGGTCCACTTCCGCATCTTGTGG
>CAUZDY010000128.1:0-4107 GCA_963578805.1 Vicinamibacteria bacterium | reverse complement strand
CGCTCGCGGAGCGGTCTGGCTGACGCTGAGTCGTGTGGACCGATCAGGAACGGTGACGTATCTTTCGTGCCGCTGGCTGGCAGGCGGTTCACTGTGAGAGCTTCCGGCTCACGCGGGTGCGCGGCGTCCCACTCGCGGGCAAGGCGTTGGACTTCGGCGATCTCGCGGTAATCGTCTAGCGAAAGTGCTGACAGTCGCTCGGATTCCAAACGGTAGATTGCGGCCAACCAGGGCCATTCCCGTGTTCTCCACGATTGTAGAGCCTGCGTGTCCCTCCGATGTATTTCTTTACACCGTCTTCATATTTCGTTTTTTTTCGCGCCGGACCTCGCCCCATTGAAAGACCACCGCATTCAATAAGCCATGCCACACATACCAGCTCATCTGGAAAGCGCCAATTTCTCA
This sequence comes from Vicinamibacteria bacterium, assembly GCA_963578805.1. Classification (GTDB taxonomy): domain Bacteria; phylum Acidobacteriota; class Vicinamibacteria; order Vicinamibacterales; family UBA8438; genus CAUZIB01. The sequence goes on along the minus strand of CAUZDY010000128.1, from coordinate 3,702 downwards.
GTTCATTCATGGCATACATCGCGTCCTGCCAGGCCATGACTGAAGGAATGTGAGTAAATCGAGTTCGCTTGTCGTCATCACTTGACTCAAAACCTCTAGAGTGAGCAAATTCGACTGCCTGAATAGCTTTTTGGGGCAGGGCCGCAGACCCTCCCTCTCCGAATAACCGACAGGCTTCAACCAATGCCGTATGAACACCCGACCATCCCTTTGGATTTGCGTCGATGATGTCGACTGAATTCTTCGGCTCCTTGTCTACATCAGGCCTAAGTTTGTCCATTTACATCTCCACTCTAAGGATTCCACTACCCTTACCGACGGACCGCCAAGCCCCTAGCTTAACGTCGACCGGTAGCCGCCGCGACGAATGGAGCGAGGTGAGCCTTGACGTGTAGCCGCGAGTGCCCACGCCGCCTTCGCCGATCTTGGCGGTCACGAGCTTGCATTGCGGCAGCGTCACGGTTATAGGCTGTCCGCGTAGCGCCAACACCTCGGTCTGCCCAGTCTTCCCTGGTGGCTATGCGTGGCCACGAGTGGCCACAGAATAATCAAACCCCGATCTATTTATATATATATTTAAAAAAGTGTCTCTTCCCCGATTAAGAACTAAAAATACGCGGCCATGTGTGACCACTAGGCTGCCTACATCGCAAAATCGACCTGCGCCTGCCGCTCTCCCATGCCAGACGTCTTCCGAGCCTGGTCCGTCAGGCGAAGCCCCTGCCAGCAGCGCAGGCGACGACCCTCCTCCTGGACGCGTGTCGCCGTCAGACTCGGGAGGCAGGACCGCAGATGGCGACCGAAACTCTGCGCCGTGCCCGGTCGGTCGCGACCGTTGTCGGAACACCACACGAGCCAGGCACGAAACACGTCACGCTGTGCCTCCTCGAATTTCGGCCCAACCTCGCAGTATTCATCAAGGAAGGCCCCCACCGGACTATTCAGTTCTTCGAACTGGCGGATGAGACCAGCCGAGGCCACAGGCGAGACGAAGTAGCCGCGACTGTCGAGTCGGTCCCACCCGTCGAGCGCCCACGCCAGGATTCCTGGCAGTTCTGGCTCCAAGCGGTCGAACAACCGAGGATCCTCACGCCCGTAGAAGGAATTCTTCAACGCCAGCACGATGAACCGCGACGCCAGCGCGCCCGACGTATCCTCGATACCGGGCAATTCGTTCGTGAGCAGCAAGAAGCGCGTCTTCAGCATGCCCGTCCAGTCAGGCAGATATTTGCGACTGATGGTCTTCGCGTCCTCGCCGGATATCGACAGGAGTTCCTCGACGACTACCGCCGTGTCTCGACCCTTGAGGCGCGCGTCCGAGATGATGGCCACCGGGGTGTCGATCAGCACCTGGCGACCAAAGGACCGCCCGAGACTCGTCAGGCTGGGCGCGCAGACGTTGCGCTGGCCGAGCAGTTGCCTGAGAACGCGTCCGATGGTCCCCTTCCCCGACCGCTTGGGTCCGATGATCATGAAGATCTTCTGCAGCCTCGTTGCCCCCACGAGTAGGTAGCCAAAGATCTCCTGCAGTGTTGCGATGGAGTTGTCGTCGATTGCTCCGGACCGTTCGTCGGTCCAGAGACTCTTCAGGAACCGGTGAAACTCGGTGGGTTCCGTGGGGTGCGGGTCGTACTCGAATGTCACCGCGTTGTGGGTATAGAAACATGGCATCTTGGAATGGAGGACGCGTGTCCGCACGTCCAGTGTGCCGTTCGGGAACGCGAGCAACTCGCTGGGCTCGAGATCCATGTCGCTGTCCACCCAGCACGGTGCCTCGGTGGACGCCGGCAGGTTCGTGACGGCGCACAGTCCGGCAAAGACGTTCTCAACACTCGAGCGTTGCGGCTGGAACGGGACCAGTGAGGGCGCCTTTCCCGTTGTCCACCTGCGCGCCGGTTCCAGAAAGTGCCACAGCTCAGCCTTGACCGTGTCCTCGTCATACTCGTGGAACGCGTTGACGGCTGGATCCCGCCAGTAGAAGACCCCTTGCTGGCGCCGAAGCGTCAGAGTGTCATCGACCGTGTAGTGGCGCGAGACAAAGACCCGTGCCGCCGTTATCGGGTCCGTCGGATTGAGCACCAACTCCAGCTTTGTCCCCCGTGGGCCGGTGGCATAGCGCACGGCGTTCTGAATCTTCTGGCGCAGGTCGCGCTCCGCCCAGGGCGGTGTGCAACGTGCGTTCCACTCCTTGAGCACTGCAAACGTGTCGTCTTCGTTTAGGTCGTGATCACTCGCGACCGCACAGCAGATCTTGTAGGTGTGGTCATCACCTCGCTGCCTTTCCTTCGCGCCAGGTTGTGACGCCAGATACTCACGGGCACGCTGCATCCGGGTCTCACGGGTGAGTTGGTGAGAGACCGACTCTCGCGCGGGTGGGGTGTCCGGCACCGGGAGCAGGCATGCGTGCAGGCTATCCAGCGAATAGCGTCGAGCTACGTCGAGGGTCTCGACCACGACGGGCCGCGGTGGTTCGTATTTGTAGTTGAATGTGTTGGGAAGGCGGAGGATGCGTGCCGGCTCTGCTGATGCGAGGTCGGCACCAAGGGCCTCGGCCAAGGCGCGGAGGAGGTGCTTGGCATACCGCGCACCATCATTCTCAATGTTTAACGGCTCGGTCAACAACCAGTAGGCGTGGAGACCACCACCAGTAGCGACCACACAGCTCGGGGGCAGCGGAAACTGCTCCAACTTCGCCCGCGCATCGGCTTCGGAGGGAAAATCCTGGAAGTCGATGTCAGCAAATACTGCGTGAAGTTCCAGACAGTCCTTGAGCTGGCCTCCTTTACCGTTTGCCCGGGTCGCTACGCCGACATAAATGTCACGCTCCCAAAACTTTTCAACAAACTCATCGACTCCGAACAGATCGCCAACATCCACCTTTCTCGTGGCGGGGCGCCCCCCTTTCCACAAGGCCCGTAGCTCCCGCGAACCGCTGGGATGCAATGCGTCAAGTAATTCATTCCGCCGCGTGACCCTCTCTTTGTCGCCGAGGGTCATACCGAGCCACCCCGGTCTGTGTTGCCGTCCTCAGCCTCGTGGTCTCCCCCGACACTCGCCTCTAGCCGAGACGCGATCCACGACTCGACGTCGGCTTCCAGCCAGGCCACACAGCCGGGAGAGATCCGAACAGGATCGGGAAACTGTCCACGACGGCGCTGCCGCCAAATCGTCGTCGCGGACAGCCCGACGCGAGCGGCAACCACCGGAAGCCGAAGCAACCTCGATGAAGGAAAAGACTCTGACGGGGATGGGGAGATCGGTGTGGAATCTGACATGGGACGGCGCTCCTCAGAAGAAACGAGATTTCTGATGAGCCGCCCCGCGGCATCGACACCCCACCTCCCCGAGGCAGGTGACGACCGCAACTTAGATCAGACGATGGGAGTTTAGCCCCCCCCGGGAGCTCCCTTTGTGTGCCTCCCCGAGGCACCCGACGACATCGTCCGTCGCTGCGTGTCGCACGCATTCGCGTGCAGTTCCATGAAGATAGCGTGACTGCGTTGTCTCGTCAAGACCCCAAATCATCAACGCCGCTATTGGTCGCTCCTGACCAGCGTGAGGACTCGTCGCGGTGTTACCCATGTGTTACCCAAAAGGAAAAGGCCCAACCGACAGAGTCGATTGAGCCCTATAAATACTGGTCGGGATGACTGGATTCGAACCAGCGACCCCCTGACCCCCAGTCAGGTGCGCTACCAGGCT
>CAUZDY010000127.1:0-4143 GCA_963578805.1 Vicinamibacteria bacterium | reverse complement strand
TGCGCCGTGGGCGCAGTATACCGTCCGAAGAGCAATGCTAGTCAGCTCATCCGTCGACTCAAGAACCGTCTCCACAATGTCTCCACGACCGGGGTCGATTTCCGTGGACTCTCGATGACTGCTGTCGCCACACAAGCGTGGTTAAGTGCAACGAGTAAAATAACTTATCGTCAGAAGTCACGCGCCATTAATAGGTTACAAAAAGGCGTCGGCTCGGGTTCGACTCCCGCCGCCTCCACCAATTTTTCCCAAAAAAATCAGGGGTTTTTACGTTGACACCTTATTCGTTTCCGTCAGATCTCCACTGCCCACGCCGGTACAGGCTGATCGAGCAGCTGTATGGCGCTCTCGACCGCCTCTGGACTCAAGTGCATGTAGCGTAGGGTCGTCGAGAGGTTCTCATGCCCTGCCAACTCCTGAACTTGCTTCGCAGTCGCACCACGCAGCACCAAGTGGAAGCAAAAGGTGTGGCGACAGACAAGGTGCCGCCTGAGACCAGCCAGCGTGAGTCTATCGTCTCATTTCCCAAGGGGTCATAGGAATGTTCTATTCCGCCCTGGTGATCGCGCGCGCTTGATAAGCCTCTACCAACATCCTTCTAATGATCGAGAACCCTAAGCTCTGGCTAGGTACCGCAGAAAGTTTCGTGGACGATTTCTTCTGGTCGTGGTGGCGTTTCGAGATCGGCGTATTCGACCTGATCAGCGTAGGGCGCGGCTAGCGCATCGACGAGACGGTGGAACTGGGCAAAGTCGCCAGCATAGGCGCTCTGGATGGCTTGCTCGATGCGGTGATTGCGCGGAATTAGGATCGGGTTGGCTGCGCGCATGTCGGCGAGATGCTTGGCGGGATCGGCTTCGCGACGCCATTTGGCGAACCATTTTTTAAAAGGATCACTGCTACAAAACATCGCGGTCAGCGTCTGAGAATCCTCTCCGCCGGCGACACGCGTGAGCTGACGAAAAAAGAGAGTGAAATCGACCGCTTGGGTGCCCAGTAGATCGAGGCACTCCTTAATGAGCTCTACTGGTGCCTCACGTGGGAGGCCAAATTTGGCGCGGAAGCGGGCGATGTATTGGCCACCGAATCGCTCGGGATATACGGAAAGGGCGGCTTCGGCAATCTTCGTCGCTTTACTCGGATCCTCAGACAATAATGGCAGCAGGGTTTCCGCGAAACGGGTGAGGTTCCAGAGCCCAATGGCGGACTGGTTGCCCCAGGCATAGCGCGCGCCTGAGTCGATGGAGCTGAAGACGCACTGCGAGTGGAAGGCGTCCATGAATGCGCACGGGCCATAGTCGATCGTTTCCCCGGAAATGGCGGTATTGTCTGTGTTCATCACACCGTGGATGAAACCGAGAGACATCCACTGGGCGATCAGATCCGCGTGGACAGCCGCGACCGACTCTAACAAAGCCACACACGGATCTGGTGCTTCGGCGGCGGCCGAGTAGTGCCGGGCAATGGCATGCTCGGCGAGCAGTCGAAGGGCGTCGACATCGTTGCGTGCTAGAAAATACTGAAAGGTCCCGACGCGAATGTGACTTGCAGCAACGCGGGTGAACACAGCGCCGAGGAGCGGACCGTCTTGGCGCATTACTCTTTCGCCGGTGGTAACAGCGGCGAGCGCCCGGGTCGTGGGAACTCCGAGCGCGGCCATAGCTTCGCTGACAATGTATTCGCGGAGCACCGGGCCGAGCGCAGATTTGCCATCGCCGCCCCGCGAGAATGGCGTGCGACCTGAGCCCTTCAATTGCAGATCGTAACGTGCGCCGTCGGTGTCGATGACTTCGCCGAGGAGGATGGCGCGGCCGTCGCCGAGTTGTGGCGAGAATCCACCGAACTGGTGGCCTGCGTAGGCTTGTGCAATCGGCTCGGCTCCCTCTGGGATCGTGTTGCCCGCGAGCATCGCGACGCCGTCAGCTGATTCCAGCCAGTCGGCGTCGATCGAGAGCTTTACCGCTAGTTCGCGGTTGAAACGGATGAGCTTCGCTTCCGGAACACGGGCGGGTTCCTGTTTGGCGAAGAAACGTTCTGGCAGCTTGGCGTACGTGTTGTCGAAGGAAATGTTCATTGAACCACGTGCGGGTGTGCAGCGTCAGAATTCTGTGCGACTTTGCACGACATCTTCCGGGAAACCCTTTTCGCTTTTTATAGGCCGCTACAAGCTTAGCTGGTCAACGGGGACGGGGGTGAGTCACGCGGGTGCGCGGCGTCAGATGTTTGTGCGACTGTTGGGCTGCATCCATGCAGGGCTCGTACCATCACTCGGTGAGATCCGTCGGGGACGGTGTGGGCCCCGTCTCCTCCATATCTCCCTGACTGGGGTCGAATGGAGGGGACTGGAGTAAACGCGGGTAAAACGACATACAGCGAGAAGCAGCAATGAATTCTGCTCTAAACCACTGAAGTCGTGTTCCATTAACATGTTAGGGTGATCGTGATTAGGGTTCGACTCCCACCGGATCATGGCGGCGTGTCAATCATCTCCTGATCGGATGCGACGAGCGTAGTATCATCTACTTCTCACCTCAAAAGGCTGGTCGGCCACAGGTGCGACCGGCTACTCGACGACTGACCGCTCGTCGAGATTCACCGTCTGCCCAGGGTGGGAGCCTATGAACCATAGTAACTACGACGAACAAAACAGCGTCAAAACGTCCTTCGATGCAGCGTATACCGCATTGACCCCGCACCGATACCTTCACAACATGACCGCCGTCGATTACCGGATGGCTGACTACATGAACCCCTTTCTCACCGCCGTCGTTGACGCTTCCGTGCCCCCCCCCCCGCAGAGCCCTGTCCGGGTCTTGGACCTGGGGTGCTCCTATGGCGTGTCCGGGGCACTGCTCAAGACGGATTGCTCGTATCAGGAATTGGCGAAATTTTTCCAGCACGAGACGAGTTCGGAATACTCGTCGTGCGTCACCGAGTCTAAGCGTTGGCTGAAATCACACGTAGCGCGAGAAGACGTAGAGGTCATCGGGTTCGATAGTTCGGCGGAAGCTATCAGATTCGCTACGGCTTCTCGGATGATAGATGAGGGCATCGCACGCAACCTTGAGGAAAATGAGTCCGAACTGACGGAAGATGAAAGAATCCTTATTCGACAGTGCGATGTGCTCCTGAGCACCGGCGCCATAGGGTATGTCACCGAGAAGACTGTCAGTCCCATCTTGGACGAGTTTGGTCACGATGCCAGAGGCCTGTTAGGGGCAGTAGCCGTCATTTCGGTGCTTGAACTCTTTGACCCGGAACCCATCGCGAAGTCCTTTACCGAGCACGGCTATCGATTCGGTCAGCTTCCGATTCGGATACCCCAGCGGCGCTTCTCGGACGAGGAAGAGCGCGAGGGTGTGCTGGAGACGCTTCGAGACCGAGGTAAGCCTACTGCGATCCAAGAGTCAGAAGGCCAGATGTTTGCCAGCCTTTGTGTCGCGGCCCATCCGCAGTCGTTCGAAGTTCTCGCCAAACGGATGACCGAAGTCGCCGAGGCGCTACCGGCAGAAGTCCGCCTAGGTCACCAGGATCCGACTACCTTCTCAGAGAGTGAAGTCAGTGGCTCTGCCGTCGAGTAGTTGATGTTCGCGGGCACTTTTGTGGAAGCCGAAAATCAAGGAAAAAGCGCAAGTTGCCGCCTGAACACGGTCCGGCTGCGCCGCAAGCAACATTCCAAAAACTCCGAAAACAATGAAAACCGCGATCGGGCCTGGCCTAGTCAAGAAGGGCGAGTGCACCTGCGCCGCCAGCCGCGGCCTTATCATCGATCTGCAGTGCCGGTCACAGCCTCAACCGGACAACCCCATCACAGCGCAGCCTCGGGGTAACAATGGTCGAAACGAATCACATACGAAGCATGCTTGCAGAGAAACGTCTGGAACTGGCGGATCAGCTCGACGCCATTGACAGGGCGATCGCAGCTCTCAACAGCGCCGCAATACCTGTCGCCGAAACGCGGCCAGTCGAACCAGATGTCTCGGCCGAACACACTGCGAGCGCCGTGCTCCCGCGGGCGGTCAAGGCCAGGCGCGTGTTGAGCGATGCTCATAGGGAGGCGGTATCCGCCGGCAAACGTAGAGCGCGTGCGGCCAGGGACGCGGCCAAAGGTCTTGTCCGGGAAATGCCCGACGAGTCGTTCGT
>CAUZDY010000126.1:0-4247 GCA_963578805.1 Vicinamibacteria bacterium | reverse complement strand
TCGATTAAGTCCGGTGCGTTCCGGACTATTCTGGGGGTAGAGTTGGGGGTAGCTCAACGTACGCGGGGGTAACCGTGCCCCTCACGGATGTCGCCATCCGAACAGCCAAATCGCGCGAAAAACCGTGCACGCTGTATGACCGCGCCGGACACCAGTCCAGAGAGTGCAACTCAATGGGCCCGGGCGCCGTGCTCCTCCACCGCCTCGCGCGCGGTCACGAACACGCCACCCCTTTTCGCGAGCGCATCGAGCAGACGTTCCAGCATCAGCAGCCGATGTCCTCGGCCGATCACGAACGGGTGACACGTGAGCGTGTAGACACCCCACGGCAGCTCGCGCGCGAGCCAATCGAAATCGCCGAGCCAGTTCTCGAACACGCCGGTTGCAGGCTTCAGCCCCGCGCCCCGGAAAGACTCGAAGTGCGTGAAGTCGTCGAGCGACCAGCTGACCGGCAGTTCCACGAGCGCGGTGGGCGAGCCGAACACGACGGGTTTGCCCGCCTCCACGGTATCGCCGGTGCGTGCCTGGTACGGCAGGTAGTCGTGACCCATCATGCTGCTGTCGTACGCGAATCCCTGCTCGAGCAGGAGATCCACGCTGGCACGGCTGAGATCCCACGCGGGCGATCGGTAGCCGCGCGCCGATGCGCCGCTGATACGCTCGATCGCGGCGTTGCCGCGCACGAGCTGGGCGAGCTCCTCGTCCCGAGTAAGCCCCGCGGGCGAGACGTGGTCGTAGCCGTGATGACCGATCTCGTGACCCGCCTCGTGAATCGCGCGGCACGTGTCGGGATAGGCGTCGATCGTGAGTCCCGGAATGAACCACGTGGAGCGGATACCGCGGCGCGCGAGCAGCGTGAGCAGGCGCTCCGCGCCGACCACACCAAACTCGCCGCGCGAGACCGGGGTTGGCGAGGTCTGGCCGAGCGCCAGCCACAGCGCCACAGTGTCGAAGTCGAACGTGAGGCACACGAGGTGACGGGGGCTGTTCACAGCGGTGAAACCGGTGTGCGCAATCGATACCAAGCCAAGCAGTAAAGCAAGACGGTTATTGCGAGGATGATCGTCAAGACGATGATCACCATTTCAGTTCTCCATTCTCGGCGTCAGATAAGGTTGAATCAGTTCCACCGCCCATGCCCGGAGCATACTGCAAACCAGCAAATACCCGCGCCCGCCCGCGCGTTCGGTTTTGCTCACCAAAAAAAGAAAGGCTCTGCCTAGGCTTTTGTTATGGTCTATTCCAGAGGTCCTTAAAGAACCTAGGCGTATGTTAGATCGCGCTCAAAAAGAATTAGAACTCCGTGAACTCATGAGGAAGAAGGTACGGCCTTTGATCGAATGTGGATAATCAACTGATCGAGCAGATCGAGGCGGCAAGAGCGCGCACCGGTGACGATGCCCGTCCCGGAGTTGTCGAAAAGATCCATGCCTCAGACCACCTCACGGCCCGGGAACGGATTACGCTGCTGTTCGACAAATCGAGCTTTATCGAATACGGCGCCCTTGCCGGCGCTACCACGCGGCCGAATGACGAGCATTATGCCGACGGATTGGTGGCGGGCGTCGGGCTGATCGCGGGCCAGTCGGTCGTCGCGGCCAGCTACGACAGCAGCGTACTGGCGGGCACTCAGAGCGATCGCAATCATCGCAAGATCGCCAAACTACTCTATCTCGCGGTGGAGCACCGCTGGCCGTTTGTCTGCTTCGTCGAGGGTGCTGGGGCACGACCGGATGATCCACTTCCAGCTCCACCCATTGCCGTGTCACCGCGTGGCCGCTTCGAACTCTATGATGGTCTGGCGGAATTAAACGGCTGGGCACCCACCGTCGCCGTGGTCACCGGTAATGCCGTCGACGGTCACGCCGCCATCGCAATGTTGTGCGATCTGGTGATTACAAGCAGTGACGCGACGTTCGGTTCAGCGGATGGTCATTCCCGCGCAGTCACGGACTTTGCCAAAACCGGCGACGTCGACATGGTTGCCAAGAACGAACGCGACGCGATCGAGGGGGCACGGCGCTATCTGTCGTTCTACTTGACGGAACCGTCGAGCGGCGACGCTCCACCAGATGCTGAACACATCGCCGATATCATTCCCCAGAACCGGCGCCGCCCCTACGATATACGCAAGGTGATCGCCTCCTTCGCCGACGCAGACAGTACGCTCGAGCTCGGCGCCGACTGGGGCCGTTCCATGCTGACGGTACTGGCACGCCTTGGCGGAAGGACCGTCGGTATCTATGCCAATCAACCCAAGTCGCCACTGGCGGGCGCTATTGATTCCGCGGCCGCGGACAAGGCGTCCCGATTCGTTGAGCTATGCGATGCGTACGAGTTTCCCATCGTCACTTTCATCGATAATCCCGGGTTCATGGTTGGTCCCCGGGCGGAGCAGGAGGGTATTGCGCGACATCACGCACGACCGCTGGCGGCACTGCATCATCGCACCGTACCTCTCTATTCCGTGCAGATCCGCAAGGCCTACGGGCTCGGCCCCTATGCCATGTCCGGCTGGGGCGCGGCCCGTCGCGTGCCGGAGCTGCGACTCGCCTGGCCGTCGGTCGAATCCGGGGGCATGTCTCTCGAAGGCGCTGCCTATCTGGTGAAACGCAAGGAAATTCTGGCCGCCGAATCCCAGGAAGAAGCGCTCGCGATCCGCAATGACTATGCGGAACGCATGCGCGACGCGGCTTCGGGGCTGCGGGCCGGCCGCGGCTATCAGTTCGACGACATCGTCAAGCCCGCTGATACTCGGCAACGAATTCTTGCCATGCTGCAACGCACGCCGAGACGCCTTTCGGCACACAAAAAACATCCCATCGATCCGCGCTAATGCCATGAAAAACGAAACCAACGACGCACTGCGTCAAGCCAAAGATTCCCAGCAGGACACCTCGCGCGCTGACGTCGTCACCCGCGTGCATTCAGGAAACAAGCTAACCGCTCGAGAACGCGTTGATCTGCTACTCGATCCCGACTCGGCCGTGGAATACGGCAGTATCGCCGCCAAGAGTCGCGACGGCGAGTGGATCGCAGAAGCGGGCGGAGTCGATTTTGTCGGCACCATCGACAGCCAGCCGGTCATCGCTTCCTCAACGGATTACACGGATCACGGCGGCGGTTACGGCGCCGGCCGCCTGGGCCGACTGTTCGGCCTCGCCTACGAGCAACGCTGGCCGGTAGTGATGTTCGTCGATGGTGGCGGCAGCCGCGCGCGCCATCCAAGGGCCGGTCTGGGACACATTGAAACCAGCGGCCCCATTGGCCGGTTCTCGTTTCTCGACGGGGTACCCGAACTCTCGGGCTGGGCGCCGGTCGTTGCCATCGTATCGGGCCCCTCCTTTGCCGGTCACGCCAGCCTGGCCGGATTCTCGGATTTCCTGATCAGCACTCCGGGTTCGGCCATCGGCATGGGCGGTCCACCCATGGTGGAAGCCTCGCTGGGGCACCGGCTGAAAGCCAACGAGCTTGCTGGTTCAGAGATGCACGAGGTTGGTGGCGGTATCGATCTGCTGGTCGCCGACGAACGCGACGCGATCGCTGCCGCGCGACGGTTTCTCTCGTACTATCGTGAGGATGACGCGCGGGCCACCGACACCCGCCCGGGAGTGAATCTCGACAACATCACGCACGACGCCGAAGACCGCTACGACATGCACGAGATCATCGAAGCCCTAGCCGATCCTGGCAGCGTGTTCGAGCTGCGCCCGCAGTTCGCCCGATCGCTGATCACGACGCTGGCCCGGATCGACGGCAGAACCATCGGCGTCATGGCCAATCAGCCACTGGTGGATGACGGCGCCATCGACCAGAACGCCGCCACCAAAATCTCCCGCTTCGTCGAACTGTGCAATACCTATGAGTATCCAATGTTGTCGCTGATCGACACGCCAGGGTGCATTAGCCGGTGGCAATTAAAAGGACAGGATCCGGGCGTCGATCCGCTGCTGACTCGCTGGCATGCGAGGCCACTGATCGCACACCAGCAGCGCACCGTGCCGCTCATCAGCGTTCAGCTGCGCCGCGGTCGCGGGCTGGGCGCGGCGCTAATGACCGGAGTCTCCAGCACCCGCGGTGTACCCGCCCTGCGGCTGGGCTGGCCGACGGCAGAAATCGGGCATCGCGACGGCTTCTCGGCAGTCGTCGATCACAACGCGTTCGACGACATCGTGGCACCCGGACAGACCCGCCATCGAATAGAGCGAATGCTGCGCCTGTTCAAGCGCAAGCTCGATCGGCCGCAG
>CAUZDY010000125.1:0-4263 GCA_963578805.1 Vicinamibacteria bacterium | reverse complement strand
GTGTCGGTTGACGGGACGGACATCGAGGTGAGTGAGGGATGGGACTTGCTGGCCGGGGATGACCAGTGGCGTCCGGGTGGGCGGCAGTTCTACAGCGTCCATGCGCCGAGTGGGTTTGCTTACGTTCTGATGCACGAAGGCGGCGAGTTCACGCACTATCAGGCAGGGACGGAGATTTGGGTCTATGACATCAACGCACAGCGGCGTGTCGAGCGGCTTGAACTTGCGGCACCGGCCAGTAATCTGTTCGTTACGCAAAGCGACGATCCAAAACTGATTGTCGCCGACGACGACGGCAAACTCCATGTGTACGATGCCGTCAAACTCACGGTCGATCGGACCATCGACGATCCGGGGCCGCTTGGGTTTATCCAGGGATTCTAGGTGATGGTGGATCCGTTTCTCCTGCAGTTTGTCTCGCTCAGCTTCACGGTGCTATTTCTCCGTGCGGCGGTGCACAAGCTGACGGGGCTTGAGGAATTCCAAGCGGTCGTGAGCGATTATCAACTCGTGCCAGCGGGGCTTGTCCCATTGACCGCGCGCCTGTTCCCGATGCTTGAGGTGTTGCTCGCGCTCGGGTGGCTGCTTGGCGCGCAGATTGAGCTCGTGGCCTATGGCAGTGCAGGTCTCCTGACTGCCTACGGGGCGGCCATGGGGATCAATCTTGTGCGCGGGCGTGTGCACATTGGATGTGGATGTGGGTTTGGTGGGGCGTTGCAGCATGATCAGCAGCTGTCGGTCGGACTGGTGTTCCGAAATATAGGGTTGGCGCTGATCGCGCTGGTCGCCACGGTGCCGGTTCCGCAACGAGCGCTTGGTGTTGGGGAATACGTGATGCTTGTGGCCGCCGTGGGTGTGAGCACGCTGTTGTATGCGACGGTGAGTCAGCTGTTTCAGAATCGTGCGGCCATCAACAGTTGGCGCAAGGTACCGGAGGCCGTCGGTGACTGACCCCCTGCTGATCTCTAACCTCGTACTCTGGTTGCTGGTCGTCGTACTGACTGTGGTGGTGCTCGCGTTGGCCCGGCAGGTGGGGATCTTGCACGAACGGGTGGCGCCGGCTGGCGCACTGCAGCCGACCGAGGGTCCGAAAGTGGGGGAAGTCACGGAGGCGATGGAATTACAAGACCTCGGTGGCAATCCGGTGACGGTCGGTGGACCTGAGCCAAACGGACTTGCGACACTTGTCTTGTTTATTTCACCGACATGCCCGGTCTGCCGATCTCTGGTGCCGACGGCGAAGTCGCTAGCACACAGTGAAAGCAAGCGGCTACGGTTGGTCTTTGCGAGTGACGGCGATAAGCCGGAACAGCATGTGACCTATGCGGCAGATTTACAGCTTGGCGCGTATCCCTACACGTTGTCACAGACGTTGGGGATGAGTTACCACGTCAGCAAACTCCCGTTTGCTGTACTGATTGGTGCCGACGGCACGTTGCAGAGTAAGGGACTGGTCAATAGTCGAGAACATCTCGAAAGTTTGGTCGAAGCGATGGATATGGGGATTGCCACGATACAGGATTATGTGCAGATGGTTACGGTCGAGAGTGACGAAGAATTTAATGCGTCGGTGAAGGAACAGGCCTCATGAATAAATCACATGTCATCACAAATGGGTATTACTGGCTTGATGAGACCGCCCGTGCGAGTTTACGGTTGCTGGCACGCCGCGTTTCGCGGCGCAGCTTCCTCGGACGGCTCGGCTCGATGTTAGTCGGTGCCGCAGCGTTACCGTTGTTACCGGTTGCTCGGGCCTTTGCGCAGGAAGCACCGACGGAGTTGGGGGACCCGAAGACGTGTGAGTACTGGCGCTACTGTGCGCTCGGTGGAACCCTCTGTGCCTGTTGCGGCGGCACGCACAAAACGTGTCCGCCTGGTGCCGAGGCATCGCCGATTACATGGGTGGGAACCTGTCGTAACGGGGCGGATGAACGGGACTACCTGATTTCCTATAACGATTGTTGTGGCAAGGCGGTCTGCTCGCGCTGTGGGTGTAATCGCACGGAACGAGACAAACCCTCGTATTTCCCAAGCAACAGTAACAATATTCTTTGGTGTTTCGGTACACAGGCTCGCACCTATCACTGCACGGTTGCCGTCGTACTCGGAGAAGCGCCTGAGGCCAATTAATGCCGGTGGTCGTGACGCTGGCAGTGCTGTTGTTCACGGCTGTCGTTCAAGCCACGGATGACGCGCAAGCACGGTATTTGTTGCATTGCCGCGGCTGTCATCTCGCGGATGGGACGGGCTTGCCACCAGAGGTGCCAACGTTGGTTGACGAGATCGGTCGCCTTGTCGCGACGCCGGTTGGGCGAGAGTACGTCGTCCGCGTGCCGGGTGTGTCTCAGTCGGCGTTGGATGATGTCGGTCTCGCCGTCGTGTTGAATTGGATTCTTGAGACGTTTAATGCCGAGACGCTGCCAGTAAACTTTCAGCCCTACTCGGCTAATGAGATTGCTGAGGCGAGGAGGAAAGTCTTGGCAGACCCACTCAAGTATCGTCGCACGTTACGGCTAGACGGTACGCAAGTCCCAAACTAACGTTCCAGTAAGGCTTCATAACGTTGGTCAGTGAGTGTCTTCAGGAACGCGACCAATGCACGTGCCTGCCGCGAGCTGATGGGTTGCCCGGTACGCAACCGTTCGTAGTCGATGGTGTCCGGAACTTCCGCGGGTCTCCAGGGTACGGCCGTCTCGGGATTGATCTGACTGTCCGGATTGCCGAGCGTGTACTTGTTGTAAAAGAGGACCGTTGTGAGAAGGTCGGCGAAGACGCCATTGTGCATATAGGGCCCGGTCACAGCAACATTACGCAAACTGGGCACTCGGAATTGGCCGGCGACTTTCGGGTCGTCAAGCGCCGGGTTTTGCAGCAATCCGGTATCGGTATACGTCGACGGTAAACCGTTCTGTTCTCGTACCGCGATATGTTTGGGAATGCCGATGTTGTGATACCGGTGATTGGTAAACGTTTCTTCGGCGGTGAATTCCTTGGTCTCTAACAAGTGGCAGCGGTGGCAATTGGTAAGCTGCGAGAAAAAGAACACGCGTCCCAAGTCTTCTTCTTGTGTCAGCGCATGTTCGCCTTTGAGATACCGGTCGTATTTCGAGTCGAACGGGGCGAAACGCGCGGTCTGTTCAAATGCCGCGATACTCTCGATGATGGCCTGCAAGGCACTTTGAGAATTGTCAAACACACGATCACCGTAAATGCTCTCCAGCGATGCGACATGTGACGGCGTTTCTCGGACACGGATCACAACGGTGGCAATGTCCGGTAACGCCATCTCGAGCGGATTCGTAAAGGGTTCGGCTAACTGGTCGAGGAGTGTCGTCGCGCGTCCGTCTCGAAAAAACCCTCCGACATGGTTGCCATCCTCATCGCGCTGAAACGTCGGAATAAGTGAGGCATATGTGAGCGAGGGTGCGTTTCGGTCGCCGAGCGAGACGCCGTCGTCGCCGAGAGACACGGCGCCGCCGACGCCGTCCTTACGGCCGTCGGAGAAGGCCACGTCTGGATCGTGACAGCTGGAACAGGATTGGTTGCGATTAAGGGAGAGATTGGCATCGGTAAAGAGGGCTTCCCCCAGTGCTTCGCGTTCGTCGGCCTCGGATACGGCAGGGCCGACAACGACTAGGAGTGCACCCAGTAGGCCAGTCATTCTGTTGAACATTCGTTGGCGTGTTGCATGCATAGAAAGAGGCGAGCGCTTTATCGTTCCGCTGAGGTTGTCGTACTAACGGCAGACTACACCAAGAAAGATGGTTCGGGAAGTTACCTACGGTTTCGTATTCAAATGCCGCGACGTTGCGTGCTAGGACTCCTAGAGGGACCGACGCTGCAGTTGGCTTAATAGTTTTCTGGTTTCTCAGGTCTACGCTTCTTCAATTGGGGAGTGCGAACGTTACCAGCATGTTGCTACCATTTGGTGCTTCCAACTCAGGCGTGTAGGTAGTGAGTCGATTATCGACACCACCGACGGGAACCGTCAGATACTGTCGACCGCCGACGGCATAGGTCACGGGATAGCCAGTGATCTGACTTCCCAGAATGGTTTCCCAGAGAACCGTTCCGGTCTCGGCGTCAAAAGCGCGCAGGCGCCGGTTCAGGTCGCCGAAGAAGACGACATTTCCTGCTGTGGCGAGTGTTGACCCCATGTTGGGTGCCCGCTGACTGTAGCGCCACGCCTCTCGCCCAGTCGAGATGTCCAGTGCTCGCACTTCGGTGAGGTGCCCGTCTTCTTCAAGTCCCGGTTCTGGGATG
>CAUZDY010000124.1:0-4294 GCA_963578805.1 Vicinamibacteria bacterium | reverse complement strand
ATAATCCGTCGACGTACTCTCTCCCGTCGGTGGGCACGGACCACCCTCTCCGGTATGCGTGCCAGAAAACACAGCATAGGCGCAGACTCCCCTTCGCTCCTCATCAGTGGCGAACGACTTAATTTCATATCCTGCGTCGGGTATAAAAGCACACAAAGCCTGCATCCAGTCGGCGTACTGTTCCAGGGCCTTCACGTCGAGGAGCGGTTCAACGTCGTGCGGTCGTCGTTTCCTCATCCCAAAAGGGCGCACTCTTCGTAACTATCTACACGTGTTGTCCCAGCCCTGGTTGCAAGCGCGTGCATATAACGCCGCGGGGGAGCGGTCCGTGATCGGTCCCTTGGTTCCGCGCAAGATGATCGGGTAGTCTTGAAGCGTCGGTTGTCCGTGCTCAAATGAGTTAAACCCCGAGGTCAGTCTCTCGACGTTCTGGCAGGCTGGGCCGAAGCCAAGGTCGCAACCACGCCGGAGCGTCCCTGCGGCGTCTGCAGGATCGAGTCGGCGAGAATCCTTTCCCGAGCGAGCCAACGCAACGTGAAGAATGCCTGCTTCGTTGCATGCCCACCCGGACCCACTCCGACAATACCTCTCCTCCATGTCAGCGAGATACGAACAAGCATACGTTCGCCCCTGACTGCAGGCCTCTTGCCAAAACGGCACCCACTGACCGGGATGACGATCGCCCACACCTTGAACGGCACCCATGACTGAAAATACTGCCGCCCAAGCCACTATGTAGGCGAGATTTCGCTGCCGCTGGCTACGCGAGCGGCGGAACACCACGCGTTCGAACTGGTGAAGCCAACGCGCCAGGGTAAGGCGGTCCAATAGTTGAACAGAGAGGTTCAGCACAGGTACGAGCAACAGTTTGTCGTAAAAAGTCGGCACGCCCGCATATCCGAGAAGTGCATACAGCGCCACGGTGCTCAAGCCATAGAGCGCCCCGAACATGATGCGCCCCACCTCACTCCTCGGCGCCGTGGACGGATCCGTGAACAAGAGATGCATGCCAAGGAACACGGCAACGGGGATATACGAGTCGTAGAAAAAATAGACACCTGTCGCCGCAAAGTAGAGGAGTCCGAACGCGTAGGTCGCCATCACCGCGGACATCGTCATCGATGCCACACCGAAAAGGTATTGGCCCGGCAGCGCGACCAAAAACAACACCAGATACACGTATGGGGGAAAGAACTGTGTGATCGCGATGTCTTGACCCCACGTGAGGTCGCTGCTACCGGTGAGAATCAACGCAAGCGAGAAAACAGCGAGCGGAAACGACGAAGGGTTAAAGATGTGGACTTGCCGTCCCTGCTTATTCCACTGGATCAGCTCTTTGGCCGTGAAGCCCAACGCGATCAGCGCAAACTGTAGAAAAAACCAATCGTCCACGAACCAAAGAAACAGGTTGACACTAAGGATGACAGGAAACGGACCAAACCCAAGCGCGTAGGTATCGCGTCTCGACCAGCACAGTAACATGTCGAACGCGTAGGCGAAGACCAGTTGAGCGACGATGAGAAAGGCCGAGTCGTAGACCGGGCGCCAGTACCACCCCCAATACAACAGGAAGACCACCTGCGCGCTGGCTTGTACGTAGTGCTGTTTTCGAAGGATTACGTTAAGTGTCAGCGTGCGACCCGTGTGCCGAGCCAACGCGAACACGGCAACGCTCCAGGCAAACAGCAAGATGGCTGCACCGAGAAACGACCACTGAAACCCTGGGTTCTGTCTGACGTCGTCAAGGAAACCGAACGCAGCGAGACCAAGTACGAAGCATCCGACCAGACGGAAGCCCCTCAACGGCGAGAGAGAGACCACTCCGCCGTGCTCCGAACTCAAACCCAAACCATATCAACCGACCGGACCACTTAGCGCGGAGGATCCGCGGTATCTACGCCGGGTCGTGCCAGTTCCCAGGGTGCCCCGGTACCAGACGAGCCGAGAAACAGCTTAGACCCGTCGACAAACGTGATGTCACGACCGTTCGCCCGGTTGGTTCCATCCTTCGCCTGATACCCATCGACCCTGACGTCGGTCCCAGGTAGAAGCGAGTCCCTCGTGAAGCCCCGCCTGAACAGTACATTCGGAGTCCCAGCTTCGAATGCCCAACCTTCCATCGTGCCGTCATCCCGCGTCACGTCAAGGTGAATCCAGACATGGGGATTGACCCACTCAACTTTCGTGACCGTTCCACTGAATTCGACCGGGCTGTCCGCGTCGAATTCGGCCGCGAATGCGTGATGCGCCGTGACTGGCACGGCAGTTCCCACCATCCACGCACAGATTCCTACAACTGTAATCACGACCCCGATCACGTATCTCATTCTCATTAGTTTCGCCTCTCTCTTGTCTGACGGCACACTACCTTCGATACCACTCATGGAGACGATCGCCAGGCGGAATCTTGCGCGTAATTTCAACGATCATGGTCTCGCCTTCCCATCGCTTAACCAGCGGCTCCCTGCGTAAGTTCCCATACATGAACTCTTCGGCAAACTCGATGCAGGGATAATCCAGAACCGTAGCACTCTGTTCAAGACGCCGGTACAGCGGCATCGCGATCGTCCACGGGCGAGTAAAAGTCTCCGGATCCGTAATTGTCACTTCGTACCAGATAGCGTCTGGCGTCATCGGCGAGAAACGCTCTGTGAGCTGCAAGCCTTCGCCATGAAAGTTTCCGGCCCTGTCGAACCAAGTCTTGCCATTGAAATACGTTACGTCGACGACCAGCGTGTCCCCTTCCCACCGTCCAACCGAATGCCCCATATAGGTATAGTCCGGGGGCCCAGTAACGTCGTTCAGATGTATGACACGCGCGGCGTTCGAAAAACCGAACGTCATATGGATCTTGTCAGCGCCCTGGGCGATCTGAAAGGGATAGGGCATATACATTGCGCGCGGAATGCCTGGCAGGTAGCACTTGAGCTCGGGATCCCGGTCGATCCAATTCTCGGCGTTCTCCTGCTTGATACGTAAAGCCTCGGGTGTGTAGGGAATCCGACCGTCGTCCCCCACTACTCCCAACGACCCGGGCACTCCAGCCGCGGCGCCCAGTGCCAATACGGGCGCTGCGGGCACCCTTGCGTATTCGTATGGATAGACGCCGTCCTGCATCACCATTCCCGGACGTGCCTCGTGGGCTTCCAGGTCCCAATGTGCTTCGTTGTTTGCCTGCCACACGCCATTGAAGTTTGGTCTGCCATCAGGCGTTTGCGCCGAACGCGGCGCCTGGCCTTGGTCTTGACCTTGCCCGGCCGTATTTCTTACTGCGACCGAGATAACAGCACCCACCGCGGCTGCAGCCAGCGCCACGATAACCGTCGATCCTCTAAACCAATTTCGCATCATCGTTCCTCACTCTGGCAAGCCATTGACACATGTGGCGGTATCCATGGAGAACGGGTCCGGCCCGCGCCCCGCCTCAAACTCCTGCTCATCCACGCGCGCGCCGATGAGCAAGGCCGGGAGGCCATAGTTCCCTTCGTGGCACCGCGGCTCATAGTAGATTCGGTTCTCCTCGTCACTTTGACGCTTGAGTTCCTGCCGGACCGTCCACGGTGCCACCCATACCGTCGGATCCTCAATCGTCGCTTCGTACTCGAGCGTGTTCTCGTCGACACGCGTATACCGTTCAACGAGCTTCCGGTTCTCACCCGACCCACGGTAGGGGAACTTGGGCGAGAAGTTCGTCGTCTCAATAACCAGCGTGTCACCTTCCCAGCGACCACGCGAGTCCCCATGCCGCAGACGAATCTGGCTCGCCGGATGGCGCCCACTCAGGTAGGCGACGCGCTGGAATCCCTGGCCCTGCCCCGTGTCATACCCGATAGCGATCGAATCCTCGCCCTGTACGATGCGGCGGAACCCATTGAAATCGGGTGTGCGTCCAGACATACACCGGTCGCCCGAACTCTGATCCTCAGGCCCAAAGTGGCGGTTCATGCGAGACGTATTGTAGAAAGGAGCGACGTCGAATCGACGCTCGGACGGTGGTCCATACTTCCCGCCGGCGCAACCTGGCGCTTCACTCTGGCAGGTCTCCGTGTTTTGCAAAAGCATGAGACGCCACTCTTGCTGTGATTCGTTCTGCCGCTGGGCCTCTGGGGTCAAGGCGGGAATCCTCCCGTTCGGTGGATCAACAACCAGCGACGTGCGTGGGCCGGCCGGCTTCGCTGAGGTATAGACGGCATTATAGGCACCGGCAACGTCCTGCCCTGCACGGTCCGCGCGCTGGTTACGCCCCGGGTTGACCATCCGAGCCTGGTCCCGTGCGGTTCGCTCTTCAGCAGTC
>CAUZDY010000123.1:0-4454 GCA_963578805.1 Vicinamibacteria bacterium | reverse complement strand
GGACGGTCAGAGTGTCGATCCCGGCTCGCCAGAGGGAGGTGCCGGGGGCACCATTGAAGAGCCGACCGGTGAGGTCGAAGTCGGCCACTTCGGCGCCATCGATGGCGAGACCGATATCGTCATCGTGGATCCTTCACACCCGCTGGCGGCAGGACTGTCGGGCCGCGTTACCGTCTACACCATCCCTGCAGAGATCAACTGGGCCGTGAATGAGGTGTTGGCACCCGGGGTCCAGTCTGTGGCCGCTCTTCCGGACTACCCTGAAGCGCAGTCGATCTACTTCATTCTCCCAGGCGATGCGCTCTTCGACGGCTCGCCCTCGCCAAACCTGCGCATCTCGCTCTTCACCGAGAACAACAACGACCTTGGCACGTACCATCGGATGACCGAAGAAGGTCATCGCCTCTACGACGCCGCGATTAATTGGGCGTTGACCTACGGTTCCGGGATGTAGAAGACAGCCTGTCTGGCACGGGAGTGCGCGAGGCGCAGGCAGCGGCACCTGCGGGCGAGATGACGACGCCGAGAATCGCGACCTGACGCATGACACCTCCTGCGTGTAGGCGCGCCACGTGGAGCCGATCCCAGCCCGCGACGGGTTGATCCCCAATACATGCTCGTCGCAGATGAGCAATGCGAATGAGCGTGCTTCGGTAGCATGTCTCGCCTGGAGCGCGTGCGAAGCCTGTTACGGTTGACACATAGCGCCACACCATCTGACGTCGGCGTGTGATGAATAGCTCGCGACGCCCGTGGCATGAGGTTGCGAGTGCGCGTGTCGGCGGACCCGACGTTCCGTCTCATCGGGTCGCCAAAGCTCTGGGACCGGGGTGCGGCGCTGACCTCGACGCTGCATCGGTTCGAGACCGACCTACTGACGCGAGGGGAGAATCTTCTCGGGTTGATGGCCGTAAACCTGGAGATGCTTGCGCGTGCTGGGATCCCGATGCGCGCCGGCCGGATCGTGCTCGACATGGATTCAAGCGAGAGTCCGGTGCACGGGGCGCAGGAAGGGAGCGCGTATAACGGGCACTTTGAATCCGTCTGCTACCACCCGCTGTTTCTGTTCAACGAGCACGGCGACTGCGTGGCCGCCACGCTGCGGCCAGGCAACGTGCATAGCGCCGACGACTGGGATGACCTGCTCGTGCCGGAAATTGAACGGCAGCAGGCGGAGGGCACGCGCGTGGCGTTCCGCGCGGACGCCGCGTTCGCCAAGCCGGAGATCTACGACGCGTTCGAGCAGCGGGATGTGGATTATGCCATTCGCATGCCGGCGAACAAGACCTTGGAGCTGAAGATCGAGGACATGCTGTTTCGTCCACCGGGACGGCCGAGCCGCAAGCCCTTGGTGCGCTACAAGAGTTTCCGCTATCAGGCGAAGAGCTGGACCAGGCCCAGACGGATTGTCGCCAAGGTGGAGCACCACCGGGGTGAGCTGTTTCCCCGCGTCGGCTTCATCGTGACCAACATAGTCCTCCCGAGTCGCTCGGTCGTGCGGTTCTACAACAAGCGCGGCACGGCGGAGCAATGGATCAAAGAAGGCAAGCAGGCCACCCACTGGACGCGGCTGTCGTGCCATCGTTTCCGAGCGAACGAAGTACGCCTGCAACTGAGTGTCGTGGCCTACAACCTGGGCAACCTCTGGCGGAGACTGGTCCTGCCGCCGCGGATCAAGCGCTGGTCGCTCACCAGTCTCCAGCAGCGGTTGGTGAAAACTGGAGGCCGGCTGGTGAAGCATGCGCGGTACTACTGGCTTCTGCTGGCAGAAAGGCATCTGACCAGTCGGCTGTTCGGCGACATGCTGCGGAGGATCTGGGCGCTGCCAGTGCCGGGAGGATAGCGGGCGACCGCTTACCGAGGAACTCCGGCGAAGAAACGGCGCCAGTGTGGAGCAGTGTCTGAGAAATACCCTGAAAACAGCGCCTCCAGTCGGTCGCACGTCAGCGCGGGCTGAGTGACGGCCTCTGGAGCTGGACAATTGTGCGACGAACAGAGTTTCGTGCGCCCGGCGGCGGTCGGGTGTATAACGGTGCCATCCGAGGCAGGCAGAATGGAAATCCGGGTCAATATGATCCCGAGAGGACTTCATCCGGAGCTGTAATGACTCAAAGGCTTTCGCGATCTGTATTCGCCCTTTCGTTCGCGGTGGCGGTGTTGCTGATTGGGGCCGACCCCTCCGAGGTAAGCGCCCAGGACTCTGACTGGCGGCAGTGGGGCGGTCCCGAGAGGAGTTTTCTGTCCGACTCAACCGGATTAGCCGATTCGTGGAGTGATAACGGTCCCCCGTTCCTCTGGAGCCGGCCCCTCGGGTTGGGTCATTCATCCATTGCCGTGGACGATGGTGTGTTGTATACGCTGTATCGGCCCGGTGCGGCCAATTCCCGAAACTGGGAGAGCCGCGAGTTCGTCATTGCGATGGACGCAGAGACGGGCGAGACACTTTGGGAGTACGAGTACGTAGCCGAGCCGCTCAACTTCAGCAGCGGGGCGGGGCCCCATGCCACGCCTCTGGTCGTTGGGGATCTCGTCTTTACCGCCGGAACCAACAAGCAGCTCTTCGCTTTCGACAAGAAGTCCGGGGACGTCGTGTGGTCGCACGATCTCGTGGCGGAATTCGACGCGCCGCCGACACTCCGGCGGCCCGCGGTGAAGGCTGGCTATGCTGGAAGCCCCGTCGCGTGGGAGGACACGATCATCCTGCAGGTCGGCGGACCGGGCCAGTCGGTGATGGCGTTCCGACAGAGTAACGGCGAACCCGTCTGGTCGAGCGGCGACTTTTTGGTCGCGCAGGCTGCGCCCCTTGTCATCGACGTCGATGGCGAGGCTCAGGTCGTCATCTTCGGAGGCCAGACCGTCAGTGGGCTGAATCCCTCGACCGGCGAGATCCTGTGGTCGCACCCGCACAACACGTCATCGGACATGAACAACAGCATGCCGGTGTGGGGCCCGGACAACATCCTGTTTATTTCTTCCGCGTACAACATGGGCAGTCGGGGTTTGCGGCTCTCGCGAGCAGGGAGCGCCACCGATGTCGAGGAACTCTGGTTTACGAATCGCCTGGGCTTGATGTTCTCGAACGCCATTCGCCTGGGCGACCTCGTCTACGGCACCGATGGAAACTTCGGGCCGGGGTTTCTGACCGCTCTCGATGTACGAACCGGGGAGAGTGTTTGGGAAAGTCGGGGGTTTGGGCGCTCCAGCCTGCTCCATGCGGACGGGAAGGCCATCATTCTCGACGAAGACGGCGACTTGTCGTTACTGCGGCTGTCGCCCGAGGGGATGGAGATCCTGGCCGAGACCCACGTCTTCGACACGACCTCCTGGACCGTGCCGGCCTTGGCCGGGACGACCCTCTACGCGCGCGACCGCGAGAAGATCGTGGCGATCGATCTCGGCGTTCGCTGAACGGACTCTCGGACGTTTAGAGCACCCCAACTCCCCGACTGAGAAACCGAGAGCCGCGGATCAAGGGCATGTCGACGCGCAGTTGCTCCTCGGGCGTGAATACAGCGCGTATGGTGTGCGACTGCGCCACGACAATGCCGAATCGGCGCGCTGGTATCGGCTGGCGGCTGAACAGGGGTCGGCCGAAGCGATGAGATCCATTTCACTTAATGGAGAAAACGATGAGCGTTCTGGTTAATCTACAGTTGAAAGTTAAACAAGACCAGGTTCGCAACCTTCTTGAGACCTTCAAAGAACTACTGCCTGGTACCAGTGCCTACAAGGGGTGCCACTGGGTAAAGCTGACTACGAACATCGCAGATGTGAATGTTTTGGAGGTGGTCTCGGAGTGGGACTCAAAAGAACACTACGACACCTATATCAAGTGGCGAACTGAAACCGGTGTAATAGCCACTTTGCTGGAGTTCTTGGATGAGGAACCGGTGTTCCGCTACTTACCTGTCGAACAGGAATACTAATTTACTGTTTATGGTGGTAATTTAGGACGCGAGACCAAGACACCCACCCGCGCACCCGCGTGACCCGTAAGCCTTGTCCCAGTTGAACCGCCCGCCGCCCTTTCCTACGCTCGTCGGTCATGCCATACAATGTTGGCATGTCCAAACTGACCGTGGAAGGATATGGGACCTTCGATGTCCCTGATAATAAAAGACTTGTGCTGGCAATCGAGCAGGATGCCAAAGTCGACGTCTTGCATGCCTGCGGTGGCAACGCACGATGTACAACCTGCCGCGTGGAGTTCATCGACGGAGAACCGACAAAGATAACAGGCGCGGAAAAATCTCGGCTTGAGGCTAGGGGCCTGACCGGCGTGCGTCTGTCGTGCCAGATACTCTGCGACCAGGACATGACCATCCGGGCGGTCAGCCGACTCGAAGGCAGCGGCCGATCCGACCCCGGAGGTGCTCCAGCCGAGATGATCACCCCGCCGCCGGACTGGCAGTAAACCGCGACTTACTACTGGGGCGCCCTGCTCGTCCCCACCG
>CAUZDY010000122.1:0-4479 GCA_963578805.1 Vicinamibacteria bacterium | reverse complement strand
GGTGGTGAACGTTGGTTTCAACATCGACAACGTTCACTGGTCTTCCGATGGCACGTTGTTGGCCGCTGGTCACAGTACGCCGACTCGAACACGTGTTGGCGAGTGCATGCGGGAGAGGTTTTGTGATGGGATTACATCGAGGGTTGCACGAGTGGACGTGGAGCTTATGACCGCGCAAGAGATTTTCACGTATGCCACGAATGATTCTTTGCTTCTCGGAACCGCAGCGATTCAGGTACGAGACGAGATTTGGGTTGGTGGAATTGCTGGGGGGACTCGAATTGCTCGCATCCAGGTCCCGTAACACTTTTCTAACAGAGCAACAATCTAGTTACTGCGAAACGCTGAAGGCAAAATTATGACTACTCGGAAATACGTAATTGCGATTTTTATGCTGGGGCTACTTGTTACCAGCAATACGACGGCGAGTGCTCAAGTAGAAAATCTCACCGCTGAGGGGCTTCGTGAACCGGTTGAAATACTTACAGACCGTTGGGGGATTTCACACATCTACGCGGAAAACGAATATGACCTCTTTTTCGCGCAGGGCTATGCGGCTGCTCGCGACCGTATCTTCCAATTTGAAATCTGGCGCCGGAGGGCGACAGGGACTGTTGCAGAGATTTTGGGACGAGAGGAGTTGAACCGGGATATTGGGGCCAGACTGCACCAATTTCGCGGTGATATGACTACCGAAATGCGCCATTATCACGATCGTGGCGATGTCATCATTCCAGCGTTTGTCGACGGCATCAACGCTTATATCGATTACACAGAGCAGCATCCAGATGTGCTTCCCATTGAGTTCACCCTCTTAGGGATTACGCCACAGCCTTGGACTCCTGAAGTGGTCATCTCCAGACACCAGGGGCTCGTTTCGAACGTAACTGGTGAAATCAATCGAGCGAGGGCCATCGCTGCCATTGGTGCTGAGCGCGTGAAAGAGTTGGATTATCTGATCGGCGATCCAGACCTTTCGATTGATCCAAGCATTGATGTTTCACTGTTGGATGATCAAATTCTCGATGTGTACCGGGCGTTTCGTCGACCGATTAATTTTGAACCTAAGCACGTGGCTCAGAACTATCGTGGGGATGTAGGGGCGCTCA
The DNA here is from genome assembly GCA_963578805.1 of Vicinamibacteria bacterium. Taxonomy (GTDB): domain Bacteria; phylum Acidobacteriota; class Vicinamibacteria; order Vicinamibacterales; family UBA8438; genus CAUZIB01. The sequence continues at coordinate 3,370 of CAUZDY010000122.1, read as the reverse complement.
ATAGGCTCGCTGCAGCAACGCCTTCGGAAATGGATCTCAGTGACGCTGACCGTGAGTCCATTGGAAGTAATAACTGGGTAATCCATGGACGGCGTACGGTTACCGGATATCCCATTATGGCCAACGATCCCCATCGTTCGGTGGAGGCTCCGTCGCTTCGCTACTGGGTGCATCTAGTCGCACCGGGGTGGAACGTGATCGGTGGTGGGGAACCTATCCTGCCGGGCGTGTCCATCGGACATAACGAGCATGGCGCATGGGGACTGACAGTTTTTGGACAGGATAATGAGGACCTCATTGTTTATGAGACGAACCCGAGTAATCCACTGCAGTACAAGTATCTCGGTCAATGGGAGGATATGACCGTTGTTCCGGATACCATTCCGGTCAAAGGAGAGGCCGAGGTTGCTGTCGAGCTGAAATACACACGGCACGGTCCTGTTCTTTTTGAAGATCCCGATAATCAAGTCGCCTACGCGCTGCGTGCTGCGTGGCTCGAGTACGGTTCGGCACCGTATCTTGCGAGCCTTCGGATGGACCAAGCGACGACGTGGGAGGAGTTTGTCGAGGCGTGTAGCTATAGCCGACTACCCTCAGAGAACATGGTGTGGGCTGACCGGTCAGGTGTTATCGGATATCAGGCGGTTGGCATTTCTCCCATTCGACCGAATCACAGTGGCCTCGTACCGGTTCCTGGTGATGGCCGATACGAGTGGGACGGCTACCTTCCAATTGATGCGTTGCCAAGGGTCGTGAATCCTGCCAAAGGTTACTTTGCAACCGCTAACAACTACACGCTGCACGCGATTCCTGAAACCTATCCACACTGGGAAGCATTGCACTATACCTGGGGGAATCAGTTACGGGCGGCTCGCATAGAAGAAGTTCTTTCGAATGGTCAACACCTTAGTATCGTTGACAATATGCAACTTCAGATGGACGAGTTGTCTGTTGCCGCGCGGAGCCTCATACCGTTGCTTCGAGATATACCGAGAGTGGACGAGCAAGTTTCTGTCGCCAGACAGAAATTGCTTGATTGGGATTTCGTACTCAGTAGAGATTCGACTGAAGCAAGCCTGTATGTCAGTTGGCGGCGAAGACTCGGAGAGGCGGTTTATAAGGTAGTGGTTCCGACGGAGGTTCAAGCGTACATCGGACGGGTTAGCACGAAACGACTGATTGATTGGTTAGTGGCACCAGACGGTCGGTTCGGAGCGGATCCCATTGCCGCGCGAGATGCCATGCTTGTCGATAGCCTGGCGGTTGCGTTAGAGGATTTAGAGAAGCGCTTTGGCACGACTGACATGACCAGGTGGCAATATGGTAGTGAACAGTTCAAACATGCGACTATTCGTCACCCAATGAGTGGCGCGGTTAATGAAGACCTTAGGCGCCAACTGGATGTAGGACCATTGCCGCGCGGGGGCTACGGCGACACGGTTCACAATACTGGTGGGAACGACAACCAGTCTTCCGGCGCGTCGTTCATGATTATTACGGATACCGAAAGTTGGGATAATTCGGTTGGCCTAAGCAGTCCGGGTCAGTCGGGAGACCCTGACAATCCACATTACAGAGACTTGTTTGAACTGTGGGCTCGAGACCGTTATTTTCCGATTTTCTTTTCACGTACAAAGATCGATTCGGTTGTTGAGTCAACAACGCTGCTGACACCGACAGCCGATACAGCGGCCGCAACAAATCCGTAGCATGCCATCAGCGTGCTGCGGATTGATTCGCCGCCTTCTCTCGTGTACGGTGGTAGCCATGACACGACGACCTCCCTCCCCCCGACTCGTCGGCGCGATGGTGGTTGCGGCCACGCTTGCGATTTCAGCTCAACAACCGGTCATCCCCGCCCTCCTCGAATCGTTCGTTCCTGTTACCCCTGAGATGCTCCGCAGCCCGGACCCCGACGACTGGATCAGTTTTCGCAACGGTTACGCGCTGTGGGGCTACAGCTCGCTCGACCAGATCGACGTCGACAGCGTCCATGAGCTCCAGCTGGTCTGGTCGCGGGCGATGAACGAGGGCTACCAGGAGGTGGAGCCGATTGTCTACGACGGTGTCATGTTCCTCGCCAATGTGGAGGACATCGTCCAGGCGCTCGACGCCACGACCGGGGATCTCCTGTGGGAGTATCGACGACCACTCCCCGACAACATCGCCGGGGTGACCGGCACGCGGTATCGTTATCGGAACGTTTCGATCTACGGTGACAAAATCGTTCTGGCTACGAACGACGCGTTCCTCGTCGCGCTCGACGCCCGCACCGGCGAGGTCGTCTGGGAGACGCAGCGTGCCGACTACAACGAACGGGTCGCCCAGACCGCGGGGCCGGTGATCATCGACGGCAAGGTGGTTAATGGCTCGCGCTGTAATCCGAACAGCCCGCGGCCTGGCGGTTGCTTCATCAGTGCTCACGACATTGACAGCGGCGAGGAACTGTGGCGGATCAATACCGCCGCCACTCCTGACCAAGCAGGCGGCGACACGTGGGGTGGTCTCCCCCGCGCTGCCCGTCGGCATGCGTCGGCCTGGATGGTCGGTAGCTATGACCCAATCCTAAACCTCACCTATTGGGGTACCGGCCCGCCCGCTCCATTGCCGGAGCCGCTTCGCGGCGCCGGAAAAGCGGACCTACTCTACACGAACTCCACGCTCGCCCTCGATCCAGACACCGGCGAAATGGCGTGGTACTTCCAGCATCTTCCGCGCGACAACTGGGATCTCGACCATGTTTTCGAGCGGATGATTGTCGAGACCGAGCTCGCCCCTGACCCGGCTGAAGTGCCGTGGATCAATCCCGACCTCCGCGCCGGCGAGCGACGGAAGGTTATAACCGGCATCCCGGGCAAGACCGGGTTGATCTGGACACTCGATGCGGAGACCGGCGAGTTTCTCTGGGCGCGCCCCACCGTCTATCAGAACATCATGACGGGACTCGATCTGCGCACCGGGCGACCGAGCTTCGACGAATCGACGGCCCCGACGTCTGTCCAAACCCCATCGTTCGCCTGCCCACACTTGCTCGGGGGGAAGAACCAGCCGTCAGGAGCCTATAGTCCAGACACCGACGCGCTCTACATGCCGCTAAACAACGCCTGCATGGATATCGCGATGTCGGTTGAAGAAGCCGGGCCGAGTGACGGCTACGACATCCGCGTGCAAGTGCGACACCTCCCCGACGTCGATCCGGAGACGGCCCCGGTCGGCCGAGTGGAGGCGGTGTCGGCATCAACTGGACGGACGCTCTGGAGCCACCAACAGCGCGCGCCGATCTACGGTTCGTTGCTCGCGACGGGCGGCAATCTCATTTTCTCGGGCGACATCGTGCGCCGCTTCCGTGCCCATCACGCCGAGACCGGCG
>CAUZDY010000121.1:0-4658 GCA_963578805.1 Vicinamibacteria bacterium | reverse complement strand
GAAAGCTGCGGGCATTTCTCTTGAAGGCACAATAAACACAAGAACGTAAAGGTACTGTCGCGACAGTCAATACTCCAGAGCAGATCGCCGCAGCAGGTCGCCGCCGCCCAGCGCCGTGCTCGCGAGTGGGCCGCCGCGCACCCGCGTGAGCCGTAATCCTCGTCTCCGCTGAACCCAGACTATCGACGGACTGTCAGCACGCGTTGTGCTGCCAGCCAGAAAGACCAAGACCCACGACAACCGCAGCATCCCGGTGTCGTCCGACTTGCGCGCCGTGCTGGAGATGCGCCGGACCGACCCCACGGGACAACCATCACCGCCGGACGCCTACGTCTTCGGGAACGGGGTCGGGGAACGACTGACGAGTATCAAGACGGCGTGGCGGAACACCTGTCGTCGCGCCGGTATCGAGGATCTCCATTTCCACGACCTCCGGCGCGAGTTCGCCTGTCGGCTGCTGGAATCGTCAGCGGACCTGCACGACGTGCGGGATTTTCTCGGTCACGCCAACATCACAACGACGTCACGGTACGTACGGAGTACGCCGGTGCGTCTGGCACAGGCGCTGGAGCGGATGGAGGCGGCAACCGGGACCCTCGTCGACACTGATGACTCGCCGCACCTTGCGGCGGTGCGTTGACTGGCGCGCCGTGTCCGGCACGGGACTCTTGGCGACCCGTTCCTGTCCGCATTGCACCCGCTGCCAGCCAGCGGTAGGATTGGCGTCTGCAGTCACATTGTCAGTGTGTTGGAAGACGAGCATGGCTGGTCGCAACGTGTCTGTCAGTGTCGGAACTAGAATGAGCGAAAACGCGACCCGTTAGAATTCGCCTAACCTATTGGAGCTGAAACCAAAGGAGGAGGAACAATGTCCACTCTGACCCAGGAGGACCGGAATCAAATCCAGACCATTGTCGAGGAGACCTGGGTGAAGGCTTCCCTCAATTCGGACTGGGATACGGTGATGGCGCTCTGCACAGAGGACATCGACTACATGCCGGCTGACATTCCCTGGCTCCACGGTAGAAATGAACTGAAGGGCTTCCTCGAAGACTTTCCGCAGCTTGTCGAGTTCTCGCAGACCTTGGTAAATGCGACAGGCGATTCATCGCTTTGCGCGTTGCACGGCACGATGGCCATCTCGTTCGTTGTGGATGGGCAGAAGTTGACGGGGGTTGGCAAAGTGCTCGCGACCGCCACCAAGCAGGACGGGAAATGGCTGTTCTCGGCGGTTTGCTTCAACTGGGATGCTCCACCGGCGCAGTAGACCACCTCGCCCGCGAGTGGGAGGACCCAAGATGAAAGTGATGCGTCTTTCGCCTCTACTCTTGTTGGCAATGGTGGCGTGCGCGATCAACGAAGGTGTAGGCGAAGCGGACCGATGGAAGCCTTTTCCAGGGCATTGGCTGACACGGAGAGCCGTGACCTGACCTCTGAGGTCACTGGACGAACTTATCGGATCTCTGTTGCGCTGCCTCAGGACTACGCGACGTCTAAAAAAACCTACCCAGTTCTCTATGCTGTGGACGCGAACACTCAGTTCGGCACTGTGGTTGAGGCTGCTCGCCTTTTGCATCTGGAGGAGGCTGTTCCTGAACTGATCATCGTAGGGATTGGATATCCTGTCGGCTGGTTGACCAACGGCGATGGCTGGCGTCTTGTCGATCTGACACCAACCGTAGATTCAAGCAAAGGCGGTGGAGGAGAGGCGCCGGGGTTCCTTGAATTCATGCGTCGCGAGCTGATACCGCTCGTTGAGGCGGAGTTCCGTGCTCGTCCGAAAGGCCGAGCACTCTATGGTCACTCCCTTGGTGGACTCTACGCACTTTATGCTTTGTTCGCAGGGGAAGGAACATTTGAGCGCTATATTGCCGGCAGTCCCTCCTTCGGCTGGGACGACCGTGTGATATTCCGACAGGAGGCCGTCTACGCTGAAAGGCATGACTTTCTCTCCGCCCGCCTATTCCTTTCGTCTGGGTCCCTGGAGGATTCCGAGGAATGGGGGGAAAGTGTCGCAGAGGTGGAAAAATTCGTCACGAAACTAGCGACCCGCAGCTATCGTGAACTCCGAGTGGCAACTGCGTATTTTAGTGATGAAACCCACATGTCTGTGATTCCGGCGACAGTCAGCAGGGGGCTGCGGGCTGTTTACGAGGGGTTCGTCTTGTCAGAGCACGACTAGGTTGGTGTGGAAGCTGTAGTTCACTACAAACCGTTGATCTGTGGGACGCCGCGCACCCGCAGCGCTAGACGCCTTCGAGATGCTTACCGTGCTGCTGTTCGCGCTCGCAATTCTGACCCTGATCCTTATTCCAGTCGCGCCGAAGCTGGTGCGCCTCAGAATCAGATTCTTCAGGTGGATTCACTGGGCCTGGGCGGTCCGCGTGCACGAAGAGCACTTCGAGAGAGTGGTTCTCTTCGTTCGCATCTTTCTGCTTGGGATGGCGGTAGTGCTGTTCTTGGTCGGTGTTAGGAGCGCGTTGTCGTGACGACGGAGACACCACAGTTCGTTGTCCAAGTTCTGGGCGTGAGAGGACGGGCCGGGTTCGCAACGCCCGCGCCACCCGCATGACCCCCGACCAAGTCGCCGACGCCCAGCGCCGCGCCCGCGAGTGGGACGCCGCGCACGCGCGTGAGCCGTATTGCCCCCCCCCCCCGGCCCACGAGCGGTAGAATGGGCGTCTACACGCGCATCGTCGTGGTCGTGAGAGGAACTTGAGACACCGAACAGGAAGAGACACAATGGACGTGAAGCGCCTCGCAATCGGCACGGTCGTCGGCAGCATCGCCATGTTTGTGGTTGGCTACCTGATCTGGAACATCTTGCTTGATTATTGGAACGGCGCGTTTGATGCGGCGGGGGTAGCTCGTGAAGCCCAACTGCTTTGGGTGAATGCGTTGTCGCATGTTCCGGCTGCTGCCCTCATCACGCTCGCTATTGAAAGGGGTGGTTCATCAACGATTGGAGGGGGCGTCAAGATCGGCGCAATTGTAGGCTTCTTGGTTTGGTCGAGCGTGGATCTTGCTTTCTATGCGAATACGACGATCTTCGATCTCACGGCGATCTGCGTCGACTCGCTGCTTGCAAGTGTCCACTTCGCCATCGGCGGCGGGGTCATTGCTGCTGTCTTGGGAAGACGCTGAAGAAGACCGCGACCGGCACCCGCATCGGAATCGACGGGGTTACCGTCTCGCCCGCGAGTGGGATGCTGCGCACCCGCAGTGAGTCACCGGGTTAGCTCATCAGCTTCAGTTTTGTGGGTGGGATCGCCTACGGAGAGATTCAGTCCCTTTACCCTCTCCTCCTCTTCCACTGCTGTCGTCGCCGACAGGAAGAACTAGCCCCCCTGCCAGCCACTTTGATAATATAGGAGTCTAGCTTCACGGCCAGAAACATTTCACGCACAATGAGCGGTATCTCGAACGACAGCCCTAGCCCGCAGAAAGAGGTCGCACAATGAGTGGACTGAATACCGAACTCAAGGAAGCTATCGCAGCGTTCCAGCAAGAAATGCTGCCAAAAATTCCCAAGGGGGTCTTGGACGTACTACTGCGCACGACGGAAGACCAAGTAAAATCAGGTGTGACTGAGAAAGCCCTCAAGGTTGGTGATACGGCGCCCGATTTTAGACTGCCCAATGTGAACGGGGAGTCCATTTCACTGTCCGACGCTTTGGCCAAGGGGCCAGCGGTGGTTGCCTTTTATCGAGGCTCATGGTGACCGTACTGTAACCTGCAGTTGCAGGCTTACCAGCGGCATCTCGAAGAGATGCAGGCCCACGGTGCAACGCTCATCGCCATCTCGCCCCAGACCCCCGACAACTCGCTGACGATCGCAGAGAAGAATGACCTCAAGTTCGAGGTGCTGAGCGATGTCGGGAATGTAGTCGGTCGCAAGTTCGGCTTGGCCTTCTGCCTGGTCGATGAATTGCAAGCGACCATGTCTGCGATGGGGATCAAACTACCCGAGTTCAATGGCGACGATGCCTGGGAACTACCGATTCCGGGGACGTATGTGATCGACCCGGATGGCCAGATCACTCTGGCGTATGTTGACGCCAATTACACAACCCGCTTGGAGCCGAGCGATATCGTGGAGAACCTCCAATCCAGTAATTAGCCGGCAACGAACGCGCGCTTGAGGCGATGTTCCAACATTCCGGAGGCAACCGAAGATCTCCGCGACGCCCAACGCCTCTCCCGCGAGTGGGACGCCGCGCACCCGCGTGAGCCGTAAGTGCCCGCATTGCACTCCCTGCCCGCCACCGGTAGGATGGTCAACGCGCCATGTCCCTGCCTCCCGACACCCGGGTCGGCGTCTACGAGGTACCGCCAAGATCGGCGAAGGCGGGACGGGCGAGGTCTATCAGGCCAGGGACACGACTCAATGTGGCGCAAGAGTTGGTTTAAGGAATGCGATCAGCGCGTTCCTGTTCACTAGAGGAGAGACGTAATGGCAGATCCAGTTGGAGAATTCAACTTAAAGAATACAGGCGCGAGTTTTAACATAACCGCGGACAGCCAGCTTCAGCAAACCTCGGACTTTGAAGGCACAGCGACTGGTTTTGGTGCGGTCTTTGGCACCCTAATAATCACGCAACCACTCGCCGAGGCTGGAGCGACCGGCGGACCGTGTGCCTGGGCTGGGAAAGCGCTTC
>CAUZDY010000120.1:0-4659 GCA_963578805.1 Vicinamibacteria bacterium | reverse complement strand
AGAGCGGCTTGTGGGTGAAATACGGCGCGTTGGGTATCGTGCTCGCTCCGGCGATCGCCGGGAGCGACATTAGTATCTTTCAGTACTTCGAACCCTTCGGCACCGTGTTTTTCCTGAGCCCGTCCGTGCTCCTGTGGACGATCGCGGGTTCGATCCTGGTCGCATCAGCTATCATCCCACGCTTCTACTGCCGCTACCTCTGCCCGCTGGGTGCGTTCCTTGCGCTTGCGTCCCTGCTCTCTCCGTTTCGCATCAAACGCGTTCAGCACTGTACTCTCTGTACGGTGTGCGAGCACAGCTGCCCGACCGGTGCGATCCTGCGCGAGGAGATCGACTTCAAGGAGTGCGTCCGGTGCAACGTGTGCGAGGTCAAGCTGGTCGACCGAGCGGGCGTGTGCCGTCACGACCTGGAGGAGGTGTCGCGCTTGATTCAGATCAGACGCGGCCAGGACTACTTGCATTCCCCTGCCCGCGGTCGCCCTGTCCCGAGGGGTCACGGGGCCGGTTGACCTCGGCCCCAGGCCGCCAAATTACACTGTCGCTGCCGCCGGTGCGCTCACTTCGAAATTCGCCATCATCTCGAGCGCGCGGAGCATCGCCGAGTGATCCCATGCGGCCCCCCCATGGGCGACGCAAGCGTTGAAGAGCTCCTGGCAGGTGGCGGTGTTCGGCAAGCTCAGACCGAGCGCACGCGCACCCGACAACGCGAGATTGAGGTCCTTCTGGTGCAGCTGAATGCGAAATCCAGGATCGAATGTGCGCTTGATCATGCGCTCGCCGTGAACCTCTAGGATGCGCGAGGAGGCGAAGCCGCCCATGAGGGCTTCGCGCACCCTGGCCGGATCGGCGCCTGCCCTGGATGCGAACAGGAGTGCTTCGCCCACGGCCTCGATCGTGAGCGCAACGATGATCTGATTGGCAACCTTGCAGGTTTGGCCATCGCCATTTTTGCCGACCAGCGTAATGTTCTTCCCCATCAGCTCGAACAACGGCTTGACCTTGTTGAACACCGGCTCCGAGCCGCCCACCATGATGGTCAGAGCACCGTTCTTGGCTCCTACCTCGCCGCCAGAGACCGGCGCATCGAGATAGTCGCACTCGAGATCGTTGATCCGCTTGGCGAACTCCTTGGTCGCGATCGGCGAGATCGAACTCATGTCGATGACGGTCTTACCCGGGCTCAACCCTTCCGCGACGCCGTTGTCGTCAAACAGCGCTCCCTCCACGTCCGGTGTATCCGGCACCATGGTGATGGTGATGTCACCCTTCTGTGCGACTTCCTTCGCCGACGAACACGCGACACCGCCGGCCTTGGTCAGCTCCGCATGTACGCCTTCCAACGTGTACAGATACAACTTGTGGCCGCCCTTTATGAGATTGAGTGCCATCGGCCGGCCCATGATGCCCAAGCCGACAAATCCTACGTTGCTCATCGTCATCTCCTTCCCTCTATTTGAGGCTCTCGCTCAGTCCCTGGCTGAGACCGGGGACGCTTAGATCCGGTCCGCATCCCGATACGGCGCGTACCACGACAAGCCGGCGTCCGTGGTGGTCGCCGGCTTGTACTCGCAACCAATCCACCCGCTATAGCCGATACGATCGAGAAAGGCGAACAGGAAGTCATAATCAATCTCACCGGTGCCGGGCTCGTGGCGCCCGGGATTGTCGGCGAGCTGTATGTGGGCGATCTGCGGGAGGTTCTTCTCCATGGTCGTCGCCAGGTCGCCCTCCATCACCTGCATGTGATAGATGTCGTACTGCAAGTACAAGTTGTCGGACCCCACTTCTTCGATGATGTCGAGTGCCTGTTGGGTGTGGCGTAGATAGAAGCTGGGAATGTCGCGAGTGTTGATGGGTTCGATCAGCAGCTTGATGTCGGCCTTGCTAAGAGCATCGGCCGCAAAACGCAGATTGTTGACCAAGGTCGCGTGCAGCTTTTCGTCCGGAATGCCGGCCGGTGCGACGCCCACGAGGCAGTTGACCTGCTTACAACCGAGCGCCGTGGCATAGTTGATGGCTGAGCCCACGCCGTCCTGGAATTCGCCGACCCGATCGGGCAGGCAGCCGATACCGCGATCACCCTTGGCCCAGTCCCCAGCGGGTAGATTATGCAGCACCTGTGTCAAGTCATGCTGCTGGAGCCGCTTGACGAGCTCATTTGTGTCGTAGGAGTACGGGAACAGATACTCGACGGCGCGAAACCCCGCTGCGGCAGCTTCCGCAAACCGGTCGAGAAAGTCCACCTCGTTGAACATGATCGTCAGGTTGGCGGCGAATTTCGGCACGACATCCTTCTCCTAGCGTCGGGGTGACTGGCCTTACAACGCATGGTAACGGTGAATCACCGCGGCCCGGACCCCAGCTGCATGAAAACCGGGGAACCGATCAGGCCTGGAGGCGGACCGGCTCAGGCATGAGGTCGACGATCTCCTCGAACTCGGTGATCTTATCGATCTCAGGCCCCATGGCGATGTCGGTCACGCGCTCGGTGATCACTTCCACGATCACCGGTACCCGCTTTTCCTTCGCCGTGCGCCGCGCTTGCGCCAGGACATCGCCGAGCACCTTCGGATCGAACACGCGCACGGCGAGACAGCCTAGGGCTTCAGCCGCCTTCACGTGGTCTACACCGTAGTCGCCGATCTCCGGACAATTGATGTTGTTGAAGCTCAGTTGTACCTCGTAATCCATGTTGTAGCCCTTCTCCCCCTGCCGGATGAGGCCGAGGTACGCGTTGTTTAACAACACCATGACGAACGGAACCCGGTACTGGGCGGCGACAGCGAGCTCCTCGATCAGAAACTGGAACGAGTAGTCGCCAACTACGCCCACGACTTCCTTGTCCGGGTTCGCGAGCTTGGCACCGATACAGGCCGGGACCTCCCAGCCGAGTGGGCCAGCCTGGCCGCAGATGATGTAGTTCCGGGGCTTATTGATCTGTTGGAACTGCCCTGACGCGATCTGGTAGAGGCCGATCGCAGTGACGAACTGGGTGTCGTCGTCGAACGCCGCGTTGATCTCCTGGAACACGCGCTGCGGCTTGATCGGGATGTTGTCGAAGTCGGTTCGCCGATGCATCGTTACCTTGCGCTCTTGAACTTCCGCCACCCAAGCGCTGCGATTTGGCAGCCTCTTCTTGGCTCTGCGCTCCCGCGCGACCTCGACGAAGAGCTCGAGCGCATAGGCCGCATCGGATACGATGCCGAGGTCCGGACCGAACACGCGCCCGATCTGCATCGGCTCCACGTCCACGTGTACGAACTTGCGGTCTTTCCTGAACACCTCGACGGTACCGGTCATGCGGTTCGCCCAGCGGTTGCCGATACCGAGAACAAAATCGCTGCGCAGGAAACTGGCATTCCCGTAACGGTGCTGGGTCTGCAACCCGACCATGCCCGCGTTCAGCGGATGGTCGTCGGGAATGCTGCCCCATCCCATGAGGGTCGGCACGACCGGAGTTTGTGTGATTTCGGCGAGCTCGGTCAGCAGGTCGGAAGCGTTGGCGTTTATGACGCCGCCGCCCGAAATGACGATCGGACGCCTGGCCTCGGCCAGCATATCAACCGCCTTTTCAATCTGGCGGCGGTGGGCGCGCGGCTTGAACACTTCGAGCGGAACGTCCGTGTCCGGGTCGTACTCGATGATCTCCTTCTGGACATCCAGCGGTAAATCAAGGAGCACGGGGCCTGGCCGACCGGAGCGCATGAGGTGGAACGCGTGCCGAAACGCATAGGGAACCTGCGCTGGCTCCATCACCGTCGTGGCCCATTTTGTCACCGGCCTGACGATCGCTGGTACGTCGATCGCCTGGAAGTCTTCCTTGTGCAGCTTGGCACGCGGTGCTTGCCCGGTGATGCACAGAATCGGAATGCTGTCGGCAATGGCAGAATAGAGACCGGTGACCATGTTGGTGCCTGCCGGACCCGAGGTGCCGATACAGACGCCGATTCGATCGTCGGTCGCACGGGTGTAGCCCTCAGCGGCGTGGGTCCCACCCTCTTCGTGGCGCACGAGCACATGCTTGATGGAGCTGTCCTTGAGCGCTTGGTAAACGGGCAGGATCGCCGCCCCGGGCACACCGAAGGCAACCCCGACGCCTTCGCTCTCCAGAACCTTCACGGCCGCCGCCGCTGCAGTCATCTTCGCCATCGTTCTGTCCTCTCCAGATAAAGCGAGGGTCTGTCGGGATTTCCAACGATCGTCGAACTCGACGGCCTCGTATGATAGGGGCCCTCGGTCGAGTAGAACACCCCTTCAGCCACCTTTTCCGTTTTCGCCACGAGCCGGGGAGACAGCGACGGTCCGCACCGCTTCGCGAACCGCGAGCGCCACGCCACACTCGTCGACGACGCACCAACCAACGCTCCGGTGGGGGCCCCGCACGTTTCCCTCTACTCCAGCCCCCCCATCTGCTGGCGCCGTCCTGCTCGCCGCACATTTACGAGGTGCTGCCCTTATCTGTGCCCCCGCATGCGGTGCGATGAACCGACGGAAAGCGATCTCCCCGTGGTCTCCTCGCTCAGAGCCATGCTGCTGACGAGCCAGGAGCAAGAGGAGCCGAAGCAGCTGAGGCGCGAGAACAAGCAGCTGCGCCTCCAGCGGGAGATCTTAGAAAGAACCGCGCGCCGCCCGATCCATGCCTAATGGTGGACCAGGCGG
>CAUZDY010000119.1:0-4677 GCA_963578805.1 Vicinamibacteria bacterium | reverse complement strand
CAGGGTCTTGGTGACAAGGGGCCGCTCCCGGGTCCATGTACCACTCTTTTTCCAATCAACTGAGCGAACCTGACTAAACTCCTTCCGATGCGGCTCGTGGCGGTAGGAAGAAGTAACGACGCCGTATCCAACAATCTCCTGGCGTCCACGTTTAGCGAAAATCAGGTCGCCGACCTGCATCTCGTTCGCAAACTGATAGCAGGCCAACCCAACCATCATCGGGTTAGCCGCACCACCACGGTGCTTTTTGATCGCCTCACGTATCGCATCCAGGGATGAATACTTGGAAAGATCGCCCAAATAGTCCCACCCAATCGCGAAGATTCCTTCGTCGCGGAACTCATCAAACTTCTTTGCTCGCTGGCCCGGAGAAACGAGCCATACTCGTTCTCGTTGCGAAATCTCGTCAGCAGCTTCCTCTGGATCAGGCTCTTCTGTGTTCGATGGCTCCGAGACGCCGAGCTTGACGCATAGTTGCTCCAGTTCCCAAAAAGAGATTCCGAGCTGCTGTGACAGTTCCCTGAACAGCTGTGTGAAGGCCAGGTAGTCGTCGGCTCCATTTGTCTTTCGGCCGAGCAGCCCGTCAGACCGGAATGCCTTTCTTGCGGATTGATAGATAATCGGCCACTTGGCGGCTTGCTGGGCGTGCCAACACGCACTCACGAAGAAGGGAGTACGGTTCGGTTGCAGCTCGAGCTTACTGGCCTCGCCCTCCTCAATACGACCGTCCAGGAACTCGAGGAAATCGTCAATCTTCCGTCTCGCTTCCTCGACTGTCTCTGGCACGCTGAGGGTCTGCTGGAGTCTGGATGACAGTTGTTCCTGATCAGGAAGGTGCTTCGCCAACTTGTTCAGGAACATGGCGCCTGACATTCCCTTTAACCCGAACACATCCCACTCCTTGCGAGTCTTGCCGTCAAAGGTTTTTCGGAATTCGCTGAGAGGTGTGTCGCCATCCACGAAACTCCCGATCAGGTGTTGAATCTCAGGAAGTATGTCGGTGCGTGTCGTATAAAGAAGGCGGTTTCTTTCTATCAACGACGAGTCCGCACGTGCCTCGCTCCAGTAGGTCTGCCATCGCTGGGTGATGTCGGTCGGTAGCACCGCCGGTGACTCCCCGTGAGAACGATCCTCGAGGCGGCTCTTCCACTTGTCTTCAAGCGCGGACTCAATCTCGACTGGAATCAGAATCCCAGACATCTGCGTGTCCCATCTAAAGGTATCGAACGGAGTCTCATCCAACTCGAAACGGCGGATAGGGGGAACTCTGAACAGCGCGTCGAACCTTAGGTCTACAAAGTTCGCTGTATCCCCTTTGGCGGCTCGTTCGTCATCCCAGTGTGTGCGCTCAGACACATCGCTTGTTGTGATGCCCGCGCCTACGATCCCTTTCGGTTCGGCTGCGAGACGAATTAGAAAGAAGCGGCTACCACTCGGCAAGTTCCTAACGGAACCACAGCTCCAGCTATCTTCCGCCGCGCCGGTGTTGGCAACTTTCTGGATCTGCTCGTTCAGGCTGTCCCAGCCGAAATTCTTTGGGTTCCAGGCGAACAGGTAGATTCTCCCGCGCTTATCGTCAACCGGTGTCATGTGTGACTCCTCAGGTAGAGGGTACGCGCAGTGGTTAGTGTGGGGCTACTCTTGGTTTGCGGAGGGTCCCCTGGCTAGGCTTGCATTCCCGTCGAGATTGACCCTGCGCCGTCCTTCCCTCGACGGCACACGGCATGACCAAGGCCGAGCAGGAAACCATCATCCGCTGGGATGAAGAGGACCAGATCGCGTACCTCTACACGGCTCACCCTGCCCAGGCTAGGCGGTGGGAGAAACGGGGCTACCCCGTCCAGGTGTTGGACGAGATACAGCGGGCGGTTCAACGGGGACGGGGGTGAGTCACGCGCTCAGAGAGCTTTCAATCGCAGGTAGGCCACGACGCTGTCCCAATCCGGACACTGAACCGATCCGAACAGTAGATGCTCCCCGCCAAAGCGATCCGCGCCGTTCGCGGTGCGATCATCAATGAGGAAATCGCCGTGATTCAGGTGCTTGTGATGCGTCAGGATGAGCCGCTTGTTGGCCACGGTGCCAAGATGCCGTCTGACCCACACCGCTTTGTCCGACCACGCGGAGGGATTCTCCCACGGGGCCGTCGATAAAATGTAGGTGTCGAAGAGATCCGCCAGTACGTGATACGCCTCGATGGCCCCGGGCATGGGTTCCATCAACCCAAAGATGCCGGGGACTTCGTCCAATCGCCCGTCGAATTCCTGTTGGACCTCTGGTGACAGACACGGAAGGGCTGAGACAAAGTTAACGAGAACGCCGTCCATGTCCACGTAGAGCCGTTTTTTTACCAACACATTGGCTTCTCGTTCGCTAGCAGACGGAGGATGCAATGCGGAGGATGGCTACCTACTTTTGCATCGTGACGCAAAACTAGCGGGTCAACGGGGAGGGGGGTACTAGAGGATTGCTTCACGCTTGCGTGTCATCGTAGCCTAGGACGGTGCATCCTTCTCTCACAATTGTCGAAGGGGCGGTTTCCCCAGATGACGAACACATGGCACTCAGCTACGGATCGTTCGACACAGATAAACCTCCATTTCCAATCGTTGCACGTGTTTCAGCACCCAGAGATGGCGTAATCAATCTCGAATTTCTGATTGACGACTCGACAACACACAACGTAGAGATCATCGCTGACGTCCGTCGTCAGGTGCATTGGTTATTCCTTGAAAACGGTGAGGCCAAGCCCTGGGCGTACGCAAGATACCATTACACGACAGCCGCTAATGCGTACAGCAACGTTCACTGGGGCTGGGCATCCACGACATCAAGCCCAGAGCGCCAGGGGTCCACGTAGAACGCGTCACGCTTAAGCAACCGCCACTGTGGCGTCCTGGTTCGAATGAAGGAGGTGTGTTTTGAGCGCGCCTCAGACAAATCAACTGCAAATGTTTTTATGGCACTTCGTGGTCGCCGTTGCTTTCGTCGGGTGTATGGCGTCAGACGACTTGAGTGACCCTGTTGCTGTAGTCCAAGAACCTGTTGGGGAGCATGTAGCCGCGCTACAGTCACTGCCTCAAGTAACGGCGCTTCCACCGGAATATCGTCCGGTTGGTGAGTTGGCAGGCCGAGGCATGTTCTATGCTGCTGGCGACCAACCCGCTTTTCGTATCGACGACGGAGACCACTACCACGGCTATGATGGCCCTGGCGTATGGGCCAACAATCCGAAGGGAACACGAACGCAGGGTGTGCTTTATGGCGTGGAGGACGACGCCATCGTTTCAGCCGGATATCTGATTCGCCAAAGCGATCTTGTTGCTGGCAAGAGTTTTCACGGGTTGACGATGCGGGAGGTGGATTTTCCTGTCGCTCACTCCTTGACCGTTGATCTGGTCAAAGGAGAAGCCGAGGAATTTAGTTATTATCTGCTGCTCTTGCACTTCCGAGCGCCGGAGGGTGAGGTGCAGCCGATGTTGCCGATTGGTCAATTGCCGTCGGTCACGAGTCTGTCAGACGAGTTCGTGGTATTCGCATGTGACCATTATCCAGAGACGCGTTTCTGTCCTGGGATGGGACGTCATTACACGGAACCGACGTCAGTGAGTCGTCTTCCAGACGCGTCCGGCAATGAAGGGGTGATTTACGGAGAGGCGTCGGGCAAGCTTATCTTCATCGAATATGTCTTCACCCAGGAAGATCTGAAGGCGGGCATCTCGTGGCCGGCGATGCCTCTGAATGATTTGCCAATTCCACCGATTGATAACATTCACGTTCTGCATTTTGGAGAACCAGGTTCGACGGATGGTCGGTACACGGTGCATATGTACTTCCTTCCAGAGGAGATTTATCTCAACTGGGAAACTGAGCCAGAAGTGCTCTAATGATGCTGGCGCCTTACACCTAGCTGATGTAACCATTTAATGGTCTGATGACGACAGTCGTGTCGCTCACGTTGAAGACGTTGTCCCAGCCGCAACTTCACATCGGAGGGGTTCTATGCCCGGTTGCTACGAACCTTTCTTAATGGTGGTGTCGGGATGAAAGCACCTGTCACGGGTTCGCTCATGCACTCTTCTATCACCCAGAGACACTTTGGGTCCCCCGCGTCCCATCTGCGGTCGGTCGCCTTCCTTGAGGGCCTATCCTACGTCGTGCTGCTCTTCGTCGCCGTGCCACTCAAGTATCTGGGCGACCTACCGATCGCCGTGAGCGTCGTGGGACCGGTCCACGGGACGCTTTTCGCCTGGCTCGGCCTGCTCGTAGTCGGTGGGCTGACAAGTCGTGACCGGTCCATGGGTTGGGGCATCAAAATCATGGCGGCCGCGGTGTTGCCCTTCGGAATCTTCGTCATCGACCGCGGGCTAAGGGCAGAAGTGAACGATCAGGGAAGGGAAACGGTCAGCGGAGGCGAGTAAACAGAATGAGATTCAACGGGGACGGGGTTAGCGCGGGTGCGTGGTGGGCCAGTTTCGAGCGGCCGCATTCACGATATAGCGCCTAACCCACGACGGAACACCCCTTCCTTACAGTAGGGACACGGCTTGCCGCGTAATGTCCACGTATCAGTAAACGGCTCCAGAGCAGCTTTGGCACACTGTAGCGTCGTGCATCCAGCCGTTGGGATTGCGTTCCTGGCACGTCGCACACACGCCAAAAAAAACGTGAGCCGCT
>CAUZDY010000118.1:0-4749 GCA_963578805.1 Vicinamibacteria bacterium | reverse complement strand
CAACGCAAACGTGAGAATCTACGCACACCGCGCAGGGCGGTGAACCGGCAGGAAGTCTCTCTTACGAAACAGGCGCATTGGTCCGGATTGATTTGACGACGTACAGGCGAACCGGGTGGCGTGCGTCATGCGGGTCTCTTAGCTCAAGACGATGTGATGTCGGGCCCATCCTACTGCTGGCAGGTAGGAGGTTCAATCTTCGCTGTCTGTTTGAGCAATTCACCGGGTCCGGCAAGCGCCTCGACCTTGAGCGCGTGCGCGGAGCCGATGCCGTCGTCGCCGAGGCGCTGGCGTTTCAACAAATTGGCACATCGTTAGCACAAACCGGCCAAACAAGAAAAAGGGTGAGCGGTGAGTCCCGCTCACATATTGCCGGTTTTACTGAGGAAAAGTGGTGCCGAGGGCGGGAATCGAACCCGCACGGAGCTAAGCTCCACAGGATTTTAAGTCCTGTGCAAACGCGAGTCACACGTGGTCACAGCCTGTCTTTATTGACCGAAAGTTTCCTGAGTGGGCACCGATGAGCGCCCGTGACGGAAGAATGGCCACAAATGGCCACACGGCGGTCCCCCCACGAGCAGGCCGATCTCCCCGAGGCCCTGAACGCATGTACCTACGTGCTCAACAGCGCGTCGACCTCGTGGCATGGCTGCTCTATGCTGTCGACGAGATATCGCTGGAAATGTCTTTCCTGCAATCCCGGTGGTGGAACGAGCCAGCATTGTGCGTGAAGCATGGCTTCGGCGTAGTCATAGATCAGGGTCACGTCTGAGGCAGAGTCGATCGAGTGCAACCAGGTCGACCGACCGCCAAAGTTCAGCAAGACGACATTCGCCATTGTGCACGGTCCCAGACAGCCAGAGATGGTCAGATGAAACCGTCTGCGGAGTTTCCTCTGCCTCCATTGTTCCTTGAATTCACCAATCGGGACGGGCGCAAACCCTCGGTCAGCGTTCCCACAACAACACCCCTGGCACACGAACAACTGGCCGTCTTGGACGCGAAACTCGCCCATGTCGCCGTTGCCCTTGGCGATTTGATGAATTGGGGCTTTGGCCAACCATGCTGGATAGCCGTTACCGCTCACCGTTGCTCCTCGTGGTTAGCCGTGACACCACTGGCGGTTCGAATGCCTCAACGCAGGCTTCAGGCGGGCTCGATGTATTGCTCCCACAGGTCAACATAGATCGCGTCGTTCACCGCGCCACGATCTCCCCAGAGTTCCCGAGATTCGAAGCGCACCGTGTACACGTGCTGTGGGAAGTTCCCGAGGCGTTGGCCACGCTCATCGGTATCCTGGAGCGCCCAGACGCCGTTGTCTGCGATGACGACGCCGTGTTTGCCGCGAACATAGCGGGGCACGCGTGTATGTCCCCGCGGGTGCAGATTGCGGACGAGCACGGTGCCGTTGATGCCGAAGGTCGGCGCTTCGCTTGTTCCGGGCGACGCGGTTCCGGTCGAACCAGGCAACTGGGTGGGTAGTGGCTGATCAGGATCGCGGTATCCAGTCTCCAGCTCGCGCTCCGAGACGAGGCCGGCCCGGAGCAAGTTTGCCGAGATTACCTCGAACCAGCGTTCGTAATAGGACATCCGCAGATACGCCTCGGGCGGGATACTCTCCAACGCGAATCGGAACCACGGGAAGTCCCGGCCCCGATTCCAAGACCGGAGGGCCTCTGTGAACAGTCCAAAGATCCGTCCTTCCCACGCATCGTGAAAGACCGGCTCGTTTTCTTCTCTCTCGACAGGGCCAAAACCGTCCATGCCACCCATGTCGTGCACGCTATTCATGGCTCGTAGACCTCGGACGCTGAATCAAAATGCGAAGGGACTCGCGGGTGGCGTCCCGTCGAAGCGTACCCGCGTGAGCGATGACCGTTCAACCCACGGCGAACGATCAGTCCTGATTCTTCAACACCACTGGTTGCCCATGGGGGGTGTGCCGGTATGCGTCAGCCCAGGCATGTTTCCGTTCTTCGAGCGCTGTTGATTCGGTGAGTTTCTTCTCCGTGACGAGTCGCTCGAGTGCGGCAACCCAATGATCATAGTAGCGGCTGCCGTCGTCTGGCTCACCCCGCCTCTCTGCAGCCCTCAGTTCATCGGCGAGCGCCGCAGCCCATTCCTTCCACGTGAAATAACCCTGCTCGGACAATTTGACAGCCAGGGCAAAGGCCTGGGCTTGCCACGGCGCAGCGAATACCGGGCCGTCCTCATCCTGTGGGAGAGGTGGGAGGGCGCTGAGACGATCGGTATCGAGTTTGGCGTCAGACGGGTTCAAGATATTCCTCCCACAGATCAACATAGATCGCGTCGTTTACCGCGCCACGATTTCCCCAGAGTTCCTGAGATTCGAAGCGTACCGTATACACGTGCTGTGGGAAGTTCCCGAGGCGCTGGCCACGCTCGTCGGTATCCTGGAGCGTCCAGACTCCGTTGTCTGTGACGACGACGCCGCGTTTGCCGCGAACATAGCGGGGCACGCGTGTATGTCCCCGCGGGTGCAGATTGCGGACGAGCACGGTGTCGTTGATGCCGAAGGTCGGCGCTTCGCTTGTTCCGGACGGTGCGGTTTCGGTCGGGTCAGGCAGTAGGGTGGGCAGTGGCTGATCGGGATCGCGGTATCCGGTTTCCAACTCGCGCTCCGAGACGAGACCGGCCCGGAGCAAGTTCGCCGAGAGCACCTCGAACCAGCGTTCGTAATAGGACATCCGCAGATACGCCTCGGGCGGGATGCTCTCGAACGCGAATCGGAACCACGGGAAGTTCCGGCCTCGATGCCAGGGGCCCAGGACCCCTGCACTCACCGAAAATAATCCAAACATCCGTCCTTCCCACACATCATGGAAGACGGGCTCGTTTTCTTCTCTCTCGACAGAACCAAAACCATCCATGCCGCCCATATCGTGCACGCTATTCATGGCTCTTAGCCCTGTGGCGTCGCGATTTTCGTGACTCCGATCATTGAGTCCCTGGTCACGATCTCTGTGAGTTCCTCCTCCGTCATGTTCTCGGTCCCGGTCGGCCGCTCTGGCAATATGAGGTAACGGGTTTCGGCGGTGCTGTCCCAAACGCGCACTTCTACATCACCCTCAAGCTCCGTACCGAACTCCGAGAGCACCGCGCGAGGCTCGATCACCGCCCGGGAACGATAGGCTGATGATTTGTACCAGATCGGTGGCAAGCCCAGCGTGGGCCACGGGTAGCAGGAGCAGAGCGTGCACACAACGAAATTGTGTACGTCCGGTGTGTTCTCGATCACGACCATGTGCTCCCCTTGGGCACCACCGAAACCAAGTTCCGCGATGGCGGCCGTACCGTCGTCCAGTAAACGTGATTTGTATTCAGGATCTGTCCAGGCGCGTGCGACGACCTGAGCTCCATTCCGCGGGCCGATACGGTTCTCGTAGGCGTCGACGACGTCGTCGAGTTCGGCCGGGTCAAGCATCTGCTTGTCGACGAGTACCGACTCAAGCGCCCGGACTCGCAGTGCGATATCGTCTGGAACGACTTGATGGTCGTGCGGGTGGGCATGAACGGTTGCTTCGTTGACAGCCTGACTTCCGCCAACGATGGCCACGGCACCGAGCGTCGCGTTTTGGATGAATTCTCGGCGCCCAGCTTTCTCCTTCTTTGTATCCGTCATATTCCCATTCGTCCCTTGCTTGCGGCGTCCGTTTCAGAGAGAGACATCAGCACAACGCGTCCGGATTGTGTTTCACCCTCATGAGGTGGCAATACCGCCCCAATCTCTTTAGTTGTCGTCCGACGCGACGCGTTCTTCGGATAGACCTATTGCCGGGTGAACTCAACGCGTGCAGGGCCATGCAACTCGCCGTTCGCCGCCTGGAATGGACCTCCGTAAACAGTCAATGAGTGTCAGTGACAATAGCATGGAATACTGGTGTCTGATGCGTTCAGTGAGTGCTGAGATCTGGTGGACGCGGTTTCCTTTCTTGTTCGGCTCGACAGTCCGGACACGGCGCACGTCGAATGAGCGAAGGCCCGCTCGTGAATCAAGCAAGCAAGGAGGCAAGGGCTACCCTCTGGCCGACCACGCGAAGAGAGCTACCATCCACAGCTAGATGGGAACGCCGCTATGTCCGGCGATACTTGGCTAGCTCGCGTTCGGCGATCAAATTCGCGGATTCGGTGCGGGGGTCGTAGACGATACGCACGTCGCCGCTTTCAATTTGGCGTAGTACATCGTTGAGTTTGGACTCGAACGACTTCTCTTCCCGACCGTGATCGGTTCCGGCGCGGCTGATGTATTCCTCGGCGTGTCCCTGGTCGGCTGCGAGCCGATACCACCACACTGCCTCGGCGTCGTCCTCCGGCACGCCTTGACCGAAGTCGTACCTGAGCGCGAGGTTGTTCTGTGCCTCAGCGTCCCCTGCCTCCGCACGCACCCGCAGCGCATCGATCTCCGGCGTCTGCGCCTGCACCGGCGCACCGACGGCGAGCGCGGCCAGCACAGCGACGACGGCAACGAACCGGGTGGCGTGCGTCATGCGGGTCTCTCGGCTCAAGACGATGTGATACCGGACCCCATCCTACCGCTGGCTGGCAGGGGGTGCAATGTGAGAGCTTACGGGTCCCGCGGGTGCGCGGCGTCCCGCTCGCGGGCGAGGCGTTGGGCGGCGGCGATCTGCTCGGGAGTATTGGCTGTCGCGACAGTACCTTTACGTTCTTGTGTTTATTGCGCCTTCAAGAGAAATGCCCGCAGCTTGCTCACTGCGGGCATCCCTGGCT
>CAUZDY010000117.1:0-4828 GCA_963578805.1 Vicinamibacteria bacterium | reverse complement strand
GTTGCTTCACTCCGAATCGGAGAAGCGAGATCGGCGCCCTTCTGCGGGCCTGTAGCGACGTGTTGCTGGAGAACCATTACGACCGAACGGCGGTTTGACTAATGGGAGTTCCACTCAAGTCAGAGTGTTCGGACCCAGTTATCCGAGATCTGTGGCATCCGATATTCAATCTGTCAGAGCTCACCGGGGCCGAGATGAAACAAACGCGTCTATTGGGCGAACCAATTGCCTGTGGGCTTGACGATCGCGGCCACCTAGCCGCATTCCGACTGACTGACGGTCTAAGCCACGACGTGCCAGGGGCGAAACAGGAATCCCTCCCTGTTAAGGAGCACCTTGGTTACATCTGGACGAGCCTTGGCAATCCGGCTGAAGAGATCTTCGCCATTCCCGAAGCCGAAGAACCGGATCGGACGAACATGAATGGCTTCTCGGTCGGAGTTGCCTGTTCAGCGCCGCGAGCCATAGAGAACTTTCTGGACGTCGCCCACTTTGCGTATGTGCACCCCGGCATTCTCGGCATAGAGCCTCACACCGAAGTAGCTGACTACGACGTCACCTTTGAGGATGGGGAGATCTGGACTCGGAACGTCGATTACTACCAGCCGCGTGCTTCAACTAGTGCAACTAGCGGGGTAGTAGCTCGGTACTGGTATCGAGTACCGCATCCCTACGCAGCCGTGCTCTACAAGACCTCGTCGGGTCCGGCCAGTCGGATGGAGATGATTCTTGCCCTTCTAATACACCCCGTAACCGAGATGTTTATCCGGGTGCATATATTCAACAGCCTGCTCGACAACGAGAGCACGAACACTGAGATCCTGCGTTTCAACCAAGAAATCTTCGGCCAAGACAAGCCCATTGTCGAAAATCAACATCCAAAGCTCCTTCCACTCGATCCACGAGTTGAGACGCCGATCAGGGCGGACAAACTGGCCGTTGCGTATCGCCGGCGGCTTAGCGAGCTCGGCGTCACCTACGGCGTCATCCCGGCCCTGCCCTCGTTGGGTCAGTCTGAGTGGGTAGGTACTCGCTGATGGTTGACAGTCGAGAGCTTGGGGCGCTTGGCGTGATGAAACTCCTAGCTAACCCAGAGGTTTGTACGAACGCAGCCATTCTTGATCTTTGGCATCCACTGGTTCCTACTAGTGAGATCCAAGTGGGAGTAGTGCGCGAGCTGTCCCTGCTTGGACAAGCGGTCAGTTACTTGTCAACATCGCCAGACATCTACCGAGCCTGGCGAACGGATCCAGCCACTCCAGTTGGAACAGCGAGCGAACCCTCGTCGGTAACTGAGGGACTTCCGATTCTGGACCGCTACGGGTACCTCTGGACAAGCCTCGGAGTTCCGAACGGTGATCTCTTCGACATCCCGGAATACGACGAACCAGATCGACGGAATATTCACGCAGCGACGATTGGTGTCCACTGCTCGGCACCTCGCGCAATAGAGAATTTTCTAGACATGGGCCATTTCCCATATGTCCACACCGGGGTCCTTGGTATCGAGCCCCACACCGAAGTCGTCGATTACGACGTGCAAATTGATGCGGATAGCAACGAGCTTTGGGCTACGCAGTGTCTCTTTTTCCAACCAATGGCGGCAGCTACTTCTACAGCTGGTGAAATGGTCGGGTACACCTACCGTGTTCCTCACCCGTACTGTTCGCTGCTTTATAAGACGTCGCCCCTCGACGAATCACGCATGGATGTAATTGGACTGTTTGTCCGGTCGGTCGGTCCCGACCGTATTGAGGCACACATGATTCTGAGTTTGATTGACGACTCGAACACTGATTCCTTTATCCGTCGGTTCCAACAGTCGATCTTCGCCCAGGACAAACCCATCCTCGAAAACCAGAATCCGAAACTGTTGCCACTCGACCCTCGTGCCGAGACACCTATCAGGTCTGACAGGTCGGCAATCGCTTATCGGCGGTGGCTCTCTGACCTAGGCGTCACTTACGGCGTGATCCCGGAGGATTGATCCAATGACTGAAAGCTTGATGAACCTCTGGCACCCGATCGCCAGCGCCGAGGATCTGCCATATCGCCACATCTTCCAGGGCCAGTTACTCGGCCGTGAACTTGCCGTGTGGCGGGCCGATGACGACTTTGTCAATGTCTGGGAAAACCGTTGCCTGCACCGAGGTACACGACTCTCGATAGGGCGGAGCGACGGGCTCGAACTGCGATGTCAGTATCACGGCTGGCGTTACGCGAATCGGTCAGCCGGCTGTACATATATTCCTGCCCACCCAGCGGACGCTCCGGCCCGCACCATCTGCAACCGAACATTCCCGTCTGTTGAGCGCTATGGGCTGATCTGGTCGGGCGAGGAACCCACAGGCGAACCTCCTGAGATCGCGGCCTTGGAGAATGCTGAAACGCTGTTGCTGCGAAATATCGCGGTCAACGCGCCACTCAATCTCGTCCTGGGGCACCTCGCCAACTACCGATTCTCCATCACCGGTGATCCCGACAACCTCGCCACGACCTCCATGGACTATCAGGACGGGTGCTCCCTTTCGCTGACAGCGACTTGCGATGGCAAAAAGTCGACAGTCGTCTTCTTCGTCCAGCCGGTCGACTCGAACCGATCGGTAATTCGAGGCGTGCTCAGCAATAGCCCAGAGGGTGCTGAACGGCTCCTGACGTTGCGGCACCACAGTGCGGAACTGTCCCGCCTGCGCGACATAGTCGAGCTGGAGGCCCTTGATGGACCATCGCTGGAGCCGATGGTCGCCACTATCGAACAGGTTCCGATTGCCCTTCCCGAAATAACGACGCCCTCGGGTCGTAAGGCCGCACTTCGCGTGCAAGTGCTTCGCAAATGGGCGACTGCCGAGGGGGTCGTGGGGTTGGAGCTCGAATCCATCGGCGAACCTTTACCAACACACCAGCCGGGCGCCCACATCGACGTGCACCTGCCCAACGGATTGGTTAGGCAGTATTCGCTGACAAATGCACCCGGAGAAGGATCGCTGTATCGGCTCGGAGTCAAACTGGAAGCCGATTCACGTGGCGGTTCTGCTTGCCTCCACGAAACGGTCAAGGAGGGCGATGTCCTGGCCATTTCCGAGCCCCGTAACAACTTTCCACTACGCCGCGACGCAGTAAAGACGATTCTGATAGCTGGTGGGATTGGCGTAACGCCCCTGTTATCAATGGCGCAGACGCTGAGAAACAACAAGCTGGACTACGAGCTCCATTACTTCGCCCAGACCGATGGGCATCTCGCCTTCCCCGAGGTACTTCACGAGCTCGGTGAAGCAGTAGTCCTCCATCTTGGCCTATCGCCAGATGAGACGAGCCAGGCGCTGACTGCATTACTCGCCGGGCCTCAGCCAGCGATGCACATCTACGTGTGCGGACCCGGCCCAATGCTCGAGGCCACCCGGCGCATTGCGTCTGAGGCTGATTGGCCTGATGAAGCCATCCACTTTGAGTACTTCAAGAACACCATCGAGGTAGACAGTTCATCTTCGTTCGAAGTCAGCCTGGCCAGGTCGGCTCTCACCCTTGAGGTTCCAAGCGGCAAAACGATTCTTGAGGTACTTCGTGACAACGGCATAGCGCTGATGTCATCGTGCGAACAGGGTGCATGCGGTACGTGCGAAGTGACGGTGATTGAAGGCGAACCCGAACATCAAGACGTCTACCTGAACGACTCAGAAAAACTGGCCGGCCAGAGAATCATGACTTGTGTCTCACGGGCAAAGTCGCCTCGTCTGGTTCTAGACATCTAGGACGCCGTGATGATCAAAATTTACGACTACATCCTTTCCGTGAACTGCTACAAGCAGAGACTGATGATGAGCATCCTCGACGTGCCCTTCGAATCGATACCTATCGACTTCTACCCCGGATGGGAACACAAGAGCGAGGAGTTCAAGAAGATCAACCCACTCGGCCACATACCGGTCATCGACGACGACGGCTTCATGCTGCGGGACGCTCACGCAATTCTCATCTATCTCGCTTCAAAATATGACCCCACCGGTCTTTGGTACCCGACTAACAACCCGGAACTCATCGGCGAAACTGCCCAATGGATGCTTTTTGCCGAGGGGACCACCAACACTGCCTCTGCGGCCCGCCTGCATGTGAACCTCGGCTACGAATTCGATATTGAAGCCTGCAGGGCTGGTGCTCACCGTTTGTTCCGTGTACTCGAGGAGCATCTCTGGTTCCGAGAACAAGAAAATCTCGGCTGGGTCTGCTCAGGTGAACAACCCACCATTGCTGATATCGCCATATTCCCCGATGTAATCCTCTCCGAAGAAGGGGGTGTTGCTCGTATCGACTACCCCGCGCTTCGGAGGTGGACTGATCGGGTGAAGCGAATTCCCGGATTCGTGCCTATGCCCGGAATCTTCCCGGTAGGCGACGCCCGACCCCTATCACACGAAGGAGAAGCGAATGCCTGAGCACGAAGGGGAAGTGGAGGCAAGCATGCATGCATTCATCGATGGGATACCCAAAGCTGAGCTACACGTCCACCTCGAAGGGACACTGGAGCCAGAACTCAAATTTGCATTAGCTGACAGGAACTGTCTCGAGCTGCCGTACGCAAGTGTGGAAGAGATGCGTTCTTCCTACGACTTTGACGACTTGCCGTCCTTCCTGGCCCAGTACTACGAAGGGATGAGTGTCTTAATTGGCGAGGAAGACTTCTACGACCTCACGATGGCCTACTTCACACGGGTTGCGGCGCAAAACGTTGTGTACGTAGAAATGTTCTTTGATCCTCAAGCCCATACGACTCGAGGAATCAACTTCGAAACGGTTATTGCCGGCATCCGCCGTGCCCAGGTGGATGCCGGCG
>CAUZDY010000116.1:0-4830 GCA_963578805.1 Vicinamibacteria bacterium | reverse complement strand
ACGAATCGAAGAAGGAAGGCTGGTTGTAGATTTTGGGGCGACTGCGTTGATAGTCTGGACGTCCTTTGACCCCTACGCGTTAGTCATAGCACTCGGCACGGCGCTCGCTGTTCTCGCAGCGCTTCGTGGTGTCAGACAAGCCGATCCAAATGCCACGGATGTACTAGCGTGGCTGTTGTTGTGGATTCCGTTTGATCTAAGGTGGTGGAATCAGCTCTATGCAGGTCCTGGCGGACAATATGGCTACGAGCTCTGGGCGACGTACGTTACCGGCGTTGCACTTGTGGGATGGGGACTGTGCCGTCGGTCGCCCACGCTCGGGATTCGCGTGCCGCGGACTCGTGACATTGTGGTTTCGCTGGGCGCGGTTCTGACACTCGCTCTGTTGCTGATCCCTCCGGGACTAATCACAGGATTTCTGCAGTGGAATCCATCTCCTCCCGCCCTGCTCCACGGTGCGAGTCTGTTTGGCACACTCGCGCTTACCGTCGCGCTCCCAGAGGAGTTGTTTTTTCGTGGTCTCTTTCAGACCTGGTGTGAGCGCTGGACCGGACGGCGATGGCTCGGCCTTGTAATCGCGTCGCTCGCGTTCGGACTTATGCACTGGAACAATCGGCCGGACCTCACGGAGAAGGTGGTTTACTGCGTGTTTGCGAGCGTCGCCGGCATCGGCTATGGCCTGGCGTTCCGATATGGTGGCCTGTTCGCGTCGGTCATGACTCACGCGTCGGTCAACTGGATCTGGCAGGGCTTGCTCCGCGCGTAACTGGCTTACGTTCGTAATCTGTTTACTTTCTGGCAGACAAAACGTGGCCGAGTAGGCAGCAAGTCAGTGTTGTTCTAGAATGCGGTTCGTCCATGCGCTCATCTACCACCGAGAGGTATTTCGGGTCGCCAGCTTCTCATTTGCGTTCGGTCGCATTCCTTGAGGGTCTCTCCTACCTCTTACTACTCTTCGTCGCCATGCCGCTCAAGTATCTGGGTGACCTACCGCTTGCTGTGACCGTCGTGGGTCCGATCCACGGGGCGCTTTTCGTTTGGCTCGGCATGCTTGTCGTCGGCGGACTGACAAGTCGTGGCCGCCCCATGAGCTGGAGCGTCAGAATCATGGTAGCCGCGTTGTTGCCCTTCGGAATGTTCGTGATCGATCGCAGGCTAAAGGCAGAAGTGAATGCCGAGGGAAAGTAAACAGTCAGGGGTAAAGAAGATGTATGAAGCTGCTGGAGTCGTTTCCAGTGACTAGGGTTTCTGCGCGGACGCCATGCAGTGTTCTTGCGGTCAGATTTTCAGAGGCGGGGTGAACCCCTCTTGTGTTAGCGCCTGTCAACTACGCACGCTGTTATCGTGCACCTCGCAGTTAGCGAAGGCCACTGCGTAGCCATCTACCGCGTTCCGCAATGCGATTCCTCCTCCGTTTGCACCAACGGCAAGGCTGTCGGGCAGAGGTTCCCGAAGAAGGAAACGGTTGTTCGTGACGGTGAGATTGCCAAGGGAGGCAACCCCACGTTCAAAATTCGTCAACGTATTTTCAGTAACTAGAGTGTCAGTGTCTTCACGAGCCCATATGCCAATCGTGTTGGGGCGACCGACAGTATTCTCAAACCGGTTATGCCGAATAATGACATTTTTTCCAGATACTACGATTACCCCAACGCCCTCGCCAGGACCCTCAACCTCAGATTGACGGTACAGATCTAAAAATAGATTATGCTCGACCACGGCGTCCTGGCCAACCGCGTTCAATCCCGTGGCATACGCTTCATGGCTGTAGCCAGTGATCTTGGCAAATGTGCATCCACGCACAATGGTGCCAGACGCTTCACCCAGGTCTGCCCCAATACTTAAGTTCCCCGAAAAATCAACTCCCTCTAAACGCAGGTTACGCGCGTCTAGTGCTTGAAAGCCGCACCAACAAGACGTAACGGTGCCATTTCGAACCACAACATTTGTTCGGCCACCGGCATGAATTCCAATGGGCGGTGGTGGCATGCTTCCGCCAGATGGTTTGGGATGTAACTGAAGGCACCGAACGGTATAACCATTCAGATCAAGGTCCACGTCGTCGGCATGGATACGAATGGCATGCTTGGCTCTCACGGTGAGATCTGACGAGAGTTTATGAATACCACTCGACTTGATTCTGAGTGGGGTTTCTCTAACTTCGTGTCTCATTTCTGAAGCAATTCTCGTTTTGCGCACTGCTTGCCAACGGGAAACAGTCAAAAAATTATAAGCCTGACGGCTCCGGGTGAGTGTAGTTTAAATGTGGGTTCTTCTAGTAGTGTTTCAACGGTTGTCAGCGGTATTCGATGTTTCGCGTCTGGAGAAAATGTAATGATGAGAATCGTTTTGTTGGTCTTGTGTGGGCTTGGGCTGTGGTCGGTCTTCGGGAGTGCGCAGGAGGACACCGAACACCAGCAGTACTACCCTAATATTCCAACCGAGGTTATCTTCGAGAACGACCGCGTACTTGTGCAGAGAGTTGTCATACAGCGTGGTGAGTGGGAAGGTATTCACGCACACTCTGGGGACCAGCTGTTCATCAACTTGAGCGACGGCGAGACGAGTATCCGTTACGGCGATGAAGAAACAACCTCTTCGGTCGACTTTGGCGACGTAGGTTGGCAGCGGGCCGTTGATCTTAGCGAGAGACACGAGTCGGGTAACACGGGAGACACGCCGCTCGATTTTCTCTGGGTGAATTTTAAGCAGTAGGTCCGTGGCGGTGCGCCGAGTGCTCCAGCACTCGAGGCACTGACGATCCTTCCGACCTCACTAGCCTCGGGTTTATCTGAAGATTGGAGCGTTCTATGCTTCTATTGCGCCGGAGAATTTCAATACGGACGGCACCGCGATGATTGACGGCATTGGGCACTTGTTTTCACAAGAAGGTTTCAAAAAATTCGTAAAGGAATATGTGTGCGGGCAAATAGAGTAAGTCGCACTGTCGCTCCGTCCTGAGACCGTCGACCTGTGTTGGCTGGAGTGCCCCTGGGTGAACATCAAGCAGCAACGTTTGCCATGAGTCAGGTTGCTTTGCGACCAGTTGTCCTTGATCAATCTGTTAGTTTCGGAACACGCATCTGGATGTTCGTGCGTATCGTCCCCAGGCGTCAATCGACGATCGCTTGATAGACCATCGTCCGGACCTTTCGTTGATCGTCCAGGTTGATCGCTGGAATGATCTGTGTGAGGTAGACGACGATCAACTCTTCCTTGGGGTCGACCCAGTAGGTGGAGTGATAGGCGCCGGCCCAGGCGAACTCCCCGACCGAGCCCGGGAGCCCGGTGGCGGCCGGGTCATGCGTGAGAGAGAAGCCCAGTCCAAAGCTCTGACCGGGACGGAAGTCGATGCCGTCCATGTGGTCGCTGATCATCGATTCGACCGATGTGCGTGACAGGATGCGCGTACCGTTCAGTTCGCCGCCGTTGAGCATCATCTGCAAAAACGTGGCATAGTCGGTTGCGGTCGACAGCGCCCCCGCGCCGCCGGAGAATGCCGTGCGTGGTCCATTCACGTAATGGCCTTGGCCTTCCATGTGGCCCGGGTCCGGCGCGCGCTCGAAGCTACTTCCATCCCCGAGCGATGAATAAACGGTGGCGAGCCGACCCACCTTACTCTCTGGTAGGAAGAAATGCGTATCGGTCATGCCGAGCGGGTCGAACAGTCGTTCCTTCAGGAATTCGCCAAGCGTTTGGCCGCTGATCTTCTCGATCATCGCGCCGAGGATGTCGGTGTTATAGCCATAGATCCAGCGCTCACCAGGGTGCGCGTCCATCGGTAGCTCTGCGAGCCGCGCCATCGTGTCAAGCACCGGCTCATCGCGGTTGGCGAAGTACCAACCGGTGATCCCCGCCTCTTCCCACGCGTCAGCAGCTGGTCCACGGTTGGCGAGTAGGCCCATGCCGTAGCTGATGCCGGCGGTATGCGTCAGCAGATCGCGGATGGTGATCGGACGTCGGGCCGGCACCACGTTGTAGCCACCCTCATCGTTCGGTTCGGCAACGGTCGTCTCGGCGAACGCTGGGAGGTACTTACCGATAGGGTCGGTGATCAGGAGCTTGCCCTCTTCCTGGAGCAGCATGACGCCCACGCTGGCAAGGGCTTTCGTTTGCGACGCGATCCTGAAGATTCCGTCGGATGGCATCGGCGCTTGGGCCTCCACATCTTGGTATCCGAGTCCTTCACGGTAGGCTATCTTGCCCCGCCGGACCACAATAGTGACCGCGCCAGCGAGTCGGCCCTCGTCGACGTAGGTCTCGAGTGCCAGACTCAGGCGGTCGAGCCGTTCGGACGACATTCCCACTTCTTCCGGCGTGACGCGGACCAGCCCCTGGGCGGCGAGCGTCTGCGGAACGAGCAGCAGTAAGAACACAACGGCGAGCGCCGTCAAGCGATTGCGTGATGTCATCGCGTCACCTCGATCTACGGAGAATTTCTGCCGGTTCGGACCAGATTCAGCGCGACAGCTGCGCCGAACAGTCCCGTCATGATATCCCTCACAATGGTCGCGGACAAGAGAAAGAGGCCCGGCGATCGCGTCGGAGGAACAGGCGCCGCGAGCAGGGAAGTTCAGCCGGACAGGAGGTGTGCCCATGAGAATTGCGTTAGTAGTTCTGTGTGGTGTCGGACTGTGGTCGGTGTGCGGGAGGGCGGAGGACAACACCGAACATCAGCAGCACTATCTCAATATTCCAACCGAGGTGATCTTCGAGAACGACCGCACTCTCGTGGAGAAAGTTGTCCTGGAGCCCGGTGAGTGGGAAGGTATCCACTCACATTCTGGAAACCAGTTGTGCATCATAGCGAGATGGATAAGGCGCTAGGGG
>CAUZDY010000115.1:0-4838 GCA_963578805.1 Vicinamibacteria bacterium | reverse complement strand
CTCGCGATGAATGGTCATGGTCTGCGCTTCTTGTGAGCCCGGCAGTGCCGCTGTGTTGTGCTGCTGGATCGTCATCGTCTTCTCGCCTTTTTGATACTGTCTGCGGCCCATCCGCATTCGATGACAGCAGTGTAGGCAGGCACGATTCGGCTCACCATGACGTAGCGCACAGAGTCTCTGTGAACGTGATCACACACGGGCCGTCCGCTACCGGTTTCACGACATCCGACATACTTTTTGTACAGGACTGTTGGAGCGCGGTGCGTCCTTGTCGGTGGCGGCGTCCCTCCTGGGCTGGAGCGCCAGCACGACGGCCGCGATGGCCAAGCGGTACGGACGTATCGGGGGTGAAGCCAAGCGGGCGGCCATAGACACCTTGTCCGTGTCCGTGCCGACACAAGCATTGCGTTGGAGTGACGCTCCCCCACCAGCATGACGCCGTTCTCATGGACTGTCAGATACTAGAGATGGACGGCTTCGAAGCGAAGCGCCGGCTTCTGGCCTCGGAGGGGTCCGACACACACATTCCGGTCATCGCTATGACCGGGAACGCGATGTCGAGTGATCGCGCGCGTTGTCTCGACGCTGGGATGGATGGCTATGTGAGCGAGCCGGTGACGATGGTGCGGCTGTCAACCGTCTTGGCAAAGTGGCTGCCGTGCGAAGGGCCCCAACCAATGGACCCGAGACTCGACGACACCGCGCGCGCCATGACCTGAACGCAAAGCGTCCCGAACACAGGGTGACGACCGCAACGTCCGTGGCTGGCTGCCACATGAAACGCCGCGAGGGCCTGTTCCAATCACGCGGTCAAGCGGTTCACCCCGACTTGCGAAACAGGGCGACGTCTGGAGCGGCGAACTCGACCGGTGCGCCCCACCGGTCCGAGATCCAGCGCAAGGTCTCTGGACAGTAGAAGGCGATATGCGTCGGGTCTCTGATGTAGCGCCAGGTGACGAAGTTCTCGTAGTCCCCCACCCACTTCGTCATGACGCCCAGCCACCCGGCGGGCTCGAGCGCCGCGAACAGCCGTTCGAACTCGGTCGCGGGATCGCGTAGGTGCTCCACGACCTCGCTTGCGGTGATGAACCCGTACTGCCGTGCCCACACCGACTCGTCGGCTGCGTAGAAGGGATCATAGAGACGCACCTGGAGACCTGCCGCTTCGAGCATATGCGGCAGCGCCGGACCGGGGCCCGACCCGAAGTCGAGACCGGTCGTACCCACCGTCACGCGCGCCAACAACGGACCGGCCAACCGTGCCAGGAACCGACGGTATCGGTCATCGGCAGGATCGTTCTGATGCTGGTCATAGCGCGCCCTCTCCGCCGCGCGCTCGACCCATGACTCTGGCGGCACGAACACCAGGGCACACCGCCGGCAACGGTGGTATGTGCGGACGCGATCGCGGTGATAGAGGCGAGCATCGGATTCAGCGCAGAGCGGACACCTCCCGACGTGTGCGACGGTGTCGGCACGGCGGGTCGCGTTCTCGCTCTCGACATTAGCCACCCACGGTGCCTAGCTCGAAAAGGCTAATCAACAAGAGGGACCGGTCCCCGAATGCGGCAAAGACGGCTCCCGCGCGACCGACTCCTTGGAGCCGCGGTTACTGGACGCTTGAGCTTGGCTCGGTCTCGGCCGCCATAGACTCCCAGCGATTCCAAGTCCAGACTAACCTGCCGCAGTCGTGGAGAGCCAGGGGTGAGCACCTCAGGGCTTCATTGTCTCTACTGCCCAGAACGCGGCCCGACGAGAAGTAGACTACGAGCCGACGGATGCGGAAACCCCTAGCCATAGCTGAGACTGTGCCGATTGTTGTGCCCACCCCCAGTGTCAAACAATGTGAAGTGGTAGCGCTCGAAGGTTTGGTGATACGCTGGTTTAGCGGCTAGAACATTGCTCGGTACTGATCGGTAGCACTCAGTGCGTTAGGACCTGCTACAACTGTTAACCGGAGGGTTGTAAGTTCGAGTCTTACCTGAGGAGCCAATTCTTTCGATGGGTTAGCCACGCTTCTGCGCGCGTTCCGACCTCCGGTGCAACTAAGCCACCCCCTGGCAACTCGTCCTTCACCTGATCGGTCATCCACCCCAGCGCACTTGACTGTTTTTCCTGGCGTGGATCGTTGACTAATATCCCGATCGCTGAGCTCGATCGGGTCGGGAGATGTGTCGTGACAAATGCAGCTATAGTGGCCGCTCTGACTGTTGGCCTGGTGTGCCACGTCAGTGGTCAGGAGCAAACCGGACGTGTTCGAGTCGAGGTTCACACCGGCATCGATCCCATCGCGGCTGCAGAGGTCGTCGCGTTCGGGGTGACGCAGCTGACCAATGATCAGGGGATGGCGGTCATTAAGGGCCCCGCGAGTACCGTCGACGTGACTGTGGCACACGAGGGGTTCATCTCAGTCACGGTGTCCGTGGACCTATGTGATGGGCAGGAGCGAATTGTTCGCATTGAGCTTGTGCGGCAGCCGGTGGTCGAGGAGGAGGTGACCGTTGTGGCTAGCACTCGTAACGAGCGCCGTATCGAGGACCAGCCGACGCGCGTTGAGGTTCTGAACAGGGAAGAAGTTGAAGAGAAGATGCTCATGACACCGGGTGACATCGGCATGATGCTGAACGAAATGGGTGGCCTCCGTGTGCAAACCACATCGCCGTCGCTCGGTGCCGGGACAGTTCGCATTCAGGGCATGCGGGGCCGTTACACGCGTTTCCTGTCTGACGGTTTACCGCTGTTTGGCAGTCAACCAGGTGGTCTCGGGCTGCTCCAGATCTCTCCAATGGATCTCGGCCAGGTCGAGGTGATCAAGGGTATGGCTTCCGCCTTGTATGGTGCGGGCGCGATGGGTGGAGTCGTCAACCTTCTCTCTCGCCGACCCGGTGACAAATCCGATCATGAGATTCTCGTCAATCAGTCGACCCGTGGTGCGACAGACGGTGTACTGTGGCTGTCCTCACCCCTATTTGAGAACTGGGGCATAACGTTCGTTGGCGGTGGACACCGGCAGGAACAGACGGATGCCGATGGAGACGGGTGGGCTGACCTCGCACACTACGAACGTGGTGTCGCGAGACCGCGGCTCTTCTGGGATGACGGTCAGGGGCAGTCGTTCTTCTTAACGGCGGGCACGACGCTGGAACACCGAACGGGAGGAACCCAACCCGACGCGGTTCTCTCTCAAACGGGAATGCCCTACGAGGAATCGCTTGAGACGCGGCGTTTTGATCTCGGGATGTTATGGCAAACGGTCCCGGCCGGGCGGTACGTGTTGACGGCGCGCGCGACGTTGGCCCGTCAATGGCATGATCATCAGTTCGGCGAACTCCGCGAACGTGACCGCCATGACACTGGTTTTGCGGAGGTTACGCTCCGAGGTTCAAGTGGAGAGCACACCTGGGTTGCCGGTGTAGCGGTCGAACAGGATGCCTACAATCTGAGCAACCTGCCGCGTTTTGCCTACTCGTTTACAACACCCGGCGTGTTCATCCAGGATGACATCGAGGTCCGACCTTGGTTGGCGCTGTCGATGAGCGGACGACTTGACCACCACAGCGTGTACGGATGGTTCTTCAGTCCTCGCGTGTCGGCGCTGCTTCGTTCAGGTCGCTGGTCGACGCGGGTGTCGACAGGAACTGGATTCTTCGGTCCGTCCCCGCTCACCGACGAAACAGAAGCGGCTGGACTGACTCGCTTGGTCGTGGAAGGGCCACTCAGTGCCGAGCGGGGACGCAGCGCCTCGATCGATCTGACACGCTCACATGGCCCATTCTCGTACACTGCTACGTTCTTTGGGTCGCGCATCGTCGACCCAGTCCAAGTAGATCGATCAACCTACGTCCTTCGCAACCTTGCACAACCGACCACGAACGCGGGTATTGAACTGCTAGGGTTCGTGCGACAGGCACCGCTTGCCATCACCGGCAACTACACCTACGTTCGCGCACGTGAACGCGTCGAGAGACTGGCACAAAATGTTGAACTGACGCCACGCCACAGTATCGGCCTTGTGATGATGGTGGAGAACGAGGACGGGCGCATCGGCCTCGAGATGTACTATACGGGTCGCCAGCGGCTCGAGGATAATCCCTATCGCGACACAAGTGCACCGTACGTCATTGTGGGCGTGCTCGTTGAGCGTCGCGTCGGTACTTTCCGTCTGTTCGTCAATGGTGAGAACCTGTCCAACGTACGACAAAGCCGGTGGGATCCGATCCTCCGCCCCGATCGGGCAGCGGACGGTCGTTGGACGGTTGATTCCTGGGCACCGGTTGATGGCCGAGTCATCAACGGTGGCATAAGGGTACAGTTTTGACTGCCAACTCGTTTCTCTAGGATGAGCGGCATCGTCGTGATCTCCGAGTCGAAACACACTGAAAGGAATGGGGTTATGACCCGACGCATTATGACAGGCGCTGGACAGTGCGCGTTAGGGCTTTTGGTTTTCTCGACGCTGACGAGTGTCACACTCGACGCTCAGTTATGGCATAACGAGGCACAGCCGTATCCTTCGCTCCTCCATGGCGGCACCTACGCGCAGAACTTCATGTTCGGCCCCGAGACGAGTTCGACGCCCTGGGCGCCGGACTGGGCTCCGGATGGGGCCTCTATCGCGGTCGCCATGAG
Organism: Vicinamibacteria bacterium; assembly: GCA_963578805.1. Classification (GTDB taxonomy): domain Bacteria; phylum Acidobacteriota; class Vicinamibacteria; order Vicinamibacterales; family UBA8438; genus CAUZIB01. The sequence continues at coordinate 209 of CAUZDY010000115.1, read as the reverse complement.
TGGCTCGATATGGACAGTTGATCCGGAGACGGGCCGAGCCGAGGAGTTGACCTACTCGGCCAAGTATCACTCGTCGCCGAATTGGTCGCCGGATGGCCGGTGGATCATCTACACGGCCGACGATGGCGGCCAGACGATCGAGCTCGAGATTGTCAATGTCGAATCGGGCGAGAGCCATCCACTGACAGACGCCGGTCTCGTCTACACCG
>CAUZDY010000114.1:0-4870 GCA_963578805.1 Vicinamibacteria bacterium | reverse complement strand
ACGAACCAGTCAGTCCGTTGGGTATGTTCCAAAGGGTGAGCGATGAGATTACTCCCTGGCCAGGGATGCCAATAACTGAGCGTGCAGTGGAACAGCCAAGCTCCACCGCACGCTCACTTTCTGGTTATGACAACAGATCGAGTTCAGCCACCTGCAGTAGAAAGAATCAAATCAAGAAGCTCCTGAGCCGGCACACCGGCCGCCGAGGCTTCGCCTAACCACGCATCCCAAACCGGCTTTGCGCCGATTTTGCGAAATTCGGCTAACTCGGCTGCTGTATATCGTATCTCCTGCATTGCGGCCCGAAAAGCCGGCAAATTCTTCGCATCCGCTTTCTTGTAAGCCGCCTTGAGCGCTGCATAAGCCGTCGGCTTGGCCGAAATCAACGCGTCCTGGTATTCCTTAGGCAATTTGTCCCACGCTTTCGTATTCATGACGTACGGACAAGTCACCGAACCAGGAGACATATTGCCGGTAAACCATTTGGATATCTCGTCGACCTTGTAGGCCGCATGCGCGTAAGTAAACGGCCATGACACCGCATCGACTGCGCCCCGCTCCAGTAGTTGATAAGTTTCCGTGGCCGGAACAGTGGTCGGGACGGCACCTAGCTTCTGCATTGCTTTACCGATTCCACCCAATGCACGCACGCGTTTCCCATTCCAATCCGCCAATGTCATAGGTGGCGCACCAACGCCCATGAACTCGTACTGAGGCAGGATGCCCGTGAACAAATGTCTAGCGTTCCAGCGTGCCAGATCTGCAACCACCGCCGGATGTTGGAAAAGTGCCTCGGTAACCCGCTCCTGAATATCTAGGTCACCAATCGGAAGAAACGGTAAATCAGAGGCTCTTAATGTCGGTGTTTTGCTCGGATGATATGACGCACAAAAGACCGCGACCTGAAACGCACCCAATTTGATGCCATCCAGATTCTCTTTTGGCTTGGATAATCCCCCATAATGTATTTTGATGGAGAAGTTCCCTCCCGTCTTCTCCGAAACCTCCTTAGACATCGCTTCTATACCTTGAGTCCATGCTCTTGGTTTACCCCAAAGCGACACATTCCAGTTTACTTTTTCTGCTGCGATCACCGGCGATGCGCCTAGCGATAAACCCACCACACAAATGGCTGCAGACACTGCACTTAACTTTAATTTCATCTTGCGTCCTCCTTAGACCCTTGATTCATTCCAGCACCGATACCGCTAGCCTGCTCGACGTCGGTCTTGCTGACTTTCATTTCCCCTCTCTACTCGGGGGATATATCAAGTTATACACCAAACCAGTCCGCAAGACCTAAAATTAGGGATGACATGCTTTGTCAAGACCGCATTTAGACTACTTAAAATTCCTTTGGATACCGCCACTATGCGTCATATCAACACCGCGCAAGAACTCGCGAACCAACTCGGGCTGCAACGGTTATATCAACTACTACCGAAAACATTTCACGCCGCCATGAAGTCTGCTGCTGAACTGAGCGCTTCTCAGCCACAACCTAGAGACCCGCACCAAGAGCCTGCACACGTATGCCGATTCGATAAGCCAGTGCACACCTACGAAAAAACATGATGGAGATTCCTTATCGGGGGGCGCTCGAGATCGCCGCGGCGATTCGCGATAAACGCCTGTCGGCGACTCAATACTTGGAATACGTATTGAACCGAATCGAGCAGCATGATCCTGCGCTTAACAGCGTTATTACACTGAATGCTGATGCTGCATTGACTGCAGCCCATGAGGCTGATCAAGCGGTCTCCGATGGCGCCGTGCTCGGCCCGCTGCATGGCGTGCCGTTCGGATTGAAAGACATCATTGATGCAGCCAACTTACCGACAACCGCCCACTCTCGAATCTACGCTAACAATATTCCAATAGAAGACGCCGCGGTCACTGCACATCTAAAGCAGTCCGGCGCCATCCTGGTAGCTAAACTGGCTACGCACGAATTTGCGTTTGGCGGGCCCAGTTTTGACCTACCCTGGCCACCGGCCAGGAACCCCTGGGATACTCGAATGTTTACTGGCGGTTCGTCCAGTGGCAGCGGCGCTGCCATCGCCGCCGGGTTCATGCCGCTGGCACTGGGTACGGACACCGGGGGGTCAGTAAGAAACCCAGCCTCCCTATGCGGCATCGTTGGCATGAAAGCCACCTATGGCCGAGTCAGTCGGCGCGGGGTTGTTCCGCTGGCATTTTCTTTAGATCACGTCGGACCGATGACTCGCACGGTATCGGACAATGCCGCGCTACTGCAGGTCATCTCAGGATACGACCCCCGAGACCGGGCCAGTGCACAAGTTCCGGTGCCTGACTATCTCAGTGCCGTCAAGCGCGGTAGAACGCAAGGCATCAAAGGCATGCGCATTGGTGTCATTCGACATTTCTTTGAAAAGGACATGGTGGCAGACTCCAAGGTAGTTAACGCCATTAACACATCGCTCCATATCCTGGCTGATCTTGGCGCGAATATTACCGACGTTGAGACTCAGTCACTACAGACCTTCTCCAACGTGAATCGCATCATCCTACTCAGCGAAGCTTATGCTGTTCACCAGCACTGGCTTCAGAGTCGTCCCCAGGACTATGCCGTTATGACTCGCGAAAAATTACTTCCCGGTGCCTTTATCCGGGCGGTCGACTATATCCAGGCCCTGCGCAATCGCCCCCTATTTACAGCTGCCATCGACATGCTTCTCGATGACGCTGATGTCCTGATTACCGCCTCAAGCATGGATCCACCGTTCCCGATTGATGACCCTGAGGCCGTCGCGCGTTGTTATCCTCGAAGCGCCCGCCCGCCATTCAATCTCACAGGACACCCGGCCCTATCGCTTCCGATCGGGTTTACCGAACCCGACGATGATGTCCCAGTTTTACCACTCGGCCTGCAGGTGATCGGGCGCCATTTTGACGAAGCAAGCATTTACCGTGTGGCATCGGCCTACGAACAGGCAACGAATTGGAGCGAGGTTCATCCCCCGCATTAACTCCGAACACCTCTCACCGGAACTCAATCCAATGAGCGAAGATCCTATTCCTCTTATCGGGTACACCGAGAAATTTTCAGCCACGCCTGGCGAAACCCTCTCCTTTCAGGTCAGTAGCCACTCAGCGTCAGATTACCGTGCGCAACTCGTCCGAGTGATCTCATGTGACCCAAACCCCGAGGGCCCAGGCGTCATCGAACACTCGCTGGACTCACCGGTTAATGGGAACTATCCCTCTCGTGCTCAAGCGGTGCATCTGGGCTCGTATGTTCAAGTAAAGGAGACCCAGGCGTTAGACGAACTCGGCAGTTTTACCATCGTTGCGACGATTTACCCCACGACCCCCGAGCAAGGACTACAGGGTGTGGTCTCTCGCTATGACTTAGACCAACAAACTGGCTATGCCTTGGCAATTGATCACACCGGTGCTGTCGCCTGCTTGGGGTCACATCGACTCTCAACTGGCAAACAGCTCGTGAGTCATCGCTGGTATCGCATCTGGATGTCTTATAGCGTCGATCAAAACATGCTATCGGTCGGGCAGATGCCACTTCAGGTACGAAAGGATACGCACGATCAGGGCAGTGCCCATCTAAGCGATATCAGTACAAGTCCCGGCCATGGCACGCTGCTCATTGCGGCTATTCAGGGTCAGTCTGTAGAACACCATTTCAACGGAAAAATTGAAAGCCCGATGCTCGTCGGAGCAGCATTATCAAATCCGCTGACAGATCAAAAAGACGAACACTTGATTTTTCACTTTGATTTCTCGCGCGACATTGGAACACCTAACGCAGTCGATGTTGGGCCCCACGCGCTTCAGGGAGAAGTGATTAATCTGCCGACCCGTGCAGTCATGTCCTCCCAGTGGGACGGCAGCACCTTCGACTGGACCCAACATCCAGCACATTACGCCGCTATTCATTTCCACGACGATGACCTCTATGACTGTGACTGGCACACAGACTTCACTATCAAAATACCAGACGATTTCAGAAGCGGCGTCTATGGAGTACGTTTGAAAACCACAGAGGGTGACGAGGACATGATTCCTTTCTTCGTGACCGCGCCGCTCGGCGCCCCTCAATCACGCATTGCTGTCCTGATACCAACATTCACTTACACGGTTTATGCGAACATCGCCCGCGGCAACACCAACGATGAGTGGCGACAAACTGTACGCGAGTGGCAAGCCTGGCCGTGGAACGCCGACGATCATCCGGAATACGGCCTGTCTACCTATAACCTGCACAGTGACGGTTCAGGCATTGCTTATTCGTCCAGGCGTCGACCCATTATCACCATGCGCTCGGCCACCGTTTGTTATCCCGGCGTACCGGGCTCGGGACTGCGTCATTTCGCCGCCGACGCACACCTTTGGTATTGGCTAGAGAGCGAGGGTTACTCATTTGACGTCATCACTGACGACGACCTGCATTATCACGGCGGCCGCGCGATCGATGCTTATGACGTGGTAATGACCACGACACACCCGGAATATCACACACGAGAAACCTTAGACGCTCTATCCGCCTACACAGAAGGTGGTGGACGATTTATGTATCTCGGAGGAAATGGTTTTTACTGGAAAGTCGCTCTCAGTGACGCGTGGCCTGGAGCCATCGAAATCCGTCGCGGCGAAGGTGGCATTCGAGCCTGGGCCTCGGAGCCCGGCGAATACTACAACGCTTTGGACGGAACTTATGGTGGTCTATGGCGTCGCAACGGGAGACCCCCACAACAACTGACCGGGGTCGGTTTTACCTCGCAAGGCGAACACAGAGGGGGAGGCTATCAACGCACTGCTGCATCGTACGATCCGGATTACCAATGGATGTTCGAAGGCATCGACGATGAGTTTCTTGGTGATTTTGGTCTTT
>CAUZDY010000113.1:0-4888 GCA_963578805.1 Vicinamibacteria bacterium | reverse complement strand
GGACCAGGTCGACACCCTCGTTGGCAACGGCGTGCCGGCCGGGCTTTACAACAGCTCACTGGCGGCCGATGAGAAAGCGACCGTCGTCGCTGGACTCCGCGAGGGACGTTACCGCCTCCTGTATGTCTCACCTGAACGGCTCGTCGGCGAAGCCGGCGACGTGTTTCTGGCGCTACTCTCGTCTTGTCAGATCAGCTTTGTGGCGGTCGACGAGGCCCACTGCGTCAGCCAGTGGGGACACGACTTCAGACCAGAGTATCGTCAGCTCGGACGCCTGCGCCAACGTCTACCCGGCGTCAGCCTGCACGCCTATACAGCGACCGCCACCTCGCGCGTCCGGCACGATATCGCCTCCGCGCTTGCCCTGAACGACCCACTGGAACTCGTCGGCTCGTTCGACCGACCGAATCTCCTGTATCGAGTGCTGCCAAGGGCGGCGCTGAAGCAACAACTGCTCGGCGTTCTCGAACGCCATCGCCGCGAGCCAGGAATTATCTACTGCATATCTCGACGAGAGGTGGATGCGTTGGCTGAGTGGCTACCAGGGCTTGGGATACCAGCCCTGCCGTATCATGCGGGACTCTCCGACCAGGACCGTCGTCACAACCAGGACGAGTTCGTGAACGAACGCGTCGACGTCATCGTGGCCACCGTCGCCTTTGGTATGGGCATCGATCGATCGAACGTCCGGTTCGTCGTCCACGCCGGCGCTCCGCGATCACTCGAACACTACCAGCAGGAGTCTGGACGCGCAGGCCGAGACGGACTTGAGGCCGAATGCGTACTGATCTCCTCGGCGGCCGATTTCATGAAGTGGCGTCTGATGCTCGAGCGAAGCGGCGAGTTCTCCCCCGCCAACGACACTCTTTTGCGGCAGATGGAGCGTTACGCGACCGGGGTAGGGTGTCGTCATTCGCATCTCGCCGAGTACTTCGGGGACGAGTATCCGGATGACAGGAACGGTGGCCAGAACGGTTGCGCGGCCTGTGACTACTGCCTCGACGAGCTCGAGACCATCGCCAACCCGAGCGTGCTCGCCCGCAAGATCCTGTCGTGCGTCGCCCGAGTCGAGCAGCGATTCGGTGCGACACACGTCGCGAACATCCTACGAGGACACACCTCCGAGCAGGTTGTCGCCAGAGGGCACGAGAGGCTGAGTACGTTTGGTCTGCTTCCTGACGCATCGGTCACCGAGGTCCGCGGCTACATCGAACAGCTCACCGGGCTGGGGTTGCTGAGACAAGCTGGACGCGAGTATCCCGTGCTCGCGCTCACAGCCGCCGGTCTCGAATGTCTGAAGGACGAGACGCGGTGCTCAGACCTGAGGCTCGCACGGCAGCGTCCTCTCCGGAAGGCAGCAACACGAACACGGTCGCGCGCCGAGGCCGAATCGTGGGAGGGCGTCGATCGTGACCTCTTTGATCGTTTGCGTGCCGTGCGCCTCGAGATTGCGCAGGCGCGGGGCGTGCCGCCATACGTAATTTTTCACGATGCCACACTTCGGGATATGGCACGACTACGCCCCATTTCCCTCGACGCACTCTTGGCCGTCAAGGGTGTTGGAGCCCGGAAGGCGGACGACCTCGGAGAAACTTTTCTCGCGGCTATTCGAAGCTACTCCTGAACGTCAGGACGAACACCGCTCCGCCCAGCTTGTTACTGCGTCCTGATCGCTTCGCCATTTTCTGTTCCTGCCGTCACATGAGTGACGCGGTCGCCTACGGTGAGGGGGCCTCGCCGGCGGCTCCGACCACACTGTCTAGTCCTGCCGTGGCGAATATTGTTGACACGGCTGATTCGGAGAACCCCAACAATTTGACTACGTTGTGGACAACTGGAAGACTGCAGTTCTGTGGAAAGAACATTGACCGCGGTAATGCGGCGGTTCCTGACCTAGAGATCAAAGAAGCCGATCGGAAGTCGAAGGGCAAGGCTGGCCAACTGTCAGAGCTCTTCGACACGGACGCTCAGTTAGATGAGTTTCTTGAGATCTTGACGTGGTTCAGGGGCGTCGCGTACCCGCCTAACTAACCCCCCATCCCCGTTGAATCGCCCGCCGCGCTGGGGTAGGCTGGGTCATCAATGGCCCACACGCGTTACTCGCACTCCAGACTAAAGAGCTACGAAACCTGTCCGTATCAGTACAAGCTGAAGTACGTCGACCGCGTCGCGGCCCCTCTTGAGACCACCATCGAAGCGTTCGTGGGCACGATCGTTCACGACGCACTCGAATGGCTGTACCGCCTGGCGCAGAACGGGCGCGTCGTGACCCGTGACGAGATTGCCGGCCAGTATCAGACGCTCTGGGACGCGGCCTGGACGGACGCGATTCGTCTCATTAAACCCGATCTCACCGTTATGCACTACCGGTCGAGTGGGCAGACCTGGCTCGAACAGTACTGGGACCACTACCATCCGTTTACCCAGGGTATCACCATCGACCTGGAATCCTCCGTGACCATCGAACTGTCTGGCGGCGCTACGATGATCGGCTACATCGACCGTCTCGAAAAAGTCGCACCGGGCCACTTCGTGATCCACGACTACAAAACGAACAAGCGGCTCCCCACACCGCAGCAGTCCGACACCGACCGACAGCTGACCCTCTATATGCTCGGCGTTCAGCAGCGGTATCCCGATCTGGAACGGATTGATCTCGTCTGGCATTTTGTCCGCTTTGACGAAGAGGTGCGGTCGCACCGCACCTCTGGTCAGTTGCAGACGATGGCCACTGAGACGGGTCGCCTCATCGAGACCATCGAGACCGCCGTGGCGAGCGGTGACCTTCCGACCAAAATCAGCGCTCTCTGTGACTATTGCGCGTACCGTCCCCGCTGCCCGGAGTTTGCGCACCTCTACCAGTTGAACGACGACCGCCCGCGTCTCGACGAACCGACCCTGACGGCCGCCGCGGCCTCGGCGCTCGTCGACGAACTCGTCACCGTGAAGGACGAGACGCAGCAGGTGACCCGCGCCCTCGAGGCACGGCGCACGGCGATCGAGACGCAACTGACGGCGTACGCGGTCGAGGCCGGCCACACCTCGGTTTTCGGCACGGACTACTCCGCCGCCGTCTCCACCGAGTCGTCTGTGGCCATGCCCAAGACCGGGAGCGACGTCCGACGCGACCTCGAGGCGATGTTAAAGACACACGGTCTCTGGGAGCAGGTCGACCAGCTCTCAGCGTCACGGCTGAAAGCGCTCGTCGACTCGGACGCCGTCACAGAGGAGCGACGAGAAGCCGTGAATCGGTATCTGCACCGAAGCGAGAAATACACAGTCCGACTCCGGAAGAGAAAGTAAGACCCGCCGCCGGACTGGCGTGGCACTACGTGCGGTATTCCGATGATGCGACACTCGCGCGTGCGAAAGCGGACGCACGCACGAAGAAGACTGGGCTGTGGGCGCAGTCGGTAGCCGTCACGCCGTGGGAGTGTTGGTGTCAATCACGACGGCGTTGAACCGCTCGCGGTAGTGTCGCGTTTTCACAGAAAACACTCAGAATGATGCGGGCGTATTCGAGCTTCTGTTTAGGACATACTCTGTCGAGTCGCCCATACGGCCCCTTTTGTTGATCGTTTCCGTAATACGCGCTAATCCATAAATAGATTAACCGGGCCGTAATTACGAACAAAATTAACCAGGCTACACTTACGAATAAAGAGATCAACAAAGAGGTCATCTGCATGACGTCTTAAAGCTCTCTTCCAAGTGATCAATAACTCTGACGACTTGGGATGCACCCCCTGACGCCACCCTTCGCCTAGACGACTACGTCGCCCGTTTGTCACGCACCTGGGCACGTTGTGACGGAGAGTAGTTCAGCGAATCGGGTTGGCTTGATTGGAGAAACTCCACACTGTTTTTCGCTGTCTCACGGAATACATCCGCTGAGTGGCCCCGATCGTATTGGACCATCTTGTGCCGATCGATCGGAAAGCCGGCACTACGTGCGGCGTCGAAAGCGTCGAGTCCAGCCCCGAGAAACACGAACTGCCAGCCCGCCTCGGTTTTCGCCTTAACGAGCTTAGCGAGATCAGCGGCCGTGTATTTTTGCGAGACATTCTCGTATCCATCGGTTTGTATGACGACAAGGACTACAGGTTTATCTCTGCGTTTCTTGACGGCCTTGGCAGTGGCTTTGATGATCTTGACCGACGCGTCGATGAGTGGAGTCATGGCCGCCGGTCGATAGTTATCGTCCGTGAGGGAAGCCACCTTTTTGATGGGTTCGGCCACATATCGCGACTTCATCTCGTTACTGTTAAAACTCACCAAACTAAAGGCAATTTCGCCACCATCTTTTTTGAGTGTCTCAACGTACTCATTGAAACCTCCCATAGTGTCCCGCTTGATCTCCTGCATCGATCCGGTTTCGTCGAGTAAAAAAGAGACGTATTTCGTGTTGTTCTTCGTAGTTGTTCCCATAGGAACCTCCTTGCCAGTTTCCGATAACAGACAGCGTAGCCTGTGGGTGTGACAGGGTAGGTCACTGTCTGCCGCACAAACTCGACATATTTATCGAATGGGGTTGGGTTGACCTCCATTGAACCGCCCGCCGCGCATCTTACGTTTTCTGACGGCGGCTTCGTGACCCCGCCCTTTCCTTTCTCGGACGAGGATGAATCCCGAATCTCTGGTCGTCCCGCGCGATGGCTTCTGCCACACGTTCCATCGTCGGCTCGAAGTCCTCATGACGCGAGTCGATGTAGAGCCACTTCTTCAGGATGTCGTGAGGCGCCAGGTGCCCGAACTCTTCGATGATCGCGGGTTGATGTGCATGTTCCGTGCAGATCAGCACACCATGCCACTTCCACCGGCCATTCTTTGTTGGTTCGACCAGGAGCATCATCTGGCGACCAAACAGGTAGACGGCCAGGCCACCGAA
>CAUZDY010000112.1:0-4914 GCA_963578805.1 Vicinamibacteria bacterium | reverse complement strand
ATGCCCATCCTCGAAAAAGCGCTGCGTGGAAACGATGTGGACCTCACCGAGAAGGTCGCGTAGGTACAATGTCAACCGTCGTCGCTACGTCATTCTCAACAGTGAGCGGGACATCCCCTCCTGAGCACGGCAATCAATTTACTGGACTAGCCCCAATACAGATTCAGCACTATAAGACTCAGGATGAGAAATATTTACCGACGACAACACTGATAATAAGAGACAGTTAGTAGGGCTCAAAAATTACAAAACAAATATTTTGTCGCAACGATAGCTGTCGTGGCTGTCAGCCTAGGGTACGCAGTCGCTGACGGCCACTTCAACAAGGACGAAGATTAGCCCGTCGAGTCGAAATACGTCATGCCTGGTGACTTCGGAATGTCTCATTCGACAGTGATGAGCGTCTCACTCGGTTCCAGCGTGTCCTGTTCACTGCTTGGTAAATATCATAAAGTGATCGGTTGGCCTGACCCGTTGATCTCGCCAGGCGGGAAGTTCAACCGCGACACATTAAGCCTACAGTTATTGTTTCGCACCAGAAAAGATCTCGAGGTTTGCACTATCGCTACCACCCAAATGATACGCATAGGAGAGTAGTCCAACGCCAGCAACGACGACAAAGGTCCCGTTGTTTTCCACGATGTCATCCGGCGCCTTGAGCGTGATCGATGTGACACTCCCGTTAACGGTAGACTCCAGGTTAGCTACAAACGTAGACGAGGCACTGCCTGAAGCGGGCGCCACTCTAACACTCGTGTCGTCTATCTTGGTGACGATAATTTTGTAATTGCTTTGGCTGGAGGACATGCTCGGATTCTGGAACTCTCCTATAAATGTACCCTTGACCTGGTCAGCCAGGGATGTTTCCTCCATGCCTGTCCCGGTGTCATCGCCTCCTATTGGGGTCGATTCGGTCGGTGCCGCTCCTCCTCCACACCCCAGCAACAGCAGGCTGGACAGCATCATGGTGATAACTCCGACGAAAAGAGGTTTCTGGTGCCGTCGTAAAGCGACTATTGGCATGAGCAACACTTTTGCATAGCGGTCAGTCATTAAATCTCCTTTTTAAGGCGACGGGGTCTTGGATATTTCGACCTCTTTATTAAGCATGGGCAAATCAATGGGATCTAGGCCAATCCAATTCGTAAGGCCGCTGATCTGATGTGGGCTATCAACTTCTCCACAGAGAAGCCGTGCCTCTTCTTAGGATAACGATCTGTGAAGAACCAAGCGCCCGTTGATGTTATCGCACGATCGAAGGCGGAACAATTTTGATAAGTCTTTGGACACTTAAGGGATGAGGCGGAAAGTAGTAAACAGCGACTGGTGCAGTCGAAGGTACCTTACTTTAAATAGCAACAGATCTTTGTTGACTCGTTCTACTGGGCAATCGTATCTCACGTGTTCTATTAGTTCTATGTTGGCTGGTATTTGTCGTTGATAATAGTCCGCCGATCGCCAGCGAACGTGTGAGTTTTGTGCATTTAGATTAGTTTTGACTTCTTGATCTTTAACGAGAGGCTCTTGTATTAAAAGAGATCCGCCAGAATTCAATAAACGGAAAAGATTTTGAAAGGATTACTGATGGAGCTCATCGTCTGTGACGTGGAAAAGAACATCAATATGTCCTGTATGGATGAAAACCAACTGTCTGACTAGCGCCCTACCCGTGGCGCTTCACGAAAGGGCAATGCGGATGGACAGCTACTTGCGGGTTGGAGTCACATCGTTTCGCATCGGGATTGTGCTCGGGCTGATTGGTGGTTTTGCAGCTGAGACGTTACTCGCGCAGCCGTCGTCCGTTCGGGTCAATAGTCGGTACACGTATGACATGCTCGACCCGACGACGAACATCAACCGCAAGCAATTGCTCCTGCTGGACAACAAGCGCCGTGATGAGATTCCGGACGATTCGGTGACATTCGGTGGGGCCGTCACCGGCATTGCCGATTGTCACTCGAGCAACACCGCCGGAAAGTTCGGATATCTGATGCGTCATCCCACGTCGAACAATCAGGTTGGTACAAAGGCTTCCGAGGCGGTGATCCACTCCGCTCAGCGTCACTGGCGCCGTTGGGTCGTGGGTGACGGCTCACATGGAACTGTTGTACGACCCAGAGCAGAGCTTTGGCGAAGGAACGATCACCGCCCTCGGGCGCAACCAGATCCAACTGCGTCGCGGTTATCTCCTGTTGGGCGATCTCGACAAATCTCCGGTCTACGTCAGCTTGGGCAAGATGGCGACACCGTTCGGTCTCACGGACACGGTGAACCCGTTTACGGCGTCAACCGTCTCGCATGCGTTCGGGGGACTCGCCTACGGTGTGCAGGCAGGTACTCGAAGAACGGGCTCAACCTCTCGTTCATGGGTGTCCAGGGAGGGCCACAATTTGGTCGGCCCATACCCCCGTCGATTCGACCGCGGGTCCGAGTCGACTCAACAACTACGTGGTGGACGCGAGCTACACCGTGAGCGCCGCGAAGGACGCGACCCGTTTCTTGTTCGGGGCCTCGTATGAAAAGGGAAGCGCCTATTGCCAGGGCTTTCCTGTCGTCCACTTTGAAGGGTGCGAGATCGCCAACCCGGCGTACGACTTGTACGGGCAACTCACGACGGGAGATCTTACCGTGCAGGGAGAATTCGCTAAGACCACGGACGCGTGGCCAGGAACCTTCAATCCGGACATTCCTCAGGTTGCGGCCCACAAGGTGAGCAGCTTCAGCATCGGCGGTAAGTACCGTGTGATGGCAGGGGGCACTCCCGTGGATGTGTCGGGCGAGTGGAGTCGGTTCACGGCTGGACCCTCTGGCGCCCCTTGGGACGACCAAGATCAGATCGTCATGGGGGTGGCAGCGTTTGTGTCACCGACGGCGAAGCTGTTTGTGGAGTACATTCGGGTGAATGGGTATGCGCCTCTCAACTTCATTAGCGGGGGCGGTGGTCCGGACGTCGAGCTTGGCGAGACGCACAGCGACAACGCCGTTCGTTCCAATGTAGCTGTTTTTGGGGTGAACGTCGCGTTCTAGCAGCGCCGGACTGCCGCACAGTGCGCGGGACAGCTCGCCCGGTGAGAGACTCTGCACAGCCCTCGCAAGGAATAGCCCCACGCGGCGTAGGTCTCGCCGGCGTCGGTACAGTCTTCCTTCGTATAGTCGATGACGTGGTCGGCGCGGATCTCGGATAGCATGTCGAGTTTGTCTGCGCTGTCCACGGCAGTCACCTCGGCGCCGAAGTGCTTGGCGAGCTGCACCGCAACGACTCCGATATTTCTCCCAGCGCCATTGACAAGCACTCGTTGTCCGTTCCGGATGTCTACCTTTCGGAGAAAGTGCAGTGCGTTGTCACCCCCGGTCGGGATACCTGCGGCTTCGTCATAGCCCATGTTCGCGGGTTTGATCGCAATCGCACCACTGCTCGGCAGACATGCGTATTCAGCATGAGCCCCAAAACCAAGGCCAGTTGATGCAAAGACCTGATCGCCCTTCTTGAATTGCTTGACGTTCTTGCCGACGGCTTCGATTTCCCCAGCCAACTCTTGTCCGAGTACCGGCCATCTTGGTTTTCGAACACCCATGACCAGTCGCAAGGGTAGCCAGAACCAGAGCGAAAACGTGAAACGTCGACATTCGCAATCCCACGTACCGACTGTCGTCGCATGAACCTTGATCAAGATCTGGTCGTCAGTGGCGGTCGGCTTTGGGATGTCTTCAAGTCTGAGAACGTCGGGCGAGCCGTCTGTGCGCCAATACCTTCTCGCGGGGTTGCACACCAACCGGGGAGTGATGAACGCGACCGCGCCAACCGTGAACACGGGACTACGCGAGGTAGCCGGCCTTACCGTGGGTTCGACGCGTTCTCAGGCATCCAGGCAGGCGTACCTTCCTCGTATTGATTGTCGGTCAGCGGTCGCTGGTTCGGACCGTCGGCGTTCATGATGAACAGTTCGGCATAGGGCTGCGGCTGGTTGATGACCAGCGGCGCCTCATCCTTGAAGCCCAAGCGCGAACTGCTCCACAAGATATGGTTGCCGTCGGGCGACCAGAAGGAATGTGCATCGTTTCCTTCCGCATCGGTCAGGCGTTTCAGATCGGTACCGTCGGGGCGGATGCTGTAGATGTCGAACTCGTCATAGAGGAAGCGTTCATCGCTGGTGTAGCGGGTGAACATGATCACGTCCCCCTTGGGCGACCAGAGCGGCAAGGTGTCGTATCCAGTGGTCAGGACGCGAGACTTTCCGGTCGCAACATCTAAGATGCGCAGGCCTTCTCCTCGTTGGCTATCACCCCAGAGGCGATACACGACCTGCGTTCCATCGGCAGACGAACTCGGGAACCCGGCATTGCCAGGACCCGTGGTCAGTGCGCGCGCGTCTGATTCGTCAGCCCTCACGATCATGATCTGGGCCGGGTCGGTGGTGCGTCGCCCGAAGAAATGACCCGCTCCAAACACGAGCCAGCGCCCGTCGCGCGACCATTCCAGTCCCATCACCGTGACGTCATCGCGGTAGACTCGCCGCGGGTTGGTGCCGTCGGTATTCACATGAGCAGCGCCATGCGATCGTCGCTCGGCGTTCGCTCGCTCACGGCAAGCGTGCGGCCGTCGGGCGAGACAGCCGGCCAGGCGCTGGCGTGGATGAGTTCAAAGCCCGGATCATCCGCAATGCCGAGCAGCCCCGTACCGGGCATGTTGGAGTAATGGTGCATCGTCTCCAGCTGACCGGCGTGATAGACGACCTGTGTGCCGTCCTTCGACCACGCCGGATTGGCGAGGTCCTGGGGAGAGCCCGCTGCTACGCCCGCAAGGGCGGACACGACACACCGCGGAGGCAGCTGGGAGCGGGAAGATCGACGCCGAGGAGTTCGTGGCCCGGGTTCTGCTCCAGATCCCAGACCCCAGAAGGCCTCTCGTGCGCT
>CAUZDY010000111.1:0-4933 GCA_963578805.1 Vicinamibacteria bacterium | reverse complement strand
GTCGAATTCGTACCGGCAGTAGCCCGTCACTTCCCAGGTCTTCAGATCGTAATCCACCAGATAGCCGACCTTGAGCTTGCCGAGAACGAGGTCGGCGATCGGGTCCGGCTCGACGTTCCCATCCTTATCGTTCTTCTTCTTACCGAAGAGATTTCTGAGACCCATGGACTCTGTCCCCCCTCTCACGTCTCTTCATCCCCTACGACCTCCAAGTGCGTTCAAGTCTCTAGTATCGGACAGCCCAATCGGAGACCGACGGCACCAGGGAATCCGCTAGCAATTCAAATGTACCAGAAGTTTCGGTGCTTCCGCCATTAACTGTGACTCAGGCGGCCAAAAGCTCGTCCCTGACCGGGGCGGTCTGGCATCGTCAGGTTAATGCTCCGCCCGGCACAATGCCGGGATAAACACTCGCCGATCCCACTACCTGAGGCATCGCTTTCCGCCCGAAATCATCAGCCATGCCGTCTGGCTCTACCACAGATACCGGCTGAGCTTCCGGGATGTTGAGGATTTGCTGGCCGAACGAGGCATCATCGTGTCATACGAAACCGTTCGCCCGTCGTGCGGGAAGTGCGGCCCCGATTACGCTCGGAAGTTGAAGCGACGACAAGCTCGACTTGGAGATACGTGGTTCCTGGATGAAGTCTTCGTGACGATCAACGGTCGGGTAGACCAGGGTCGTTGCTGACCCTGGCTCCCACAGATCCGAACGTGCGGGTTCTGCCGCATCCGGCTCCTCGACAGATGGCTTCGCTACGCGCCGGCGCGTACCCGCTGGTCCAGGAGACCAGGCGATGGCCATCGCCATCCCCAGGGCTTGTCTGGCCAGTACGGCTATCCGTTGTCGTGACGTGGAGACGGAACCCAACTGACCTTGCCCCCTTAAACCGAGCCAGCCCGAACGTTAGAATTCTGGCGGTGGAACAGGAGACAAGGTCACCGCTTCCAAAATGATTTAGATTGCTTCTCGACCAGGATTCATCTTCACGGATCGTCAGGATGAACTTGCTGTTGGGATATCGCTCGTCCAGCTTCTTGAAAATGAGAGGCTACTGACTTTTGTAGCCCGCTACAAAATTAGCGGTCACCGGGGACGGGGGTGACAGTTCATCGAGTCTCCTGTGACCTGCCCTGTCACACCTCTCGCCTAGCGTAAGCGGCCAGAGGAGCTCTTCCAGGAGTAACCACCATGATCATTCTTGACTATCCCTCGAAGAAAGTGCTGCGGGAACAGGTCGGTCAACCCTTGCGCTACAACGTCACCCCGGTTGTCGTCTACGAGGGGCGACGGCCAGCGATTCTGACTCGACGGGAACATACGGTCGGGTGGTTCAACGGGAACGGGGGTTAGTCACGCGGGTGCGCGGTGGGTCAGTGTCGGGCGGCCGGATAGACGGTTGGGTCATCTCCGGACGGGCCACAGACATAGGCCTTTCCTTCATTGAGGACCACAACAAGAAGCGGAATTCCGCGCCTGTCCTGACGAGCCTTCCAAGCGGACCTCAGTTGGGTCGGGCTGGGAGTGGAAGTGTGATCGGAATACAGCACTTCCAACTGCAAACGTGCGCCTTGCCCCCAGGCGATTCTGGGATTCGCGAACGGCCAATCGCTCAGTGAGAGTGCTGCTAACGTCAGTGATTCCGGCACACGCTTGATCCTAGATGCAATGATTCAAAGACCCGCCGAGAGAATCAACGAGGACGCCTCGAGTTTACCGCGTTGAGGACGAGGGCCCTAGCAGACGGACGGTGCAGTGCGGGGGTGGTGACCGATTTTGTACCCCGGTACAAAATTAGTGGTTCAGCGGTGACGGGGGTTAGCCCGTCGAGTCCGTACGCATCACGCCCGGTGGCTTGGGGATATTCAACTCGATGGTGATGGGCGTCTCCGGTTCCGGCACGTCCCGAAGGTTCGGACGCCCGTAGGCGTAGGTCATCAACACCGTGAGCACCGATGGATGGAGTTTCCCCGTCCGTGCATCCGCCAGCAACCGCGCTTGCACCTTCGAGTCTTCGACGATTCGCGTGGCCCACTCCCGCACTCCAAGACTGTTCTTATTGCGAGACCCTTTCGGGCGGCCGCACGGATTACCTGACTGACCGGGTTGGAACGGCATTGCTTTAGTTCTGTTTTCTACAGCGACAGTCGGCGTGTCTTGTTCATGACACGCCTGCTCTCCGACAACCGTCTCCAACATGTTTCCATGTTGGTTGGCGACTGCCAAGAGTGAAAACAGAATATTTCGCTGAAAAAAGCGTATTCATGCGCAATTGTTATAGTTTCAACTAGCTGGAGATGTTCATTGACAGGCTGCGACTCAGGGGATAAATTTGCGGTGTAAATTCTTCTTTCTCACGGGTCGCATAGGCTGTTTGGCTTAGTCGGATCTGGGGGGTATTGTCATGCGAAGTGCCACACTCGGTGCAACCGTTTTTGCAGCGGTAATGCTGCTGTTATTGTCTCCTACTGCAGCGGTCGCTAATGAAGCTGACACCAAGCCGACATTTGCCAAGGACATCGCGCCGATTTTCCAGAAGAACTGCCAGCAGTGCCACCGGCCCGGCTCGGTAGGCCCGATGTCGCTCATGACCTACCAGGAAGTGCGCCCCTGGTCCCGGTCGATCAAGAATCGCGTGGTGCTGGGCGAGATGCCGCCCTATCGGTACGACCGCCACGTCGGTATTCAGGAGCTGAAGGACGACCTCCGGCTGAGCGAGTCTGAAATCGAGATGATAGCCCGCTGGGTGGACGACGGCGCGCCCCTTGGCGACCCTGCCGATCTCCCGCCGCCGCTGTCCTTTCCGGATTCCAAAGAGTGGGCCTACGCGGATGAGTTCGGCCCGCCGGACCTGGTGATCAAGACGAAGCCGTACACCGTGCCGGCCGAAGGGTCGGACGTCTGGTGGCGGCCGATCGTGCCGAGCGGCCTGACCGAGGATCGGTGCATTAAGGCGGTTTCCGTCAAGCCGGCGGAACAGGGGCGCGGCGTCGCGCACCACGCCAACAGCCGGTTGCTCGGCTTCGACGAGGAGAGCCAGGAGTGGGTCGACGTCGAGCGGCTCTCCGAGTACGCGCTCGGCAAGGTCGGCGAGGTTGTTCCGGAGGACGCCTGTCGTCTCCTCCCGGCTGACTCCATGATCAGTTGGGACGTCCACTACTATCCGAACGGCGAGCGCGTCGAGAATGATGTGATCGAGATGGGCGTCTGGCTCTACCCGAAGGGCCATCAGGAGCAGGCGAAGAACAAACAGGACCTCAAGCTCTACACCCTGCTGATGAAGGGCGCCGAGCTCGAGCTTCCACCGCACAGCACGGCGATGACCCAGGGGTTCCATTCCTTCGAGACCCCGGTGCGGATCGACAGCTTCCAGCCGCACGGTCACTTCCGTCTGGTGGGCAAGACCCTCGAGATCTTCGATCCGAAGACGGGCGACTTGGAGATGGTGAGTTCGGTATCTGACTGGACCAACGACTGGCACACCAGTCACATCTATGCAGAAGACGCCGCACCGCTCGTGCCGGCGGGATCCGTCCTCGTGATTACTGGCTACTACGACAACACGGTCGCGAACAAGCAGAACCCCGATCCGAATCAGTGGGTGGGGGGCGGCAGCCGTTCGGCGGACGAGATGTCGCATGCATGGATCGCCGTGACGCATCTCGACGACGAGAGCTTTGAGCAACAGGTGGCCGAGCGAGAGGCTAAAGAGGCCGCCAAGCGGGCGGACAACCAGCAGTAGCAGCACGGAGACGTGCCGAATTTTTGTTTTTGGAGAAAGAGCCTCTCGATACCGAGGGGCTCTTTTGCTTTTCCTGGAACGACACATTGATGGAGGGAATCGCAGTGTTTGGGCGAATATTTGTGGGCGGCCTCACAGCCGCGATGCTCATTGGCTCCCCGTCGCTGGAAGCCCAGCTCGGTAAACGACCACTTGCACCGCTGCCGGCGAACGGACTTCGGGTGGCTCCGTTCTTCGACGGCTTTTACAAGAATGAAGATGGCACCGTCACCCTGTCGTTCGGCTTCTCGAACCTCAACCTGACCGAGGTCATCGAGATTCCCCATGGGCCCGACAACTTCATCGCACCGGCGGAGTTCGACGGCCGGCAACCAACTGTCTTCGAGCCGCCAGGGGCACGTGCCGAGGAGCCGCCCACGCGTGGTGGGCAGCGGAATCGAGGGGTGCGGAATCGAGGGGTGTTCACCGTGACCGTGCCGGTCGGCTTCCGCGACGACGTCGTCTGGACCCTGGTCAACCAGGAACGGACCTTCTCCGTGCCAGGAAATGCCCAGAGCAGTGCCTACCAGCTCGAATGGCCGATGGCTTTGGGGTCGCAGCCCCCACTGGTCCGCTTCAGCCCAGACGGCCCTGCCGGCCGGGGTCCCACCGGGATCGACGCGGAGCCGATCAGCGCGTCGGTGGACACACCGCTTCCCCTGACGGTCTGGATCCATGACGACAGCGTGCGGGAGGAAGAACCGCTCGCGGTCAGACGGCGGCAGGGCGACGTCGCGGCGCTGAACGTGACCTGGTATAAGCACACCGGTCCGGGCTCGGTCGTTTTCAACCCACACACCGATGAGTTGGCCGAGACAGAGGGGATGGCGACCACGACAGCGACCTTCGAGCAGCCGGGCGATTACGTGATCCGGGTAAGTGCCGATAACTTCGGCCGGGTCGACAGCTCCGCCGGCAACCAGTGCTGCTGGACCAATGGCTATGTGAAGGTCACTGTG
The DNA here is from genome assembly GCA_963578805.1 of Vicinamibacteria bacterium. Classification (GTDB taxonomy): domain Bacteria; phylum Acidobacteriota; class Vicinamibacteria; order Vicinamibacterales; family UBA8438; genus CAUZIB01. Next base: position 192 of record CAUZDY010000111.1, on the reverse strand, counting down.
ACGTCGTAGCCCTCCGGAGCAAGGTCGAGGGGGGTCCACTTACCGGGGCCTAATAAGGGTCAAAGAGTGTTGGGGTAGCCACAAAATCCGCCACACTCCCGCCACTCTCAAGAAGCGAAAGTAAAAAACCCTTGTAAAGATTGGTCGGGATGACTGGATTCGAACCAGCGACCCCCTGACCCCCAGTCAGTG
>CAUZDY010000110.1:0-5108 GCA_963578805.1 Vicinamibacteria bacterium | reverse complement strand
GCGAAAACCTCACCAGTGTGCGTCAAACCCGCTGGGATCCCATTTTGCGACCAGACCGAGCGGCCGACGGACGATGGACCGTCGACGCGTGGGCGCCGCTTGATGGACGGGTGATCAATGGCGGCGTTCGAATTCAGTTCTGAGTCGTCTCGGCGGCTACGGCGCTGGAGTGAGTATGGCGAGCACAAGCAAACGCGCGGTCCCGGTATTACGAATGCCGTGAGGCGCTCCTTCGGGTGCAACCAACAAGGTTCCCGCCTGCATCGGAACGTCATCGCCGTCGAGTAAGAACAGACCGTGGCCTTCGATGACGTGGTAGACCTTGTCCATACCTGTATGGGCATGCAGTGCATGTTCCTGCCCGGGTTCGAATGCATTGAGCCCGACCATCACACGGTCGGACCGGAAGATGGTGCTTTTTCCCATTTTGTCCGGCGAGTAGACGGCAAGGTCTCGAGGGTTGATCGGCGTTGGATGGTCCATGCGTGTGATCCTAGCGCACGCGACGTTGAATATTGGGTCGCCCTATTTCGTAGGGTTCCTAAGATCGACTATGGGGCGGTGAGCAACTTTGCGTTGCTCGCCACCCCACGTCGGCGTTACTTGGTTTCACGAAACAGCGTCGTATGTGCTATCTGCAATCTGTATAGCTAAAGCTTCCGATAGCCGTGGTCGTGCAACTGGTGCCATCATTGAAGTTGTGGAAGCCAAAGTCGCCGATTTGCGTGGAACTGCCAGACACACCGTTGTTGAAGTTGTGGAAGCCAAAGTCGCCGATTTGCGTGGAAGTGCCAGACAGACCATTAGTGAAGTCGTGGAACGTGAAGTCGCCGATTTGGGTCGAGGTGCCAGACACGCCTTCAGTGGAATCATGGAACGTGAAGCCGCCGATTTGAGTCGATGTCCAATCCTGAGCGAGTGCAGGCGTTGCGAAAGCCCCACTCAATAACAGTGCGAGTACCAGTAGTCCGAGAGGCGTGTTTGCCTTAGGTGTTAAGTCGTTTCTATTCATGGTCGTTCTCCTAGATGTGACCGACAAGAGGCTCCATTGCCGCCTTGCACTCCTTTAGACGGAGGAAGACCGGAAACGGATTTTGAGTCAGGCGCTGTTGCTTAGTAGCCGTCACGTGGCACTTGGTAATTCCTCGGAGCATCACGACCCAAACACTCGGTCCTCATAAAGGCCAAGTTTCGTAAAGACGAGGCTCCAGACCTGTTGTGCATAGTGCTGTGTGTGCCCATCCGTCGATTTGGGTAATGGCTGGGGGATCAGCCGGTAGGACATCTGTAGCGGTGTCTGGACAGCTCCGCATGCAGATAACAGTGTGTTCGCAACGTTCTGTTGATTGTCTGTCTCCATGTTCGACTCGGGTAAAAACGAAAAGACGGATGAGTGTTCAAGCAGGGCGGAGCCCGTTTGTTCGTAGGCGAAGCCAAGTCGATGGGAGATTTTTGCAATATCTTGTGCGTAGGTAGCCGGGTCCGCTTCACAGTACGCCAGTGCGTTTTGGTAATACGGGATGGCGTCTTCGTATGCCCCTATTTGGTAGTAGGCGTCGCCTAAACCGCGCCAGACGGCCGCGATGTCTTCTGTTTCTGATGCGACGTCAGCTTCAAGCGCTGACAACTGTTCCTGTAATTCATCAATAGTGGTCTGGCCCCATGCCACCGATGGAAGAAAACTGGCGACCACAAGAATGGACGCCATGGCAGCGGTGTGACGGGATTTGGTCATGTCTCAACCTTGATGATAATTCAGCCTAGAGCGGATCGACGTAACCTGCCTGTAATGATTGTCATCAGAGCCAGGTGTTGGTCATGATTCGACAAAGTTCTGGTTCAGATATGCAGTTTATCGGTATGCAGTGTAGGAAATCCGTTTCTGATCTTCCTCCATCTTGACTAGGCCTCCAGTCTAGCCTAGGAGTGTGCGCACGCGATCCTTCGGCCGACCAATAATGGCGGTGTCTTCGGTCACGATGAGAGGTCTTTGTAATAACTGCTTGTGTTTGACCAGAATGTCGACGACCTGGTCTTCCGTCGCCACATCAGACTCCTTGAGTTCAAGCTTCTTGAACTTTGAGTCGCGACGGACCAGTGCCGTCGGAGGATCTTCGAGTTTTTTGATGATCTCCCGTAGGGTTTTCGCATCCGGGGGAGACTGAATATAGTTCACCTCTTTGAACTCCACCCCTAGTTCCTCAGCAATGCGCACGGCATTGACCGAGGAGTTTCAATGCTTGTTATGAAAAATCTGAACTTTCGCCATACCTTAATCATACGCTGGCTCGGTCAACACGAGATTCCTGGGGTGGCCGGCGGCTATATCGCCTATGCTTATCGACTACTGTGAAGGGAGACGTGATATGCGGCATCTACTCATTCAATCGATTCTTTGTCTTGTTGTGTGTGTACCAATTCTCGCAGACGGACCGCCTGCTACGGTTTCTGACCTCGCGTGGATGACGGGGCACTATGCGGGCAATACCGGGAACGGAACACTCGAAGAAAATTGGACAGAGCCAGAAGGTGGTTCCATGGCCGCACTGGTCCGGTCGACCGGCGATGGGGCGACGAACATGATCGAATTGATTGTCATCGAGGAAGAGAATGGCTCCTTGATGCTTCGTCTCAAGCAGTGGGACCCCGGAATGGCGGCGCGGGCCGAAGGTTTTCAGGTAATGGAACTGCTCGAGATTGGTGATAACAGAGTCGTGTTCGAGAACATCAGCGACGTCGGCCTTCAGCAACTTGGTTACAGCCTGGATGGTGATCAGTTCACGATCTCAGTGACGACGGCTCAGGGTGCGTTTGACATTCCGTTAACCCGTCTGGCATCACATTAGCGCCTCGTTCTCCGGTTTTGAATCGGGTAATCCCTGGCCAGATGCGACATCCGCACATCGTTAGTGTGTCGTGGGGAGACCACCTGACGTTTGGGGAAGGTGACGGTCGCCTTGTTACTGAGGATGCGCTGGCTCGGCGCATGGACGCCTGGCGACACGACTTGGGAGCCGGAACGGTCTATTGGCGGCTTCTCCGAACGCGTCTGGATGGTCGTTTCCAGGCGGAGCGGGGGTTTCGGCACCCGTCAGCCCTCCAGGCACAGACCGTGTCATGGGACGATTTTCAGGTCGTACCCCGTCTGGCAAAGAGTCGCGGGCTTCGCGTGTATCTCTATGTCTCGGTATTTGATGAGGGGTGGCCGCTGGCACGACCGGCACGACGGGCGGTGAGCTACCACAACGCCATGCACTGGCAGCACACCGCGTGGCAAAGCCGATTCAGTGCCGAACACCCGGAATTCGTGGTTGCCGACCGCACCGGTCGGCGCCGGCAGTGGGGTGTCCTGTGTCTGGCCGAACCACTGGTACGAGAACAGTTCGTCGAGCGGTTTCTTGACTTGATCGAACCGAGCGATTTCGACGGGCTTTTCCTGTGTCTCCGGTCGCAGTCGAAACCGGCCAACACGGCCGACCAGTTCGGTTTTAATGATAGGGTTCGTCACGAATTCTTGCGCCGGTATGGGGCCGATATCCGATGTGACCCATTCGACGTGGACACCTGGCGAGCGTTGCGAGGCAGTTACCTGACACAGTTCCTACGTGAGCTGCGGTCTCGACTCACTCCGCTGGGGCGCTGTCTTGCCGTCGGAGTGCCGCGAGGCGACGTCATCGGGCCGCCGTTCGGAAACATGGCACTTGAGTGGCGGCAGTGGGTGCGTGACGACCTCGTCGATGAACTCATCATCAATCAGAACTCCTCACAGTGTCCGTCGATGTGGCACCAACTCTGGCCCATGCATCGAGGTCATGGCTACACTCAGAATTACCTCGACGGGACAGGACTGCGTTCGTTGAGACATCAGCTCGAGTGTGACTACGCACCAGCGCTGTCGGATTTACCGGCGCGACTTTATGTGGCCCGTCAATGGAACACGCGGTCGACGAATGACGAGATGTCGCTACGCCGGTCGCCTGGGGTTGACGGCTTGGTGTTCAGCTCGTTCCGCCACGACAACCCAGGTCCACTCGCACGGAACGACTGGCGCGCGTGAGCCCCTGGTCAAAGGGTGTCTGGTGGGTCAGCGGCTACCGCACTGCCGTGGCCAGTCTGGTCAACGTGTCTGCGAGTGCTTGAAGCCGGCTTTGGCTGCGGCCACTCACTGCTTCTGCCGCCCGTGTCAGGTCAGACGCGGCGGTCGTCAGCTCTTCGGCGAGTCCAGACTCATTGTTGCCGGAGAGGGCGTTGTCGCTACGGTCCAAAAGCCGTGACAGGAACGACCGTCGCTCTGGGGTCAGAGTGTCGGTGCGGCCCAGTTGATCGAGGTACGCCCGTGCGATGACCGGACGGGTTGGCCATTCGACCCGCCGCTGGTCCTGCGCGTTGAATGTGGCGGGTGCGACGGTCGAGGCGGCGCCGATTTCGTTCTCGGTGATGAACTCACTCGGGAGTAGCTCCAGAACGTCGAGACCACGGACAATCTCGGTGCCGTAGATGAAGCCGCGATACCAATAGGCTGACCAATAGCCCGCGAGCGTGATCTGATCGGCGTCGAGGGGCCCCCGATCGAAGTAGGCGATCTCAAACGGATTCGCCGAGTCGGTGAAGTCGAACACCGAGATACCTCCCTGATACCACGCCTGCACCATAATGTCGCGGCCGGGGACTGGTACTAGCGAGCCGTTGTGGGCGACGCAGTTTTCAGTCTCGCCTTGTGGGGCGGGCAGCTTGTAGTGATTTCGGTATTCCAGTCGGCGGTCGACGATATCGTAAAGCGCGTTTGCACCCCATTGTCGCGGATCGGACGCTCGACAGCGGGCACGGCCACCCCCACCCCACTCGTCAGTAAAGACAACCTTGGTGCCGTCGTTGTTGAACGTCGCCGAGTGCCAATAGGCGAATCCTGGGTCGACGACCTCGTCGATCCGAACGGGATTTACCGGGTCGGAGATGTCGATGAGGATGCCGTTGCCAGAGCAGGCACCGGCGGCCAGTCCGATTTCCGGATAGGCGGTGATGTCGTGACAGCGAGTGGTCGCGCTTGTCCGTTGCGTCCCAGGACCGTGGTCGCCCCCGCGCCACAGGCCGTTGACACTCCCGGTCTC
>CAUZDY010000109.1:0-5122 GCA_963578805.1 Vicinamibacteria bacterium | reverse complement strand
GGCCCCCAGCAGGAACGCGACCATCCCCGCGAGTGCCAACCGGTGGAGTGATGAAGGAGTCATCCGGTCAGTCTACGGCTCCCGCGACGTGGTGGGTAGGTGTTAACCCTCCCGCTGGCTGACGGGCGGTTCAATGCGGGAGTGGCTACCGACTTTTGGATCCCGCTACAAAAGTAGTGGTTCAACGGAGACGGGGGTTCGTCACGCGGGTGCGCGGCGTCCCACTCGCGGGCGAGGCGCTGAGCCTCAATGAGAGCGGCAGGAGTGAGCTGGTCTGCACCGGCACACACAATGCGAGCGCGGTCACGTTACGGCTTACTAGTCGAAGGGGATATCGACCGATCCGCCCTTCGCCTCAATCTCCCTGATCTGACGGAGGAGCCGTTCCCATTGCTCGCGTTGCTCCTTGTTGAACGAAGCAGGCGGTTCAACGGCACCCAGGGATATCTGAATTGACATTTCAATCACTTCGTCACTATCGATCGGCACTTCACCTCCTCAATCAACGATGCATTGAAATACGACCTACGGAATAGTCCAGGCCGTAAATCCAGAAACTTGATACCGTCTTCCGGAAAACATCGCTCCCTCGGTGGCGGACCCTTGGGATTTACCATGCTTCTGTCGAGTGAAGGCAGTCGCTCCTTGGACACAGCAATCACGATATGGCAAAACATCCAGGCTCAGCACCGAACACCCCTTCCTTGCAGTAGGGACAGGACTTCCCCCCTAGCTCCATCATGTCCACGATGTCACTGGACTTGCATTTCGGACATGTCGTGATCGGAGCTTCGGAATCGACCATGAATTCCTTTTTGCAGGACAGGCAGAGGTACGGGGAGTCGCATTGATGCCCTAAGTCATACCTAATGCATGACTTCTGTTTTCACCACCTAGAGCGTTACCCCCAAAGTTACCCCGAAACCTTCTGGCTGCCCTCGGATGTCCCTGGCTTCGACGGGGGTAATCGACCCCCGGGTCGGCTTTTTTGCTCGCGCGATCTACTTAGATCTAAAAACCGCGACGGGGTCGCTAATATTTATATAGGCGACCGGATCACACACCCGCCGATTTTCGTTTCGATGGAGGTGACCCATGAGCGTGATGCCAAGACGCCCCTTCAGGACGCAGCGGTGAGTAGAAACAAGATTGGCGGGTGGACCCGGCTCTGGATCGTTATCAGCGCGTTTTGGGTGGTTGAGAACGGCGGAGCAAAAATAGACCACAGCGCGGCGGGGTAGCGCGGCCTGAGGGCGGCGGAAAACAAGACCGCGTGGGTGGTCTATTTTTGCTCCGCCGTTCTCACACGACGACGGCGGCGACAAGAATGGCAGTGATCACTGGTCTCATACTGAATCCCGGCTCCACAGGTCCGGAAAGGCCGCGCTAGCGTCCAACATCAAATCTGCCGGGACATTCACGCCCTGCCCCCGCCTCCGGTTTTTTCGCCGGCGTCACTAATCTTCGTAGCAACGGCACTGTAGGTACGGATGGAGGGCGTCGAGGTGCGGCCTCCCGGTATCGAGGGCGCATCCTGTAGCGTCCGCCAAAGGCTCGTAGCAGCCGGAGCATTGCGGGGGTAACTTTGGGGGTAACTATTCAGCCGTGAAACACGAAGTCGTTAACGGTCAACGACTTACGTCCACTGTTCGACTCCCGCCGCCTCCACCATTTAACTCCATCAGTCTGGGTTAGACCCCAGGCGGAGAGCTCTTAAAACGTCGGCTTCATCCTGAAAATAGACTGTGCCCACAAATTCGTCGACCGTGTACTTGGCAGTTCTCTGCTCCGTCCACAACCGACCGATTTCCGCTCCCGAGGTTCTGTCAACCTCCACCAGGCTGTAGCCTTCGCGGCCGGACACTGGTGTATCCGTAAACATGTGGTAGCCACCAGCACTTTCCGACCCACTTCTCGACCGTTCGCGCAAGGCCGGAAAGCTGTCGAGCATCGCCGTACGCGCCCGATCGTACCTTTGCTGCGCCTCAACACGTTCGTCACCACTTGCCGTGAATCTTTCGGTGTTGTCTTCCGCAAGAGCATAAGTCGCATAGTTAATAGCTGCTAACAACTTCGAAAAGAACCCAGCACCAGGCGCATTTTGAAAAACGTGATACTCAGTATCGCCACTTCGTGAAATCTTCAAGATATTCTGACGCGACATCAGCACAACCGATTCATCGCGACGCTCCATTCTGGGCGGGTCGTCACCATCGAGATCGTACTCAGCGAGACGCGTAACATCGCCTGACCTGAGGTCAATGACGGACAGTCTGTCGTCTTCGGCAACGTAGATGGCGTCGTCCTCGACCAGAACCTGAGATTCCTCGTCAAACCGATCGGTTCGTTCCCGCCAGCGCGACCGGCCCGTTTCGGGGTCGAGGAGATCTATCTCGCGCGCACGTACCAACAAACCACCTGACAACATCCGCATGTCGACAGGTTCATCCCGAAACCTGTCATCGGCACTCCATCGCTTCTTGCCACTCTCAATGAACAACGCGTCCACGTCTCTACCATTCGGGACATACAGCAGTGTGTCGTCAACAACCATCCCAGCCGCCCCAGCGTCTGGAGGATCCTCGTTCCAGCGGGCGACCTGCCAAATCAATTCGCCATTATCCAACTTCACCCGAAATGGTCCATCCTTAGTGATATAAAGCACAGCGCTTTCGTCATCTAGTGTCCTCAGAAGCACGTTCCGATTGTTCGCATCGTTCCTAAGCAGCCCCTCCACACGCCACTGTTCCCCACCCTCAGACAGCCCGATCGAAACCAGAGTGCGGCTTCCATCGTCTTGCTTTCCATAAGCGAGAACCTGTCGACCGTTCGGCACACTGAGGAACTTAAACCGGTCGACAATATCAGTCTCCTGCTGCCACAGCACCGCGCCGTTAGAACCGTCGATTGACAGTATCAAGCCGCCTTCATCAGCATCCTCACCAGCGAGAAAAAATCGATTAAGCTCAGGAACATACAGATACCCGCGTGTTCTCTCTATCGACAATTCTGACGAGTCCCAAAGAGTGTCGCCAGTATCAAGATCAATCGACATATATCGCTCACTCGTGCGATCAAGTCCCCGAAAACCAGTCTCAAATATCCCAAGGTTGGTATTCGGAAGGGACGAAAATCTCGCTCCAGTCCGAAAAGCGGCGTTACTACCGAAACCGCCCCTTGATTCCATTCCACGGACCTGGCACCGAATAGTTCCGTCGGCCTCGTTGGTCGAGGTTTCAGGATCATCAGTACGAGGCTGGCACACGCGTATGTCGTCTCTTTCCCAAAGAGCCTCGCCTGTGTATTGATCGAGCATCACAACCCGATCGGGTAGACCTACAAAGATCGAACCGAGCGGAGTGACTTCAAAATGCCCTATCCGAGCAAGCCCGGTGTTGTACTCCCACAACGTTGCCTCTTGCCCGACCACGGTCGGCAAGAACACGCACATTGCGAGTGCGCAAGTGAGAATGTGTTTCTTCATCGCACGTACCTCTCAAAAGTACCGTTGGGGCGGCATTGCCGCATTCTAATGCCGGCTGGCAGTGGGTTAACGGGGACGAGGCTTCGCGCTCACTCGCGTGCATGGCAGTGGGACATGACCACCTTATCCACCATCCGAATCCCAGGCGAAGACCTTACTCTCGAGGACCAACCGTGAGCGTATACTCGCCGACATCCCCACGACTACTAGCGCCGGCCCAGAGGTAGTAGGTCCCTGCTTCAAGGTCCCGTCGAATGCGTGACCGACCCGACGAGGAGCCGGCATCACCTTCGATCTTTTCTCCGTCCGCCCCAGTTAGCGTCAGATGCGGTCGGCAGGGATCGCACAACAGAACGAGCTCCGTTCGCATCGCTTCGGTCAGGGTGAACTGGAACAGATCGTTATAGGCACCGGCAGATGACCCGTCTAGGTTTCTGTCCATTTCGCGATCACCTGCACCCAGTCTCGCCTCCACAGGTTGGCTAAATGCGATTACACGAAGCTCGCCGGCGTCTTCCTTGTAACGCCTTTCACCGGGGTCGCCACTTAGCTTATCGGCGTAATCCACATACCCACCGGCCGATAGCAGATCACTGCTATCGAGCGTTCCGTCGTTATCTGGGGCCGCACGGTAATACCGCATGGCCATTCTAATGGCATGGTTGACATCCGCCCAGTTATCACCGACTGATGACAGGAACGTCGTAATGGCAGGCAAAGCCGCATTTAAGGAAGCGACAAAGACCACCTGACTCTCAGGCCTTTCAAAGTCCAGTGCGTCCACCTGCGCCTTGAGACTTCGCAACGCACCAATCGCCGCTCGGAGTTTTATCTCTTCAAATTCTTCACCACCGTCAGTCGACGTCCCGATCCGCCCATCGAAAGAAATATAACGAATAGTCTCCACGGGAATCGTTAGCGGCTGGCCGGCCACACGGAACGCCACCTCGGCCTCGGTAGCGCTAACGAATATGCCCTCAACCATGTCTCCCGTCCGGGTTTCAATCGTCGCCGCTATTCCTTCTGCCGGCGATTGCCCTTGCAGGCGAGCCCCGCCGCCGAGGCTCGTAAAGACGCACAACAGGGCAACGAGACACGAAAACCGCGGCAGATAAAGCATGAACTGTTCCTTTCGAACCTAGTCTTACCGGTTCTGTCGTCAACGACAGCAATGGCGTGTGTTGAGGCCCCTGCCAGCCAGCGGTAGGATCAGCATCGACAGCAGCGTCGTTAGAGTGGGTGGAATGCTGCGAACCTTACCATCGGCCTTACTAGACCCCCCGTTGTCAACATAAACGACCGTTCTTCGGCCGCGGTCGCCCCTCGACAGGCGGATCAGCCCCCCCGTCACAAGAGGATGACAGGCCCGAGTCCGCGTGTCACGGCCAAGGATGACCGCACGGATGGTGCAGGTCAAGGACAGAAAAGGAACCCGTCGAAAGACCCGATGTCGCGATGCGACAAGGATACCGGACGGCGTTGTCAGGTTGAGCTGCCGGTGCGAGACTGACGGCATGAGCGCCCAGAGGCCCTGCTACCGATTTCCGCCCGTGATCATCAGTCACGCCGTGTGGCTGTATCACCGGTTCAGCCTCAGTTTTCGGGACGTCGAGGACCTCCTCGCCGAGCGCGGCATCA
>CAUZDY010000108.1:0-5258 GCA_963578805.1 Vicinamibacteria bacterium | reverse complement strand
CTCTTCCTGAACACCGATCCGATAACTAGTCAATTAAGTTAGCGTCCATAGACCTGGAAAACACCATGACCAAGACATCACAAAAAACCCTACGTCATTCGACAGAGACCAGCGGGTCATCAAAGAGAAAGAAAACCTCAGCAGACACTGAGGAACGAAATGCTATTCATGCCGCGGGCTTAGCGGTGAATCGATTTGACCTGACCTCAGCGGCCAAAATTCGTGAAGCAGTGGCACTTGCCAGTGACGCCGCTCCAGCGGTGAAATCACGCTCCGAGGGTACGAAAGGGAAGACGGGCGACTTTACGGGGATGCCGATCGCCATCTTCCAGAATTGGCTATACGAACAGAACCGAGAGTGGCGATTTACCGACGGAACGTTGGCTGTGTTGTGGTGCCTCGAGTTTCCCAACGCCCGCTGCGACTACGCCGACCGTCATCGTTATGTTGCCTCTACTCGAACCGAGTACAACGCGGGACGTCATCAAGCCCCACCACCCGGGAACCCAAGCGTTGCCTACAGCAGAGACGGCCAGCCAGTGATCGGAACAGTCACAACAAGTCTGAGTATTCGCCTTACCGACCGGGAGCGAAAGTTGGTTGCCACCGCGGCTAAACTGCGAGACGAGTCTCCAACGCGTTTCATTAAATCGTCGGCAATTACCCGGGCAGCTCACGTCGTCAACATCTCGAAAAAAACCACGCTCGATTTCGGCGCGCTTGCAGACAGGGTCGCAACGCTCTTGTTCACCAAAGAGTTTGACCAGGAGTTTCGAACCAAGTATTTGACCGGCTCTAACCATCCGGTACGCAGCGATGAGATTCTGACGCTGGGAGACTTGGATGACGAGAATGAGGAATGGATAAACAATGCCGCTTTCGGCGATATTCCAGAAACGTGGATGGGTATAGACACGAGCACTCACCAAGTGGCAAAAATGACCCCCGGGGGAGACGAGCACTTCGTACAGGAGTACGTGTGTCCTACCACGCCGATCGTTCGCGATGATCGCGTTCCCATGACAAGGGACGGTTTTCGCGAACTAGAGAACGCGGTGCGTCTTGGAGGAACAGAATTCCTGCAACGCATACTGGAAATCGGAAGAACGAGTTACTTTCGGGAAGAAGACCTCGACGAACCTATCGATCCGGAGACTATTGACTAAAGAAGGGACCAGGGAGAATCACTGACATGTATACAACCAGCGCAGGAAAGCACGCTATCCATGCCGCGGGCCTAGCGGTGAACCAATTTAACCTGACCTCAGCAGCCAACATTCGTACCGCCGTACGCCCTGCCAAGCAAGCTGCGCTAGCGGTCAAAGCCAGCTCCGAAAGTACGAATTGGAGGACGGGTTACTTCACGGGAATGCCGATCGCCATTTTCCAAAACTGGCTTTACGAACAGAACCGAGATTGGGTGTTTGCCGAGAAAACAATTGCTGTCTTGTGGTGCCTCGAATTTCCCGACGCGCGCTGCGACTACGCAGAACGTCATCACTACGTCGCCTCTGCCCGAACTGAATACAACGCGGGGCGGCATCAATCGGAGCCACCCGCAATCCCAAGCATTGCCTACGACAGAGACGGCCAACCACTCACCAAGCGGATCAAGCGCCCTTCTAGGCCCTCCGCTCGACCTGTACTCTTGCACACGAACCCAAAGGACACTGGTGCTGAGAAAGAAATATCGTCGGCTCTACGTGGCTCGAGTGACAAGGCTCTTGAACAACTTGAGCAGGGACCGACAGTAAAGATGGGTGACCTGATCGCCGCCGAAGGTCGGGAGATTCCGACGTCCACCGGGGTGTATACGATTTGGCTTGGCACACAACTACTCTATGTGGGCATCTCTTGGAAGGACCCACGGACGACCAACAACAAGAATGCGAAGGGTGTATTCGGTCGGCTCAGGACGTACTACGATGGACGACGAACGAATGATTTCATGCGGTCGCTTGGCGACCGTTTTATCACGCCACATCTGACATCCGGCGAGCAGACGGCACTGGCCCAGGGAACGCTGGACCTTGATTCGCAAACGCGGACATTCGCGCGCGAGCGCCTGACAATCCGAGCGTACGCATGCGCAGGTGACGAGGCTCGGCGAATCGAGTCACTCATCAGAAAACATGGCTTACCCGCAGCCGGCTTGCCGCTCTTCAATGCTGTGGCCCAAGGGTAGCCAGGCGGCCTTCTCCATGCCTCATGGACAGAGCTTTGCCGTGGTCGATGTCGAAACCGCGACATCGGACAGTGCGTCGGTCTGCCAGATTGGAATTGTGCAGTTTGTGGACGGTCGGTGTGTGGACCGCTGGTCGTCGTTGGTGAATCCTGGCGTGGCTTTCGCCGAGTTCAATGTCGCACTGCATGGCATCACGGACGAGACAGTACGACACGCGCCACGATTACCGGAACTCCTACCTGGCCTCCGTCGACGCCTCGAAGATCAGATCGTCGGTTGTCACACGATGTTCGATCGTAGTGCGTTCTGGGCCGCGTGTCGTCTGCACGGTGAGCCAAACTTGGATGTGCGATGGCTCGATACGGCGGCGGTCGTACGAAAAACCTGGACGCAATTTTCGCGGAGAGGTTACAAGCTGGACAACATTGCTGAGTATCTGGGGATCACGTTTGAGCATCACGATGCACTTGAGGATGCGCACGCGGCAGGGCAGGTGCTTCTACGGGCTATCGAGAAGACAGGAGTCGGTGTGGAGGAATGGTATACCCGGACGCGGTGAGTACCTGGCGCATCAGCGTGAGCCGTAAGCCCATTTTTCTGATTGAACCGCCCGCCGCGTGGAGTTAGGCAAGAACGTCACCGTTCGTTCGGAGCGACGGCGCATTTCGTTTCGCGTTACGGAGGTAGCTAAATCATGGATCCGCTCTCGATTATCTGTATCGGGGTTGGAATTTTCGTCATTGTCAGTCGTGCGCCGCTGATATTTGCGCCGAGTGCGACACTGCGTTCGACGAGATGGTTCTTCTCGACCAATGCCCGATGTCGAGCATTCGGTGTCATGTTCGCAACATTGGCGATGGCACTCCTCTTCTCAGACTTTGGCGTGGGGGCGCTGGCCGGATTGCTCCACACCGTCGGATGGCTCACGGCGACCGTGGCTCTCTTGTTTTTGGTGTTGCCGAACGTCCTCCGGCGGATCTTAGAGACCATATTCGGCTACATCGAAAAGTCAGTAGACGAGAGGATCATGCGCATCGTCGGTTCATTGGGCGTGGTGTTTGGGCTTGCGCTGATCTACGTGGGGGTTTACGTCGTCTAAGCGCCCGCGAATGGAACGCCGCGCACCCGCGGCAACCCCCTCCCGCCGACTTCTTACCCCAGGATCGAAAATTGGCAGGCCCCATTGAACCGTCCTCTGGCGAGAGGTAGGATGGCTTCTCGGCTTACAGTGTCATGACAGATTCAGAGAAACCTCCGTCAGAAGAATCCTTTGAGGAGCTACGCGCACGGGCAGAAGCCGGTGATGCCAACGCGCAGACAGCTGTCGGAAATGCATATCTTAAGGGCCGTGATGGTTGCGCGAAGGACCCCGGCGAAGCCGCCCGGTGGATTGGTCTCGCCGCCGACCAGGGTAAGGAAGCAGCCCAGTTCAACTTCGGAGTGATGCATCATACGGGCCTAGGTGTCCCCAAAAATCTGGTAACCGCGTACATGTGGTTTACCCTCGGATCGGGCTGGCTAGATGGCGAATTCGACCAGCGTGAGTGGGTGGGCCGCAACATGACGGCAGAGCAGATCGCCGAGGCAGAGCGACTGGCTGAGGAATGGCGCGCGGCGCACCCGCGCGACTAACTTCGCCCTAGCTTTTTACCCCACGAGCGAAAATTGGCAGGGCCCGTTGAACCGCCTGCCTCTCCCTCCTGCGTACGGCGTTCGGAAGACGGTTCCCGCATGTCAGCGCGTCGGGGTCGCAACGATGGTCGTCGTACGCGCGGGTTGGTCAGTCGCCTCCTCCGACCGCTTCGCTGATGCTCCCATCCGTTCCAACGCCTCGACCAGTCGCACGGGTGTACTCCGCAAGTAGCGTGAAGTCGTGGTGACGTTCGCGTGACCAAGAAACTCCCGCACGTCGTGAAGGTCAGCTTTCGACTCCAGTAACCGACACGCGAACTCCCGCCGCAGATCATGGAAGTGCAAGTCGCTGATACCCGTCCGACGACAGGTGTTGCGCCACGCCGTCTTGACGCTCTCGATGCGTTCCCCGACCTCATTGCCAAAGACAAACGCATCAGGCGGACACGGGTTCCCCTTGGGATCGGTACGGCGCATTTCCAACACGGCACGTACGTCGGATGACACCGGAATGACACGGTTCTGATGCGTCTTGGTTTTTGTCGCGGGTAGCACGAGGTACTCAACGTCACCCTTGTCGTTGCGGCGTAGCTGCTTCCACTGCAAGCTCAACAACTCACCCCTCCGACACCCGGTGGACAGTGCCGCCACAATCAACGCCCGTAGGTGCGGACTCGCGTGTTGTAAGAGCCGACGTTCTTCGTCGCCCTCTAAGCGACGGGTGCGTTCCGTTTCCGCATGTGTGTCCAGCTTGACCAGCGTGACTCCATTCCGCTGGAACGGGCTGCGGTCGATCATGCCCTCCCCTACTGCCCAGTTACACAGATGCCGTAACCGCGCCATAGTCCGATTACACCCAACCGCACCCTTCGGACGACGTACCGATTGCACCGTGCGCACATCGACCGTGGACAGGTCTGCTATCGGCTTGGATTCCAGACGGATCGTCTGGCCATGCGCAGCAGGAACAGCGACCTGTCGGATGATGTTCAAATGATGCTCGGCTTGCTCAGCCGTACGTGGTCGTAGGTGCTGCTCGCTCCAGCGTGTACCGTGGTCGGTGGATATTTTGCCGACATATTCGACAAGGTACCGGTCGCACAGGTCACCAAAGGTCAGACCAGTCATGACGGACTGCACCACCGGTCTTAGAATCGGAAACTTCCCGGTTTGAATCTCAACCCGAATGCGAGTTAAGAGATTCTTCGCCTCAGCCTTTGTCGCGGGTATCGCTTCACCATGAGCCTCAGCAAACCGGCTGAGCGACACGCGGTACACCCGACCAAGATGACTGACCTGTGCGAACCACGCATGCGGACACCGGTACCATTCTCGGCGCGGACAGGCGCACCGCTTCTTTAACCCGCCGTTTTGATGACGTGTGTTACTCATATCGACCTCCAGACATGGAGGGCGACGGACTGGCTGAGGGTAGAATCAG
>CAUZDY010000107.1:0-5280 GCA_963578805.1 Vicinamibacteria bacterium | reverse complement strand
TAACGTCGAGATACTGTGTGACCGTTCGACCGTCGTACGTCACGGTGTACAACGGGCCGCGCATATCGCTGACGAACAAGCGCCCCGTGCCTGGTTCATCAATCAGGAGCATCATCCGTGCTGCCTCACCGTCGATCTCGGGGAGGGTCGCGAACTCGACGAAGCGGACTCCCAGGAGACCATCGACGGCTTCGATTGGCGACGGGAGCGGATTGGTCGGCGTTTGGGCGAACACGCCAGATGCCATCAGTAGCACTGCTGTCATTACGCGAGTCACACACATGGTCACCTCTGTTCTTGTACTAGGCATTGTCAACTTCAGCCACTGCTTGGCAGAGTAGACGGATAACGACTGACCTGTCCAGCCATTGCGGCTATCGATTTTTCCGTAATCGGAAATGCGCAAATCCTTTAGGAATGGCGTCCCCAAGGAAAATCGTACTTATGTGGACGCTCAAACTCCAGGGAAAAGCCAGGTTGCTGCCTGAACGCGGTCCGGCTGCGCTGTCACCAATATTCCAAAAACAATGCCCTTCGAACTCGGCCAGTCAGGGAACCCGCTCGGACGCCAGAGAGGATCGCGGAACAAGACCAGGCGTGCCGTGCGCGAGTGGGCGACGGGGATTGTGGAAGACCCACAGGTCCAAGCCCGCTTGCTAGCTGATGCGCGGGCCGGACGCCTCCATCCATCGCTCCTGACGGTGCTGAGGGCCTACGCTTATGGGCGTTCGAACCCTCGGGACGTGCCGGAATCTGAGACGCCCATCACCATCATGTTGAACATTCGCAAACCACGGGGTGCGATGCGTAGGGACTCGAAGGCTAACTCCAGCACTCTTCTCTACGCGGCGCATCCGGGCCGTCCTCGTTAAACCGCTACAAACGGCTGCGCAAGGGCGTGGTCGGCCAGACGGACACTCTAATAATGTCCGTCTGGCAACCGTGTCGGCAGCCTATAGGAAGGATTCGTCAGTAACGCATAGAATGTCGGATTCCTCGCTTGGAGCTTCTCAGGGGTACACAGTGTCCATTCAGTGGAAGTCGCTACACATTGACTCGGATGTCCATGCGCACCAAGCAAGGTTGTTAGGCCCCAATAGAAGTATTCCTGACCAGCGGCATCATCGAATCTGTTGTAGTCACCATTCCTTTGAGCAATCGTCATTGCATCGGTCAATAAGCTTGGTGCCTTCGGACTTAACGCTGGATGAGCGACGCCATAGCCAGCCTGCTGTATCAGGTGTAATGCTTCTTCACGAGTCACGTCAGTGGCCTGACTGCAGGTGTTCCCACACAGGCTGCCCTGTGGGTCAGTCTCGCCGCTATGCTGCGCGATGGTGGTCCTCATTCGATGAATCGGACTCTGGTCGGAGAAATCAAACTTATCAAACTTGTCAAAGGCATCCACTAAATACATCGCGGCATAGTTATCAACTAGTGCTGCGTTCACTGCGGGATCATCGACAACACCATCCCCGTTGTTGTCCAGGTACTCTGCCGCAATCGAAGCGACATGCCGGAGTAGCGGTTCAGAAAACTTCTCGACTGCCCACATCGAGGTTCCAAACACTTTCATGCAGTGGTGAAATCCCACGCCGTGCATCGGATCGCCTTCAGGAATTACAATGGGCAGCAGCGTTGGCCTTTGTGATGACTCAAAGGTCGTCACACCGCAGATCCCTAGCTCGTGAGCAACGGTTGTTGTCTGGGTTGGATCGTTTGAACTCGTCGGTGCTATCGGGCTACCAGTCTCTGAGCCGCCGCACGATAATGCCAACACTGCGACTGCGGTCAGCACCGCAAGCATGATAGTCGTGATATTTAGTCTCCGTACGGACATTGTCATACACGAAGTCTAACCACTTTTCGTAGGCAGCCTGCGAGCGAGAAAGTGGTTCTCGTCCTCTACGCGGTGCATCCGAGCCGTCACCGTTGAACCACCCGGCGCGCACCCGCGTGACGAACTCCCGTCCCCGTTGCACCGCTACTTTTGTACCGGGCTACAAAAAGAGAAAGCTCGGAAATCGCTAGAAAAGCGGCGTCCCCAACGGGAATCGTGACAGGAGGGAACATCGATCTGTGTCGCGTGTTTCGCGCGGCGTGATTCTGGCGTCCAGTTTCCTGGAGAAACCTACCATGTCATCGCCAGGATCGGCGAAGGCAGCGTGCCCCTTACGGAGGGACGAGAATGACGCGACGACTACTGGAGTCGGTCGGTGTAGCACTGGTGCTCGCAGCAGTCATCGTGCTCCTGCGGCTGACCACGGTGCTGGTGGCCGGGCAGGCTTCGAGCGGGACCGCGTGGGGGCATCCAAACCTGGAGGGCATCTGGCTCGATGTCTACGCGACGCCCTTTGAACGGGTGCCAGAGCTTGGCGACCGAGAGTTTGCGACCGCTGAAGAGCGGGTTGCACAGGATCAGTCCCGCATGGGAGCCGGAAACCAACAGCGCGGCCCGGCCGGGACTGCACAAGACGTTTCTGGGGCCTATAACGCCGTCTATACCTCGGTGAAGCCGGCGGGGCCGCGCACGTCGCTCGTCGTCAATCCGCCGAAGGGGAGGATTCCCGCCCTGACGGCAGAGGCCAAGCGGAAGGTGGAGGTACAGCGTGAGTGGCGTGTTGCGCTCATGAGGAATACCCCGACCTGCGAGCAAGGCGCACGCGGCTGCTGGGGCGGGCAATACGGGCCACCATCGCCGCGGCGGTTCGATGTCCAGCCCTTCTACAACACGTTACGCATGAACCGCCACGACGGCCCTGAGGATCAGAGTTTGAACGATCGGTGCATGGGAGGGCGCACCCCAGATTTCAACGGATTCCGTCGCATCGTGCAGGGCGAGGATTCGATCGCGTTGGGCTATGACACCGGGCAGGGCCAGGGTTTCCAGCGGCTCATCAACCTGAACGGGAGCCATCCGCCGAGCCAGATCCGTCTGCGGCACGGGGACTCACGTGGTCGCTGGAAGGGCGAGACGCTGGTCGTCGAAACGACTAATTTCTCGCCTAAGTTCCCCTTCCGTGATTCGAGCGAGAACCGTCGGCTCGTCGAACGGTATACGCGCGTTGACGAGGAGACGCTCGCATACGAGGTGATGATCGAGGATCCGACGGTGTGGACGGGGCCGTGGACCGTTCGGCAGGAGCTGAAGCGTCAAAGCGATGAAGAGAACCGAATCTACTACGAGCCGCGGTGCCACGAAGGGAACTATGGCTTGTCGGCGATGTTCATCGGTGCGCGGGTTCTCGAGCAGGAGTTTGCCGCAGGACAGGGCCCTGATCCGTTCTCATTGGATACTTCGACCGGCGGTGGCGGTGCGCGGTAGGCACGTGACCGCCAAGATCGGCGACGTCGAATTGATCCGTGGCCGAGGCGGAGTTCTTCTCATTGAGCGGTTCACCGTGGTGCTTGCCCTGGAGGATTGCGCGCTCGATGGCCTCTTGTCCGATGGTGATCTTGAAAGACACGCCGCCGCCTGCGGTCTCCGTGCGAGTGGCCATCGATCGTTCCGGTTCTGGCCTTGATCAATAGGAATTTCCAAAACTCATTTCCTGGTGCGCTCAGGCCCAAGTCGAGCATAGTCGGCCGGGGCGCGGTGCAGGGTGCAGCCGTCCCCGCGCTCTGATGCCTGCGCCGATCTTCGGCGGCCATGAAGCCTTCGCGCAGTGTTCGGGACGAGCCATCGGCCGGGGGGCGTCAAATCTCTGGAGGCTGACGGTTCGGAGACCGGGGGGGAGGCTTTCTCGCACGATTGCAGTAAATGGGATTGATCAGTGTCATCTAATGGACACAGCATGCCAGGAGTGAAAGGCCGCTCTGGTGGCCAGAACGCGAAGACGACCGCGCAGCACGATCTCGAGGGGACGCGGAATGCCACCAGCTTCACTAACGCCGCCTAAAAACAGGCCCAACATCAATCCTTGCACGGCCGCTCGCCACACTCGGCCGACGTCTGACGAAAGGAGAGGCAGGGTGAAGTCACCTACTCGTAGTCAGAACAGGCGTCTCTGTTTGACTCGGGTGTGCTATTCCACATGGTCATGCATCTGCCTCGCATGTATCTCTTCCATTCAACATAGCTTGACCCGGGTTGATACCCTCCGGCTTTTCCGCCGACTACCCATTCCAACTGCTCGTCCGTCAGTGCTGCTGTGTCGTCCTGCTTGGTTGTCATCGTCTGTGCTCCTTGCAAAAGTTCGCCTGCGGCCTCAGATAGCCGCGGTACGTTGAGTTGTTCGCAGAACGGCCACAAACCGGCCAGCGGTAGGGTCGGCGTCTGGTGACGATTTAGTTCAAGCTGAAAGGTGGGTAGCGGTCGGTCACGAAGAGGACCGCTTTCCCGGACGCTTGAAAGAGAAGGTGCCATTGGCACATGCGGCTGCTCGGTCATTGCCACTGTGTCGGTCTGCTTGGTTGTCATCGTCTGTGTTCCTTGCAAAGTTCGCTTGCGGCTCATCCGCAGTTGATGATGGCAGTGTAGAGTCCGGTGACGAACCTCACCATGACGCACCACACAGAGCCTCTGTGAACTTGATCACATAGCACCGACGCCCAGCGCCTAGGCCGGAACGTGCATGCAATCTCAGGTGCGCTGGCTAGAAAAACTGGAGGCTAAAACCTATTAGGGGCGGAAAGGCCGTATCCAATAGCCGACCAGTCCGAAGTGGTTAAGGAGGCTACATTCTCTGGGGGATCGACCGTTCCGCCCACGCTGGCACGCGCGTTACTTGTTCCAACGTACTTGATGCCGAGCTACACACGACACCGTAGGTTCATTGGACATGGCCACCGGCCTACCCACGATCAGTCGAATTGAGGTCTTGTGCCTGTACGTCTAGGCGCTTTATCTGTCGGAGGCCTACGGGACCTACATCAAGGCCCCCCGAGACGGCGGAGAGTTCATCATCAGAAAGGCCTTCGCCCTCAGGCCCCTGGACCGACTTCTCTAGCGACAGGAGGTCGCTCGCGGTAACTTCAAAGCCGGCAGCCACAGCGAGTTTCGCGACTTCGTCCAGAGCACCGACACCCGCTCCTACTTACGCAATCTGTTTGCCCAACGCCTCATCCGTATATGCCTTTTTGTAAAACGAAAGTACGCCTTCTACAGACATGTTCTCCTCCTTCTTAACGCCCCTTGCCACTCTCGTGATGACTGCGCCGTGGGCGCAGTATACCGTCCGAAGAGCAATGCTAGTCAGCTCATCCGTCGACTCAAGAACCGTCTCCACAATGTCTCCACGACCGGGGTCGATTTCCGTGGACTCTCGATGACTGCTGTCG
>CAUZDY010000106.1:0-5289 GCA_963578805.1 Vicinamibacteria bacterium | reverse complement strand
GAAGATGTAACGTCGAGTTTCTTATTCATTGACAGTTTTCCTGATGTGGCCAGTTGGATGGCTGCCAAGCGGGCCGAGATGACGCCGGAGGGACGAGAGATTATGGCTGCATTCGCGCAATCAAATACCTGCGGCACGAATACACTCTACCGCCGGAGCAGCCGTCCTTGAAGAATCAACAGTTTACCAACAGTCACAACGACTTAGAGCCGGTGTAGCTCTCACTAAGGGGAATGGATACGTTGTGGACGGGAGAGTCGCGGGGTATCGTGAAGGCGTCCTGATTCACGTTTTCCGCGCGCCCGTACGTGTTCGCGGAGCCACAAATGCCGTCCGGAGACGGAACCGTGGTCCATGAGCATGGTCGAACATTGCGTTCCGAGGCGTGATGGACGCCGCCTGACGGCGGTTCGCCCATTCCGGAACAGTTGACCCGGATGACGGGCGAGCAGCTCGACCGCGTGGAGGCCTCCGACGCCGAAATCGTCGCCTTGGAACAGGAAGTGGCGGCGGGTGAGCCTCAGCGTGCTAGCTTTGGGGCGCGGGCCGCAAACAGCATCTCGTAGGACGGCGGCCCCAACGTTAGCTGGATCACGTGGCCGAGGGGTGGTGGAGGGCAAGGGGGTGGTGTGCGCACCCTGGTTGGCGTTGGGTCTCTCCACGGTAACTCGGTCGCTATCGGCAGTGACAACAAGCCCGTCATCAGCTAGTACCACGACACCGACGACGATCTCAAGCGTTACGCGACACTGCATCTTCAAGCAACCTGACAGAGGAGACGAGAATGTCGATCTACCAAATTCACTTTAAGGCGAACCCGGCATTGTGGCCAAGCGATCCAAAAGAGAACCTGGCAATGTGGGAAAAGGCAACGGCTGGAGGGGAGGCAATGCTCGCGTCTGGTGCAATGCACGAATTGTGTTTAGTGTCGGCATCAGAAGGGTATTGCCGCGTGACCGCTGATTCTGCAACGGCCGCCTTGTCAATCTGCGCAACATTCTTCCCCATGTTTACCCAGGAGATTCAAGAACTTGTCCCCTGGGATATTGCGAAAGATACGATCCTCGGAGCAGTCCGAAAAACGGTAGAGTAACAACAAATCACTGAAAGCCAGGGGGACAATTCAACAGAAAACCTCATAGCGCAGGCACACATGTGGTTCAATCTCGCGGCCTCACGAGCGCCGGCGCGTGGGCTGCGGAAGCTCACCGTCGGAAATCTCCTCCGACGTGAAGGCAACCTGACTCCTGACGCTCTCAATGAAGCCCAACGCCTCGCCCGCGAGTGGGCCGCCGCGCACCCGCGTTGAGTCATCACGTTAACTTCTTAGCCGCCGTTTCGTGGGTGGGATGGTCCACGGAGAGACACCCCCTGTTACTGCCTTCCCCCTGGGGGTTGCTGACCCATTCTCGGCTTCGTCGCCAACAGTGATGTGCGTGTGGTGCCCCGTGCGTGGGACGTCGCGCATCCACGCTAGTCGCATGGCACCACGTGCTAGCGGTAGGATCGAGTCCGACATCACATCGTTGCAACCGAGGTGGTCGATGACGCACATCGTTCGGTTCGTTGCTGTCGTCGCCGTGCTAATGGCGCTCGTGGTGTGTGTGTCCGTGCAGGCGCAGACACCGGAGATCGATGCGGCGCGTGCGCGTGCGGACCAGGGAGTCGCCGACGCGCAGAGCAACCTCGGGGTCATGTACGACAACGGAGAAGGCGTCCCGCAGGACCATGCGGAGGCGGTGCGGTGGTACCGGCTCGCGGCGGATCAGGGGCTAGCACTGGCGCAGTTCAGCCTCGGGGTAACGAGTGGTCTAGAAGAACTATGACCGGTCACTGCGCACGCGTTATCGTGGTGATCGTGGCACTCACCATGGCATCTTGCGGTGAAGGCTTGTCACCGATATCGCCATCCTCGACATCGCCATCTGCATTCGGGGTTAGCTGGATGTACGATGGCCAGACTTGGCAGGCATCCGGCGTTCCTCCCCCATGTCCGACCCCACTCACATTTACCACGCCGGTCAATCTGTCGAGAGTGACGTCGATTTTATATCCGGGTCAGAGCCGCGGCGGTTGGTACAAACCGCATGGCGGATTCCGTTTCGACGCGCCAGGAGAAACCGGAGAGATCACCGTGGTTGCGCCCATGGTGTCGACGGTATACCGTGCCTCACGCGCCCTCGATAATGGTGAAATTCAATACATGTTCGATTTCATCAACGGCTGCGGCATTCTGCATCGCCTGGGACACTTGCGTGACCTATCCCCGCGTTTTCAACAGATCGCGGCGTCATTACCTCCGGCCGTTGAAGGGGATTCACGGACCTCGCACGCCGCGTCGGGACAAAACGTGGCTGTTGGCGAAACGATCGGGACGGCTGTCGGCTACCTGTCCGGCAACTTTTCTCTTGATTGGGGCGTGTACGACTTGCGGGCACGTAACGAGGCGAGCGAAGACCCCGCATGGTTGAGCCAACACCCTGGCGAGTTGGCCCCGTACGCCATTTGCTGGTTCGACCACCTCCCATCCGGAGACAGCATGTTTGTGCGGAGTCTGCCTCCTGCCGACTGGCAGAGCGGAGCGACGAGCGACTACTGCCGCTAGCTACATTTTTCTCTTCGTCGTTGTGGCGTCGGCTGCTGCGGCAATTGACGACCCAAGGTCGCGAGGTCGAGGAAGTCATGCGGTACCGCCTGGCGGCAGAGTAAGGACACACCAAGGTGCAGACGAAGCTTTCGTTCCTTTTTGGTGGCACCACCCAGGCAGTCGCATGGAAGCGCCTTCCGGCCCGCGGTAGGATCGGGGTCCGGTATCACATTGTCTTGAGCCGAGAGACCTGCATGACGCACGCCGTCCGGTTCGTTGCCGCCGTCGCTGTGCTGACGGCGCTAGCACTATGTGTGCCGGTGCAGG
Organism: Vicinamibacteria bacterium; assembly: GCA_963578805.1. Lineage (GTDB taxonomy): Bacteria > Acidobacteriota > Vicinamibacteria > Vicinamibacterales > UBA8438 > CAUZIB01. The sequence goes on along the minus strand of CAUZDY010000106.1, from coordinate 2,375 downwards.
CGCAAACGCCGGAGATCAATGCGCTGCGGGCGCGGGCTGAGACAGGGGATGCTGAGGCGCAGAACGGCCTCGGGTTTATGTACGACCACGGTGCGGGTGTCCCGCAGGTCACCCTCGGGTTCATGTACCGGACGGCGACCCGGCGGTTCGCTCTATCGGGCCGACGGCGAGCTCGCCGAGTACCCCGCGGGTGAGTACAGCACCACGGTCTTCACGGATCGACTCATCGAGTTCATCGAATCCAGCAAGGACAGCGCCCGGCCATTTTTTGCGTTCGCCGCGTACACCGCACCTCACTGGCCGCTACAAGTTCCCGAGGAGGACCTGAACCTCTACCGGGGCCAATACGACGCGGGATACGACCGATTGCGCGAGCAGCGATTCGAGTCGTTGCAATCGGCTGGCATCATTCCCGGCGACTGGGACCTCCCGCCACGCAATGATGCGGTCACGCCGTGGGCTGACCTCAGCCTTGACGAGCAACGCCGGGAGTCTCGAAAGATGGAGTTGTACGCGGCGATGGTGGACAACCTCGACCGCCACGTCGGTCGGTTACTGGAGGCCGTCCGGGCGAACGGCCTCTCTGAGGACACCGTCGTCATATTCATGGGCGACAACGGTGCCGCGGCCGAGGATGTTTACAACGGATATCCTCATTCAAATTTCCAGTCGTACCTCCGCGCCAACTATGACAACGCGTACGAGAACATGGGCAAGCCGTCGTCGTTCATATCGTACGGGCCGCAGTGGGCGGAGGCGGGGTCAGCTCCATTTAGTCGACACAAGACCTACACGCGAGAAGGGGGGTTCGTGGCGCCGATGATCGTCGCGGGCCGCGGCGTTGAGAGACGAGGCGAGAAGACTGACACCTACGCGACGGGTCGGTTCACCCGATGCGTGGCGAGAGTATGACGCCCTTGCTGACGCGGGTCACGGACACTGTGCACGACGACCAATACGTCACGACGCTTTATCATGGCGGTCAGGCCCTCGTCCGTCGCGGGCGCTGGAAACTCGTGAACCTGGAAGGGCCCTTCAGTGAGGACAGCTTCGAGCTTTTTGACCTGCAACAGGACCCCGGCGAGACGACAAACCTCGCCGGCGGCGAATCGGAGCGATTCGCAGAGATGCTCGCACTGTGGCGGTCCGAACGTAGGGCGCTCGGCATTCTCCTGCCAGAAGATTTCTGAGCACGAATGGGGCGCTGGCGGGCTTTGACGCCCCTATATGTCCGGACAGTACCCTTGAGGCCGTATGCACTGGCCACAACAATGATCAAAGGAGGACGCCGATGATGGATCCGATTCGACGCAAGATACTGAAGACGGGCGCCGCGGCGACGGCGGTGGCCGCAGCGCCGCGCATCTTCGCGCAGCAGACTGGGCAAGGAGGAGCGGCCATGTCCTTCTACGAAAAAGGCCCTGTTCGCATCCACTATGAGGAGGCCGGTTCCGGCTTCCCGTTGTTGCTCATCGCTGGCGGGGGATTGAACTCGACGATCTCCGGCTTGAACCGCGGGCCCTTTGACCCGATTGAGGAGTTCAAGGGAGAGTACCGCTGCATCGCGGCGGACCTGCGCAACGCCACCACCGGCCAGTCCACCGGCCCTGTCGAGGTTGATCGGCCGTGGGAGTCCTACGCCGACGACCAACTTGGCCTGATGGATCATCTGGGCATTGAGAAGTTCATGGTGCTGGGCTTCTGCATTGGCGGCCCCTTCATCTGGAGTCTTCTGAAGCGCGCGCCCAATCGTGTTGTCGCGGCTGTGCTCGCGCAGCCCGTGGGGTGGCGGCCGGAGATGCGCGACCCGAAGTACCCAGGCGTATTCTGGAAGACCTGGGGTCCGGCACTGAGTGCCCAGCGGCCCGAGATCACGATGCCGACGGTCGACAAATTCGTGACCAGGATGTTCGAGACCAACCCCGACTTCGTCTTCACCGTGACACGGGATTTCGTGCGTGGTTGCCAAACCCCGATTCTGGTCCTGCCGGACGATTCCCCGGCCCACCCTTACGCCGTCGCCATGGAGAGCGCGATGCTCGCGCCGAAGGCCGAAGTGAGTATGTTTCCGTGGAAGGAGCCCGTGGAACGGATTCCCCTGGCGGTGCGCCAGATACGTTCCTTCCTCCGGGCGCATCGGCCTGCGGCTGCTTAAACGGGACCGTACCAGCAGTTACCTCAACACCGGGAACTCACCGAGCGGCTGCCGGTGCAGTAGGAGAGCATGCAAAGTTGTGGGGCGCCCTACGGCGTTGTCAGGTTAACGAACAGCGGGCACACTTCGCCGCGAGCGACGGTGCCGCGTGCGATTCACGAGAGACACGTCACTGCGTCCCAATCGGCGAACGCTCGCGTACGGAGCAGCCGGTGGTGAG
>CAUZDY010000105.1:0-5563 GCA_963578805.1 Vicinamibacteria bacterium | reverse complement strand
CATTCTGATTGAGGCGTCAGTTTCAATCTGAGCGACGCGTACGTGACCAGCCTTCGGTTCACTTGGGTCCGACAGTAGCATTTGATGGGACGGGTCATCCGCTCGCAGAGCCGGAGTGTATTCCACCGTCAGCGTGCGGAGGTCAAGCACCACCTCCGACGAGTACTGAGCCTCGACCGTCACAGACAGCCCTAATAGGGTCAGGCTTAGAATGACGATCAGCTGGCGACTATGGTAGTCGAGCATAGCGACCTCAGAAGTAAAAACCATGCCTGAGGTTGCACACGCCTAGTTCTGCGTGCCAGTCGCCGGCTCTACTTCTTCGGCGTACCCGAGGAACCCAAGCATCATCTCATCGTTGGTCCGCGGTGCGTGGCCAAGTGAACGGTCCGCGTCGAAACCTATCCGTAGACCGTTTTCCGACGTGTTGTCGTACCAAAAACTCACATCGATCATCGTCCCCTTGGGCAGCAACTTCGGCTCCTTGTACCAGTACGTTTCCTGCCAGTGTTGCTGCCAATTTGGAACGTCGAGTAGGAGTTCCTGAGTGCCGTCTGGATATGTCGCCGTGTAGCGAGCAGCAGTGCCCCGAAAGTGCGCATGAGGCCACAAATTCGCCACGTACGTGTCCCTTTCGAGCATCCGCCCCGCACCAACGCGATAATCCTTCCGGTGCGCTGGAATCATGAAACCGCGGTTTCCAATAGAGTCGTTCTTGAAGGTATATTTCGGTGGTTCGTGGCTCAGGAAGAACCCCATTGACGCCTGGTTGTCGAAGGACGTTCCTGGACCTGGTTCCTTGTTGAAGTGAATGCTATACCGCGCCGTCGATCCCGTCGGGATGAAGAACCCCCAGCCGTCGGGTAGTAATTTTCCCTCCGTCCCGGACGAGACGCAACCTAGAGAACCGCCCCGGTCTGCCGCCTCGCCTTCATCTTCACCTTGCCCGGCATCAACCTCGACGATGGTGTCCTTATCTTCGATGCCCGCGCAGAAATGGTGAACCCGGTCACCCGTTTCCCCCACCCGGAACTCCCACCCGCGAACCCAGACGCCGCCATCCGGTAGGACTGCGTCGTCAATCTTGGTGCGTATCGTGGCCTGGAGGTCGTACGCGTCGTCTGGAATCGTATATCTCTCCATCTCGACAACAAAGTCCGGCCTACCGAGGAACCAGCCTTCCTCCTCGTCACCGAAGGTACGAGGCGCCGGGCCCGCGTCCCTCTCGCCAGCCGGTGCCCCCGCATTCACCCACGCCGTGATCGTCTCGATCTCTGCGTCGGTCAATCCACGCTCGTTAGAGAAGAGTCCGTCCGTGTGCTCGGAGGCATACCAGGGTGGCATCTCGCGAGTTTCGACCTTCCGAGCGATACCGCGTGCCCACGGGCGGGCCTCCTCGTACGTCATAAGCGACATCGGCGCAACGATACCGGTGATGTTCTGACCAGCCGGACGATGACAGCTTTGACAGTTCTCCTGCAGAATCGGCAATACGTTCTCATAGAACGTACCGCCCGCCTCTGCACCCGCGTACGCGGCGCTCTGCGCCAGCACACCCAACAACGCAACGATTGCAAATACTCGCAAACATCTCATTGTTATTTCCTCAACTCTTCTCTTCCGGATGACCGCACCAGCCCCGAACCTAAAGCCGCTTGATCTCGCCACAGAGTTTTATACCCAGTTTTTATCACTCCGACCCTAAGGCGTCAAGCACAGAGACCCACTTGGCCCACAATACGCCAGGTGACGATCAATTCAGGTTGAACTCCAGTGCGATTCTGACCTCGACTGCCACTGGCTCTCCGTTAAGAGTCCCAGGCTCAAAACGCCACTGCTTGGCGGCTACAACAGCCTCCACATCTAACCCGAACTTCATATCCAGTGATCTGGCGATTTGGATATCACCAACCGTGCCATCTGGCATCACGACCGCGTCAACCCACACCTCCCCCTCGATCTGTCGCCCCTGTGCCGCAGGAGTATATTGGGGCGTCATCTCTTCCAGGAGGCGGGGCTTGCGAAGACCGACGTGATCAACTGTGTATGTCCTCATCACAGATTCAGATCCGGAAACCAGCTCACGTTCCGCCAGTGTTCGGCTATAGAACAATGGCCTGAATTCATCACGGCCGAAACTCATGGCGACGGTAGCCACGACGCTCACGGGGCAGTTGTCGCGCTCGGCGGGTCGGTATCGCCAGAGCGAAACGATGTTCGTTGCGGCTCGCTCAAATAGCTCGGATTCATCGTCGACTCCATTCACACTCACGACGCGTGATGCGACGACTGAGCCGTCGAACCCAATCGTGATCTGCAGGATTACGAGAGCCTCAGATTGGACGGCAGGGTGATATACCTCGACATCTGCAAGACCGCGGACGGGTGTCAGATCGACTGGAGACGATGGCCCTCTACTGACCGACAAACACGAATTTCTTGCGTTTGAGTTGTCGAACGGGATGGTGACACCCGTTGCCCCGAGCCGCACTTCCAGCTCACGAAAGAACTCGTTCGCCGGGAATGCAAGGCCGTGGTGAACGTATTGGTTCTGCCCCAGTTCTGTACGCAGGACCGTCGCCACATGGACCCGCGCCGCTTCAACGAATGGCGACACGAACACGTGGAGCTGAAATTCCACCGGCACGGTTTGGACACCGCCGACGGAAAGCGTCGGCACCGACTGAAGAAACGGTGACTCACTAAAATCAGAGAACCGTTTCCACTCTGAAATCAGTATCCGAGAAGATCCATCTTGGGCCAAAGGCCTCACACCCCATGCGTCGACCACCTCTTGGACCGTCTCCCACACCATTTGCGAGGACTGCTGGTAGGCTCGGGCGTTCGAGTATGGCAGCGAGACTAGCTGACCAGCGTCTACCTGTTGGACGGAGACCGCAACGAGGCTCCCCAAGCACACCACAACCATTTTGGTTATAAACAGTCCACTCCCGTGCCCCCACCGCGAGCGGACTATCGATCTCACCCACTCATTACGAAGCCGACACATTAAACAAAACCAGGCCATCGTCCCTCTTTATTGGCTCAGCTTCCTACTCAAGTCCTAGCAATCGCGCTGGGTTACGCCGAGCCATGAGATTAATCTCGCTGGTCGAAATTCCTTCGGCGCGTAAGGCTCTGATAAAGGCACGCAGGCCGTCGACATGGTTGGGATTACCCGCCTGACCTAAATCGGACGATAATAAAAAATGCTCAGCACCAACCTCTTCAATCACTCCAGCATATTCCTCGATTGACCGGTTACCCGAGTAGACCGCTAACCAGTCAAGCTCCATGACAGCACCCTCCGAAGCCATTCGCCGCATCTGATCGATTGTTGCATCCTGACCAAACGGATGGGTTACCAAAAGGTGTCGCACACCCTGAGCCTTTGCAACTGGGATCAGGAGCAGTACCTCCTCCGGAGATGAATGCCCCATTGCCAGCACAAGGTCGTGCTCGCCAATCAGCGCAAAGATATCAACCAGTTGTGGAACCGGTGCTCCGTTTTCCATCACCCGGACAAACGGCTCGGACCCACCGGCCCTGGTTACGTAGAATTCCGCATCGAATGTCGGCAACCACACGACCTTTCCCCGGCCACCTTCGAACGCGACCATCTGCCGCACCACTTCCGGGTTGAGACCCCCGACCGCCCGGTTCAGCGCCACCCCGCCAAAAATCTCCAACCCCTCAACTTGAGTCATGGCCAACGCGGCACGGTCAGCCGTCATTGTGAAGTGGTTCTTGAGCACCATCCCTCGCAGACCGGCCTGTTTAAAGAGTCGCGCTACCTCAATATCGTTTAGGGAGCGTGGTCGTGAGTCAGGTCCCGCGTGAGCATGGAAGTCGATAACCCCAGTCAGTGTCTCGTTTTCTAGTTGCGCCGACACCGGCACAACGGCAAGTGACAGTAAGAAAACAAGCAGGACCGAACGCTTGCCGATACGGACGTTAACTTTGAAGTTCTTGAAGCCCGCGGCGACAACGAGGATCGCAGACGGCATTTTGACCCTGGATTGGATCACCACTTCACCAACTCGCACGGCTCTAACACTGCGAGCACCTCCGTACGAACCTGGACACCAGGCGTCCCTGAATAGTCCGGTACGTATTCGAATTGTTTAGGAACAAGAAAATGAGAAACGGTAATTGAACGTGGAGCTCTCATCCATATACGTCCCGGTCAGGCTGACTCGATGCAGTGAGGAAACATTACGATACGAGAAGTGCACTCTCCGCGTTGATCCACCACTTATCGCCCACTCGCTGTCGCGGCACCAGTAGCGGCCCTTTCTTTCGCACGCTCTCCAGCGAGGATATTTGTCATCGCATAGTTACCCTCGTGGCATGCATACTCGTAAATCAGATACTCGCGGAGCTCAGGCATCGGGCGCACTACCGTCCAGGCTCTCGTGTAAACCGTCGGATCTTCAATCGTAAATTGGTAGTCGATCAAGTCGTCGCTAACTCGCGTAAACCGCTCGACCGCGCGGGTGTTTAACGACGACGGGAATCGGTGCTGAGTCGCGGGACTGTAATTGGTCGTTTCGACGACAAGTGTGTCGCCCTCCCAATGTCCACGCGAATCGCCGTTCCATTGTCGGATACGCTCGCTGAGCCGCGGACGTCCGTCTAACGGGATAATGCGCACATCGTGGATATTTTCAACACGAATCGCAACATATCCAGCAGCCTGAACGATCTGATACGTGTTGTTGTAGCCGGTCGAAATTGGTGGCACCCCATGGTAGGTGATACACCGATCCCAGGCGCTCCGGTCAAGCCACGAGTCTGCAGGATGAAGACGTCGATACTCCCGTCGCGCCGAAACTCGCTCCTCCGCGTCCGACCTCAGCGGTAACCTGCCGTTCGGAGGATCAACGATGAGTGAGGTTCGCAAATTCGAGTCAACCCTTCCTCGGTCGAACCAAAGGGCATTGTAGTTGCCAACATCCCCGGGCCGTGCAGGACGGTCGACACTCGTCGCCGCGTTCCGCTCAGCCGCTTCCTCTGGCGTGAAGAATTCTCTACCCTCCAACTCGACCGGGCGCTCCAGACGGGTCAGAGAAGCATACGACCAGACGCCCTGCAGATCGGGGTCGCCCCAAGATGTCCGGGGAGTCGTCGACTCGTCTGTCAGGGCAGTTTGTGCCTGAGAAACGACCGGCCAGGCCACCAATGAAAGGACTGCGAGCAGGCTCACCCGCGCACAACCTGACAGGAGACCTCGATGGCTCATTGGAAACCTCCTTGGGCACACGGGCCTACGGCCCGCTGACAAATCTTGCGCGTTATTGCCTCGACGCCTGCGCCGCAGTCATTTCCAGTTTACGAGCGCCGGCGAGAATGTTCAGCAAACCGTAGTTCCCCTCGTGACAGGCGAACTCGAACATTTGAGGCACGGAGACTTCGTCAATTTCTCCCACCATCGCACTCAGTCGCCTCAGCGGAAACTGTACGGTCCAGGGGCTCGTCCACGCCGTCGAATCCTCAAGCCTGACTTCGTAATCGATGGTCTGGTCATTGGTGGGAGTAAAGCGTTCCACCAGGTGCCGATTTT
>CAUZDY010000104.1:0-5800 GCA_963578805.1 Vicinamibacteria bacterium | reverse complement strand
AAGCGTGGGTCGCGATACGCTCCTTAATGTGTTGACTATTGTAAGTAGTAATTATTCTGGCTGCTTTCGCGTCGCTACGCTCTTTGCTGCAGTTGTGCTGTGCGGCACAGCGGTCTCGGCACAAACCGCCAGAGTCGGGGATCTGCATACGCGTGCAGAGAATGGAGATGCTGAAACTCAGTTTGTTCTTGGGTCGATGTATCGCGCTGGCACCGTCGTCAACCAAGATGATGTCGTGGCGTCAGACTGGTTTCTGAGATCAGCTGAGCAAGGATTCGGTCCGAGTTTTTTACCGCTCGCACGGGCGTTTCTGGACGGAAATGGCGTGCCACAGGATTTCGTCAGTGCGCACCTGTGGTTCAACATAGCCGCGGCGCGCCTGACTGGGGATGACCAGGCCAATGCGGTTGAGGGGCGTGCCGAAGTGGAAGCGTTAATGGCAGATGAGCAAATTGCTGAAGCTCAACGACTCGTTCGCGGATGGGCGCCGAGGGATGGCTCGATGGAAAGCGCAAGCCGGGCTTCTCCTCCATCGTCAGAGAACCGTCAGCAGGCGGCCGCCGTTCCAGAAGAGCGGATAGCGCTCCCAACGACATTGCAGTTGCCGAGTGCATCCCGGACACGACAACAGGTCTGTCTGGATTCACGACAACAGGGAAGAGCCGATGCGAGATTGCGGCACGGCGCGGTCGGCTGGTTTATCGGGGGGCTGGCTTGCGGAGTCGGCGCGGGACTGATTGGCACGGGTGTCTGTACGGCTGGTAGCGCGCTTAGCAATCCGCAACCGCACACACTGGCTGACGGAATTGATGAGGAATGTTATCGAGATGGGTACCGCGCTCGCGGCAAGAGACGGAATATCCTCACGACGTTGGGGGGGAGTCTTGTCGGTACGGCGGTCTTCGTCGCCATTGTTGTTGCAGCGATAAATTAATTAGGGCAGCGTTGATGTCGTTGCGTAGGGCGTTCCTTTGACTGGCCGGTACCCGGTCGTCGGTGAGGAGATCTATTGAATGCGTGCGTGTGTTGTTGCAGCGCTGCTTGTGCTCGTCGTGGTGGCTGGATCGAGAAGTCCTGTTCTAGCTCAACAGGCGCTCCTGTCCGATATGGAGCGTCGGGCTGAACAAGGAGACGCAGAGAGCCAATTCATTCTCGGCTCGATGTATGCCGACGGCACGGTCGTTGGTCAGGATGGTGTCGTGGCGGCCCAGTGGTTTCGGCGTTCCGCTGCGCAGGGCTACGAACCTGCTTTCTTGCCTTTGGCGAGAATCTATCTTGCCGGTGACGGCTTGCCTCAAGATTTTGTCAGTGCGCACCTGTGGTTCAACATTGCGGCGGCGCGATTGTCTGATGGCGCTGATCGAGAGGTGGGGACTGCAGGTCGGATACAGGTTGAGGCACAGATGAGTCAGATGCAAGTCGCCGAAGCGCAACGGCTAGCCCGTGAGTGGAGTCCAGTGTCTGAGCAGGCACAGACAGCCGCTCGTCGAATCCCGCCACCGGTGACACCGCAACCCCCAGCACCTGCACCCGCGGCACCGGAACCCGTGGTATCCCCACCACAACAAAGACAACTACCTCGTGTTCGGCAACCGGCCGTCACATTAGAAAGCGGACGGGTGACAACAAGAGATCGACAGCAGGTCATGATTGGTGCGGGCATTGCACGAGCGAATGGACTGAACAGCCTTGGTGTTGGTGCCAAGTTCGCAGGATTTGGTGGAGGGTCTGCAGGGGGGGCATTTTCGATCTCATATGCCAAGCCATTGGATATATCGTCCCCGGCATTCGAATTCGGCTTCTTAGGGGGACCCCTGTGGCGGTTTAAGGGTAACGGTTCGGTAACGCCGCATATTGGGCTGAACGTGGGCGCCAGTTATGCCAAAGTCGGACGGGTCGATGCCTGGGCGCCGTCTTTTGGACTGACGCTGCCGTTCCTCGTTCGAGGGTCTGGGAGTCGGGCCGCGTTTGCGATTGAGCCAAGCGTGGGTGGCACGGTGTATGCCGGTGAAGTATCGATTGGGATTGGTGTGAATGTCGGTGTGGCGGTTGATGTAGGCCGATGAGCACTGACCGTGTCCGTGTTTTAGATTCTTAGGTACACCAAACATATGTGGTGTCGTCGAGTTGTCCTCTTGGGTGTTTTGGGAATGTTCACAGTGGGCTGTGGTTCCCAGAATCCGTATACCAGCCCGGTCGCCCCAACGACGACGGCTTCGACTGATGTCCGTTTGATGTCGGTGCGCGTGAGCGTGCCGAGTTCGACACTGACGGTTGGTGAGGCTATGAGGGCGATAGCGACGGCCACGTACAGCGATAACAGTACGGTCGATATTACGGGTTTGGCCGTAACCACATGGACCTCGAGTAGCACGAGTCTGGCGACGGTCTCACCGGATGGTCATATTGTTGGCGCCCACGGAGCGTGTCCCGGATGTGACAAAGGAGGCCCGGTCACCATTTCTGCTGAATATGGAGGCTATACCGGGAGTGTCGAGCTCATCATCGAGGCCGACGTGAGTTTGTGGACGTTATCGGGGAAAGTGACGGACCTGGGAAATGTCGCGTTGTCTGATGTGTTGATTGAATTAATTAATGGAGACGCTGAGGGGCTTAAACACAAGGGGCGTTCGACGCGGACGAATGGCAATGGTGAATTTGAGATCGCGGGGCTTCAGGGCTATGTTTGCTTTCTCGTACGGGGGGACGGATATGACAAAAGGCAGGACGAGACGCTGTGTGCGAGTAGGCATGAGCCCCATGTCGAGATTTCTTTAGTTCAATCGTTCGGGCTCTACGTCGTTGCGACAAGGACGACGCTGCGTGTTGGTGAAACGACGACGGTGTCGGCGGAAATCCGTTTCCGCGACGGACGCGTAGAAGAAAGCTTGCCATCCTGGCATACATGGAGAGACCGCCATGACATTGCGACGGTGACATGGGCGGGCGTCGTGCGCGGGGTTTCTGAAGGCAGAGTTTCCGTTTGCGCCACCGAAAAAAAATATTACCACCACCTACATTCCTGCGTCAGTTTTTTTGTCGAGCCTTGAGTGGGTCGTGAGGTGAACGCTATGCTGAGAACACGGTCGCGTCGCGGTGTTGGTCGTATTGCGCAGATCGTGATGTGGCGTCGGATGATGCTGTCCGGTGTTCTCGGGGTTGTGTCACTTGCCTGCGGGGCACAGAATTCGAATACCAGCCCTGTAGCCCCGACGCTGACAACCACTACAGGACCGACGGTCACGTCGGTGAACGTAGAGGTGCCGAGAGTGAGGTTAAGCGCCGGCCAATCGATGCAAGCGACGGCGACCGCGACGTACAGTGACAGCAGTACCGCTGACGTTACGGCAGACCCGTCAACGCTATGGTCGTCGAGCAACGTGGAAAAAGCGACGGTCTTGCCGGGCGGCGGCAGCGGCATTGGGTCTGGTCGGATTGACGGCATTAGAACAGGCACGGTCACCATCTCTGCGCAATATCAGGGCATTGGCGGAAGCGCTATGGTGATTATCGAGAGGGCTGGCAGTTCAGAAAACTCTGACTCGGCGTGGACCCTATCGGGTCGGGTAACGGATAGACAGAATGCTGGGTTGGCGTATGCGGTGGTCGATGTGCTTGATGGACCCGCAAAAGGGCGTTTCACGCGAACCGACACGGCTGGTAATTTTTCGATCCCGGGGCTCTATGGGAATGTCAATGTTGAGGCCCAGAAATACGGATATGAAAAACGGCGACTGGGTGCCAATAGAACTAACGCAAACCTTTCGTTTTCCCTATGGCAGGCGTTTCGGCTTCATGTCGTGGCGCCGACCACGCAGCTGCGGGTCGGTGAGACGACAACGGTGACCGGGGAGCTCAGGTTTCGTGATGGTACGGTGCAAAACGCGTCTCCAATGGAATGGAGTTGCTCTTGTCGTGGCCGTGTCACGGTGACGCAGGATGGCGTTGTTCATGCGCTTTCGGAAGGTGAGGCTGAAATTTATGGTTATTATCGGTTGCCGGACCACGACGCAACCCCCCGAAAGATGGCGTGGTTGCGTTTCGACATCACCCGCGAATAGCGTCCGGTGGAGTAGCCGAAGTTGCCGGCGGGTGTGTTGGTCCTATGGTCGCAGAGACTGGCCCGAAGAATTCGCTTGGACGTTTATTGTCGCAAAGGCCTTTTAATTCGATCATCATAACGAAGTTCGCGCAGGGTGTTGGTTTGATCTGACTCCGGGCGCGGATGGTAATCGGTGAGTTCGAATACCGTTGGTGTCGTAGATCGCTGGGTTCTCAGTTTATGTCTTTTCGCATTGTCGTTCTCTTCGCCATTGCAGCGTTGGTGACCTTGGGTTGCGGCTCTGACAACCCGTATACGAATCCCATTGCAGCCACCCCAACCTCCGCTTCCGGCGCTGCGGTCACGTCGGTGATCGTGGAAGTGCCTAGGACGTCACTGACTTCAGGCACAGCGATGCTCTCGACAGCAACCGCCAATTACAGCGATGGAACGACGGCGGATATTACCGCTCATGCGACGACAACCTGGTCGTCGAGTGCGACCGCAGTCGCGACGGTGTCCGCGTCGGGTCGGGTTGTCGGTGTGAGCGCTGGGACGACCACGATTTCCGCGCAGCATGGTGGGTATACCGGAAGCGTTGCGGTCACGGTGACACCGACAGCCGCGACGACTCCGACCGTCACGAGTATCGCAGTGAGCGCGTCGGCGCAACCGCGACGGTGACGGCCACCGCCACGTATAGCGACGGCACAACGGGTGCGATCAGTCCGACCTGGTCCTCGATCAATACGGGGGTGGCAACGGTCTCAGCCTCAGGCCTCGTTACCGCGGTCGCCGCAGGCACGGCTACGATTACGGGAAGTAGCGGTAGTCACAGTGGCACTGTCATGATCACCGTGACTAACCCGACAGCGTCGCTGGTGACTCTAGACGTGCGCGCAGACGATTACACCCTGAAGGTGGGCGAGACCACGACCGTGACCGCGAAGGCCGAGTATTCGGACAGTAGCTTGGACCACATGGTCACCCCGACGTGGACGTCGAGTGCCCCCGGCGTTGCCTCCGTCACAGCAGACGGCGTCGTCACGGCGCTGGCGGTCGGCACGACGGACATCTGGGGCACGTACGAGGGCAAGCGTGACGAGGCGAGGATCGAAGTGAGTTCGCCACCCACGATGACGAGCATCACGACGAGTGTCCATTCAGATTATCTCCTTACCGAAACCACATTGTCTTTGTCGCGGACGCTTTGGGGGGCCGTTCGATCATGGGCCAACTACAGTGACGGCACCAGTGTGCCGGTCGAAGCTGTCTATAGCTCTGATAACGAGAATGTGGTCACGGTTGGGCATAGCTATCACCCTCCCGGTTACTACTGGAACAAGGTTTTTCCAATTGGGGTGGGAACAGCCACGGTGACCGGGACCTATCAAGGACACTCGGCTACGGTCACGTACACTGTTACGCCATAATGAGTGATTCGATCACGGTCGAAGTGCCGGTAGTGCCTAATGCGACCTACAGAAACCCAGTAGCCCGTTTACGTCACCGCCACTTTCTTCAAGGGCGCGCCCCGAAGCTGGCGCGGCGCGCCTCATCCGCGACCACTTCTTTTTCGATCGTCGCCAACGCGGTATACGCCGCTTCAGTTCTATTCAGCTGATCGTCCGTCATCCGCTGTAATTGTTCCATCGTGAAATGCACATGCTGGTGAGTGTGCTGATGGGTCTCTGGGGCCGCGAGACCGAGATGCTTCATCAGGAGCTCCAGCGCCTTGAGTTTGTCTCCCCAGCGAGC
>CAUZDY010000103.1:0-5855 GCA_963578805.1 Vicinamibacteria bacterium | reverse complement strand
CGATGACAGTGTGCCCGTGGCAGCTGGCGGGCTAAATATTGGAGGCGGTCTCCGCGTGCGATTCTGACTGTTTAAGAGGATTGGAGGTTGTTGAGTATGTTTGCTCGGTGGGTGGCGGCAGTCGTCCCCCTCCCAACCCTGCGCACCCCAGTGCCGAACCCAATGTGCTCGTCGTCACGCTGAACAAGACCCCGTTGAACCGTCCTCTGGAGAGAGGTAGACTAGGACTGTTATAAACAGGCGTTGGACGATATCTATCTGAGTAGCTTCTGGCATGTACCTGTTCTTCGACACGGAAACGACGGGCCTTCCGCTGAACTGGAATGCTCCCGTCAGCGATCTGGATAATTGGCCGCGACTTGTGGAGCTTGCGTGGCTGTTGTGCGACGAGACAGGCGACGCTGTCGAAAGTCAGAGCGCAATCGTGAGACCTAATGGATTCGAGATACCTACTGGGGCCGCGGCTGTGCATGGCATCGACACGGATCGTGCTCTCGCAGAGGGTGTAGCACTGGAGCCGCTTCTCGATGATTTCGCACGTTTGGTTGATACATCACGTGTCCTGATTGCCCATAATATGAGCTTCGACGAGAAAATCATGGGGGCCGAACTGCTGCGAACCGGCGTACGGAGTAGCTTCGACAAGCGCGACCGGTTCTGCACGATGAAGACATCAACCGAACTATGCGCTATTCCAAGCCGCTACGGATTCAAGTGGCCAAAGTTGTCCGAATTGCACCAGAGATTATTTGGGACCATTCCCGCCGATGCTCACGCCGCGGGTGCCGATGTCGAAGCGTGTGCCAAATGCTTCTTCGAAATGAAGCGCCTCGGTCTTATCGCGCTGCCGTAGCAAACCTGCGCGACTAACCCGCATTCCCTGACGTTTTACCCCAGGATTGAAAATCAGCATGCCCCGTTGAAACCGTCCACCGCTTCTGAGTAGGCTAGGCATCTCTTCGTTGATGTTCGATGTCGTGGTAGGACAATGCTTATGACCGACGAAGAGGTGCTGAACATGACGGCCGATCTACGAATGCTCGTCGAGACATCAAGGCTTGGTTCGGAGCTGGTGACCAGAAACCAGCGTTTGATTTACGAGATCCTCTTGAGGGAATCAGCGCATCTCGATAGTGGCAATTTCGCGAATATTCACACCGCCGACCTCAGGCGACTGTTTGACGAATGCGACCGCTGCTTCTTTGACTCGCAGATCGGCATGACGCTCTGCGACACAACACTAGGGTTCCGCTTGTCGAAGCGGATGACACGGAACGCTGGAAGGACGACCCGATACGGAGGTCCGAATCACCCCAACGGCTCGCGTTACGAAATCAGCGTGTCCACTGAGCTGCTGTTCCAGTGCTTCAGGGGTAACGACCACCGTTCAATCACGGTGTGCGGCATTGTGTGCGCCGATCGCCTTGAAGCTCTCCAGCGCATCATGGAACACGAGCTCGTCCACCTCCTCGAGCTGGTCCTGTGGTCCAAATCGAGTTGTTCGGCGATCCGATTCCAGTCAATTGCGTCGCGGGTCTTCTCGCACGAGAGTCACACACATCAGCTGATTACGCCCAGGGAGCGGGCCTTAGAGCAGTTCGGCGTCGCGCCTGGTGACTATGTTCGATTCAGGTGCGGCAGTGCTCATCACGTGGGAACAGTGACTCGGATTACGAAACGGGCGACAGTAATAGTAAGCAACAGCCGCGGGTCGGTGTTGAGTGATGGGAGGAAATATTCAACGTATTATGTGCCTATTGAGCGGTTGGAAGTGGTCAGGAGCCACAAATGACTGTAGTTGGTAGCCTGTAAATCGTTCAACCTCCGTCCCCGCTCCTGGGGACCAGGGGATCGTTAGTTCGTATCTGGCCAGCCCGACCATTTTTCTCAAGTTTTTGGCCTGTTTTTCCTTCACACCGTTGCTTCTCATCGCTATCTTGTTCAGCCGAGTGATCGATTGCGGTGTCCATCGGTAGTTAATCGATCCAGACGCATCACGCCAGTTTGCGTGTCGACTGGGTCTGAAGAAGCGGCGACATTTGACGGCTCTAAGGGTCGACCACCCTCAGGTCCAGGGCCCTTCGATGAAAGTGATTAGCTCACCCCTATCGCTGGTTCGTTTTGAAAATGCCCGACGGCGAGACCGTTCGCCTAGATGCTCTCCGAGCAGAGTACATTGACGCGTTTGGTGACTCGTCTGATGAGGACGAGGATGAAGATGGATAGGTCGTTGCACCGTGATAAACAATGGTCTTTGAGTAATCTTTCGTCCGCGCTAATTCCGGGAGAATCTGCGAGTCTTCGACGAGCGAACACCGCCACTGACACCGCTTACCGATTAGCTGCGCGGCCCGGCGGGTCGGCCAGGGGTCACGTCCTTCATTGGTGGTTGGCGCGACCGGTTGCCCGATACGACGGACGCCATGGTCACGCCGACGGCGGCCTCCTGGACGGCGCGCTCGAACCGCCGCTTCAGGAAGCGCTTCAGCCGCCGCCGGCAGGCCGGGACGAGGCAGAGGAAGCCGACGAGGTCGGTCAACACGCCGGGCGTGATGAGCACCGCCGCCGCGAGAAGGATCAGCACACCGTCAACGATCGGCTCGGCGGGCAGCTGACCGGCGTCGAGATCGGTGCGCAGGCGCGCCAGCGCACGGATACCCTGTTGCCGGGCCAGCGACGCGCCGACGATTCCGGTGCCTATGATGAGGCCGACCGTGACGAGGGTGCCGACACGCTGTCCGATCTCGATGAGCAGGACGAGCTCGACGACCGGTACCGCAATGAAGAGGATGAGGAGGCGTCCCACGGTGATGCGTTCCTAGCCCAGACTGCGAGTCAAAGTGTCCAGCAGAGGCCCATAGAATCCGGCGAATATTGTAGGATAAACAATGGTATATATGAACAGTGTCAGACTATAACTGTTTATTTTACAATTATTTATAACATTATTGGTTGCGGAGAGACTGACCGCGATTAAACGGCTGTAAGCTGTTGCATAACAGGATCTTCGATGTATCTACCTGCCCTCACCATCACATTTATTCCCACATCACAACCACGCCTGAGACGCGACAGTATCCGACACCGCTCGACTAAGCCCCGTCCCCGTTGAACCACCCGCTAAGAATTGACAGCTTAACGGGTGAGATGGGCGACTCTGCTGAAATAATGCGCGACAGGATGGCCGATAGTTTGACCCCTGACCAGATCGCCGAAGCCCAACGCCTCGCGCGCGAATGGACCGAAGCACACCCGCGTGACTAACCTCCTCAGTTTCGTGGGTGGCGTTATCGGTGTCTTTTAGACATCCCTCTTACCTCCCTCCCCCTGACTTTTACCCCAGGATCGAAAGCGAGCATGGTTCATTGAATCATTTGCTGCAACGCTGTAGGCTAGCGGGCCTATGGCCAGAAACTGGCAACGTGCCATTTCGGTCGTCTTTCTAGCCGCGGGAACGTTCCTATGGCTCCCGACGGTGGCCGTCGGTCAAACCTGGCGTGGACTCACCGTAGCACCAGAATCTCGCTGTAGTACCTACGAGTCATCCGACTATTCGTATCCGCAATCCGTTGAATTACGAATTGTCGAGAGCCTTGGTGGTGTGTGGAGTCCGTATACCGGTCAGTTCTTTAGTAATCGACGACAAACCGATATCGAACACATCGTGGCGAGATCTGAAGCGCATGACAGTGGATTATGCGCGGCGGACGGCGCGACACGACGGCGTTTCGCCAGGGATCCGTTGAATTTGACGCTCGCGAGCCCGCGTGTGAATCAGCAGCAGAAACGCGCGTTCGACGCAGCTGAGTGGATGCCCGCAATAAACCGCTGCTGGTTCTCGGATCGTATTGTTCGTGTGCGTCAGAAGTACAACCTGACGATTGATCGTCGAGAAGCGGATGCGCTGGATGCTGTACTGGCGTCGTGTACGTCGTTTACCCTCGGTCGGGATGACGGCTTTGCTACAGGCGGGGCCCCTCCTACAGTGACCGTCGCATTACCAGAAGACGTGGCGCGCTGGGACGACAATCAGAATGGTCGTATTACCTGTGCGGAAGCGCGGGCGCACGGGATCGCGCCGGTACGGCGAGGTCATCCGGCATATCTGCATATGAATGACCGGGATAACGATGGTACGGTCTGCGAATGATCGGTGTCGTCATTGGTGCGATATGGTGCTGATTTCAAGCGTCGGCGGTTGGGGTGTGGTGCGCCTGTCGAGAGAAAACCTTGATACGTAAATTGGTTGAAATTCTCGGTCGTAAGATTCGGGCCTTTTGGGAGGCCGTCTTGTGCGAATCGGCAGAACGTCAGGCCAGTCACCGACGCCGGAGGTTACTCCCAGGGTTGGCCTGATGCTTGTTGGAGGGATGCCGACGGGAATATTGAGTACCTCTACAACACAGTTTTTCAGGAAGACGGTCTTGATGGTGAGCAGGCGTGGTCAAGTCGCCGGGATATGGAGGCTGATGAGATCAATGCGAGAGAATTACTGGGGAAGGGTGTGCGAATAAAAGAATTTAGACCTGGCGCGCAAATATCTACCGGTTCTTGACTCAACCTTCAGGCCACGTCGATGACGGGTTACGCCTCCATTTTTTCTTAAAGTGTTCGTGAGACGGTGATTACATCGCCTCTCTCAAGCCGACGCTAGAAGCGGAATGTGTAGTTAAGCTTGGTGCTCAATCCCTGGCTGAGCGTCGTGAAGCGCGGGTCGAGCTGATCCCCCGTGAAGCGCGGGTTGAGCTGATCCCCTCTGAGATCTTGCCAGTTCTGTGTGTAGACGAGGTAGAGGTCATTTCCGGGTGCGATGATCCATCGCGTCTTGAGAAAGAGCCCGATGATCTCAGAGACGTCGTCGTACTGCACGTTGCTGGTGATTGAGGACCAGGGGCTGATGTCCCACGCGGTGTTCAGACGCACCAGGTTCGTATCGAAGGCGCCTTGGGGAAGACTGACCTCGTTCCGTTCATACTCGAGACCGAGCTCCACACCAGCGGTTGGGCGGTACTCCATCCCAAGGTCGTAGCCGAACCGGTCGCCGTTCCAGAAACCGCCCCCACCGATGCCGGCGTCAAGGCTGATCGGTTTCTGACTCGGAGTGCTTCCCACGACCTCCCACGCCCAGGTCTGGTAACCGCCAGGCTGGACCACAACACCGTCGCTAATCTCGAATGCCCGGTCGAGGTGCTCGAACTGGTTCGTGACGCGAACGTTGAAGTCGGCGCTGTTTTCGAAATCGATACCCAGGAGGTTGAACCGCCACTGTCGCTCCTCGGGACGCCCGGTGTCGATCGACGCGAGGTACCTGAACTGCGTGCCGAACCGGTACTGGCGGATCCAGGTGCTGTCGGGGCGTGGGCGCCACGTGACGTTCGGTTCCACGCGCCGAAATCCGTTCCGCGTGACGAAGCCGACGGCCGGGTCGTAAGAGCTCCCGAACTCTCTGTACGACAGGTGCATTTGCCAGACGTCGTTCGGGAAATCGATTCGGAACCCCCGCGCCGACAAGTCAGAGAACGTCCGGCCGATGATGGGCTCGGGATTCGAGTTCCAGACAAAGAACGCATCGGCCTGAAGATTCTTGTCTCCCAGAAAGCGTGAGGTCCGAAGGTCCATATCGACGCCCACCGTGTGGTCGTCGGCCGGGCGGACACTCGAGGCGTCGGCTCCGCCTGCCCGTCGCGTATAGATTGCGCCGATTGTGGACTCTGTGAGAATCTGTCGCCTGACTCGAGCCACGGTGAAGTCTTCGCCCCCGACCCCCAGGTGATCTTCTGTTCCGACCTGGAGAAACCCGAGCTGGTAGCGCCCAGCTTGTCCACCGAGCCGGGTGCCGAACCGGATGGGGA
This sequence comes from Vicinamibacteria bacterium, assembly GCA_963578805.1. Lineage (GTDB taxonomy): Bacteria > Acidobacteriota > Vicinamibacteria > Vicinamibacterales > UBA8438 > CAUZIB01. Next base: position 3 of record CAUZDY010000103.1, on the reverse strand, counting down.
CCG
>CAUZDY010000102.1:0-5887 GCA_963578805.1 Vicinamibacteria bacterium | reverse complement strand
GATCCGACAGTACGTCGAGAAGGACTTAGCGCCTAAGCAAATACAGGAATTCGAACAGCATATCGCGGGGTGCCGGTCCTGCGAAGAGCTACTGGAGTCCGTCACACGTAGGGAGATGTCATGGTCTGCTAACGACGTGTCGTCGGACCAAGTCCCGCCCCGGCCGTCTGTGCGGTCCTCTACTCTTCGGAAGACGAAACAGCTGTTACGGGATCTAAGGAATGACGCCCAAAGCCAGCCGTCGCGTCTGAAAGCTGCCGCCGTGGCTCAAGAGCAAAACCTAGACCCTGAACATAGCTGGACGGTGATCTGCATGAATCAGCAGGCGGTGTTCGTCCGCTCCGCTGACGCTGCTTCTGTCCGAAGGGACTTGGAATTTACTCAGAAAGCGATGCAGGACACCGTCGAAGAGATGCAAGCGAAGATTCGCGACCTGGCCAGCGAGACGAACGTATTTGTTGATGCCAATCGCATTGATTCGCTCGTCGCTTTCGTTCAATCGAAAACATCACTTTTCGACTTAAAGGCTATGCACCCCCGTCTTTCGGACGAAGTTATGGGTCTTTTCAAGCACCTCTCCGAGGTCGAAGAAAAGGCCGACTCTTTCCACAAAGGGCTCCGGGAGACCAACGCTTTATGGCAATCGAAAAAATCACTTTTCGACTTAAAGCCTATGCACCCCCGTCTTTCGGACGAAGTTATGGGTCTTTTCAAGCACCTCTCAGAGGCCGAAGAAAAGGCCGACTCTTTCCACAAAAGGCTTCGGGAGACCAAGTGGGAGGTCGAAAAAAGCGTTCACTCTTTTGACGAAATGCTCCGACGGACCGATCACCTTACGACGGCTGTGTTGATCGAGACGCTTGAGGTGGAGTTATCAGATTGGCAACACACCACGTTCCATCAGCCTCTAGTCTGCAGGGTCCGTGCAGACCCAGAAACCCGTGAGACCGGGATGACATTGACCGTCAGGATCACGAAAAATGACCGTGATTGGGAATCGAAACGTGGTGCTGGGGTTTCCGGCATTCTCGTGGTTCGTGAATCGGAGAAGGACACGATAACCGAGCTCACCGACGCGGAGGGGGAAGTTGTCTTTCCTGCGGTTTCCGGTTCGGCGGTTCTTCGACTCGGAAAAACCGCAATCGCTCTCGATCTCGAGCCCTAGGCCCTCTCCTGGTCGCCGCGAGCGTCTCTCTGTAAGAAATTCTCTCCTGGCACGTCTTGTGCCTAGGAGGGTGTAATGCAAGCAATCTATACAGCACTGAAAGATGTACAGCGTGGTGTCCCCGTCACCGAAGGGGAACTGAGCGTGATTCCCCTGCTGAATGAATCAGCGCCTGAGGCGAATTACCTGACGTTCGAAGCAGCGGTGAAACGCGGGGGCATCATGGTAGAGGAACTCAGTGAGTCCGGTTCGGTCCCGGAACTTCGCGTGAAGAACAGCGAGTCCTTGCCGGTGTTCGTTCTGGACGGCGAACAGCTCCTTGGCGCGAAGCAGAACCGAATTGTAAACCTCAGCCTGATGGTTCCGGCAAAGTCAGAAATGATCATCCCCGTGACCTGCGTCGAGCGCGGTCGGTGGTCTCATCGGCATGATCGATCTCAACCAAGTGAACACGTCATGTATGCGGAGGCCAGAGCCAGCAAAATGGATCACGTATCGGCTTCTATGGAGCGTGGAACGACGGTGCGGCATAAACGAGCCGACCAATCTGCTGTGTGGTCAGGCATTAAAAGAAAGTCGATGCGGATGCAGTCGCATTCACCCACGGACGCAATGGAGGCCGTCTTTTCTGACAACAAGAATCGTCTTGAAACCTTTGTTGAACGGTTTGCACCTGTAGAGCACCAGGTCGGAGCGATCTTTATGGTGCGGAACGTGGAATGCGGCTTGGAACTGTTTGACACTGTTTCTACCTGTTCGGCGTATATGTCGCAGTTGGTGAGAAGCTGGGCGATGGATGCGATTGACGCGATGCGCGTGGAGCAGTTGGCGCGTCGGGAAACTGCCAGCATTATCGAGGAACTTTGCAGCGGAAATTGGAAGGTGTCTCCTGCGCTTGGGCTGGGTCGGGACGCACGCCGAAGCGAGAAGGACCTGACGGCAGGCGCCCTGCTTGTGGAGGACTGCCCCGTTCACTTGGCCGCGTTTTCGCGTTCGTAAGGTGAGCCATCAGGCTTGCGGAACAGCAGTGTCACCGCAACGCCACGAAGAAACCGAAGTCGGAAATGATGAATTGAGCCTTGGGTCACGCGGGTGCGAGCGTGAAACGCACGAGGAGAAATGACTATGTCAAATATTGGAAGGAACACGACTATGCGGCACACACACGTACTCGGGCTCGCCTTCATCGTACTGACCTCGGCACTATGGACTACGTCAGACCTCCAGACACTTCATGCGCAAGGTCGGACCGGGGCGTTCTGTCGTGATGGTTGGCAAAGCAGCGCGACCGGGCGTGGGGCCTGCAGCCACCACGGTGGCGTAGCAAAATGGATTTATGAACGCGCTCGCCCTACCGACCCTGAACCACGACCGCCACGCGCAGCGACCACTCCGGCTCCTCCCAGCCCGAACGGTTCACGGAACGCACGCGCCCAATCAGAACGTCTCCCCGAAGACGTGAGCCAGCTCAGCACGGATGAGCTCGTGACACTCGCCCGTGCCACGGAGCGCGGACGCGGCGTTTTACAAGACGACGTGCGGGCCATCGAGCTCTGGATACTCGCCGCTGAGCGAAGGTCTCCTGTGGCGCTCGCAAGGCTGGCTCGCGGACATTGGTCCGGACATCTCAATCTCATCGAAGCGGATACGGAGCTGTGTTACATGTACGCCATTCTTGCAATGGCCGAAGGAGAATCTATAGATGCTCCAGTCATACGGAATTCATGTAGACGCAAGCTTACTGATCAGCAAGTGTTCGATGTACAACGCCGCGCGAAGGCATGGATCGCGGCGCACCCGAAACGGTGAGACCCTATTCCGTCACCCTCTAACAACTCAAACATTCGTATAACACTAGGCACCACGGCGCATAATCTCTGCCAGGCGCAAGACGCGGGTGCGTCTACTGTGCTGCCGAACCGGCTGTCGATCTGCTGCAGGGTCTCAGCCCCCCCCTGGTCCTCGACCGCGTCATGTAGAAGAGCCGCGATCGCCTCGTCCTCGTCCGCCCCGTACTCAAACGCAAGGCTAGCGACGGCGAGCAGGTGGGAGATGTAGGGAATCGACGTACCTTTGCGCGTCTGGCCTGCGTGTAGCTCGTTGGCATAGGCCAGAGCTTCCCCGAAGTGCGCCGAGCGGTGGCGCGTGTTCATCCGTTCCGACTTCGTTCTACGTCCGGTGTTCCCACCCATGGGCGGCATCCTATCGCGGTCTGGCGGGCGCTGCAACGGCGAAGAGCCTCTACGACAGCATGTCTCTCGACCGGTTCTTTATGGAAATTGTCGGTTCCCGCACGCCCGAAAACTGGCAGAATGGCTCAAAAGATTATCCGGGAGATTTACATGACGATGATGCAGCACATACTGCTTCGACTGCCCGCCGGTGACCGCACGCTGAAATCATACGCGGCCGCCTGGGGAGATAAGTGGGAGGACCATGCAGAAAAGATCGGCTATCTGCAGGGTTGTCCGTGGGGCAGTCCAACTGACACCGACGGCGGCAGTAAAGAAGCGAAGCTCGACTGGGGCGCCTTTGCATACGAGATGTCTCTGGACGAGATTCGCGAGATGCTTCCGCCGCAACCAATTCTGGACGGTCTCGATCCAGCCGGTCGATATGCCGTGGTGTGGATGGAGTGCTATTAGGTCACGTTACCAAGACGGTGGTTTATGACCGAATGGCCCGATTTTGAGCAGTTGAGCGCAGCGTTCACAACGCGCGGTTCTTACGACACCGCCACTTCCTTCAAGCGCGCGCGCTAAAGCTGGCACGGCGCGTCTCATCCGCGGCGACTTCTTGTTCCAGCGTCGCCAGGGTTTTATAGGCCGCTTCAGACCGGTCCAGTTGATCGTCAGACATGCGATTAAATTGCTCCGGCGTGAAATGCACATGCTGATGGACGTGCTGATGCGTCTCCGGGGCGGCCAACCCAAGATGCTTCATCAGGAGCTCCAGCGCCTTGAGTTTGTCTCCCCACCGAGCTGGCACGCCGGACTGTTCGGTGAGTGTTTGCAAATCCGTATGCGCAATCGCCCGCAAGTCGTGCAGCACATCTTGGATGCGAACGTCCACAGACTTGAGCTGTCGGTCTTGGTGCGCAGCAATCGCCCGCTTCACCACAACATTTGTTAACAGCCGTGAACCTTGTTGCTGCGAGGTCTTCGGACTGTAACCGGCTCGGATCGCCGCTTGGGTGGCATTGAGATCAATCAGGTATTCCGTGACGAAGCGTTGCTGCTTCGGTGTAAGGCGTCGCGGTACTGTCTCCACAATGTCTCCATGACTGGGGTCGATTCCAGTAGACTCACGATGACGGTTGTTGACAGTGGAAACGAGCTAAGTGGATTTGGCGCAACCCGTTACGACCAGAAGTGACGCGCTATCACCGGGTTACAAGAAATAGTATGAACGGGTTCGACTCCCGCCGCCTCCACCATCTTAACTCGAGTCCTGTCAGTTAGTTAGTGATCTACACTCGCCCCGTCTCCACAATGTCTCCAACAGCGGGGACATTCTTGGGTTGATCCAGCAGCCTCACCGTCGCTTCTTCAGAAAGGGACACTCCAAAGTCCGGGTAATGACCTTGGTTCGTTCAAAGAATATTCGGAACCACAGGTGCTGTTAGTTGGGTGCGAGCGTGTCGCCTTCCTACCAGTCACGGTGGCGGTAAAAGAGTTCCGAACTTCGGCCGACACGATTCAAGGTGAGAGTGATATGCTGTAGCTCTCCACGCAGATATAGAGTGGTGGACGAGTACTTTCTCGCTCTTTAATTTTCAAGGAGGGGCGATATGCGGCATGTGAAGAGTGCCCTGATTGTCGTACTGGTTGTATGCCTACCTGCGATAGTTGGTTTGCGAGGGGCTGCTGCTGTCCCTAGTCAGGAATCTGTTCCAGGCGAAGAATCGGCTCAGACGGAAAATGAGCGAGAAAAGCTCGTCGGGACCTACCAACTCATCGGTCGCGAGACCAAAGACGCGAACGGGACGTGGCAACCGACACCGAACTTCAACTCAATCGGATACATCACATACAGCGACACCGGTTATATGGGTGTACACGTCATGCCGAACGACCGGACACCGTTCACCGGAGCCCAGCCGACCGCGCAAGAGGCGAAGGCAGCGCTGCAGGGCTACACGGCCTACTACGGTCCATTTAGTACTGATGAGGACGAGGACGGCAAGTTCGTCGTCCACCACAGAATCGGGCAGATTAACCCTGGGGGCGAGGTCGACGCGAAACGCTTTTACGACTTTGAGAGCGATCGGCTCATCCTCACCCCGGCGGCAGCCGATGGCAGCAAGGAGCAGGCGGCGAGACGCGTCCTGTGGGAGCGACTACCAGAGGTCCCACTTTCGAACGAAGCCAAACAGTTCGTCGGCTTCCGCCAACTCCTATATACGGACCGCTACACGGAGAAAGAAGGCCGCCAGGTCACGCACGGGCAACGGAACGAGAGTCGCGCCGGCTCTTACATTATCTACACACCGACCGGGCACATGATGGTTCACCTCATGGCTCGAGAGGGACGGACACCCTACGATGACGCTACACCCACACCGGAGGAAGCTCTCGCAGCGTATCGGAGCTTCGGCGGGTATTTCGGGCGATTCACAGTCCATGAAGGTGCGGTCCCTCCCTACGTCGTCCACCACCAGGAAGGACGTCCACGACCCAACGTACCGACCGATGCCGAACGGCTCTACCAGCTCGATGGTGC
>CAUZDY010000101.1:0-5925 GCA_963578805.1 Vicinamibacteria bacterium | reverse complement strand
TGCTGTCAACATCTTCCATCGAGGAACCCTCGTTTAACGTACACGTCCAGATCTCTACAATTCGCTCTCCTTCTGCTACCTGAGCTTCACACACAGCCGGTAGCCAGATCACGGACATCACAAAAGCGCCTGCAATTGATCTTGCGTTCATAAGTGCAACCTTCCCTTGTTGTTCTGATTAGTTGGCGGGGGCTTGATCTATGTGTTTTGTTCACCCACATTTTTCGTACATGGCCCCGAGGAGGATCAGCGCTTCAGCACCCCCTGCCTCAGCACGCGCCCGCAGCCCATCGATATCCGTTTGCGCCTGCACCGGCACACACAGTGCTCGCGCGGTCAGCCCAGCGACGGCCGCAACGAACCGGACGGCGTGCGTCATGCGGGTCTCTCGGCTCAAGACGATGTGATGTCGGACCCCGATCCTACCGCTGGCTGGCAGGCCGTTCGATGTGAAAGCTTACGGCTCACGCGGGTGCGCGGCGTCCCACTCGCGGGCGAGGCGTTGGGCTTCATTGAGAGCGTCAGGAGTTCTGATCGACACTGACCCACCGCGCACCCGCGTGACGAACCCCCGTCCCCGTTGAACCGCTACTTTTACATCGGGGTCCAAAAGTCGGTCGCCACCCCCCGATTGCATCCTCCGTCTGCGAGCGGGAGGGTGCATCCTCTTAAAATCAACACTTAATGAAAGAGTTTCGTGACTGGCAACGAATTGGAAATGTGCTCGGACACCGCCCACCTACGAAGCGGAGACAAGGCCGGGACTATAACCCACCCTGATACCAGTCTTCCGCACTCAGTCCGGTCTTCTCAATAGCTCGCAGAAGCACCTGAGCTGCCGCGTGCGCATCCTCGAGTGCATCGTGATGCTCAAACGTGATCCCGAGGTACTCAGCGATATTGTCGAGCTTGTAACCTCTCCGCGAGAATTGCGTCCAGGCTTTCCGTACGACCGCCGCCGTATCGAGCCATCGCACATCCAAGCTTGGCTCACCATGCAGACGACACGCCGCCCAGAACGCGCTGCGATCGAACATCGTGTGACAGCCGACGATCTGATCTTCGAGGCGTCGACGCACGTCAGGTAGGATTTCAGGCAATCCTGGCGCGTGTCGCACTGCCTCGTCTGTGATGCCATGCAACGCGACATTGAACTCGTCGAAGGCCACGCCCGGATTTACCAACGACGACCAGCGGTCCACACACCGACCGTCCACAAACTGCACAATTCCAATTTGGCAGATCGACGCATTATCCGATGTCGCGGTTTCGACATCGACCACGGCAAAGCTCTGTCCATGAGGCATGGAGAAGGGCGGCTGGCTACCCGTGGGCCACCGCATTGAAGAGCGGCAAGCCAGTTACAGCTAACCCATGTTTTCTGATAAGTGATTCGATACGCCGAGCCTCGTCACCTGCGCATGCGTATGCTCGGATTGTCAGGCGCTCGCGTGCGAATGCCCGCGTTCTCGCATCAAGGTCCGATTACGCCTTCCAATCAAGAAACACCTGATTCGGCGGGGGCGGTTCTTGCGCCCCGACAATGCCATGCACCCCTTTGAGGACCGTCTCCGCAAACCAGCGGTCAAACGGGGCATCAGAGGTCAAGATTCTTGAGATGATTTCGTCCGGATCGTCCGCCTCCAGGCAGACGACCACGTAGTCACCTTCGGGTGTTGACTGAAGGCTCGCGATCTCCCTGGTAACGCCCATACGGCGCCGTGACTCCTCGTGCTCACTCTTGCGGGAGCCGGTTATCTCTTCGGTAGCTTGTTTCCAAGCCTCAGTCCTCCCAGGCAAAATCGGAGCTACGAACGTGGTAGCTGGCATCTCGGCTCCTTCTCCTTATGAGGGCTAACATGTAGCCTCCTGGCAACCTATTGGCGGGCTGGTTTTCACATGCTCAATTTCTTGTGTCGAGGCATCGATCCTACCCCTGGCTGGCAGGGGCTGCAAGGCGGGCAACGGCTCACGCGGGTGTCGCGGCGTCCCACTCGCATCGATTCTTACCAGCCTACTTCCACGCGGCGGCCGGTTCAACGGGGATGTCCCCGGGCTGTTTGGCCGACGTTAAGCACACTGGCTCGTGAGTGTTTCCGTACAACCTGGAATGTTGTCGAACAAGAACTCCCACCATGGGCTTGTCGGGCCGACGTTGCCCGCCCCATCGACTGCCCACACGCGCCAGCGTCCGGCAATGGTCCAATCCAACGGACCTGGCTCATCCCCGAGATAAATGAACGTGCAGTGTGTCTCCGTCAGCGCTCCCGGACAGTAGGCGGGGCCCGGAATCGTGGAGGGAGCATCGACCCATCCTCCATAAGACCTTCGATCTTGCACCTGCACTCGATATGTTACGCCGCTGGGGTCAGCCACTGAATTCCATACCAGTGTCACTTGTCGTCCTTCTTGATAGTCAAATGCCTAAAATAGTGGACAGCCGTCGCCGTCTGGACAGTCAAGTGGGCTGACTTGCTTGGGTACCGGCGGCGCCGTTACATCAGTTGACGGTGCCGTTGGAGACGATGGCGCCGATGGAGAATCTCCACAACCGGCGGTGGTAATCACACAAACAATTACTACGGTGCGAAGCTGGACCCAATAGTGCCGCATATCAGATTACCAAGTCGAAAGTTGGGCGAGACGCCTCTATCCTATGTCCGTGCCGTAACGTTAGGTTCGCAAGTTCGTAGTCTACCGCGACGCGGCGGGCGGTTCAGCGGGAACGGGGGTTCCGGCTCACGCGGGTGCGCGGCGCTGAGAGGATCGATAGCTTACGGTTTCTTTTCCGTCGGAAGACGAACTTCGCGTCCCACACAAACCCCACGTCCCCCAGCCGCTGGCGCCGATCCGCAGGCATCGAGTCCTTCGTGGTGCGCTGTCTAGTGACCCACCCTGCCAGCGGATAGTCCTCCGCGGTGCGATGGTTCCTCGGCACGCGCGCGTGTCCTTCGGCCTGCACATACGCGGCGAGGTGGCCGTAGCCTTCTTCCCACTTCGCGGCCTGCTCCGCCCACGCATCGACGATGTCGTCTGGATGGTTACTTTGAAACGCTCCGCGCCGAAGGGCGTCGAGGATTTCCGCTTCGTGAAGGAAACAGTGGTAGTGTAGCGTCTTTGCGTCGCCTGATCTCCGCGACACTATTTGCGCGATGAACTGGAAGGAACCGCCGCGATGAGACAATCGGTCCCGTTGATAGTAGGCTGCGTAGCCCTCTGCGTCGCTACGGTTGGCTGCGGCAGCGACTCTCCGACTGCACCGACCCAGTCCCCTGCACCGGCGCCAGCAGCGCCCGTCGCAACGCCGTGGAGTAGGACAGGAACGGGGGCCACGATCATGTACCTTCCGACACGGATCACGCACATCCGCATCGAAGGTGAGCACAACGGCCAGCTGGTCGTGAATTTCATAGTCTGGTGTGGCAGCGGCGACGACCTTGGGGGGCTATTGGTCAACGAGATCCTCGGGACGTATTCCGGTTACTCGACCACGTATTCTGGCATCCACTCGGCCCTACGCAGCTATTCCACCGCTGGCCAACCGTGCGGCGAATTGGAGGTTATAACCTCGTCAGACCTCCAATGGTCGATCACTGAGACAGCACCGCGGAGCGGGCTCTCGGAGACAGCACCGCGGAGCGGGCTCTCGCCCGCCGCGACTACGGGCAGTCTCGCCGGTGACGTGGACGCCGTGCAGCGGTTGCGCCGACAGGCGACGACGGCACAACGTTAGGCATGCTCGGCGAGGGCACATGGACACAGCTTCCCAACGAGAACAAATGGCGGCTCGTCTTTCAAATGGAAGTCTCAAATGTTGATAAGATCCGGACCGATGGCCTAGTAGATCTCGCGACTCGTTTGTATACGGGGTCCATCTTCCCTGCATAAACCCACGCCCCGCGTTGGCGTCATGTGGCTGGTTTGGCAGATGTCATGCAGAATCCGTTACGCACGTGAATAAAAAGGTCAGTCGAGCCTCTTTGTCGAGGCAAATCAGAGCAGCTTCAACAAAGGAGACAGGTACAAATGCGCAAATCTTTCATCCTTCCGATAATCGCAGTGACGATGTTGTTGGCATCGAATAGCCAGGTAAGTGCACAATTGAGCGACGAGGCGTTTGCCCAACTGAAGGGTCTCTCGGGAGAGTGGACCGGCACTCTCAACGTTACGCCAGGCGAACATTTGGAACGGCTCGGAGTCAACGCTGAACAGGCACTCACGCTGACCTATAGCGTGCGCTCAGGCGGCAGCTCCATCGTGGAAGAAAGCAACAGTGATGGGATTGAGATGGTCACGATCTACAACACGCAAGGAGGGAATTTACTCAATACCCACTACTGCGTCCTGATGAACAAGCCAGTCGCGGTCCTAGATTCGTCAACGGATGGCGTCTTATCGTTCACCACAGATGTCGAGCGCAGTGGTTTGGAGGAAGGCAAGGACGAGTACGTCAGTTCATGGCGACTAAATCTGGAGCCTGCGGACCCGAACCAGTTTACCTACGAATACACAGTGACGAAGCCCGACATGACCACCTGGATGGCGAAAGCGGTCATCTCGAGAGTTAACTAGAGACATCTTTGCACTGCATTCATTTCTCCGTGTTAATACACCAGATATAGATATCAACATGATTTCCTTTGTGACTTGCCGAGCATTAAACGTAAACGGGCGTCCGTACGGATGACGCGCGTTCACACTGTCTTGGCCCGTGAGACTCTTGACGAACTCGGTATTGAGTCGTTTCTGTTGTTCTGATTCCTTCGCGATGACGAGACGTCGCCCGACGAGCTCGGCGCGCTGATACTCACTGAGAGATTCGGTCCAGCCGAGACGGGAAAGCTCATCGTCCACGAATGGGGGTTGGTGCATGAATGCGCTTGGGTGCGGGCTCCGGCGTACCATGCCGTCGAGGGAGCGCAGCCATGGCGTCGCCGCAATCCAGCGGCGTGAACCCCAAGGACAAGAAGAGGTATCGGGTCGGGCACTGGCAGGCGTAGGAGCGCGGGCTGCGCGCCCGAGGCGACGTCACCGTCTGGTTCGGCGAAGCGGCTCTCCGTACGTGGCCCTCGCCTCCGACCCGCTGGCGTGGCGGGCAGCGGCGCGCCTCGAACCGGGCGATCCTCACCGCTCGCCCTATTTTCATCAGGAAAGAAGCACTGGCTGACGATCGAGTGGGACGGTGGGTATGGCTACGTGCGGCTGGACAAGAACAACCAACGCCAGATCCGTGGCGCCCTGAGTGCTTCGGGGTCTGAAGTAGAAACCTTGATTGAAGACTGAACGAGCGATGTAGTCACACTGGTCCGCCGCCAGCCGATACCACCGCGCCGCTTCGGCGTCGTCCTGCGGGACGCCTAGACCACCGTTCTGGTACATGAACCCGAGGTTGTACTGCGCGATGGCGTCTCCCTGGTCCGCCGCCAGCCGATACCACCGCACGGCTTCGGCATCGTCCTGCGGGACGCCTCGACCGATGTCGTACCTGAACCCGAGGTCGTTCTGCGCGCCAGCATCACCGGCCTCAGCTCGCACCCGCAGCGCATCGATCTCCTCCGGCGTCTGCGCCTGCACCGGCACACACAGCACTAGCGCGGTCAGGACGGCGACGACGGCAACGAACCGGGTGGCGTGTGTCATGTGGATCTCTCGGCTCACGGTGATGTGAGGTAGGACCCCGATCCTACCGCTGGCTGGCAGGCAGTTCAATGTGAGGAATTACGGCTCACGCGGGTGCGCGGCGTCCCACTCGCGGGCCAGGCGTCGAGCTTCGGCAATCTGGGTAGGGTTCATCTGGCCTGCAGCTCGGTCGCGACCGTCGACAGCGTGCTGCCGGTGCCCACCGGCCATTCGTGAGGCCGCGAGGTTGTACCAGATGTGCGCCTGCACGTAGTCCTGTGGAACGCCCTTGCCGTTCTCGTACAT
>CAUZDY010000100.1:0-5971 GCA_963578805.1 Vicinamibacteria bacterium | reverse complement strand
AGACAGTTCGACATCGACATCAAGAACCTCCTGTTTCTGTACGTCGCGAACGGCGTGACGACGGTCCGTGGTATGCGGGGCGACGCATCTCAGTTCAGACTGCGAGACCAAATCAGCCATGGACTTCTCGTCGGTCCCCGATTGTATCTCGGAAGTATTGCGATGAGTGGCGAACGGGTGTCGACGGCGGCGGAGGCGGAGCAGCGGGTCCGTGAGTACAAGGTTGCGGGCTATGACTTGGTTAAGGTCCACGAGGGTTTAACGGTGGACTCGTTCAACGCGTTGGCTCGGGCAGCCGCTGAAGTGGACATTCCGTTTGGCGGACACGTGCCAGATCTGGTCGGTTTACGGCAGGCTTTGGCATCCGGTCAGTCATCAATTGACCACCTCGACAACTACATCGAGGCGCTTACGCCCGACGACGCCAGCCCCGAGCGTCTCGCCGGATTGCTGGGAGTAGGCGCTCTCGTGGCCAACGTGGATGAGTCGCTAATTCCAGAGCTGGTGCGTACGACGGTCGATGCCGGTGCGTGGGTGGTTCCCACGATGGTGCTATGGGAGTCGGCTTTTTTCAGCGACCGAGGATCGGTTAATTTGTTGTCCGATCGCCCAGAGGTCAGATACATGCCGCCGGAGACAGTCGGTCGATGGGTTCAGGCGGTCGACGATCGGTTCGCGGCCACCAACGTCGAGACCAATCGTCGGGTTGCCTCGCTTCGCCGGACGATCTTACAGGCGCTGCATCAAGGTGGCGCTAAGATAGCGCTCGGGACAGACTCGCCACAGATTTTCAGCGTACCTGGCTTTGCCATGCATCGGGAGATGGCGCTCTATGTCGAGCTTGGCATGACACCGTACGAGGTTCTGGAGATCGCTACCCGCCGACCGGCAGAGTATTTCAACGCGGTAGACAAATTCGGGATGGTGGCCGAGGGGCAACGCGCGGACCTACTGCTTCTGACTGCGAACCCGCTCGACGATATCGGGAATGTCGCGAGACGTGCCGGCGTCATGCTTAACGGAAGCTGGTTCTCCGAAGAGGAGATCCAGTCGCGACTCGAAGCGATGGCCCGATTCTACGGAAACTGACGTTATGGGGTGTCCGGCTGACCCCGACCGTTCAAGACGGTGAATCGAGCCGCGGGCATTTTCAGCTGACAGCGACGCGGTGGATGGCGGAAGATCCTAACAGTGGGGAGACAACGATGAGACGCGGGTGGATGGCGGTTGTAGGGGTTGTGGCTGTCCTGGTCATTTTCTCGGCGGGTGGGTCGGCCGACGAAGCGGATGACAGGTTCTGGCCGACGTGGCGTGGACCTAACTCCTCTGGTGTGGCACCCAAAGGTAACCCACCGACCGAATGGAGCGAGACAACGAACATTCGGTGGAAGGTCGAGGTGCCAGGGCGAGGGTCAGCTTCGCCGATCGTCTGGGAAAACCGCGTCTTTGTTCTGACAGCGGTTCCGGTTGGGGTGGAGGAGAGCGATGCTTCCCAAGCTGGCCTGCACCCCGAGCGTGCGCACGAGTTTACCGTGGTTGCCTACAACCGATCCGACGGTTCAGTCGCGTGGCGGCGCGTGGCACGCGAAGAGCAGCCACATGAAGGGGTGCACCAGCAGAACGGGTCTTTGGCGTCGGGGTCAGCGGTGACTGACGGCGAGCATTTGTTCGCGTACTTTGGGTCTCGCGGCCTGTACTGCTACACGCTTAACGGCGAACTCGTTTGGGAGAGTGACTTTGGCGACAAGCGAATGCGTAATGAGTTCGGCGAGGGAGCGACACCAGCTCTTGCGGGCGATACGATCGTCGTCGTGTGGGACCATCTCGGTGATTCGTTCATTGTCGCACTTGACAAGCGGACGGGCGCAGAGCGATGGCGGGTAGCGCGTGAAGAGATTGACACGTGGGCTACCCCGCTCATTGTTGAGCATCAGGGCCGCTCACAGGTGATTGTCGGGGCGATGAAACGAATCGTGAGCTACGATCTCGCAACAGGTGACGTTATCTGGCACAGTGAGGGCCTGACGATGAACCCGATCCCGTCGCCGGTGGCCGCGAATGGTTTCGTCTATTTGACAAGCGGCTACCGCGGCAATTCTCTCAAGGCCATTCGGCTCGACGAGGCGGTGGGTGACATCACGGGAACCTCCGCGATTGCGTGGAGCCTAGACCGAGATACCCCATATGTTTCGTCACCACTTCTCTATGACGAAATGTTGTACATCCTGAAGAGTAATTCCGGAATCCTATCAACGTTTAACGCCAAGACTGGCGCTCCGTACTACGAGGTACAGCGTCTACCCGACGTTCCCAACGTCTTCGCGTCACCGGTAGGTGCGGGGGGGCGTGTATACGTCGCTGGGCGCGACGGCACGACGCTCGTGCTCCGGCACGGCCCCGTGTTTGAGGTGCTTGCCACCAATGTCTTGAACGAAGGGTTTGACGCGTCGCCGGCGGTCGCCGGTGACGAGCTTTATCTTCGTGGTGTACGTCATCTTTACAGCATTGGTGACTCATGACGCCGCCGGTTCGGCTCAGACGCAGCCTACTGTTTGTTCCGGCGGTTCGCCCTGATCGCTATTTCAAAGCGCTGGCGACCGGAACTGACGCGGTCTGTCTGGACCTGGAGGACGGTGTTGCTCCCGGTGCCAAGGACGAGGCTCGTGCAGCCGCTCTCTCCGTGCTTGCTAACCGGGCCCCCACGCGCGCTGAAGTCAGCCTCCGGATTAATGATCCAAAGACCAATTTGGGCCAGTGTGACCTTGACGCACTGCTGGGCGCCGCCGTTCGCCCTGACGCGCTCATGCTGCCCAAAGTGTCTGGAGCCGATGACGTTCGGGCTGTCGAAGCCACGATAGGAGCGCGCGGACTGGATCTTCCACTCATCGTCCAGATCGAAACGGCTCAGGGGATCGCGTCTGCGATCGAGATCGGGACAGCCTCAACGAATGTGTCGGCGCTCTTCTTTGGTGCGATCGACCTCTCTGCTGAGCTCGGATGTGCCGTGGAGTGGGACGCCCTGTTGTATGCTCGATCGCAAGTTGTGTTAGCCGCGGCCGTAGCCGGTGTCGCCGCGCTCGACTCGCCGTTCATTGATGTGCCGGCTCTGGACGCGCTGCGCGAGGAGAGCCGTCGCGCCCGTCGGCTCGGCTTTGTTGGAAAAGCGGCGATTCATCCATCGCAGGTCTCGGTGATTCAGGGTTCGTTTTCGCCGACTGCCGATGAGGTCGCCTGGGCTCGGAAAGTCGTGACTGCCTATGAGGCGAACCAGGGAGGCGTACTGCTCGTCGAGGGGCAGCTGATCGAGAGGCCAGTCGCACGGGCGGCGCGGCGCACGTTGCAAATGGCCGCTCTAGCGGACGTGCGCTAGCACGCCGTGGTGGTAGTTGAACTCGACCGCGGTGGGTTCCGCCGGCAGTGGGATCTCGACGTCCACCGCCCCAGCATCGACCCAGATGCGATGGGCGATCGGTAGACGGTCGTCGAACCGGATGACGATCGGGACCGGCATGCGGAACCCATCAGGCACATCCTCCTGCTCGATGCGACCATGCAGTACGAAGGGATCAGCAGAGTCGATCAGTCGAGTGACCTTCAGATCAGGTCGGTAGGTCGGGATGTCCACACCGTGGACCCATTGGTCAAAAAACCAGTCCACCGGCTCACCGAACGCTTCCGTTACAGCGGCCTCGAAGGCAGCAGTCGTCGCTGCCTCCAACAGATGGTCGTTAAAAAATCCACGCATCAGATGTCGAAAAGGTTCGTCATCGCCAGTATGAAGGTCGACGAGCATCATTCTGAGCATGTGCAGAACGAAGGCACCCTTCTCGTACACAAGCAGTCGGTAGTCGTACGGCGTCTCGCTGCTTCTCAGGCGATACCCGACCGCGAGTGGACCTGACTCGTGGCCATCACTGAGTTGCATCGCTCCGGGTTGGAAACCGTAGTGCTTGCCGATCCCTTGACCGACGTTGATTTCCCCGAGTACGTCCAGTCGCCAAGCATCGAGGATGTCGAGGAACTGGTCTTCTCGCTCCATACCGCTGAGCATGTAGAGAGCGGCGGCGTATTGGGCGAATCCTTCCGAGAGCCACTGATCTCGGTAGTCCTCGAACTCTACCGCCGCACCCCACCACTGGTGGGCCACCTCGTGTGCGCGAAACAGTGTGGCCTCTCCAGTGTGGAGCTCGCCAAACGCCTGAAACGACAGCAGGATAAGACCAGGGAACGCGAGGCCGGTGTGTGACGCTGTCTCGGTCACGAGAAGCGAATCGAACGGGTAAGGTCCGAAGTAGTCGGTATAGGTCTGGAGGGCTCCCGTGAGGTCTTCAACGGTCTTATTGAGGTTACCAGGGGCGAATCCAGGATGTGTTCGATCGCCGTAAATCGTAATCCCAGGCAGTGCGTCACCTTCGACATCGGTAACGTTAAACCGGCCCATGTTAAATGACATGCTCTCGACTGGGGTGGGGGACACCCAACGCATGATCCGCGTGTCATCGACGATATATTCGTCGAGAAGCGTCGACCCACTGGCCACGCGGAAGCGTTCGGGGACACGGTAGGTCAGGCGCATACGAGTCCCGGCGGTGCCTCGGCTATGCGGGTGCCTCGGCATCCAGTGCAAGGTGTCTTTCAAGACGTATGTCCTCCCGTCGCGTTGGTAGTCGATGAGTTCGCCTTCATAGGCGAGCTCGACGATGAACGTTTCGGTGGGGGCGACGGTTCGCGGGAGCACGATAGTCACCCACGGTTCGTAGAGGTCTTCCGCCAGACGTCGGTCGTGGACGGCTCGAACGAACTGGACCGGTTCGCCGGCGAGGTCAACCGGTACATCCGGTGCGTCCGACGTACCCGTCAGTAGTGTCATAGTGTGCACGTTCTGCGTGTCGTCTGGCACGACCGGATGCCAGCGAACGTCGGTCACCTTAAGCACTGGCGAGAGACGGAGGCGAATCGTGTCGAGCAGCTGGTGGGGTTGGATCACGATCGCGGCGCTCGCCTTGGCGTCACCATTTCCCTTCAGGGCGAGGTCGACGTCAGCCCGCGGTGCGCTCGCCCGCCGCGTCCACGCCTCGTGGTCCGGTGTCAGCGGCCTTGGTGACAACCCGAGATCGAGGGCGTTCCAGTCGTCGTCGTCTCCGTCGCCGAAGTGACCGAGTGTTCCTTCCACAAGCGGGTCGCGCGGAAAACCTTCAAAAGCAGTGCGTTGCACCGATACGTCGAAGTCAGACGAGGCATGGAAACCCATCCAGATATCTTCGATTTCACGTCCCCGGTCGAACCGCGCGATCTGTACCTCTTCGCGCTCAAGAGGCTCGATGTTTATTGTGAGCCAGCCGTGATCGTCGCTGTCAATCTGAGCAGAGAAAAATGCTCGTGTGGGGTCCGTGCCTGGCCTTCGGTCGCGAGCGATGAGATCGACGAGGAGGCGACCGTCTGGATTGGTCAGTTGGTCTTCGAGGAGGTGGCGGCGGCGATCCTTTAATAGGCTTTGTGCGTCATCGGCATTCCGAAGTGTAGCTCCGTTGCTTTGCTCGCGGAGTCGGACTCCGGTGTCGTCGCCAAACCAGAACACGAAACGATTGAACGACGCCTCAAGAAAGTCGTCGTCATCGAGAAATCTCTCCAGTTGCTGGTGTTCGACGCCGTCTGGTGGATAGCTGCGGACGACGCCATCTCCAAGAAAGACTGCGACCGCCGGGTGTTCTTCGACCGGACTTAGCAGATAGAGCTCACCTTCGGTCAGCTCGAATTCAAAGCGGTCGACTACGAGACGGCCGTTACGGATTCGCCCAGCCGACTCAAGTGCACCCTCAGTCAGCGCCTCGTAGAGGGGCGGAGGCTCCAGTGCTGGCGAGTCGTCGTCACGAATCGCTGACGCGACTGGCGTCATGACGATCGTAAGCCCGGTCACCAGACACGTCAGCATCTGACGTCGCACAGAAGTACCTTCCATAACGTGGTGAAT
>CAUZDY010000099.1:0-6028 GCA_963578805.1 Vicinamibacteria bacterium | reverse complement strand
CGATCGCCAGCACGAAATATTCGTCCCATTTTCCTGCCGGCAGCGATGCCTCTGCCCCGGTTGCCACCAGAAGCGCACGCTGCTTTCAGCCGACACGATTGCCCATGCGATCTGCGCGAACGTGCCTCACCGACAGATCGTCTTTACGATCCCCAAGCGATTCCGTAGAATTCCACGATAATTCTTGTGTTCCGAACACAGGACGGATAGGATAGCGGACGAAATCGTAACGTGCATGGGGGGTATGTATCCCTTTGTGGGGATTCAAATTCCTATCAGCTGGCACGGTTTTCGCCCAACTAGCGTGATCATGGCCATCTAGAGGACAAGAAAGGTGCAAGCGCCCTTTCGGCTCGTTAAATTGTCACAAGGACGCGTCCGTTTGGAAATGCACGGATTCTGTTCGTCGTGCATCGACCTCCTATGCAACTTGATTCCGCTGGAAAACAGTTGCCACGGACTGTTTCGGTGGTGGTATGAGTACTCAGGCGGCATGCTGACGGACTGGGGAGCTCATCATGTGGACATCGCCCACTGGGCGTTGGGGATGGACGACACGGGCCCCACGAGCATCGATGCGACTGGAAAGCTCCCCGACATCCCCAACGGTTACAACACCGCGACGGAGTTCGAGATCACCTGCGCTTGCCCCAACGACGTCGAGATGGTGATTCGGAGCACGGTAAACACGAAGGTCGGCGTGCTCTTCGAAGGAGATCGAGGTCAACTCTTCGTTAATCGCGGGAAGGTCACGGGTAAATGCGTGGACGAGCTCGAGGGCAATCCGTTGCCCGACGGGGCCATCGAGAAAGTTTACGGCGGCCGCAAACCGAGAAACCATATGCGCAACTTCTTTGAGTGCATTCGTGAACGGGCTCAACCGATCTCGGATGTGTTCTCGCACCATCGAGCGATGACCACATGCCATCTGGCGAATCTCTCACTTCGCCTGGGCCGCAAACTGAAATGGGATCCGCAAAAGGAGCAGATCGTCGGAGACGACGAGGCGAATCTTTGGCTCAGCCGCCCCCAACGAGCGGGGTACGAGATCGAAGCTTAGCTTCCCTTCCGCTAGGATTCACTACCATCATGCCCTCTACTCAAACCGTTGTCATCGTCGGTGGCGGGGTCATCGGCCTCAGCGCGGCCTACCAACTTGCCAAGAAACGTGCGGGGCGAGTCATCCTCCTTGACAAAGGACCGGTCGGTGACGGATCAAGTCTTCGCGCGGCCGGCATCACGACCGGGCTATTGTGGACGGAGACTGGAGTTGCGGCTCGGCAAATCGGTATCAGGATCTTTGAAGAGCTGTCCGAGGAGCTTCCCGGCTACACGTATTACAACAGGCATGGCTGCCTCAACCTCTTCTCCGAAGAGCAGTGGCGCGAACGAGAACAGCTATTCCCGCTCTATGACCGGCTCGGTACTGCGTATGAGATCCTCGACGCCGCCGAAATCCAGCGCCGTTGGCCTGCTCTGCATCCGCCGAGCTCCTGTATGGGACTCCTGGACCCGTTGGGGGGATACAGCGAGCCGGCTGAGTATGTATCCGCCTTGAAGCTTCGCAGTCAGGAAATGGGAGTCGAGATCCGAGAGGGACAGCGAGTCACTTCACTCGAGCGGAATGGCTCTCGTGTGACGGGTGTGCGCACCGAAACTGAGCTGATCGAGGCGGACGCCGTCATCTGTGCTGCTCATGCGTGGGCACCGATTCTCTTGAACGAAATCGGAGCGCGTTTCCCCGTCAAGTACTTCGTCCACCAACGATATGTGACAGAGCCTCTCGAGCAACCTCTGGATTCGCCGCCAGTCAATGCCAATTCGCATGACGGTTACATTCGTCCCGCGTCTGGGGATTGCATTCTCCTTGGTGCTTCAACGCTTGAGAGAGAGGAATTTCGCGTTGCGCGCTCAGATTTTCACATGTCCGAACTTTCGACCCCACTTCGTTTCCGCGACTCCGTAGCCGCGAGGCTCGCCAACTTGATTCCAGTGATGGAAAATGTGAAGTGGAGTTCTGAACACATAGGATTGTTGGCATTCTCGGTGGATCAAGAGCCGATTGTGGGCCCGGTTGGGCAGCTGCCCGGATTATTTATGGGGATATCATTTCATTCGGGTGGATTCAGCTACAACACCGTGGGCGGACTCTTACTCGCGGAGAGTGTGATCGATGGACGAACCAGCATCGATATCGACGCGTTTTCCCCCGATCGGTTTTCCGAGCATGTAACCGACGAGTTTTTGGGTACCATGGCTACTCAGGGTCAGATGGAGAACCGTCGGCACTGAGCGATCCGGAGCCACAGTTCCTTGTGGTCGCCGGTGGCAAAACATAAGGGATGAGCAGATGCCGAATCCGCTTTCGCGACGTGAACTCTTGCAGTGGTTGATCGCTCTACCAGCCGGGATTTCTGGCGCCCGTGCAGCCGGCTGCCTGGGCGACGAAATCCGTCCTGGCGGTATTTCTCGCGTGACGCGTGGCCCGGCGGACCTGGTCGTGCCTCGTGACGGCGATGGGTTTCGCTACGGGACGGGCTACCTGTTTCAGGCGAGCCCGACGCAGGCAGGCGTACTCAGCAACCTGCGCACCGAAGGCTTTCCGGTGGGTGACTTCGAAGCGGGAGTCGACGCGATTCTGTTCGACGACCCGGCGAAGATCTCGGCGGCCGAACCTGTCCCCCTCACGCGAACCGTCAAGTATGCCGATCGAGTCAGCGGAGCGTGGCGAATCGTGATCAAGCACGGTTGCAAAGGTGGCTTCGTGCCGCTCGGAGCCCGACGGGCCGATGGCAAACCGCACCCGCACGCCGGTACCGGCTTCACGTTCTGCGAGGCGCTCGATTTTCCCATGAAGGGCAACGGCTATTACGACAAGCGCGACAAAGGCAGAGGAGGGATGCTCCGCACGACGGAAGTGCAGCAGCTCAAGTTCGACGGCCAGCGGTTCGAGGTGCTGCGCGTGGACACCTACACCGACGCCAAACCGCTGCAGGTTCCCGGCTCGCCCTGGAAGATCACCTGTCCGGCGCTGCGGATGGGCATCCCCGCCGGTGACGACCTGCTGTTTGCGGTCACCTGCACCTCAGGCGACGCCGGTGCGTGGTTCAGCGATCCGCACGTGGTTGGCGTCTCTCGCTGGCGGCGCGTGGAGGGGCAGTGGCGGCCGGTCGAATTCCATCCGGTCGTGACGAGTCGCCCGGCGGCCAAGCCGCGCGTGGTTCATGGCCGGAAGATGAGCGTTCAGCCGATGGAGCCGACGTTGATTCGCGACACGGGCGGCTCGCTCCTGTTCACCGCCCGTCTTGCTTACGAGACGTTCGACGAGCATGCTCTGCGCGTCTGGAGATCGGATGACGACGGCCGGCAGTGGACAAAGGTGATCGAGCGTCCCGACACGAAAGGTCAGGCTCCGGTCTCGATCGCCCGTGCGACCGATGGCACGCCGTATCTCGTTTCCAATCCGTTTGGCCGCGAGCGCGACCGGCTGGTGCTCTGGCCCTTGAACGCCGCGCGCACAGGCGTCGAGGAGCCGATCTTGGCGCGCGATGCGCTCGAGCAATTCGGCCCGCCGCCGGGAGGCCCGGTTTGGTTCATGGACCATGCGAACGCGGGCGTGGTCCGTTTGGCCGACGGTCGCTGGCACAATCTGCTCGTCTATCGCATCATGGATCGCGGCGAGCACTCTGGCAAAGCCCCACCGCCCCAGAGTGGTCTGTACGTCGAAGAAGTTTTTTCGACTGGACCAGAAGTCGGGCCCTGGCGTTTTGCGGACGGCTAACAGTCCGCCCAAGAAGTGCTTTCGAGTCGACGCCGAGCTGGGCCAAAAGCGTCGGCCTCGGCCGGAATCGACTTTTTGGGCGAGAGCACCGGTAGACAGATAGCCGCGAGGATCACGAGCTTGTTGCGGTACTTCGGGATTCTGACATGGGTCCGCTGTCCTGTCCCGCGTACACCAGAGACGATTCAGTCGAGAGACGTCACCGTCAAGTCGTCGAACTGAGTGACGGCGTCCGCCTTGGTCCAAAGGCCAACACGGCCGGCGGTCTGAAAGGTGTCGTCTTCCACGTCGAAGAGCTTGCGATCGTTGAGAAACACCTCGATGAGTTTTCCCTTCACGAGGACGCGGAGCTCGTTCCATTGCCGGTGCGGCACGTCGGCTTTCACCCCGTACGCATCCCCTTTGCCACGCACCCCGATGTTGGTTCGTGTCCCGTTCTCCGTCCTGTAGGCGACGACATTACCCTCCAGGGAGTTGGCTCGGACGACGTAGAAGTTCCCCTTGTCCCGGTAGCGAAAGACCAGCCCTCCGGACGCATCGACCTCGCCGCTGATCGTTTTGAACCGCACGGACATGTCGACATCCGTCGCCGTAAAGTCTTCTCGGACGAGTTGCGGATAGCGCTTGTTCGTCCGGTCGTTGCTAAGCTGTGCGAGCACTCTTGTTCCCGACGGCGCGTCGCCGACCTCATCGACCTGCCAATTCACAGGACCGCCGCCACCGGTGAGAGCGGCGATGAAACCGGGGGCCGGCTCTCCCGCTGGATGGATTTACGCGCAGTGCCCAGCGGTTCGTACCGGCCTGTTTTCAGGCAGTCAGCGCCAAGCTGTTTCGCAACAGGTCCGCCACGCTACCGAGACAAATTCGTGCGGGCGGCGCGGCATTGAGGTCGTAGATTCGGTCGTATGTAAGCGGAGTCGGCTCACGGTCCAGCTTCAGCCGCGTCTGGGTAGCGCCTGGTAAAACCGAAATGGATGAGGCTGGTTCGCCCAGTCCATGTACCCAGCGACCGCGCATAGCGGTGGAAGTGATGCTTTGTGCGTTCGTGATAAGCGAAGACGGTCGATAGGACAGTCATAAGGATCAGCTATCGCCCAACGGAGAATCCGATGGCTCCAGTCCGTCGGATCTCGCTAGGGCTGCGAATCAACATCGCATTCTGGCCTCGCTGGTTTATGGAATCACCGAACAAGAGGTTCAAATTGATCGAGCTGTACCAACCTCGTGAACTCATTGATGATTGTCTCCAGGATTGAAGTCTTGGAGAGCCTCATCCCAACGGCTACCATCCTCAAATTGGATATCCAGATGTTTGGCATTGAGCCTGAACATCGACATCGTGGACAAGAGTTCTCCGGCCTGTCCCGCCTCAGTCTCCCGCTGCTCCGGACCGACCGACTTCGCCCAACGTTCATCGACGCGGTGGCAGAAGCACAATCTGCTGTCGTCACGGAATCGCAGCACGGCTTCGCTAAAATTCTCGTTCACCACTACGGTCAACAGGCACCTTCTAAGCGTCTCTTCACTAGTCATTCGGTTCACCAAGCGATCGGAAATCACCGCTGATAGTTCTCCGGATA
Source organism: Vicinamibacteria bacterium (assembly GCA_963578805.1). Lineage (GTDB taxonomy): Bacteria > Acidobacteriota > Vicinamibacteria > Vicinamibacterales > UBA8438 > CAUZIB01. Next base: position 667 of record CAUZDY010000099.1, on the reverse strand, counting down.
GGCGACGATTTCAACGCGGCGGTTGCGGGCCGTGCCGGCCGGCAGCGCGCCAGAAACCACCGGAGGATGCGCCCCGTGACCAGCGACACCGACTTGCTCGATCCCAGTGTGATCTGTAGCGCCAATCATTATAGGTAGTTTGCGAAATCGAACCAGTGACCTGCTTCTAATAGCGCCTAACGACAGCCATCATGTCGACTGAGAAAACGTAATTGATTAGGTTAGACGCAAACAGGGAGCCAATCCTATGACCGAAGATCACGTGTTGACCGAAGCCGAACTCGACGAGGCGCTGGCGCGATTGCCGGGCTGGGAAGTTCGTGACAATTGGTTGCGGCGGACCTTTACAACGCCAGGATGGCCACATACGGTCATGTTGGTCTCAACGATCGGTTATCTCGCAGAGGCCGCTTGGCACCATCCTGATTTGAGCGTCGGGTATGCTAAGGTGTCGGTGAAATTGCAAACGCATCGGGTGCGAGCTGTCACTTACAGCGATGTTGACCTAGCAGTTCGTATCCAAGAGGTTGTACTTTGGACGCCGCCGGAAGAATCGGCGCTCGACGGGTTTCCCAAGCGCTGGGTCCATTGACTTCCCAACGTCAGCGGCCGTTGGAAAGCAGCCTGGAATCAGTAGTTCTCAGGACGACGAATGTCCCGTGACCGT
>CAUZDY010000098.1:0-6053 GCA_963578805.1 Vicinamibacteria bacterium | reverse complement strand
GTTAGATCTGCTCCGGGAAGGCAAGCAGCAACCTGCGGGATGTCCTCGAAGAATGACCAGACCTTGTCAATGGATTGGGCCGCCTCAAACTCGTTCCGAATCAACATGTCGCACCCCCTAGGCAGTCAGTCTTCAAAACTTCGTTCTCATATCGAGAACGGCAGCCGGGACAGCAGAAGTAGTACGTCTCGCCGCCGACCTCAAGCGGGTGGCTTGATTTGTCCGCGTTAACGGTCATGCCGCAAACCGGATCGACTGCTTCAGCAGCCCGCTCGATCAGGGGTTCCTTGTTTGGTCCTGACTTGAGAAACGGGCGCAACTTGACGAGTTCGGCAAGCACAGCGACGGCAACTTCTCGGTGGGTGGTTTTTCCGAGATCTAGGCCAATAGGAATTCGTATCGAGTCGAGCAGGTGCTGAGGGACATTGCGGTCCGCTAGGTAGCCCAGGAGGGCCTCACCGCGCTGCGAAGACCCAACTACCCCGAGGTAGGCGGGGGTGCCAGCTAGAGCACTTTCGATCACGTCCTCGTCACCGTGGCCCTGGGTGGCGATCACCACGAGAGAACGAGACGAGATGGCCTCAGTTGAGAAATCTGGCCCATCGATGAGGTGGGCGTTCCAGTCGAGATCGCCTGCCAACTGGCACAGGGTTTTTGCCATCGGCGAGCGACCAACAACCACGAGCTCAGGAACAGGAATAATCGGCTCTATGAAGATCTGCAGAGCCCCATCGCTCTGACAGGCGATAGGGATCGCAGTAGTGCCCTTGGGGAGGTCACCGAAATGTTCCACGGAGCCAATAGCCAACAAACGCGACTGGCGTTCTTCAAGGGCCCGCAGTGCTTCTCGGATAAGCACTGGCTCTGCACACGCACCTCCGATCCAACCGAAGGTCTGGCCCGACGACGTCACAATGGCCCGGGAACCGCGCTGCCCGGATGACGGGCCTTCCCGCCACACCACGGTAGCCATGACAAATTCTTCGCCTTGCCGCCTTAGTTCTACGGCGTGCTCAATCACACCCCATCCATCGGCTACAAGTTCGTTGCTCATCAGTCGGTCTTGATCGGGGGCGCACCCGACACGTCACGAGAGGTGGTGAGTGCTTCGTACACCCGGTCAGGAAGTAGTGGCATATCGACGTTTCGAACACCGGTTTCCTTCAACGCGTCCATAACCGCATTCACGAAGGCGGCAGGGCCGCCCACAGTGGCGCACTCACCGATGCCCTTTGCTCCAATCGGATGGTGGGGGCACGGGGTTACCACCTCGTGCAACTCGAACCCCGGGGTCTCCCATGCGGTCGGAAGCATGTAGTCCATGTAGTTAGAGCCAACGCAGTTTCCTTCGTTGTCAAAAGTGATGAACTGCATACTTGCCATGGCGTAGGCCTCGGTCAGGCCCCCCATGATCTGGCCTTCAACGATCATCGGGTTTATTCGCACCCCGCAGTCGTCTACTGCGACCACGTTGAGAACATCCCAGACCCCGGTGAGTGGGTCGACTTCCACTGTCGCTATGTAGCAGGCAAAGGGCCAGGTCAGGTTGGGAGGGTCGTAATAGGCGTTGTTCTCCAAGCCTGGTTCCATCCCATCAGGAACATTGCTGTAGGCCGCCATTGCGCATTCTTGAATCGTGACTCCACGATCCGGCGAACTTCTCAGATAAAAGCGGCCGAGTTCCCAATCAATGTCCTCCTCGGAAACCTCAAGAAGATGAGCGGCGATCTTTCTTGCCTTGGCTCTGATCTTGCGCGAAACCATTGACACAGCAGCACCGGCAACGGGAGTGCTACGCGAGGCGTAGGTGCCCATCCCGAACGGTGCGGTATCCGTATCGCCTTCTTCGACAACTACGTCGTCAGCTGGGATGCCTAACTCGTGGGCCACGATCTGGGCCCAGGTAGTCTCATGGCCCTGCCCCTGACTCTTTGCTCCTGTACGCAGGATGGCTTTACCCGTCATGTGAACACGCAACTCAGCAGAGTCGAACATCTTGATACCGAGAATGTCGTATTCGCGGCTATTCCCTGCTCCAAGCGGTTCGGTCATTGTGGAGATGCCTATTCCCAGAAGTCGACCCTTCTTCTTCGCCTCTTCCTTCTGCTTCAGGAAGTCCTCGTATCCGATCGCTTCCAGCCCGATGTCCAGGCATTTGCCGTACTGGCCGGAATCGGTGAGGAACCCGAAGGGCGTGCGGTGGGGAAAGTCATCATCGCGAACGAAGTTGAGCCTTCGAAACTCAGCCTGGTCGATACCAAGATCGTCGGCTGCTCCTTGCACCATCCGTTCCTGGAAGAACATGGCTTCAGTCACTCGGAACGAGCAGCGGTAGGCAACGCCACCAGGCGCCTTATTCGTATAGACACCCCGTGCGGTGAGGTGGGCCGCTGGGATGTCGTAACAGGCAAAGGCTGAGTGCATCAAACCAATCTTGAACTTGCTCGGCTGAGCATCAGAGAAAAATGCCCCATGGTCGGAGTCGGTGTGCATACGCACACCAAGAATCTTTCCGTCTTTCCTGAGAGCCATCTGCCCCCGCAAATAGACGTCACGTCCGAAGCCGGTAGAGATGAGGTTGCCGGTCTTGTCCTCTATCCATTTGACTGGACGCTCAAGCAGAATTGAAGCCAGGATTGAGACCACATATCCCGGATAGACGGGAACCTTGTTCCCAAATCCACCACCTAGATCTGGAGAGACGATCCGGATCATGTGTTCCGGCAATTCAGCAACCATGGCAACAGCAGCCCGGATGATGTGTGGTGCCTGAGTCGTCATGTAGACGGTCAGCTTGGAGGTCGCCCGATCAAAGTCGGCAATCGACCCACAGGTCTCGATGGGTGAGGGGTGTGACCGTGGGTAGTGCAACTCGAGCTCTGACACGACGTCCGCCTCAGCAAAGGCGCTGTCGGTGCCTTCCTTGTCTCCAACCTCCCAGTCGAACACCAAGTTGTCCGGCTGATTTTCCTTGTCATCGCGAATTATCGGAGCGCCGTCCGCCATCGCCTGTGTCGGATTGACAATGGCAGGTAGGCGCTCGTAGTCGACGACAATCGCTTCGCAAGCGTCCTTCGCTATGTATGGGTCGTCAGCAACGACACAGGCAACCTCCTGGCCCTGGAATCGCACCTTGTCGGTTGCGAGGACTGCCTGAGTGTCATAGGAGAGTGTGGGCATCCACGCCAGGTTGCGGCTAGCCAGCATCTCGCCGGTCAGTACGAGCCGGACCCCCGGAATCGCCCAGGCTGCAGTGACATCGATCGATCTGATTACAGCGTGAGCGAGAGGACTGCGGAGAACCTCCATGTGCAGCATGCCGGGCAACACGATGTCATCTACGTAGTTGCCCATACCGCGAATGAAGCGGTTGTCTTCAACGCGACGACGGCTGGCCCCTAGACCGCCGATCTTTACTTCGTCGATAGTCATGATGTCTCGTCTTCCCCGGCGTCTTCTTGATTACGGAGTCCAGCAGCAGCCAGGAGTACGGCCTTGACAATGTTCTGGTAGCCGGTGCATCGACAGAGGTTCCCGGATAGAGCCCACCGAATTTCATCCTCGGTAGGATTGGGATTCTCATTGAGTAAGGCCTTTGCTGTAAGCATCATTCCCGGGGTGCAGAATCCGCATTGGAGTCCATGCTCGTCTTTGAATCCTTCCTGAATGGGATCCAACTCGCTGGCAGACGCTAGGCCTTCAACCGTGGTGATCTCGTGTCCGTCTGCTTGTACGGCGAACATCGTGCAACTCTTAACTGGGCTTCCATCGAACAAAACCGTGCACGCACCACAGTTCGTTGTATCGCACCCCACGTGGGTCCCGGTTAAGCCGAGGGCCTGTCGGACCAAGTGGGCAAGCAGCAGCCTGGGCTCAACGTCCAGCGTGTGTTGCTCCCCGTTAACTGAGATGGTCAGTCGTCGTACTGGGGTATCAGCCGGCGCTTCCTCCGGCACCACTTCAAACAAGCTGGTCATTTCAAGCCGCCTCTCGGGTCGCGAGCTCAAGGCTCGAGAGGATTCGGGTTACGAACGTGGCCACGATGTGCCGCTTATACGCCGCACTGCCTCGATGGTCGGATCTTGGCTGCGATATCTCGCTAGCAAGTTCAGCAGCACGATGAATGGTGTCTGAATTCAGATCTTGACCGACGAGCACTTCCGCTGCCTCGTCAGCACATATCGTCGAGGGGCCGACACCGGTGAGTCCGATTCCAGCACGGGAGACTTGAGCACCTGTTGACTCGACTGACACGGCAACACCCACCGTGGCAAAGTCGCCGATCCGTCGCTCAAGTTTGAGGTATCCGCCGGACCGGGCGCCGACCGGAGGTGGAACAAACGCCTCAATCGCTAGCTCGTCGAACTCCAATAAATTCTGGAAGGGACCGTTAACAAAGTCGACACATGGGATCGAGCGGCGACCCCTGGGGCCCTCGGCGACAATCGAGCCCCCGAGTGCGCTCATGACCGAGGCCCAATCTCCCTGCGGGTCAGCGTGACAAAGCGATCCAACCAGGGTGCCGCGAGTGCGGACGATGGGATCGGCGATCACAGGAGCCGCCGCCGCAATTGTGGGCTGCTGCGCTGGGAGGTCAGCATCTTTCTCGAGATCCACGTGCCGGCACAATGCTCCGATTCGGTAGGTGCCGTCGGGGTCAGCGAAATGGTATGCAAGGCCCGGGATGTTGTTGATGTCGACGAGCATCTCCGGGGATGCGAAGCGGAGCTTCATCATCGGAACCAGGCTTTGACCCCCGGCGAGCACCTTTGCTTCACCTTGGGCCCGACGCAGGACGTCTATGGCCTCGCCAACAGTCGCCGGCGCCTCGTAGGCGAATCTAGACGGATACATGTCGGTGGAGGTCCTTCCCGCTATCTACGAATCGTCATTCGACGATCGGGGATCAGGAACCGCTACTGGCAGCGAATCTGCATCTGGGTCGGGACGACGCTCCTGGTGTGGCGGCCAGGGTCCCTGTACCGGTTGTCCCGCCACCTTCAGATGGTCAATGATCTGAGGCCAAGCCCATACCGTCGGACTTGCGCCGGTCTTGGGCGAATCCTTTATCAACTCATAGAGCCTCGGGTTTCCCGGGCTCTCTCCAGAGGACTCAATCGCCACCACTAACTCCAATCTCACAAGAGAGATACGACAAATGACGTTATGTTCAACAGACAACCGGAAGTTATAACACCATGGGCCTAATGTAAATCGTCTTCCATCTGACTTGCATTTGCCCTGCAATTGAACCGTTACGCCACCGGGGGCTCAGTCAACAACGTCATCGAACTCTCAGACCAGCGCGACATGAAGCTCCAATCCAGCCCGTGAGGTTGCTGCTCGACTAGGCCCGGTCGAGGAGTTCGATCAACACGTCGCCGTGGCATGCCTTTGGCGCACACCAACAACCCAGTCTTTTGCTCCGGAGCTCTTCGAGTGAGTTCATCAACTCGGGCTGCGCGACCACCCATTCCCGGTAGGCGTTGATGGCGCGCTCGCGTTCGGCCTCGCTGTCATTAGCCATCACGAATGGGTTTCCCCATTTGCTGTCGTCGACACCGTGCTCGGGGACCGCGCGTCCGATGTAGACGTCGTATTCGTCGACCTGGTTGTGCACGACGGTTGTTCGGCTCACGGTCTCCAGTGTGCCTGTCGGCGACCTCTGTCTATCGACTCGGTCATCGAACATCACATTTCCGTAACCCACGGATAGTGGATGTCTGGCTCTCCCCATTCGTTGCCGCCATCGGTTTCACCGACAGCCCGAAAGCCATGCCATTCATAGAAGCGTTGTGCTCGATACGCCCCAGTTCTCTAGAGGGCCGACCACTCAAAACTCGCCCGGCCTGAGCGGCGACCACTACGCAGGCCTAGGCCCGTTTCTTCGGAGCGGTGCGGCCGACCGCGGCGAAGTAGCCGCCCTTGGTGAGGGCCTCGACCGCCGGCTCGAGGAGATCACCGAACCGGTTGACCGCCGCGTCGTTCATTCCATCCCAGGCCACAGCATCGATCTCGTTCGTCCTGCGTTCGATCAGGCCCCGTTTCGTCCG
>CAUZDY010000097.1:0-6455 GCA_963578805.1 Vicinamibacteria bacterium | reverse complement strand
TCGGGACCACGCCGCCATTTCACCTTACCCGCTGCCTCGGTGCGTGACATGACGCGCCCTGCGCCATGCACGGTCGAGTACAGCGCCTCTCGGGACCACTCGGAATCCACCCCAGTCACAATCACCGCGTCCTCACCCATACTGCCGCCGATGAACCCCCGCTGCCCTGGAAACGCTGGGGTCGAACCCTTGCGGATCACGAGATAGCGTTCCCCGCCGTGCGTCTCCCACCACGCGAAGTTGTGGTGATTGTGAACACGCTCAACCGAGTGCGTGCCGAGTATTTTCAGTACGCGATCGACGACCCATTCTCGACCCGCATAGGCATACTCCCCCGCCAGATCCATCGCGGTGAGATAGTCCTGCCCACTGGGTGTGTCGAGCTCGAGAACCAGCGGGACGCTATCCATGTTGCTGTCACCGACGCGATCACCCCATGCCTTCCCAGCCGCCAGCGCCAGAAACCCCGTGCAGGTCTTGTAACCGAACCCACGTGATCCAAAATGCACTCCGACCCACAGATAGCCAGACTCATCGCGAAAGAGGTCGACGTAGTGATTCCCGCTCCCAATCGTCCCGATTTGGTCGCGAGCGAGCTGCACCATCGACGCCTGCTCTTTTACATGGGCGTGCGCGATGCTGTCGAGTACGGGATGATCGACCGGCTCGTTGTTTTTTCGACCCACGCCGAACGAAAGCACAATGCGGATCTCGTCCATCACCTGAGCCGTGTCGAGGTCATCGGCTTTGACTGACGTACGAGCTGCACAGTTCCCGCACGCGATGTCATAGCCCACGCCTGCGGGCATAACTTTCTCCTTGAGCGCCAACACCCCGCCGATGGGCATGGAATAGCCAGGATGATGATCGGCGCAGAGAACACTTGGGGCATCTTCACCGCTGGCGACACGGCACCGTTCCAGCTGCTGAACCGACCGATCGTCGGTAGGACCAAACGTCACTGATGGCATTCTGACGTCCTATTATGCGCCCGTCGTCGGGGCAAGTAACCAGTCAGCCATCACGACACAGCCTCCAAGAGCTTGTTCTTGAGCTTGTACTTATATTTAGTAAGTACTTGTCCTCGTACTTAGACCTTGGGGGTTAGGGGTTATGGGAGGGGGGAGGTGGAGTTGTAACGAGCGTTTGATACCGTGCAAAACAAAGGCTGGTTTAAGGATGGTGGTTCAACGGGGACGGGAGTTGGCGCGGAGGTGCGGCGAACCACTCACGCGACAGCTTCTGGCCGTCGTCGCGTTGCTGCGGGGTTAGACCGTTTGTCGAGCGCACGGCGGCGCTAGCCCGCAAGCGAAAGCCAAAGCGGAACGAACGGTCGAACTCACTGAATTAAAACTACGTGGCCTGACTGTTCTCGGCGCGGAGACGCTGGAGGATTCCGCCGCCAACGCGAGCAGCGAAGCCGTTCGCCTGGCTGTTGCGAGGGACTTGGTGGACCGTTCAGTCGGGAAAGCCACCGAAAGCATTCACGTCGCTGCGGCCATCACGGTCAAAAGGCCGTGGTGATGGGAACTGCAATTTTCTCATAGCTTACCCGATCCAATGAATCTAGCGGGATGCTTTGCGGGCAGCCGATGCAGAACGTCTGACTCACTCTCTTAGAAGGTAGTGGGTTCCTGCTGACCTAGGCGGACTTCTGCCGGTAGCTCCTCGGCAATTTCGCTCATCCGTTTGGAGAGAACTTCGAACGACTGCGGACGGGCCGCGATACAAAGGCTGGCAAACATCTGCTCTGCTGAGTCTTGGACCGCAATAGACTCACCTTGGCCTCGAAGTGTCTCCAGCACACCCTCGCGCTCTTCCGCGTCCGCGAAACGCCGCTGGGGTATCCGAATCGGAATCTCACCGAATCGATAGCCGTGCTCAGCAAAGCACTCCGCGATGGGTTCCTGGTCAAAGAGTTCAAGCACCGACATGATGGCTACTCCCCCTAACCCGCCTCGGGCATCGAAACCAAACTCGTCCAAGATGGGACTGATGGTCTTCTCGGTGACATACCCTATGACGCCGGTGCTAAGGAGCACATCACACTGTCGAACAAGGCTTCTCTCATCTTCCGTTAGTTCGGACTCGTTCTCCTCAAGGTTGCGTGTGATGCCCTTATCTATCATCCGAGAAGCCGTAGCGAATCTGACAGCCTCCGCCGAACTATCGAACCCGACGACTTCTACGTCTTCTCGCTTTACGTGTGATCCCAGCCAACGCTTAGAGTCGGTGACGCACGACGCGTATTCCGTACTCGTCTCGCACAGGATAAACTTCGCCAACTCCTGATACGAGCAATCTGTCTTAAGCAGTGCTCCGGACACGCCATAGGAGCACCCCAGGTCCAAGACCCGGACAGGGTGCTGCGAGGCGGCGGGAGACATGGCAATGTCAACGACGGCGGCGAGAAAGGGGTTCATGTAGTCAGCCATCCGGTAATCGACAGCGTTCATGTTGTGAAGGTATCGGTGCGGGGTCAGTGCGGCATACGTTGCATCGAAGGACGTTTTGACGCGGTTCTGTTGATCGTAGTGACTTTGGCTCATAGACTCCACACCCTGAGTAGACGGTCAATTTTAACCAGCCGTCCGTCGGCAAACAGCCGGGCACGACTGTGCCTGACCAGCCTCTTGAGGTAAGAAGTAGATCATACTACGCTTGACTCATCCGTTCAGGCGATGATTGACATACCGCCACAAGAGAACTCGCGTCAGATTCACCGTCTTACACCGCCGCGTCGTTAGGATGACTAGGGAGCCACAGGGCTAAGGATCGATTTTAGTTGGTACGACCTCAGACGAGCAATCCATGAGTGACAGTGTTTTGTGGTCTTGGTCCGGTTCACGGGGGAGGTGCGCATGAGCGTCAGATGTTCGCTTCTTGTGGCGGCGGTTTCCCTGAAACATTTGATATGCGGCGTGGCTCTCTTCGTCGTTCTGGGGATCATTTCTCCTTCTCTTGCGGGGGGTGAGGGGGCGCCGGCTCCCGCGTCTAGCCAAACCACGACTCCGGTTGTACAGGCGATCGCGCCGCCGGCCGCTCAGCAGGTGCCGCCCGGGAGCGCCTCAACCTCGCCCAATGAACGCCGGTCGATGGAAGCCATACGGATGGCCCCCGAGGAGTCGATTACACTGGATGGACGGCTCGACGAAGACGTATGGATGCGCGCGGTGCCGGCGACCAACTTCTTGCAGCGAGATCCGGACAACGGTCAACCCGCCACCGAGCAGACAGAAGTGCGCTTTGTTTACGACGCCGACAAGCTTTACATGGGCGTCACCCTGTTCGATTCGGAGCCCGACAAGCTGATCTACTACCAGATGGGACGCGACGGATTTCTTCCGTCCGACGACAAGCTACAGTGGGCGATAGACACCTTCAATGACGGCCAGAGCGCCTATTGGTGGGAGATGAACCCGATGGGTTCGATGGCTGATGCGTTGCGAGGAGCGAACAACACGAACAACCGGCAATGGGATGGGATCTGGGACGCCCGCTCGACCCGAAGCGACATCGGATGGATCCTCGAAATTGAAGTCCCATTTAGAACGCTGAATTTCAATCCGAACAGCGATGCATGGGGCGTCAACTTCCAGCGAACGATCGCTCGAAAGAACGAAGTAAGCATCTGGATGGGGTGGCCACGAAACCAAGGGTTGAACCGAATGAGCAATGCCGGTCTGTTGACCGGCATTCGGGATGTGACCCAGGGCCGTGGCCTCGATATCAAGCCGTACCTGGTGGCCACGTCACAGTCGTTTCCCGGGCGAGGTGATTCGGCCATCACCAACGAGGCACAGGTCGGTGTCGATCTTTTCTATAACCTCACTCCGAGTCTTCGAGCGAATCTCACGGTGAACACCGACTTTGCGCAGGCCGAGGCCGACGCACGCCAACTCAATCTCACTCGCTTCTCGCTGTTGTTTCCTGAAAAGCGCGACTTCTTCCTCGACGGAAGCCTCTTCTTTGATTTCTCCACCGGAGGCGGCGAGTCCTTGATTCCGTTCCAAAGCCGCCGGATCGGGCTCGGCGAAGACAGCACGCCGCAGCGGATTAACTTCGGCGGCAAACTCACTGGCCAGGCCGGGGCCTTCGATATCGGCGTCCTGCAGGTCCAGACGGGGGACGAGACCCAAGACAACAATCTCGGTTCTCTCGGGGAGGACTTCACCGTCGTGCGCATCAAACGGCGGATGTTCCGCGAATCGCACCTGGGCACGCTCTATACGCTGCGGAATACACGTGGGACCGACTCCGATAGCCTCCAGACGATGGGCATGGACTTCCGGCTGGCGACATCTACGTTTCGTGACTCCAACAACCTGGCCGCGACCGGCTACTTCCTGCACACGACGAATCCACTCAACACCGACGGCAAGAGCTCGGCTTATGGCGCCGAGATCTCATACCCCAACGATCCCCTGAGCCTCCAATTCGGGTACCAGGAAATCCAGGACAACTACGACGCGGCGATCGGTTTCACTCGCCGGACCGGTTTTCGAAACATAAACCAAGAGATCACCTTTAGCCCGCGCCCCCGCCAGCATCCGTGGATCCGCGTGTTCAATTTCGGAGCAGCGACGAACTGGTTCCTCGACCCGGTCAACAATCGGTTGTTGACTAGAGAAATCGACATCACGGCTCTGCAGGTCGACACACATCGCCAGGACTCGATTCAGTTTCATGTCCTCCCGACATACGAGCTCCTCAAGCAAGATTTCGGCATTGCGCCGGGAGTGACGCTCCCCGCCGCCAGCCACTACGGCTTCACACGCTACCGCATCGAGGGACGGACGACTAGCCGCCGTCCCCTCGCCGTGTCACCACAGGTGGAGTGGGGCGACTTCTTCTCAGGTACCCGGTTGAGACTCAACGCGACGGTCAACTTCCGCGCCGCACCTGGACAGATGTTCACCTTCACGAACGAATGGAACCGCGTATCTTTAGCGGAGGGGGAGTTCTACACGCAGTTGTACCGCGTCATTGCCGAGACGCAATTCAATCCACGGATCTCGCTCGTTAACAACGTGCAGTACGACACTCAGAGCGCGGTCATCGGCTGGCAATCGCGCTTCCGTTGGATTGTGACGCCGGGCAGCGATTTCTATTTCGTCTACATCCACAACTGGCTAGATGACCCGCTAGTCGGTCGGGCCTACACGCTCGACCGCCGGCTGTCCTCAAAGGCCCTGTATACCCACAGATTCTGACGCGTGCAGTTGCACCGAGAGGTCTGCAAAATCTCCATCACCGGTTCAAATCCGTGCGGTCGCCCTAAAGGGTCTCGCAACAAGAACAGTCTTGCAGTGTGAGAGTGGACGACGGGGATCGTCGAAGACCCGGAGGTGCAAACGCGTTTGCTCGCCGATCCGCGAATAGGAAAACTCCATCCATTAAGCTGTTAAACGGGAAAAGATCAAAAGGGCCAATCTAATGATTGGCCCTTTTCTATAGCAAAAATGGTCGGGATGACTGGATTTAAACCAGCACCCCCCTGTCCCCCAGTTCGACAGACTCCCGTCCGGATACGTCCGCCGAGGTGTATTCCTTAGAGATTCGGCGATTCAAATTCCACTGTGGCCCACAATATCCACCGGCGTCCACTCGTTAAGCTGTCACTTAAGCTGTCAAGTCTCAGCGGGCGGTTCAACGGAGACGGAGGTTACGGCTCACGCGGGTGCGCGTCGCCTCCGTGACGTGGTCGATCACATCATCCGGGTCAATGGTAGAAGCTCGATGTCTGGAGTCGCTATAAGATCGGCCCTCCCCCCCTCTCCCCCGAACAAAGCGTCAAACCGTCAAGCACCTAACGAAGTCGGGGCGGGGGTTATTGACGCTTTGACGCTTTGTTCCGGAGACAGGGGGCACCTAAGGAAGTGGATGCTGGACGAAATTGACGCCATGGAAAAACGTGGCCAATTATTGCGGACGGACTACTTGGACCGCTTACAGCGCCTGAGTGACACCGCGAAACTTAACAGCGGAGTCTGACCGGCCAGTACGGCGGAGGAGATCTTGGAAGCGACGCTTGGCGGTGACCTGATAAGAGCCGACGGTGACCAGGACGGAATCAGGCTGTTTGGTGACGACGCGGTGCGCCTTTGAGCAGTCGTCTTCGTTGCGACAATCCATGTAGACTGAACTTTTTGTGCGCAACAGTGAGACGAAGCTCAGGGTGACGGACGGACCAGCATACTGGACTCAGAAGGGGCCAGACTCGAATGGTAAACACCGAACTCGGCGTGCAACAGTGAAACGACCGAGGTCCTCTGCACTGTGGATCATCGCCGCTATCCTGCTGGCAACCGATGCGGGTTTGGGGCAACAGCAGGCCGACGGCGACGAGAACGGTCGCGAGTCGCTGGAAGTCCCGCTCCTCCGGGCGGTGCCCGTTCCCGCCGGTGAGCGCATCGACCTCAACGGATTCCTTGCCGAGGCCGCCTGGAGCGCGG
>CAUZDY010000096.1:0-6559 GCA_963578805.1 Vicinamibacteria bacterium | reverse complement strand
CGACGTGGCTGCGAACGGAACTAGTGACGCAAAACTTTGACCAGATACACGGCTTATTCCTGTGAATAACATTTGAAATATTACTTTTGAATCGTCAACTGCTCTGAATTAGTCTGGAAGACATAGGGCATTGGGACAGATGAAAAACGTGTCGACATTGTGTCCTAATTTATTCAAGAATGGATTCCGAACTGCAACGGCACGGTGCATTGAGGTTTTCTTGGCTATCTGAGTCGACTGATTATCGACACACTACCGTGCCATTGGAAGGAGTTTCCGAATGAAACTGGTAACCGCGATTATTAAACCTCACAAGTTAGACGAAGTACGAGATGCGCTCTCTGGAATTAGCGTCACAGGGCTCACGGTTACCGAAGTCAAGGGATTCGGTCGGCAGAAGGGACATACGGAGGTATACCGTGGTGCGGAGTACTCTGTCGACTTTGTGCCGAAGGTGCGTCTTGATGTCGTAATTGATGACGACCAGCTTCAAGCGGTTATGGACGCAATTACTACTTCAGCTCGGACCGGAGAAATCGGTGACGGAAAGATTTTTGTGAGCGGTGTCGAACAGGCTGTTCGGATTCGTACCGGTGAGGAAGGTGCTGAGGCGCTCTAGCGTGTACAGCGACGTCCTGACATTCGTGATTGTGAAGATCCTGGATGCAACAATGGGCCTGCGTTTGTCTCCAGAAGAGGAATCTGATGGGCTCGACATCACCCTGCATAATGAGCGAGGGTTTACGCTCTAGCACCAGTGTTTCTGGGCCTGCAATACCGGTAGACCGGCCGACGTTGACAGATGTGGGCTGGCTCGCCACAATAACAAGTTCATGAGAAGTGTGTCCATTTTTGCTCAGATCGCCGTAATCGTTGCGGTCGCAGCCTCGGCCGCTGGTCAGGGACCCGCCCGGAATCGAGAGCCCACTGAAAGTGTGCGTTCTGAGGCGCCTGTGTATGAGGCACTGCTTGACCAGTATTGCCTTAGTTGCCACAACGAGAGGATGAGCGGTCAAGGGGTTGTACCGTTTGCTTTTGAACACCTCGACGTGACAGCGGTGGGTGCCGATGCGGAGATGTGGGAAACCGTGGTTCGGAAGTTGCGGCTCGGTATGATGCCGCCACTCGGCCGACCGCGCCCGGACCGCGTGACAAACGACCGGTTCGTGACGTGGCTCGAAGGGCAACTTGATGCGGCGGCGGCAGCCAACCCGAATCCGGGTCGGTCCGTGGTGCGCCGTTTAACATCGGCCGAGTACGTCAATGCCGTCCAGAGTCTGCTTGCTCTTGAGGTCGATGAGCACTGGCTACTGTTTCCGGTAGATGACGTGGACCAGCAAGGTTTCAATACCAACGGAGACGTACTCTCGGTATCGCCGGCGCTTTTCGATCGCTACCTTGTCGCCGCGAACCGGATTAGCCGGCTTGCAGTTGGTGATACGACGATAGGGTCTGGCTACGCCGCCGCCACGTACAGTAGCCCGAGACTGCAATATCAAGACAATCGTACTAGTGAAGACCTCCCGTTTGGCTCACGAGGTGGTATGGCGATTCGTCACTACTTTCCGCTCGATGGCGAGTACGAAGTCAAGATTGATCTCCGTCGGATGATCTATGACTACATTATCGGCATGGGTCGGTCCCACCAGGTCGAGGTGCGTCTTGACGGAGCGCTTGTCGAACAATTCACCATTGGTGACGCGGATCGATTCGGTTATCCATCAGCCTACAGTTTTTTTGGAACGATTCGCGGCGACCCGGCGTGGGAAGACTATGTCTCGAATGAAGCAGACGCAGGCCTGGTCGTTCAGTTTCCTGCGAAGGCGGGGATGCGCGTGGTTGGCGTGTCGTTTGTCGACGCGCGAACTGAACAGACGGGGATTCTCGAACGTCGCTTGTCAGGTTTCTCGCTGAGCGGACTGGGCTTCTACCAAGGGAATGCCGCCGTCGAGCGTGTGGAGATAGCGGGGCCCTACAACGCGACCGGTCCAGGTGATACGGCCAGTCGTCGTGCATTGTTTACGTGTCACCCGGAGAGTGGTGCAGACGAGGTGAAATGTGCCACCGAGATCGTGACTGCGTTGGCGAGGCGGGTCTACCGGCGTCCCGTGACCGATGACGACATTACACCGCTCATGCGTTTCTACGAAGCGGGGCTGAGTGAACGCGGTTTCGAGGGTGGGATTCAGAAAGTGGTTCAACGACTGCTGGTGGCACCCGAGTTTCTGTTTCGTGTTGAACGTGACCCTGTCGATATCGCGGACGGAACGGCGTACGACATCACAGATATAGAGCTCGCGTCCCGGCTATCGTTTTTTCTGTGGAGCGGCATTCCAGATGAAGAGTTGCTAGCGGTGGCTGAAGAGGGGCGCCTGACCACGCCGGATGTGCTTGAACAGCAGGTCTGGCGGATGTTGGCAGACACCCGTGCGACTGCGCTTGTCGACAACTTTGCCAGCCAATGGTTACAGCTTCGCCGCATCCGAGGGGTGGCGCCGGACGCGGACGTCTTTTTTGACTTTGATGAGAACCTGCGAGTCGACATGGAACGGGAGACGCTACTGTTTCTCGAGAGCCAGTTGCTGACAGATCGTAGTCTTCTTGAGTTACTCACGGCGGATTACACGTTTGTTAACGAGCGTCTGGCTCGCCATTACGGCATTGACCATGTGTATGGTGAACGATTCCGACGGGTTCCGGTTGACGCGGACACCCGCGGGGGACTGCTTGGGCATGCGAGTCTGCTCACACTGACGTCCTACCCAACACGCACCTCACCAGTGCTGCGGGGCAAGTGGGTGCTGGACAATATTCTAGGGATGCCGCCGCCACCCGCACCGGATGATGTTCCAGCGCTCGAGGAAAATCATGGCGGCCGGGATGTGTTGTCGATCCGTGAGCGGATGGAACAACATCGTGCGAATCCCGCCTGTGCGGTGTGTCATCGCATCATGGATCCGCCGGGGTTCGTGCTGGAGAACTACGATGCGATTGGGCGGTGGCGTGCCACTGACGCAGCGGGAGCACCGGTGGATACGGGTGGCACGCTTGCGGATGGCAGCGTCGTCGACACCCCCGCGACGTTTCGCGAGGCGTTGATGGCGCACGACGTCAGTTTTGTCCGAACCGTGACCGAAAAATTACTGAGCTATGCCATTGGGCGCAGCGTTGAATACTACGACCAGCCTGCCATACGGCGAATTGTGTCTGAGGCGGCCACGAATGATTATCGCTGGTCGTCGGTCATTCTTGGTATCGTCAACAGCATGCCGTTCCAGATGAGGAGTGCGGAGTCATGATAATTACGAAGAAAGCAATTCCACGACGAACAGTGTTACGGGGACTTGGCGCGACGGTGGCCCTGCCGTTGCTTGATGGGATGGTCCCGGCGCTTAGTGCCCTGAGTAAGACGGCGGCAAAACCAGTGGTTCGCTTTGGTGCGGTCTATGTTCCGAACGGGATGGTCATGGAAAATTGGACGCCTTCGGCTGAAGGCAACAAGTTTGAGCTGACGCCGATTCTTCAGCCACTGGCACCGTTCCGGGACCAGTTGCTGGTCTTGTCAGGGCTGAACAGTACACCGCCGCCAGGGATCAATGGTGGCACGCACTCCCGCGCGTCGACGAAATTTCTGACGGCAGAGCATCCCGGCGCGTGGAACCCGAGAGCCATTTCGATGGACCAACTCGCTGCGCAGGAGCTGGGTAAGCAGACGCCACTGGCGTCGCTCGAACTTGGTCTCGAAGGAGCAAACTTTGCAGGTTCGTGCGACAGTGGCGGTTTTAGTTGTGCGTTTTCGTACACGATCTCGTGGGCCAGTGGGGCGACGCCGTTACCGATGGAGCACAACCCGCGTGCGGTGTTTGAGCGGCTGTTTGGGGATACCGATAGCACTGACCCGGCAGCTCGGCGAGCGCGTCGACAAGAGCAACGGAGTATTCTTGATTCGGTCAGGGATGATGTCGCGCGACTCAGCCGCGAGCTTGGCCCGAGTGACCAGCTCAAGGTCGGGGCGTATCTCGATGCCGTCAGGGATGTCGAGCGTCGCATCGAAATTGCCGAGTCTCAGCGTGACGAGGAGCTGCCACTCTTGGATCGTCCGCTGGGCGTCCCGGGGAGCTTTGCCGAACACGCAGGATTGATGTACGACCTGCAGCTGTTGGCGTACCAAACTGATCGTACACGTGTGGCCACCTTTATGAGCGGCCATGAACTTAGCGGTCGCACCTACCGTGAGATCGGGGTTCCGGATGCACATCATCCGCTTTCGCATCACCGGAACGTGCCAGAAGCGCTCGCGAAGTTGACCAAAATTAATACGTATCACGTGACGCTGTTTGCATCGTTCCTTGAGAAGCTCAAGGCAACGCCTGACGGAGATGGATCGTTGCTTGACCACGTGATGATCATGTACGGCGCTGGTATGAGTAACAGTAATTTGCACTCCCCCTACAACCTACCGGTTGTCGTCATGGGTGGTGGCGGTGGACAGCTTCAGAGTGGGCGTCACTTGGTCTATCCCGAGCAGACACCGCTTGCAAACCTGCACGTGTCATTACTCGACAAGCTCGGTGTTGACGTAGATCGGATCGGAGACAGCACGGGTGCGCTCCCGGGGCTTTCGGCGGGAGCTGAGCGGCTGTCCGGCGTGTAGGACATCACGAGATGGGAACCGAGACGAGGGTGCGAAGGAGCCTCAGTAGCGATTACGCGTCGCGAGTGACATCGTTGTGCGCGCATGCCGATTTCCATCGCAGCTCTTTCTTCGAGGGACTCCGTGTAGCGTGCGGTATCGGGCTGGTGCTGGCCAACCTCTTGGTGTTAACAGTGGCCCATACGAATGCGCAGGATACGGACCTCCGGTTAATCGACGCCGTCAAGAGACAGGACACTGAGGCGGTACGGGTTCTGTTAGAAGAGCCGGTCAATGTGGACGCGTCACAGATGGATGGCGCAACCGCGCTCCACTGGGCCGCGTATCTCGATGACGTGGACACTCTCCGCCTGCTGGTTGATGCAGGCGCTGACCCGGGATTCGCAAATACTCATCGTGTGGTGCCGTTATCGCTGGCGTGTGCGAATGCGAATGTAAAGGCCGTCGAGTTGTTGCTCGCGGCCGGCGCCGATGCGAATGCGGCCGTCACGACTGGTGAGACCCTGTTGATGAGCTGTGCGCGCACGGGGAACGTGGCGGCCGTGACCGCGCTCCTTGCCCATGGTGCGCAGGTCAACGCGACCGAATCCGAGGATGACCAGACCGCGCTGATGTGGGCGGTGGCGCAACGCCACGCTGCGGTTGTGCGCGTGCTGATTGACGGAGGTGCGGATGTGCATCGTCGGTCGCGTGTCAGACGTCTCGTGATCAGCCGGCGTCTCCAGTCCAACCTGAAGTATGGCGAGTTGGGTCGTCGATATGGTACGGACGCCGAGGAAACCGAAGTGGGCGGGTATACGGCGTTGCTCTTTGCAGCCAGGCAGGGCGATGTTGACTCGGCGCGATTGCTCTTGGCCGCCGGTGCGAATGTTGACGATGCGTCGCCGGATGGTCGGAGCGCGTTGCTTGTGGCGACTCATAGTGGTCATCGTGCGCTTGTCGAATTCCTGTTGGTCGAAGGGGCAAACCCGAACGCGGCGGCGGCTGGGTATACCGCGCTCCATGCTGCGGTCCTGCAGGGCGAGCGCGCCATAGTTGAAGCGCTCTTGGCTCGGGGGGCTCGTCCGAACGCTCAGGTGACGGAGGCCACGAAGGTCACGCGCAACGGGCAAGTCTTAATGATCGGCGAGCATTTGCTTGGTGCGACACCGTTGGCGCTCGCCGCAAAGTTTGCGGAAGTTGAGATTATGCGTGTGCTGGTCCGCAGTGGCGCGGATGGGGCGCTCCCGCTCCGCAACGGTTGGACACCGTTGATGCTGGCGGCTGGGGCGAGTTGGCGGTATGGCGTGTGGGATCGACGGGACCGTGCGCTTGCGCGAGATTTTAGCTTTCAAGCCGAACACGCTGACGAAGCCGGGACGTTTGCTACAGTACGATTGGCGCTCGAGTCAGGCGGTGACGTCACGGCCGTCGATGAGGACGGCAACACCGCACTCCATCACATCGTCAACAAAGGCTTTGACCGTGTTGTCGAATTCCTTGTGGAGCATGGGGCCGGCCTTGAGGTGGCGAATGCATTCGGGCAGACACCACTTGGGGTGGTGAAGCGGCGTCACACATGGAGCAATGTTGAGGCCGCGCAGGGCACCGAGACGTTACTGCGAAACTTGGGTGCGCACGAAACGGACGCGCAGTAGCCGTTACACACATCATGCAACTCGATCCCGCTGATGTGCTGATGCCGCGGGACGCCAGATGCTGACACAGCCAAAAAACTGTCGAAGCGTGGCCGTCGTCCGGCTATGGTGTCTCCCATGATTGAAGTTGTCCCCAGCCAGCGGTAGAATCACTGTCTACCGTCGCGCGTACTGAGAGTGACCTTATGATGAAGCGGAGCGTTACCGCGTGTGCCGTCGTTTCCATCTTGATGACAGGGCTGTTGCGTGTGGCGCCACCAGTGGCTCA
>CAUZDY010000095.1:0-6578 GCA_963578805.1 Vicinamibacteria bacterium | reverse complement strand
ATAACCGCCGGTGCTGACGTCGTGAGTGTTAATAGTGCCATGCTCATCGGTCTTATCGCGGGAGTTATCGTCGTCGGTGCCGTCCTACTTATCGATCGCGCGAAGCTTGATGATCCCGTTGGGGCGATTTCGGTTCACCTTGTGTGCGGCATTTGGGGAACGCTGGCGGTTGGCATCTTCAGCGCTGACCACTCTTTCGGCACCCAATTAATAGGAGTCCTGGCTTATGGGGCGTTTGCGTTCCCCTCAGCGTTGGCGATCTTCTATGTTTTGAAGGCAACGATGGGGTTGCGGGTAAGTGAGGAAGAGGAACGCCAGGGTCTCGACCTTAGTGAGCATGGGATGCAAGCGTATGGTGGACTCTAAGCGCGTGCGACTTGTCTTGCTCAAATGGAGTTTTACCCGGTTTGGCTCGATAAATCCGGGGATAGCTATTTCAAAGAAAGGAAAGAGTAGTTCCATGAAAACATTTGCATTCCGATTTGTAGGTTTCACGGTTGCCCTTCTTGCTGCCACTGGTCTAATGACTGGCACGGCTGTTGCGCAAAATGATGGAAATATAAGCGTTGGCGCGGGCATTGACTTTGTTAGTGACTATTACTTCCGCGGCATTGTTCAGGAGACAGGCGGAGTTGTTGCTCAGCCATGGCTTGAGGCGGGGATTGCGGTGAACGACAACTTTTCGTTCGCGGTTGGAACTTGGAATAGTCTGCACTCGGTACAAGCTGAGGGAGAAACTGTTCCCAGTTGGTATGAAAGTGATTTCTACGCAGGACTGTCTGGTGCCACGGGCAGCACGGCGATTGATGTGACATATACCAAATATATGAGCCCAAGGGGTTCGTGGGGCAGTGTTAAAGAATTAGCCATTGGCGTTGGGTATGACACCTTTATAGCGCCCTACGCGACTATCGCCATCGAAATGGACAGTGGTGGTGGTGCTGACGGAGGGTCGAACGACGGCACCTATTTTGAGCTTGGCGTCGAACCAGGGCTTCCGCTTGATACTGATACGTATTCAGTTTCTATTCCGATAGCGCTAGGTCTTAGCCTTAGCGATTATTACGAAGGCGGCACCTCCGACAGCAGTTTTGGGTTTTTTAGCTTAGGTGCATCACTCGGTATCCCATTGGCTGGTGTTCCAGCTGAATTCGGCTCGTGGGAATTCGCTGGTAGTTTGAGTTTGCTGGTTTTTGGCGACGGACTCAAGGCTATCAATGGGTCAGATGATGGAGCTAAGGTCATCGCTTTATTCGGGTTAAGCATGGGTTATTAGGAGAGGAGTCTGGTTTCCAGTAGGGAAAACCTTCAAGAAAAACCACCAGTATCCTCGTAACCGCTTATCACGTGTTGCGAATAGCAACACGTGATAAGCGGTTCACTGGTTATCATGAGGCAATGCCGGTTGGGCTAGGGCTCAACTAGCTGAAACTTCTGAATGCGGCGGCCTTCTTGCTCTGCAATGTAAACATCACCTCTCGAATCAACGGCGATGCCGTGAGGGAGGGTGAACTGCCCGAGATAGCGTCCTGGCCCACCACCAAAGCTTCCCACTACGCGCCCCGTCTGGCGGTCGAGGATGTCGACCATCACGCTGTTCTGATTTATTACGAACAGGTAGCGCTGCTCTGAATCCGCAGAGAACGCAATGACAACAGCCGTGCCTCGTGTTTCCGAGAAGCGACTGTTGAGAGGCGTGTCCGGCGGCCACGGAACGTCAATATTCCTGATGAACGCGCCCTGACGATCGAATACTTGGATGCGATCGCCGCGCCGGTCGCATACGTAGACGAGACCATCATTCGAGAGCCGTAGGCAGTGCGGCAACGGTATGATGCCATCCTCCTGCTCAGTTCGGTGCAGTCGCCACTGGCGCAAGAATTGACCATCATGTGTGACCACCGCGACACGAGAGTTGCCGTCAGGAGTTTCGCCATCAGCGACGTAGACATCTCCGTTCTCCGGATCTACATCAACGCTTGCGGGCAAGAAGAACTGGGCGCGATCGGAATTCATCGGTCGACCCTCACGGGTTCCGTCGAAAGAGTCGTACTTGTCCGATTCGCCAATCTGGAGGAGGCGTTCGCTTCCGTCGTGCGAGTATTTCTGAATGACGCCTGTGGCTGCGGCGACAATCCAGACATTGTGATCGGCATCAATATGGCAGTCGTGCAGTCGGTCGCCGAGTTGTTCAGAGGTGCCCCATCCACGGACGACTCTACCGTCCGGATCAAACTCGATCACCGGTGGCGCTAAGTTCGCGGCATTGAGGTCTGCAGGGACGACATTTTGACGATTGAGCACGTAGACATGGTCCCGGTCATCGATACACATTCCGCCCAGACCGCCGGTGATCCAGCCGTCACCGAGGGGGAGTTTGGGCCAAAAAGGGTCGACTTCGTAATGTGGAACTTGTGCCTGGATAGGAACAGCCAGACTGATGGCCGTCACGGTCAACAGCATCCGTATTTTGGCGACAAATTCCCGGTGCCGTCTTCCGTCCATCGATACGGGTAATAGTAGCAGCCAAATGGCCTCGCGAGCGCTTGAGGTTCCACGCTGGCGAATTAGTACCTACTCTTAGGAACCCATCCAATAAGAAAGTCATACACCAGCTTGATCATCTCTACGTCTCCAACGAGATGGTTGCCGATCTATTTGCTTGCTATGTCGAGGATTCAACGGAAGTGTTTGGAAACTTCCTGAGTGATCATTTGCCGATAGTGTGTCGCTTTAAATGAGTGGCTGAGCCGTAACCTCCCGAGTGTAACCGACACTGCCCGCCAACGGATGGGGCACCGTTGGCGGGCAGTTCAAACGCATCACTCGCCGACTGCTTGCTCTGCTTAGGTTACATAAGGCTCAGGATATGGCCTTCGAACTCGTCATCCGTAAGTGGTTTAAAGGAATAGAAATGGCGGAGAGGCTGGGAGTCGAAGTGACACTCTAAATAACGCCTGCTGTGACACTTAAGTTTTTGGCTTCTACGTGTTGCCCGCAAACCTTCTGGCTGCCCTCGGATTTTACTGGCCGGTATGGGGGGAGGGGTGTCTACGAGATACCGATAACGCCACCCACGAAGCGGAGCGGGTTAGCGCGGGTGCGCTGCGTCCCACTCGCGGGCGCTTAGACGAGGTAGACTCCGACGTAGATCAGCGCAGCTCCAACTACTACGGCCAAGAGACCGAGGATGCGCACTATCACGTCGTCCACTGAGTTCTCGAGATAGTCGAACATGGCACCGAGGACACGCCGCGAGACATTAGGTGCGATCAACATCAAGAGCGCCATGATCGTCACGACCCATCCCACGGCGTGGAGGAATCCGGCCAGCGATCCCTCGCCAAAGGAGGGAAAGAGGAGTGCCAGCGCCAACGTTGCGACCACGACACCAAATGCTCGAAACCGCGTATTGGTCGAGATGATCAATCTGTCATAGAAACGCAGTGTCGCACGCGGCGCAAATATCAGCGGTCCACGACTGACAATGGCCGAGGTCCCAAGAACGATGCAGATAATCGAGAGCGAATCCATGATTTGTCCACGTACGCAACGCGAGACCAAAACCGCCCAACGTTCCTAATGAGCGGCCCGATGTCTAGTCTACCGCAGCGCAGTGGGCCTCGGCATACATCACCCCGAGGTTGTACTGCGCGTCGGTATCACCGGCTTCTGCCCGTGCGAGTGTCTCCGCAAAGGATTCTTCTGACGAGGGTGTCTCTGAGTCTGTCATGACACTGTTTGGCGAGAAGCCATCCTACCTTTCTATCAAGGACGGTTCAACGGGGCATTCCAATTTTCGATCTTGGGGTAAAAAGTCGGGGAGAAATTAGTCGCGCGGGTGCGCTTTGTTGCATTATTTCTTTGCTACTGATCGAGAACCCTAAGCTCTGGCTAGGTGCCGCAGAAAGTTTTGTGGACGATTTCTTCTGGTCGTGGTGGCGTTTCGAGATCAGCGTATTCGACTTGGTCAGCGTAGGGCGAGGCTAGCGCATCGACAAGACGGTGGAATTGGGAAAAGTCGCCGGTATAGGCGCTCTGGATGGCCTGCGAGACGCGGTGGTTGCGCGGAATTAGGATCGGGTTAGCTGCGCGCATGTCGGCGAGATGCTTGGCGGGATCGGCTTCGCGACGCCATTTGGCGAACCAGTTTTTAAAAGGCTCACTGCTGCAAAACATTGCGGTAAGCGTCTGAGAATCCTCTCCGCCGGCGACACGCGTGAGCTGACGAAAAAAGAGGGTGAAATCGACCGCTTGGGTGCCCAGTAGATCGAGACACTCCTTGATGAGCTCGACTGGTGCCTCACGTGGGAGGCCGAATTTGGCGCGGAAGCGGGCGATGTATTGACCGCCGAATCGCTCAAGATATCCGGAGAGGGTGGCTTCGGCGATCTTGGTCGCTTTGCTCGGATCCTCAGACAATAATGGCAGCAGGGTTTCCGCGAAACGGGTGAGGTTCCAGAGCCCGATGTCGGACTGGTTGCCCCAGGCATAGCGCCCGACGGAGTCGATGGAGCTGAAGACGCACTGCGCGTGGAAGGCGTCCATGAATGCGCACGGGCCATAGTCGATCGTTTCCCCAGAAATGGCGGTATTGTCTGTGTTCATCACACCGTGGATGAAGCCGAGAGACATCCACTGGGCGATCAGATCCGCTTGGACAGCCGCGACCGCCTCTAACAAAGCCACACAAGGATCTGGCGCTTCGGCGGCGGCCGAGTAGTGCCGGGCAATGGCATAATCGGCGAGCAGTCGCAGGGCATCGATATCGTTGCGTGCTAGAAAATACTGAAAGGTCCCGATGCGAATGTGACTTGCAGCAACGCGGGTGAACACAGCACCGAGGAGCGGCCCTTCTTGGCGCATGACTCTTTCGCCGGTGGTAACAGCGGCGAGCGCCCGGGTCGTGGGAACTCCAAGCGCGGCCATAGCTTCGCTGACAATGTATTCGCGGAGCACCGGGCCGAGCGCAGATTTACCATCGCCGCCCCGCGAGAATGGCGTGCGGCCTGAGCCCTTCAACTGCAGATCGTAACGTGCGCCGTCGGTGTCGATGACTTCGCCGAGGAGGATGGCGCGACCGTCGCCGAGTTGTGGTGAGAATCCACCGAACTGGTGGCCTGCGTAGGCTTGTGCAATCGGATCGGCACCCTCGGGGATCGCGTTGCCAGCGAGCATCGCGACGCCGTCAGCTGATTCCAGCCAGTCGGCGTCGATCGAGAGCTTTGCCGCTAGTTCTCGGTTGAAACGAATGAGCTTCGCTTCCGGAACACGGGCGGGTTCCTGTTTGGCGAAGAAACGTTCTGGCAGCTTGGCGTAGGTGTTGTCGAAGGGAATGTTCATTGAACCACGTGCGGGTGTGCAGCGTCAGAAGTTTGTACGACTTTGTGCGACATCTTCCAGAAACCCTTTTCGCTTTTTGTAGCCCGCTACAAGCTTAACGGTTCAACGGGGACGGGGGTTAGTCACGCGGGTGCGCGAGGTCTTCGGTCACCGATGATGCGCGCCTGGATTTTGCCACGTGCAGGGTCAAAAAAACGCGAAAACATTAATGAAAATGGTCTGGATGACTGGATTTACACCAGCGCCCCCCTGAGCCCAGTTCGACAGACTCCCGTCCTGATACGTCCGCCGAGGTGTATTCCTTAGAGATTCGGCGATTCAAACTCCACTGTCGCCCACAATATCCACCGGCGTCCACTCGGTAAGCTGTCAACTTCGGTCGGCACACGCGCGCATTGCGGTGGCCCGACTGATGGACCCACGATTCATCCATTCCCGCACACATTGCTCAAACGGGCTGAAGTAAATCCACAGCGCTGTAGCAATGCACGGTCGGCTGAGTCGTCGAATCTCAGAAACTACCAGCTCGTCTTCGCAGGTATGCTCTAATTCCCAATGAGCACAACACCGAGACAAGCCCAGCGAAGCTGAACCCAAAGGCAACGTCCCCCCCCAAGCTCGGACTGACGTATTCGACATTACCGCCTGGTCGTTGACTAATGGCGAGGAACACTCCGAATAGAAAGGACGGAAAGCCAGCAATGAGCAGAATCACGGCCAGGAGAAGGAGGAAGGCATTCGTTCCTTTCAGGATCCTGCTGCTCTTCTGTGCCTGAATACTGTCCAATGTCATCGTGGGAGCTACCTCTCTCAACGTCATGTCACCCCTGCGCCGACGGGGGCTAGTCCACCAAGCAGTCGATGTAGACGCCCATCCTACCGTTGGTTAGCAGAAGGTTCAATGCAGAGCTTACAGCTCACACGGGGAGAGCTGTAGAAGACGAAGATGTCCGGATCGGTAAATACTGTGGAAAGAACGGAGTTAATGGCGGTGAGGCAGGGATTCGAACCCTGGGAGGAGGTTAAAGCCCCCTCAACGGTTTAGCAAACCGCCGCCTTCAGCCTCTCGGCCACCTCACCGTATTTACTTCTACCGCGTTACGATATTATCACGCTGCACCACGGAGATATCGCAATTGGGAAACCGAGACTGGCTAACCTTCATAGGTAATCCTATAGATGGCGTTAGCGGTGTCGTCTGAAACAAGTAACGAACCATCCGGCATGACTAAGAC
>CAUZDY010000094.1:0-6626 GCA_963578805.1 Vicinamibacteria bacterium | reverse complement strand
TGGGCAGAATGTGGAATATGACAATGACGCGACCAATGACCGGGCTCGGTCGCCAGCGCATGGGTCCGTAGCCCAACGGATCAATCGCAACCCGCTACGGGTTTCAGGCACCTGCTGAGCGCATGGGAGTTGTGAGCTAACGGGTGTCTAACCCCAACGGGAGTTTTACCCTTTACCATGCGGGGCGCCGTGGCACCGGCCGCCTCTGAGTAGGCTAGGCGTCTCGTCGTTCGTTAGGAGCGTCGGCGCATTTCGTCTCGTGTTGCGGAGGCGGTAAGTCATGGATTCGCTCTCGGTCATTTGCATTGTGATTGGGATTGTCACCATTGTCAGTCGTGGGCCGCTGATATTCGCGCCGAGGGCGACACTGCGTGTCTACGACAGATGGATCACCTCGACCAATGCCAGATTTCGAGCATTCGGTGTCGCGATCGCGACATTGGCGATGGCACTCCTCCTCCTCTCATTTGGCGAGGGGGCGCTGGCTGGATTTCTCCACATCGTGGGATGGGTCGTGGCAGCCATGGCGCTCTCGATGTTGGTTGTACCTAACGTCTCTCGGCGCTTCCTCTGCGCCATATTCGGCTACATCGAGAACTCAGTGGACGACGCGATAGTGCGCGTCCTCGGTCTCCTGGCCGTGGCAGTTGGGGCTGCGCTGATCTACGTTGGGGTTTACGTCGTCTAAGCGCCCGCCCGTGGGCCGCCGCGCACCCGCGTGACTAACGCTTGTCCCCGTTGAACCACCCGGCACCTGGCTGTAGAATGGTGTCCGTCACCTGTGTCGTCGAGAGGTATGGAACGGGCATGAAGGAAGGTCTGAGCACACAGCTTTGGGTTAGCCTGTCCGTAATCGTGGTGTTCCTAATGGGGTTAGGCACAGGCGTACTGCTCGATGCCAGATTTTCCGGTTCTGGGCGACCGCCACTAAGAGGACTTGAGTCTGTCCGTGGACGACCACCTGGGCGACCACACATTTGGCATGAAAGGCGTGGTCCAAGCAGGATGCTGCGTCGATTTGGAACCACGCTTGACCTTAGCGGGGAACAGACCGAACGCCTTCAAGCATTGTTCCGAACGCAGCGCGAGCAGTCCGGTGAGATTGGTCGTGGCATGCGCCAACAATTGGACATCCGGAGAGAAGCGTTTCGAACTTCGGTCGCCGAAATCTTGACGCCGACACAGATGGAACTCTTCGAGGAAAGGTTCCGTGGCAGGCGAGGTCGCACCCGCGGTAACCCCCGTCCCCGTTAAACTGTTACTTTTGTACCGAGTTACAACGGAGGATGCTCGGACATCGCGAGAAAAGTAGCGTCCCAAGGGGAAGCGCACTTATGTGGACGCCTGAATCTGCCTGGTAATCCCTAAATTTTTCCCCGTTGAACCGCCCGCCGCCTCTCGCTAGACTAGACCAGTCGCCGTTCTGTGTTGTGCGTGGAACGACACTTTTGGCACACCTCAGGTTGCTATCCCAATGCGTCGGATAACTATCGGTGTCGGCTTATGCGTGCTGGCGCTTGCCAATTCTGGCGTGGCACAAGACGCTGGGTGGCAAGCGTTTGAGCTGAACGATATCGCTGCAGCGTCGAGGCGGGCCAACCAAGCACTCGCACAGGACGCTGCGAACCAACGTGCGCGTCACTTGCGTATCTTGACGTCCTTTCTGTCCGGTCAGTTTGAGGAAGCCCTGGCGGATTATGAGAAATTGGTCGCTGGCTACTCAGGCCGCAATGAGTCACTTATGCGGGTGGTCCTCGATGCTTACCTGCACCTTGAACGCTACTCGGACGCGGCTCAGTTTGCACGGACGATAGAAGTCACCGAAGCAGAGCGCACGTGGCTGGACGAGCGTGCCGCACATCCCCCGACGGTTCAACTTGACGGCACGACAATCGTCCCGTTTACGGCAGCCAATTTTCTTGGCGATTTGATGCCCGCTGTCGAGGTCGAACTGAATGGCATACCGCTGGTTGCCCATCTGGACACCGGTGGCAGTTTTGTCACCATGGCATTAGATCGGGCCAGAGAGCTTGGGATCGAAACTCGCGAGATGGGAACTGGTGTTGCGAATAATGAGCGCACACCCCTTCGTCGTGGGCTCGCTGATACGCTGGTTCTCGGTGATGCCTACTTTACGAACGTTCAGGTCACGACGGTCGAAAGTTTGACGGGACAACTTGGATCACTTGTCATTCTGGGGACACGTATTCTGTCGAACTTTTTAATGACGTGGGACAACGAACGTGGTCGTCTTGTTCTGACCGGGCGAGATGATGACGCTGCGCGCGCAGGACACCTTATGGAGCACACCGGAGGCGTTGAAGGTGTGGACTTTTATCTCCACTCGGATCACTACATCTGGGTGAATGGCTCTGTGATGGACCGTGCGGCGCTGATGTTTCTCGACACTGGCTTAGTTACACTCGATCCAAGTGGTCAGCAACCAGCTGGCGGCATTCAGGCGTCTATTCTAGATGCGTGGGATCTACCCTATGCCGATGGTTTCACCGGGCCCGTCTCCGTGAGTGTCGGTTTAGTGAGTCGAGAGGTGGGTTCTTTTGCCGTGTTTCAAGACCGTCGCAATCTGCCACGTCTCGACAATACAGGGCCGGATGTCCTGTTATCCCATGGGTTCTTGAAACACTTTGTGTGGACGCTGAATTTTGATGACTACCGGCTGTATCTCCGACCGGTTGCTCCGTAGGGGTTCGCGCCATTGCACGGTGAGGGTGATCACTATTTTCTCGCCGCGAGTTCGAAGCATGGAACTGCGGGACTCACCCCCGTCCCCGTTGCACCGCTACTTTTGTAACGGGTTACCAAAAGAGGAAGCTCGGACATCGCGAGAAAAGTGGCGTCTCCAAGGGAAATTTCACCCTTTACCATGCGTGGATCGGTCGAGCTGAAGGTGGCCTAGGCGACACATGCATAGAGTTTTAACTCGTTTATTATCAGCTAGTTATTATCTGGGTCGCGTTCCTCGCCGCGGTCGTGGCTAAGCTGTTCTTAGTCGACCTCTCGGACCGCGGCACGGTGGCTCGGATCGTGTCCTTTGTCGTGGTGGGTGGCTGATTCTCGTGATAGGCTACGTCTCGCCGCTACCAGCGAGACAGCAGGCGAAATCGACTGCCTAGTTGTCATCTCCAAGAAGACGCCATGCCGCGGTCATCGAAGGTCACCCTCTCAATCGCTGACCTCCGGGATCGTCGATCGATATACGCATTGCGGCACCAGGTGTACGCCCAAGACCTGGGCCAGCATCGCGAGAACCACGAGGGCGTGCTCACCGACCACCTCGACGAGGTCAATACCTACGTGGTCGCCAAGCGCGACGACACCGTCATGGGCTTCGTGGCAATCACGCCGCCAAACCCACACGGTTATTCGATCGACAAGTACTTCTCCCGTCACGAGACGCCGTTCGTGTATGACGACGACCTCTACGAAGTGCGGTTGCTCACGGTTGTGGAATCCAGTCGGCGCACCCTGCTAGCGGCGCTGCTGATGTACGGCGCCCTGCGATACGCCGAATCTCAGGGCGCACGAGTCATGGTGGCCATCGGTCGCCGAGAGGTCGTGAGTTTGTACGAGCGAATCGGCCTTCGGTCGCATGGCCTTCACGCACAAGCCGGCGCCGTCACCTATGAGCTTATGTCTGCCGAGGTGCAGGACCTCCGTAGCCATTTGAGCGAGTTCGGCCGTTTTATCAAACGCTTCGAGCGGTCGGTTGATTGGCAGATTGCCGGCGTGCCATACGAACCTGAGGACGCGTGTTTCCACGGTGGGGCGTTTTGGGATGTGATCGGCGAGACATTCGAGACGCTGGAGCGAAGAGAGTCGGTCATTTGTGCCGATGTCCTTGACGCGTGGTTCGAGCCAGCACCCGGTGTGGTGCAGGCGCTGCAGCGATGCCTTTCTTTCGCGCTCAAGACCTCGCCGCCCACCGCTGGGGAAGGGATGCGCCATGTCATCGCGCGCGCCCGGGGTGTGGCTGAGAACAGCATCCTGACAGGCGCAGGTTCCTCAGCTCTGATCTTCGCAGCCCTTCGTGGGTGGGTCGCGCCGTCATCCCGCGTGCTCATTCTCGACCCTATGTACGCTGAATACGCACACGTGCTGGAGCGGGTCATCGGCGCAAGAGTGGACAGACTGACACTCTCTCGAACACGCGGCTACCAGCTTGAGCCCCGGCAGTTGATGAATTCCTTCTCCCGCGGGTACGACTGGGTGGTCCTCGTCAATCCCAACAGCCCAACCGGCAGACATCTGCCTCGACACCAGCTTGAACACCTCTTGGCTGAGGCTCCGAAGGCCACCAAGTTCTGGATCGACGAGACCTACGTCGACTACGTGGGCGAGGATCAGTCGCTCGAAGTGCACGCGGCCGCCTCTTCCAATGTGGTCGTCGTCAAATCGATGTCGAAAGCGTATGCCCTGTCTGGCGTGCGGGCCGCGTACCTGTGCGGACCGCCCGCCCTCATTCGTGAAGCTCGACACTGGTGCCCGCCGTGGGCGGTCAGTCTGCCGGGACAGATAGCGGCGTGTGAGGCATTCGCCTGCCTTGACTACTATCGCGGCCGGTGGCGGAAAACTGCGATCCTTCGGGGCGAGTTACAAGCGGGGCTTGAAGCACAGGGCTGGGACGTCGTTCCGGGCTGCGCGAACTTCCTGCTCTGTCATCTGCCGCGGTCGGCCCCAGACGCGGCGGAATTGGTGGCTGAGCTTCACGCGAGAGGACTCTTCATCAGGGACGCCACGAGCATGGGCACCGCTCTGGGTAAGCGCGCAGTGAGGATTGCGGTCAAGGACCGCGCGACGAACCAGCAAATCCTGGACACCTTAGCCGCCGCTCTCGGTTCAGAGCGCGCCCGCGATGGCTCCGGAGGCAGCGTCACGCAAGCGCGTAGCGGCGTCCCTGGCCCCACTGTCTGGGTGGATCGCCGGTAAGATGCGGACCGCGATAGGGCCTCGATGAAGCAGCCTGAACCGCCTTGGCCAGATACGGCCCGTCCCGACGACTGCAATCGGTAGGACTGGGCGTCCTGCCTTGACCGCGACTCGAAACGCGCCCGCTTTGAACGGCAACATCCCACCACTTGAACGCGTACCCTCAGGAAACAACAACAACGATGTGCCGTCGCCCAGTGCTTCGATCATGACGCGCGCACAGGTGGCGCGCGACCGCAGAGATCCACGATCGACCACAAGGTGCTTCGCTTTTCGGATGATCGTTCCGATCAAGGGACGCGTGGCCGCAAGGTGATTCACCACGAAGTGAAAGTCACGCGGGAGAGCGGCCACAAGCACCACGGAGTCCAGGTAGCTTGAATGATTGGCAATAAGCACTACGCAGGGCTCCTTGACGAGGTTTTCGAGACCCTCCACCCGCAGCCGGCAGCCGGCCAATACGAGGAGCGCGCGTGCAAACCGTCGGACAAGTCTGTTGGTGGGAGCGCCTTGAGGTGCAAGGGCCAGAACGAGCCAGATCGGCGGGAGGGTCAGTGCGAGGAGCAGTGCTATCCAAGCCGTAAACAGCACGGAGCCGCATTCGTCGGATGAGGATCCATCATCAAGAACCGCGGCCATCTGGACAGGATGTCACAGGATGGGCGACCGTACGAGGTCCGACACTACGTAAACGGGCGTGAGCAAGGGTTACAACAGGCATGGACCCCTAACGGCGATCTCTACCTGAACTATGAAATGAGAAATGGACGACGCTAGGGCTACGTAAACGCCCAGCCATGTCTCCCTGTTGTGGAAGCAAACGTGATGCCATGGACAAAAAACCAGATGCGTGCTTGCTGTGCTTATAACACTGTCCGCAGGGCTCGGTTGCTCAAGCAACACTGAACGGTCGCCAGGAAAAGGTCTTCCTTCCTACGACAACGTCGAGTTCACCCCACGATGGAGCAACACGTTCGAGCATACGATTGGCGATTTCTCACTCGCAACTCAGACGGGAGATGCGATCACACGGGACGACCTCCTCTGCCGTCCCCATGTTGCGTCATTCATCTTCACCAGCTGTAACGTGATCTGACCAACGCTCGTTACACAACTGTCGAAAGTACAAGACGCTGTAGCACACCGTGGTGACGTGCTACTCGTGTCTTATAGCGTCGCGCCACGGTATGACAGTGTAGCCGTACTTAATGAATTCGGTTCGGACCGTGGTATTAAGTCTGATCGCTGGAAGCTGGTGACTGGTGACGAACAGACCATCTATCGTCTGGCTCGCAACTCGTACTTTGCGGACGACGGCCGACTTGATGGCAGCCACACGTCTGCCGACCTGTTCTTACATACGGAAAAAGTCCTTCTTCTAGACGAGAATGGGCGGCTCCGTGGTGTCTATAATGGCTCACTCTACCTCGAAATTGAGAAGCTGATCGTTGACATCTAATTACTGACGATGTAGTGGAACGGAAGGCGTTACGTGTGCCCGCGTTAGTTGGAAAACATCGTCCTAGTTTGCGACGACAGACGGGTTTCGAGGAAAGTGGCGTCCCCAAGGGGAATCGAACCCCTGTTGCCGGGATGAAAACCCGGTGTCCTGGGCCACTAGACGATGGGGACGTCTCTGTGTGACAGATTTCAATTATAGCGCAGTGACCCTTGCCCTC
>CAUZDY010000093.1:0-6709 GCA_963578805.1 Vicinamibacteria bacterium | reverse complement strand
ATCGGGTCATCACCTGCCGCAATCCGATTGTCGTTTCGCACAGCCTCACGCATCGAGAACCACGTAAAGAAAGTCAGCAAGAAAATCAACGCGACGATCGGGACATTGTCAGCTTTACCGATAATCAAGGCGAAGTTCTCGTCGAAAAGGCCGAACGTGAAGAAGACGGTCAGAAACGCCATCAACCCATACCCGAAGGCGTTCTTACTGAATACCTCGCGCTTCCAGACGATTAACACCAACGCAGTCACCGACAGGACAAAAAACAACCGCGGGTCAGCGAATAGATTGATAAATCCCTTAATCGCGTCCATAGCTCAGTTCACTGCTTTAGATCCGTAGAGTTCATGGTTCGAGGAGGTCTCAGCCGATTAGAGCGGCCCTGAGATACCCCCATCCTTCCGTACGCGCCAGAAGTGGATAGCCATCAAAAACCCGATCACCAAAGGCAAAGCAACGCAGTGGAGGACGTAGAAACGCAGTAACGCACCTTCACCAACAAACGTGCCACCCAACAGAGCAAAGCGCGCATCGTCGGCAGCGTGTATCAGTTGTACGTCACCTATGGCCAACAACTGTGCACCCGGGCCCTCATACCCAAGAAACGGTGTCGCCCTGGCCATGTTCGAACCCACCGTGATCGCCCAAATCGCCAGCTGGTCCCAGGGCAGCAAATACCCCGTGAACGACAGGAGTAGCGTCAAAACCAGCATGATGACGCCGATGTTCCAGTTGAACTCCCGTGGCGGCTTATACGACCCGGTCATGAACACCCGGAACATATGTAACCAGACGGTGATTACCATTGCGTGGGCGCCCCACCGGTGCAACTCTCGCATGATGCCCAGTGGTACGTGCTCACGGAGTCCGACAATGTCCGAGTAGGCGTACTCTAACGTCGGCCGGTAGTAGAACATGAGGAGGAGTCCGGTAAAGGTCAGCGTAAGAAACAGAAAGAAACTCATTCCGCCCATGCACCAGGTATACCGAAGTCGGACGCCGTGTTTCTTCAGTCGGACCGGGTGGAGGTGCAAAAACACGTTCGACAACATGACCAATACGCGGTTCCGATCGTTGATTGGTGCCGTATGCCGAAAGACAGATGTCCAGACTTGTGTCTCTGTCAGCCAGTTCCACGCTCGAACCAGTGCGCCTTCTTCAGGTTGGATGGTCTTCGGATTGGCCATAAACGTTACTCACACATTCAAAAACGACTCAGGGTCAAGCCACTGTCCAAGTTCTTGCTGATACTTTCGGCTCTTGTCCACCAGAATTTGGCCGTCCTCGGCCAACACTATCCGAGCGCGCTCCAGTGGGCGTGGTGCCGGCCCTTCAAAATTTACTCCAGTCTCTCTGAACCCGCTTCCATGACACGGACACTTGAACTTCGCTTCCGCCGAAAGGTAGTTCGGTGTACAACCCAGGTGAGTGCACGTTACCAGTAAGGCGTAAAATCCAGGTCCCTCGTGCACTATGTCGAACGGCGTGCGCACAATCCAAACGCCAAATCGGTCCTTCCAGCGCTCATCAACACCCTCGCCGTAGTCTGCGGGGAAGCCGACAGTGAACTGCTGTGGCGGCTCATTCAACACGTTCGGAAACATGAAACGTCCGGTCGCCGCGAGACAGCCGGCCGTAGCGGCTGTGAATGAACCCCACGCCAGGCCCAACCAGCCGCGACGTGACATCAGAGGAGACGTGTCGTCTACCGTCTTGGCCCGAGCCTTCGCAATCGGCTTCTTCAGCGCCGCTGCCGCTACGTTGGTAGTCTTTCCGACCAGCGCCGGATTCATCGGTGGCGGTGGCGCGGCTTTGGGTTTTACCACGGCGGGCCTAGGCGCCGCGCTGCTCGGTTCTGCTAAGGGTTTCTGGTCTTCAGCCATTGTTCCGCTCGTTCTACCTATTACCGAATTCTCATGGCCGCACTCGGTTCGATCCCGGTGGGCCCCAACAGCTTGAGGGTCCGCATGGCGGTTTCCCGCACGCTGAGGCTCACATCATCCAAACTCAGTGCCTTGACCTCTTCGATGAGCGCCGTTGCCTGCAGCGCGCCGACCGCCTGGAGACCGCTCACCATGACTTGGGAAATTGGATCAAGAGTCGCGTCAAATTCGGGAACGCGCGTCACCATCCGCTCGACATACTCCCGATCCAGCATTCGCCGAAGCACTGTTACGCCATCATCCCTGCCGTGACGCGCCAGGGCGACCGCTGCATTCCATTGCACGTCGGCCACCGGATCCTCCAGCGCAGTACGGAGCACTGACGTGTCGCCCGAACCCAAGCCCCCAAGAGCATACACTGCCATCTTTCGAACACCGGCATCCTCAGAATGATACATCTCTGCGATCTCGCTGCTAACCGTCGGATCGCCAAGCGAGGCCAGTGCCCAGATCACATTGATCTTTGTGTCGGTGTCAGGGTCTTGTAACCCACTCAAGAGCGCGGGCAGTGCCGCCTGGGGCGGATCCGTTAGTCGCCCGACGGCAAGCGCGAGGTAACGTCGCACCCGTGGGTCATCACCCTCTGACTCCGTGAACGCCCTCACGATCGACGACCCGAGCATTGGGTGACGGGACTCGACGTCGGATTCGGCCATCATCCGAGACAGGGCGTAGGCGGCCGGCCAACGCCGCTCTCGTCCGCCAGTTTGTACGTCCTGCAAAAACTCCTCTGGCGTCCGTTCATTGGACAGCATCATCCTAAACCCACCGTAGACCAGTACCACCATCCCCACGACCGCGAGCGGGATCAGAAAGAACTGAACGGCGAGTGCCGGAGTCTTGGTGAGCGAGGATTTATCGGGCGCACTTTCGCGCTCGACAAGCTTTGACATCTTTGGCGTCTGGGAATTCCGTGATTCGCCGTTACCAAAAACACGGACGGCGCTCTCGAGCGCCGAGGGTTCCGCGTTGCGCGGACCACCCAACGGCGAAACTAGAGGAGAGTACTACGGTTTTTTAACTTGGGTCAAGACTCCATAGCCCGGTCTTGGCCGTTCCTATCCAACGAATTATTCCGTGGCTTAAATCTTGGGCAGCGTGACCATTTGTTGAGCCTGATACTTGCCCTTCTTCTCCCTGTACGACGTGGCACACGGCTCGTCGCTCTGGAAGAACAAGACCTGAGCAATCCCCTCATTGGCGTAGATCTTCGCCGGCAGTGGCGTCGTATTAGAGATTTCCAGCGTCGCCGTGCCCTCCCACTCAGGCTCGAACGGCGTCACGTTCACGATGATTCCGCATCGCGCGTAGGTTGACTTTCCAAGACAGACCGTTAACACGTCTCGTGGAATACGAAAGTACTCGATCGTCCGGGCCAGCGCGAACGAATTCGGGGGAACGATACACACCGGTGCCGTGATATCAACAAACGACCTGGGGTCGAATGCCTTGGGGTCGATCACGGTTGTATTGATGTTTGTGAACACCTTAAACTCATCGGCAACTCGGATGTCATAGCCATATGACGACACGCCATAGGAGACGACGCCCTCTCGAACCTGCTTATCGACAAACGGATCGATCATCGCGTGTTCGGTGGCCATCCGCTTGATCCACGTATCAGGCTTGATGCTCATCGATACACTAGTGACGCTCGTCTCTGGGTGATAATTCGTGAGGTTGGACGCGTGAAATTAAACTTAGCGACGCACAAACATTAACACGAGGCTGAGCACAATGCTCAAGAGTGCCGAGGTCGCTATCGGAAGATAGACCGTCGCGCCGCCCCGCCGGTACACCAATGTCGCCGAGTAGCCCCCCAGCGGAACGCCCAGCATGAGCGCCACGCCGATACCGACGATGAGAAATCCTGCGACGACCAGCACCTTATTTCATCGACCTTCCCGTCTTGCAGCCCAGTAAATCTGGACCGCCAGGGCCGACCGTCCTGCATTAATCAGGATAAGGGCTGAAGCTCGACACCACGAAAAAAGTAGCCAACTTCGAACGCCGCAGTCTCAGGGGCGTCAGAACCATGGGTGGCGTTACGCTCAATTGATGAGCCGTACTCCCGCCGCAACGTCTCACGCTCCGCATCTGCCGGATCCGTTGCGCCCATCAAACGGCGCCATCGCGCAATCGCATCAGGTGCTTCCAAAACCAGCACAACCGCCGGCCCAGACGACATAAAACAAGTCAAACTATCGAAAAATGGCCTCTCGCGGTGGACGGCGTAAAATCCCTCGGCGTCCTGCTTGCTCATCTGCACAAGCCGCATTCCACGAACGCGGAACTCTGCCTCTTCGATTCTCAGGAGAATCGCGCCGGTTAGCCGGTTCTCGACCGCATCAGGCTTGATGATCGCGAGTGTTCGTTGCATTAAGGAAACCTTCGTGTTTCGGCGTTGACGTCGAGACGCAGCTAACGCAGGTCGTCCATAATCGCGTCAAGGGTGGACCGCGCCGGTCGAATCACATCCGGCGGAAGCTTCGCCAGCGGCTCGTCCACCAGGTTCAGTAGCGTCAGAAAATCATCCCGATCGGGCTCCACATAAATCACACCGGTGGCGTACTCGCCGCGGTTTTTGGTCTCGTGCAACATCCGCATTGCCTGTATTTTGTCGAGCGCATTGTAGTCGGAGTCAAGCTTCTTCAGATAGAGCTTCGACCCGTCGTGCATCACAACTTCCTGCGTCGTCCCGGGTTCATATTCCACCTCGATGTCCTCGAAGAACGGCACGAAGTTGATATCCTCGATCGGCTCATCGTGATCCTTCGCATAGGCATAGCTCTTCGTTGACCCTTCGTGATCGTTAAAGGTCACGCATGGCGAGAGAACGTCAAGCATCGCGGTACCCCGATGGCTCAACGCCGCCTTGAGCACCGACGAAAGCTGCTTCTTGTCACCGGAGAACGACCGCGCCACAAACGTGGCACCAAGCTCCACGGCCAACGCACAGGTATCGATGGGCGGCAGGTCGTTGACCACCCCAGTCTTCGCCTTTGTTCCCACGTCGGCGGTCGGTGAGAATTGCCCTTTCGTCAGGCCATAGCATCCATTGTCCTCGATTATGTACACAATCGGCAGGTTGCGCCGCATCAGGTGCACGAACTGGCCGATCCCAATGGCTCCGGTATCTCCATCTCCGCTCACCCCTAGCGCAATCAGGTGCTTGTTCGCCAAGAGGGCACCTGTACCAACGGATGGCATCCGGCCATGCACGGTATTGAACCCATGCGCCGACCCCAGGAAATACGCTGGACTCTTGCTGGAGCACCCAATTCCAGACAGTTTAATCACCCTGTCTGGGTTAATACCCATCTCATAGCATGCCCCGATAATCCGCTCTGATATCGCATTGTGCCCGCAACCAGCACACAGGGTGGTCTTGGCGGCACGATACTGTTTAGATTCGAGCCCGATACGGTTGATGCGTTTCTTCGGCCGAGACGGTGTCACAGTAGCCACAATGTTTGCCCTCTGAATAATCCGACGTCTATTCTCCGCCCACGCCCGCATTCTTGGGCGCAACATCCGGGTCTGCATTCGCCTTCTGAACTTGATACCCTTCTTGAATCAAAATATCTTCGGTGACCGTCCGAGCATCGATCGGATTGCCGGTGTAGTGCAGCACGCTTCGCAGCCTTCCGGTAAGTTCCACCGGTAAATCGAGCTTCATCAGGCTGAGCATCTGGGCATCCCGGTTTTGCTCAACTACATAAACTCGCTCGTGCCGCTCGATGAACGAAGCGAGCGCACTCCTGAACGGATACGCACAGACGCGGTAGTAGGATGTCTGTAAGTCAGCTTCCGCCGATAGCTGGTCTCGACTCTCGATGATGGCCCAATGGGTAGTGCCGTAAGCCATAATACCGACCGAGGCTTTTCGATTGATCTCCACCACCGGCGCCGGCATCCAATTCCGAGCCGTCTCAAACTTCCGAGCCAATCGGTCGACGTTCTTTTGGTAGTCTTCTGGTCGTTCGCTGTACTGGGCCCACTCGTTGTGGCCGGAACCCCGACAAAAGAACGCCGGCATGCCGTCGCCCGGGATTGTCCGATATGGGATTCCATCGCCGTCGACATCCCGATAGCGCCCGAATTTCCCGATCCGTTCGAGCGTCTCAGAATCGACAACCTTCCCCCGATCGATCGGCTTCGTGGGATACTCAAAGGTCTTCGACATCCAGGTGTTCATCCCCAAATCAAGGTCACTCATCACGAACACCGGTGTTTGGAAGCGCTCCGCGAGATCGAACGCCTCCATTGCCATTGTGTAGCATTCTTCGACGGAGGAGGGGAACAACATTGGGTGACGCGTGTCCCCATGCGAGAGGAACGCTGTGGTCAGGATATCTCCCTGCGCCGTGCGGGTTGGAAGGCCGGTCGACGGCCCTACCCGCTGCACATCGAAAATCACCGCCGGAATCTCAGCGTAATAGCCAAGACCGGTGAATTCACCCATCAGCGAAATACCAGGGCCCGATGTCGACGTCATCGACCGCGCGCCCGTCCAGCCCGCCCCAATCGCCATTCCGAGTGCCGCGATTTCATCCTCAGCCTGGACCACAGCAAACGTGGCCTTCCCCGTGTCCTCGTCAATCCGATACTTCTTTAAATAGTCAATGAGCGACTCACACAGCGACGACGACGGCGTGATGGGATACCACGTCACCACCGTCACGCCAGCCATCATCGCGCCGATCGCGGCTGCGGTATTGCCTTCGATCAGAATCAGTCCCTCGGTCTTGTCCATAGGTTCGACG
>CAUZDY010000092.1:0-6768 GCA_963578805.1 Vicinamibacteria bacterium | reverse complement strand
GACTGCCTAGGGGGTGCGACATGTTGATTCGGAACGAGTTTGAGGCGGCCCAATCCATTGACAAGGTCTGGTCATTCTTCGAGGACATCCCGCAGGTTGCTGCTTGCCTTCCCGGAGCAGATCTAACTAACGAGATAGACGATGACCGGTATGAGGGGACTGTCACGATCCGATTAGGTCCCGTGAAGCTTGAGTTTGACGGCGCAGCTGAAGTTAAAGAACGTGATGAAGCGAATAAGACAATTGCTGTAGACGCATCGGGGGCGGACAAGAAAGGTAGGGGCCAGGCAGCCCTGCAACTCAACGTCGCTCTAGCCTCGTCGCCGCGAGGCACCAAGATCGACGTGTCTCTCGATCTACAGCTGGCTGGCGCAGCTGCCCAGTACGGAAGAGGACTGGTTGCTGACGTGACCTCCGTTCTTCTTGACGAATTCGCTACGAACATGGGGAATCGCCTAGACGCTTTAGAAAGCGGCCTCGACCCAGACCAGGCTGCCTCGACTAGGCCAGCAAGTGGTCTGCTGATAGGACTGCGCGCCGCGCGTATGGCGCCGATCAGAGTATTCCGACGTTTCTTCCTCCCTTATCGACCACAGGCAAGCTGACCGGGAGAACTCTTATGTGGACAATCGGTAATGTGATTCTCCTAGTGGTGGTAGTGCCCGTACTTGTGGCACTGCTCAATCGGGTACTGGCTGCGCTGGAGCGAATCCGCGGCGCAGCCAGTGAGACTCTCGCAGCTGGAGTAGCGCTGATCGGTGAGGTGGACATGGCACCAGAGTTGTTGGCCACTACGGACCGAACGATTGAGGAAGTCGCTGACGGGGCTGTCAGGTACGCGGGTTCGGTCGGAAAACTGTTGAGCTGAGTAGGAAAGGTTCTCAATGGAAACTGTTGCATGGTTCACCGTCGTGATCGCCGGGTTGATCATCACCGCTACAGCAGTTGGGCTGTTCCGGGTGATTCTTCATCTCGTTGCTGTGAAGAGAACTTTGGAAGATCTTCTTGGCGGAGTCGAGGTGATTGCCGATAAGACAAGCACTGTGCCGACTGTTCTTCCGTCGGTTAACGAGAGCCTTCGCCCCGTCCGCGAGTTTGCCGACACAATCTGATCTGGGATGATGCCATGACTGCAATTCTCTTAGCGCAAATATCAACGACCGGCTGGGTCATCGGGTGGTCAATAGGGATTGCTGTCGTCTTCGTTGTCGTAGCCCTCGTGGCACCGATCCTGCTTCTGGCGCAGCGGATTGGCGTACAGGCGACTGAGATCAA
Organism: Vicinamibacteria bacterium; assembly: GCA_963578805.1. Classification (GTDB taxonomy): domain Bacteria; phylum Acidobacteriota; class Vicinamibacteria; order Vicinamibacterales; family UBA8438; genus CAUZIB01. Next base: position 5,493 of record CAUZDY010000092.1, on the reverse strand, counting down.
CAAATCTCTCAAGAAGTCGGTGAACCACACGGCAGCACTGAGCGAACTCAAGAAGACGAACGAAGCAGCTGAGGCCATAGTCGCGGGACTGGCCCGGGGCCGTGGCCGGCTAGGAGGTTGACGATGTACGTACTCGGTTTGACTTCCACTCAGGAGAGTCTCTGGTGGGTCACCCTTGGGCTAGGACTGATCGTCCTTATTGCGGTCGCTGCGTTCCTGACGACCCTTGTGATGCTGGTGAGTACTATTGAAAAACGCGTAGATCTCATCCGCTCAACGCTCGACCAGGCGGCCAACAACACCTCGGACACGGCATTAATCGCTGAAACGGCCGATCGGGTGGACATGGTTCTGTTCGAAGGCCTCGAACACCACCTATTTCTCGGCCGTGTCCTGGACAAGGTGCGGTCATGACGCTTTTAGTCGTATTAACTGTTGTTGCTGTCACGCTGCTTGTTGCTGAACTGGCGATCTACCTCTTTGTCGTCGGGTCACAGCTCATACGTGTGGCTGACCGACTCGAAGAATGTTCCGAAGTCGTCTGGGACATCAAGCACAATGCCGAACCGATTGAGTCCGGAGTGGGGCGGATCAACAACACCGGCAGGGTGATTGCCGGCGCCTTGCCGTTGCTATACGGCATGGCCGAGGGAATCGTCGCGGGTGCAACTTACGAGCCAGCTCCAGATGCTGCACCCGTTCCGTCAAGGCCGGCGATGAGGCGTCGGAGAACACGTCTGCACGAAGCCGTGGGTTACGTGCCCGATGAGGTGTAGGGACCATCAGACCGCCAGGGAACTCTCGTGATGCGAGGTAGGACATGTCGACTTCGGTGAAGAGAAATCCGAATTCACTTTCATGGTTTGCTGTAATTGTGGCTGGCTTAGTGGTTCTGGCAGTGGTCTGGGGCCTGGAACTGTTTCCACGCCTCGATGCCGGCCAACGGGTCCTTGATGGCGCCAGACCTGTATTCACCGAAGAACGGGTAGTCGGAAATCGGGTTGGAATCGGCATGATCGACCATGTCGCCAACATGGTCGACCCGATTGTTGATGCGCAGGGAGGAGCAGCCGGCGAGGTCGGGCCCCTGGTGGAGCTCGTGGCCGGGGTTACCGGGCTTGCTCCAGCCGATGTACTCGCTGCTGTTGAAGCCAATTTCCCCCACACCTATCACCTGTTGCTGACCCTTCCCCTGGACCAGGTGAGTGCTGAGATCCCGGGCCTGTTGACCTTCGTGGCCGACAACTCGGATCTTCCTGACGCTGGTGCTGTGCTTGGTGCGCTTGCTGCGAACACACCGAACCTTGCGCAAGCCATCACCAACCTTCTGCTTGTCACGGATGGTTTCCGTGAGATTCCAGGGATTGACCAACTCACTAGGTTTGACGGCTCGCCTGTCCGTTCGATACCCGAGTTGCGCGATTACTTTGCTGATGACGTGGTTCCGGGCGTCAGGGCAGTTGCCGACGACTATCGGACCCTTGATACGACGGCACCCCCGGTTGATGTGTTCCCATCGCTCCTACTAATCGTGGGAATTCTCGTCATCATTTACGGAGTCGCGATGCTCACGATCACCAGTACGGCTGTACCAAGTCTCGATGATCTCGAGGATGAGCAAGCCGAGCCATCTGAATCGGTTAGCGATGGTTCCGCCTGATCCGTGTCCTTAGTGAGAACCCCATGTCCAAATGTGATCGGCACCTTGGAATCCACTGAGCGCCTTATCTAAGGATCACGTCTGGTCGTGAGCGGGCTGGTGGTTGGAGCTTTGTAGCTGCCAATCCAGTGGTCCTTCCAAGTCGGATCAAACTGGTCGGGATTGCATCCAGGCCGGTATACCGCTATCAATTCTCGCATGATTTGTTCACGGTGGGACCGTAAGCCACCTGGTACTTCATAGGTGCAAATGTGGAGTTTCCACTTATCTCCAGCTCGCTCAGTCCAGCAAGCGGCAGCTGGGTGTCTGAACGGAAACCCCTCATCGGATAGATCATCTGAGTGGCCTACATAGATGACTGCAAAGACCTGTGGCTTTAGTTCCGGATTCGGCCGGTACATGATTGCGTAGACCCCGGCGGTGGTCGGAGGGGTCCAACCGCCTAGTACCCGCGGCCCTTCAAAGGGGTACCCAGCAAGGGATCCCAGTCGGATCATCCTTCGTCCGGAAATTCTTCGTGTTCACCTAGAACTTCGGCGCCTGTCAAGGGCCAATTCGGCAGTCCCGCTAATGACGCGGCCTGTTGGAATGCCGGCACAGCAAGGTTCACGGCCTCGTCGGCCGATCCAGCATCGATGACCAGTTGGGCGCCGTAGGCCATCGTTCCTATCCCTGATGCGATCCCTTCCATCGGGGCCACCGCATCGGCGAGGGCTACTACTTCTTCAAGGGCGAGTAGACGGTCACCTTCTGCTCGGATAGAAACACTCCACCTCACCCGGAACCTCCTAGCGCAACTCGGGCAGCCTCGCGGCGAAATCCTCGAGACTGCGCAGGCTATGACACGAAACCACGGTATCTACATAACGGGTTGCGATCGTCATACCAAGTGTGTCCGGGTGAAAGGTCTCTTTATCGCCCCTGTGTGGATTCATCCACACGATCAAGTGGGATAGGCGCGAAAGTTGTTCTAGGGCTCCGGCGAGCACAGCTGGATCGCCCCTGTCGTGCCCATCGGAACAGACCACGACTATTGCGCCGCGACTCATACCGCGCCTTCCCCAGTGTTGGACGAACTCGTTGAGTGATTCACCAATCTGTGTTCCACCATCCCAGTCGGTTACGAGCCGGGTGGCATCGGTTAAGGCATCGTCAAGGCGCGGGAGGTCCAATGCCGGTGTGATACGAGTCAGTCGTGTCCCAAAGCAGAACACCTCGACGCGACCAGCGGCACGTCTGCTCGTGTAGACGAATTGGAGCAAGTTCCGCGAATAGTCGGACATGGAGCCGGAGACATCCAGAATGAACACGAGCGGCCTGATCCGTAGCTTTCGACCTGACCAAAACAAAGTGGGTGGTTCGTGCTGCATCCGCATTGTTTCACGTGCAATCCGGCGCATATCGAGACGGCTTCTTGACCTATCTGTGCAGTGGCGTCGGCTCCGCCTCCGAGGTGGGGTCAGACGAATGCGGGCCATGATTCTCCTGAGAGCGACGAGCTCTTCTGGAGTGCAAGCTGTAAAGGATTTATCGCGTGCGATCTCGGCGTCAGAAGCGACAGCACCTAGTAGTGCCTCTTCCTTATCGCTGCTGCCCTCAGTTTCTATTTCGCTGTCGGGGATCTGCAGCACAGCGTTTGCCGTCGTTGGCGACGGAGGCGAACTGCTTTCGTCGGATTCTGTCCCAGGTTGCGACAGAAAGAAGCGACGAAATACGTGGTCGTAGGTGGGGATGTGATCTCGCCGAGCAACCAGGGTCGCCCGACCGCCCCAGTAGAGGTCGTCTACGTCGTCCGGATCTAGGACAGCAACAGCATTACAGAAGGTGTTGACGTCATCAGAGCCGACGGGCAGGCCTTCGTTACGAAGTTCGTGCCCGAACTGAACTAGTAGTTCAACTATTGCCGCGCCGTCAGCCATCAGATACGACCCTGTCGATATCACTGCAGACATCGATGAGGTCGTCTCGATCTTTTATGACCGACCCGAGTGTGTCGCGTGCGCTCTGGACATCCAGATCTTCAGAGTCGATGGCGGCTAGTGCCGCTACCCAGTCGAGGGTTTCAGCGATTCCTGGCGATTTCGTCAGGTCCCTGCCACGCAGGCGGTTCACGGCAGCTACTACCTTGTGGGCCAATATTTCAGGAACGTCAGGAGATCGGGCTTTGACGATGGCTATCTCCTGGTCGACAGTGGGGTAGTCGATCCAGTGATAAAGGCAGCGTCGCTTCAACGCATCGTGGAGTTCTCTGGTCCGATTTGAGGTGAGGATGACGATCGGTGGTGACTCAGCCCGGATTGTTCCGATCTCAGGAATCGTGACCTGGAAGTCCGAAAGCAGTTCCAGAAGGAATGCCTCGAACTCGTCGTCCGCACGATCTATTTCATCTATCAGCAGGACACATTTGTTACCCGCCCTAACTGCCTCCAGAAGAGGTCGTTCGAGAAGAAAGTCAGTACTGAAGAGCCTGTTGACGGCGTCGCCGTCCTGGACCTCGTCTCCTGACAGGGCGCGAACGTGCAACATCTGCCGTGCGTAGTCCCATTCATATAAGGCTTGATGTGTGTCGATCCCCTCGTAGCACTGGAGACGGATCAGGTGACAATCAAAGACTTCGGAGAGCGCTTTTGCGAGTTCGGTCTTACCGACGCCTACTTCGCCCTCCAACAGGAGCGGTCGACCTAGTTCGAGAGCAATGAACACGGCTGTAGCGAGGCCTCGGTCTGCCAAATATCCGACACCTCGCAGAGTGTTGGATAGCTGCTCGACGCCTGGACGAGCCGGGCCGCCGCTCTCGTGGTTCACAGTAGAACCCGAGACATTGGTCCTGACGTCAGCTCGATGGTTGGCAACCGAGCACCAGATTGCGGATGGAATCGGCTGTTCCGCCCAGTTTTCCCTCGCGGGCAAGCGTGTCGCGCCAGGCAGCCTGTAGGTCGCCGCCTTCGTCGGCGAAACCGTCGAAGCTGAAGTCACGCGCATTTCGGCACACCCGAGTTGGACTGCACTCCTCGTCGAGGTCTACGGCTGTCCCTTCTTCTGCAACCGACTCCGTCTGATTCGCATGGTTGGTGTCATCGAATCCAAGCATCGCCTGGAGCCTCCCTGTCTTGTCTCATGTAGGAACATTCCCCCAGCAAATCTACAGTTGCGACGCCCTCTCGTGCATCCCGGTAGCACCTCTAATCCTTGTCGGCTGTCTGCTTAGCCACGATTTCTGCGACAATTGACACTGCAATCTCTGCAGAAGTTCGCGCTCCTATGTTCAATCCGGCGGGTTTCTTCACACGACTCAAATCAGTGAACCCTCGATATGCCAACCAGTCGGCCTGAGACTGTTGTAGCCGATGAGAACCAACCGCTCCGATGTAGCCAACTTCGCTACCAAGGGCTGCCGACAGCGCTATTCCAGCTCTCTCGAGGTCGTGGCCCATGACAACCACGCTGTCCATGGGTGAGAGGTTGGCGATGAGACCCGAAGCCTCGCTAGCGTTGTCAGTGGCGACCGGGTCCCAACCAAGCATGCTGGCAATCTGGCACAGAGCTTTAGTCGCTTCCTGCTCGCCGATTACCACAAGGTTGGATCTCGGCCAGAGGACCGTGACCACGGTATTGCCGACAACCTCCGTGGCACTTATTTTGCAATCGTACAAGCGACGAACTTGGCTGTCTGATTCAGCGATTGTGCTGGCCGTGTGCAACTTGGTATCAGTGATCGTGTCACCATCCAGGTGGCTGACGAGGCACACCGGATCTCGGTCCAGAAGCCGTTTCCAGAGGCCGTCCGGCATCGCCGATCCTGGAACCAGTACACATTCTACTTCTGCTCCCGA
>CAUZDY010000091.1:0-7182 GCA_963578805.1 Vicinamibacteria bacterium | reverse complement strand
AGACCCGCCTCAACGGTGACATTTCGGGTGCGCCAGTCACCTTTGAGGTTGACGGGAAGCAGTACCTGGCCGTCGGTGCCGGAGGTCGTATCGCGCAGACAACGTACGACGCGGACCTGATAGATCTTGATATTTCGGAAGGCAGTGGTGTCGTCTGGGTCTTTGCTTTGCCGTAGGCGTGTAGTTTCCTGAGCACGTGAGTGGAGAGCTGGCCGTTATCCTCGGGACTACGTTGGTCGTGTATGGTCCAATGATCCAAAAGGCGCGTAAAAAGACTAAGGACGACTAGTTGCGGAGGCTCCGCTGAGATTGCTCACTGCGCACACGGACCGGTCACACGCTACGACTCACAAGATCAAGCAACTATCGGCGCTCCGTAGGTTCCAATCTCACGATCGGTGTGGGTGCGCCGTCGAAACCGCGGGCGTCACCATCGATCGCCAGGTAGATGAGTCCGTCTGGACCCTGGCGGACGTCGCGGATGCGGCCGATTCCATGGAGCAAGGTCTCCTCTCGCACCACGCGTTGTCCATCGAATCTGAGTCGAACAAGTCGCTGTCCGCGCAGACCTGCGACGAGCATATCGCCCTTCCACTGGGGGAAGCGGAGGCCGGTGTAGAAGAGCATCCCGGAGACGCCAATGGATGGAACCCATACGTGCGAGGGCGCTTCGATATTCTCGCCGCGTGTGCCCTTGTGGATCGCTAGTCCGGTGCGGTAGTTCACGCCGAAACCGATGACCGGCCATCCGTAGTTGAGGCCGGGGCTGATCAGGTTGAGCTCATCACCGCCCTGTGGTCCGTGCTCGTTGAGCCAGAGGTCACCTGTCTCGGGATGAACCCCGAGCCCTTGGGCGTTACGGTGGCCGTATGTCCAAATCTCAGGGCGCACACCGGCTCGGCCGACAAACGGGTTGTCGGTGGGGACTCGGCCGTCGTCGTGAAGCCTCACGGTCGTGCCGTTGTGGTTTGAGAGATCTTGGGCAGGGTGTGCCGATAGATCCCCGGCGGATGGCCACTGACGATCTCCGAGAGTCACAAAGAGGTAGCTCTCGTGATCAAACGCGAGCCGTCCACCCCACATTGAACTTCGGTCACTCCCATCCCCGAATGCGTCGGCGTGGAAGATTTCCTCCACGTCTGAGAGGCGGTCGTTCTCGAAGCGGCCTCGCGAGACGGCAAGGTTTCCGAGGGAGTCGGCGCCAGGTTTGGTGTAGCTAATGTAGAGCAGCCGGTTCGAGACAAAGTTAGGGTGGAGTATGACGTCCCGCATACCAGCCTGCTCGCGGCCGTCCATCGACTTGGCGCCTTGGCCGAGCGCGATGACTTCAGGTAGCCCGGCGACCGGCTCAGAGATTAGTGCACCGTTACGAACGATGCGTAGTCGGCCTGGTCGCTCGGTGACCAGAAGGTCACCTTCTGGCGTGAAGACCATCGAAAACGGGTGCACAAGGCCGTCAACGACGGTTTTCACTTTAAAGTCGTGGTAGGAGCTTCGAATGACAGAGTCGGTTGGAATCTGCGGGCTTTGCGCCGTAAACGCCCAGGTGCTGAGCATTAGCACGGCGGGTAGGACGACTCGGTGCGGCAGGAGTCTGGTAGGTCGGGTTAAAGTCATTGGTCTATTTTAATATCACATAGGATCGAAAACTCCAGTTTAAGTCAAACCTCAGAAACCGGGTCGCGACCGGGAAAGAAGTTGGCTGTGCGGGACGGGTGTTGAACATCGTGAAGGTCATGGGCCTAACCCTCAAATAAGCTTGAAGTATCCCTGCCTTTTCAGTCTAGTGCGTATGCTGTTCCACGGGTCATGCCGTATAAGCAGCATTCTCGCCTGTCGGCACGAGACGAAACCTCCTGGATTCCAGGGTATGGGTGAGGTATATCGGAGGAAGTGATACCTTGCTCGACCGAGACGCAACGCTCAAGTGTCCTAGATGAAATGAAAGGAGTATGAAGTGACTAATCTGAATGCGAACGAGCAACGAGTCGCAATGGTAATTTGAGCGACGTCCAAGCGGCAGGGAGATGGGCGAAATACCAAACTTGTGCATGGTAAGACACTTGACGACAGCGACCTGCCAGTGGGCGCCCGGTGAGGCGTCGGCGGCGCCATCGCACAGAAGTTTGCGCAAGAGAATTTCTTCGTCGTACTGACTACGCGACACACCACGAATGCCAAACCGCTAGAGAAAGCAATTCATGCACAAGGGGGAGACTGCACGATCACCGAACTCGATCTGGTGTCGCAAGAGTCGATTTCGAATGCTTTCGACCATGTGAGAAAGGTGGTCGGCGACCCTCGCGTGGTCGTGTATAACGCGGGCTATCTCGAAGGGCGGCAACTACCACCAGAGAAGGAGTTGCTCGAGTATGCGCCCGTCGAAATATTCGAAACAGCCCAGCATATCGCGAGTCGGGGTCCATTTCTCGTGGCGAAAGAGTCCTTGCCAGCGATGCGTGAAAGAGGTGATGGCACATTTTTGATTTCGAACAACGTAGCTTTGTTGCGGGGTCGAAAGAGAATAACGGGGCAGTCGCTGTACTACCCTAGGGTTATGATGCGTGCGCTGGCGCAGGTGTTGACAGAGGAGTATTCAGAGTACGGTGTGCACGTCGCCAACGTAGTGATCGACGGTTTGATCGACTCTCCCGGAACTTGCGCAATGCGTGTAGCACGGCAGCAACCTGAGATCGTGATGGATCCGGCTAAGATTGCAGACGCGTTCTTCTATTTACACACACAAGATCGGTAATGCTGGACACACGAGCTGCAGCTGACGCCTTTTTCCACGCATCCAAGCGTCTGACCGCTGTGTTCGCTCTCACCGACCGGGTCGAGCCGTGAAAGGCCGTAAAACGTGAGGCAATACGTTCCTGTTCACCATAACGGGGAGCTTGCTCCCAAGAGTGGGTATCAATTGGTTCGCTGAGAGGTAGCTCTCTCAATTTGATGTCGGCATTATACGGGCCTGTATGGCTGCCATGTCTGCGTTTGGATTCGCTGCGACGCAACGAAGCCATAGATCGTTGTTAATAACTGTCGTTGAGACTGTTGTTGGCGTAAGGTGCTGTGCGACGGTATCGATGTTACCGGACTTGGGTCTAAACACCACAACACCGGTTTTAGGTTCTGCAAATAATTCGAAATCTGCGTTGGCATCGATAGTTCGTGCCAAGGAATCTGCGTTTTGCATACAAAGTTCGATTCGATGTGCAAGCCCATCTCGACCCCAGGCCATCAATGTGCCAAGAAGAGGGATCGCCATCGCTCCGTGAGAGCCAAGAACGCCTACACCTGGAGTTGTAAGATACGGTCCACCAAAACTGATGGCTGAATTCGCGCGCTCAACATCACGGAACAGAACGATCGCAGATTCTTTCGGTTGGAAGAGCCACTTGTGGGCAGAGACGACAATCGAGTCCGCCCTGTCAATGCCACTTAAAAGATCACTGTACACATTAGAAAACGCTAACGGTCCCGCCCAGGCCGCATCGACATGTGTCCAGGCCGGATTAGCTGCTACATGCAACGGATCAATTGCACCCGTACTTGTTGTTCCGGCGGTCAGGACGAGACAGGCGTCAGAGAGGTCTCCGAGCGCCTCAACAGAAAGGCGCTCCTGGGTATCTACTGATCGGGTTTCAAACTCAAGTCCAAGGATCCGAGCCGACTTAGCGATGCTGATATGCGCTGAAGATGATGCGACGACTCGATGTATCCCAGCTACATCACGTGCTGCCCAAAGCGCCGTTAAATTTGCCAAGGAGGAACCGGGTGTCATATGGCCGCCGTTCATTCCGTAAAATGGCGTCATCCAATCAATTAGGGTGGATTCCGCCTCGCGTGCGAACGGAGATACTACGGGATGTAAGAGATTTTGATTAAGCCTCGCGTTCCAAAGTGCAATAGCCCAAGTGATCCAAGGTGTCGGCGGATCCATGTGTGCCAGTGCTATTGGGGAATCCAGACGGGCTGCGTTTCCAAGCACTAGTGGCGCGAGACGCTCCAGCGTTGCGAATTCGCCAAGTCCCGTCTCCGGCAGTGACCTCGGCAAGTCTTCACACTCGTCGGGCAAAAAGTCATGTTCCAGTACCGCCAACGCCTTTGCGAGTCCTTCTTTGTTGATGCTAAAACTTGGGTCAGTAGCCATGAGCGGTTCTCCCTTGCTTTCTCCGATGGACAACGGCTGCTTCTCGACGGGCCTACCAATCGAGTAAGTGACGAACCGCAACCCTGCTCCGCACACTAACGCTAAAGTATGCTTCACAGATATGTGCAGGCTTGTTAAGTAAAGGATGACAGATGCGAAGTGACAAGAACGTGTATTTCATGGTCCAACTAACGATCCACGAGGGAAAGGATGACGCTTTTCGTGGCATAGTCGACGAGATGTGCGTCGCCACTACCAAAGAAGCAGGAGCGCTCAACTACGAGTGGAGTCTTTCCGAGGACGGTCGAACCTGTCACCTGCTCGAGCGCTACGCCGATTCAGAAGGGGTGAGGGCGCACCTTGAGAATATTAGTGTGTTTCTCGATCGGTTCCTGGCCACCGTCGATATCATCAGCGTGCAAGTCTTCGGGGACCCAGATCCTATGGTGCGCGACGCCCTCAGCCAATTCGGTGCCAAGTTTAATCGGCCCTACGGCGGCTTTGTCCGGTGATCGGAAGCTGGCTTAAGTAGATGAGGGCGCGGGATGCACTCGAGGAACTGAGTAGCCGCGCTAAAACGGTCGTCTTATGTCTTGTGAGGAGCGGGTAGCAGTGCTCATCGACCGGGTATCTTGAGAATCCGTGAGGGTCGGTCCTGGTGTTCAGTCTATGATCGCCTGATATAGAAGCGCCCGAAACTTGTCCTGGTCGTCCATGTCTATCGCTGGAATCAGTTGTGTGAGGTAGACGGCCACGAGCTCTTCCTCGGGATCGACCCAATAGGTGGAATGGTAGGCGCCGGCCCATCCGAACTCACCAACCGAGCCGAGAACCCCGCGAGCGCCTAGGTCGGTCACGACTGAGAATCCAAGACCGAACCCTTGGCCTGGCCGAAAGGAGATCTCTGCCAGATGGTTGACCGTCATTAACTTCACCGTCTTCCGACTCAGGATTCGTACACTGTTTAACTCTCCGCCATTCAACATCATCTGCAGAAAGGTGGCATAGTCTCTGGCCGTCGACAAAAGTCCAGCTCCGCCCGAGAAACTCTTTCGAGGCCCGTCCACATACTGCCCCTGGCCGATTGTGCCGAAAATCCCGGCATCATCCATGTAACCGGGGTCTGGGGCACGTTCAATTCCACCTCCTTCGACCGACGAATACACAGTGACTAGGCGGTCTAGTTTTTCCAGAGGCAGATAAAAATGGGTATCGATCATCCCGAGAGGACCTAGAACCTCTTCCTGGAGAAAGACGTCGAACGGTCGTCCATCGACAACCTCAACGAGTGCACCGAGGATATCGGTGTTGTAACCATAGACCCAGCGCTCCCCTGGATGAGCGACGGTTGGAAGCGGGCCCATCCGCGCAACGGTGTCTTGAATCGGTTCGTCGCGGTTGGCGAAGTACCAGCCAATGACATCCGCCGTTTTCCATTCGTCCACAGCGATGCCGTTTCCGTAGCTGATGCCAGAGGTATGGCTGAGAAGGTTCCGAATTGTGATCGGCTGTCTCGCCGACACGACGTCGTACCCGCCGCGGCCGTCGTCGACGGCAACAGTGCCCTCCATAAACTCGGAGAGATATTTGGAAATCGGGTCAGAAATTAGGAGCTGACCGCGTTCCTGAAGAATCATAATGCAGACACTGGTAAGCGCCTTTGTTTGCGACGCGATACGAAAGATCGAATCATCGACCATGGCGGATCTGGATTCGCGATCGCGCATGCCAACTGATTCGAGGTAAACGATTTGACCACGTCGGGCAATAAGAGCGACTCCACCGGCAAGTTGATCGGTCTCGACATATTCGTTGAACGTGGCTGTCAGGCGCTCCAGTCGACCGGATGACATGCCCACTGTCTCTGGTTCAGCTGTCGGGAGCGTCTGTGCCCAGACCGGTGCGGCTACGGCGGCAAAAAAGACGCAGGCGAGTAGTGCATAGTATCGGTTACGAATCATCATCACATCATCCAGTCCAACGGCAGACCAACGGGTGTCCCAGCGGCAGGAGCAGCAGGCAACCATGTAATGTTATCCGTAGGTAGCGGTTATCTGCCACCCGAACAGGTGCCTTACCCTGTATCTGTTTAAATTAGCATCGGTTCGGCTCTAATGGTAGGTCAGAGTCACGACAGCCACAGAGATTGATTTTGAGTGACGACGCAACAGGTGCGAGTCGTTCAATGTCGTCAGAAGTCATCGAATCGCTTCATGTTCGGGCGCTTAAAGACGGTCGCCTAGTCCAGGAGACCGTTGTCGTGTCGGTCAAATCGTCGTTTTACTCCGCCTCGCTGACAATCTGTTAACAACAACATTGCCTTGGTTCGGTCTGTCGGTTCTCGCGCTTCGGCCTGTCTGATACACTTTTCTGCTTAGAGATGCGAAGAAAAGAGCGCCATCACCTCAAAGAGAACCCGTTGGCGACCGTGCTGGCCGAGACCCGAAGATGGCTCGCGGACAGTGGCCGACCCATTCTGATTGGCGGCGGAATTGTGCTTGCCGCTCTGACCGTCGTGGGTGGTTATTTTTCGTGGACGCAGGTGGAGGAGCGCCGTGCCGGGGAGCTTCTGGTCGAGGCAATGTCTACACTCGAAGCGGAAGTGGTGTCTGCGCCAGAACAGTCCCTCGTGACTGTACAAGAGTTGGACGTGGACGATGTGGTGGTCGACGAGTCGGTGGAGGATGACATTGACGACACGACGACCGAGTCGACGGCGCGCCGAACGATAAGCGATCAACCTCTTCCTTCTTCGACCGCGCCGATTCTTGCGGCCGACTTTGTACAACCTCCAGGAACCTTTCCTTCGCTCGATGCCAAGCTCGAATCAGCCGTGCCGAAACTGCTCGCTGTCGCAGACACGTATCCGAGCACCCAGCAGGGATTGACCGCGCGATATCAGGCGGCGGCAGTTCTCATTGTGCTAGAGCGCGCCGATGAAGCGGCGACGCATTATCGGCAAGTGATGAACCTGGCGGGCGAGACGCTTTACGGGCAAATGAGCCGCATGGGACTGGTCGAGGCACTGC
>CAUZDY010000090.1:0-7268 GCA_963578805.1 Vicinamibacteria bacterium | reverse complement strand
GATTCGTCGAGGCTCGCCGAGGTCGTACTCAGATACTCGAAGTAGAGATCCGCGTAGTCCCCGCCCTTCGAGAGTGCCTCGCCGAGATACTTCCCCAGGTCGGCTTCGGTCAGGTTGTAGCGGGTCTGAATGAATGACATTGCAGAGTGGAACCCAGAAGAACTCAGGTTAGCATGGGGCCCACGGAGCCCCCGCTAGTCGCTCTTACCGCGTCGCCAGGTACTCCGCTAAACAAACCGCGTTGTTATAGTCACGATCCTTCGCGCTATATATAAGCGTCACGTCTTGCACGTCCGTATATGACCGCAGCTCAGCCACCGCCGACACGTTCCGTTCCAACTCCTCAAAATACTTCCACTTGAACTCACTCCAACGGACCGGATCGTGCCCAAACCACTTCCGCAGTTCCACACTCGGTGCGATTTTCCGCAGCCAAACCTCGATACTGGCCTTCTCTCGCGCGAGCCCACGTGGCCACATACCGTCGACAAGAATACGGAATCCGTCTTCTTCGCTGGACGCGTCATACACCCGCTTAGTACGGACCATAGACACAGATCTTAACTCGCCCCGCGCGGTTAGCGTATGGCGGTTTTCTGAATCCTTAGCGGCTCGTCTGCATCTAAAACTAGTAGCACAGGAGACGAAGCATGGCAGAAGATAGAAACTACGTGACGCTAACAGATGAAAACTTCGAAGAGGAAGTGCTCAAGAGCGACACGCCCGTCGTTGTTGACTTCTGGGCCCCGTGGTGCGGACCTTGTCGGGTCCTCGGCCCCGTGATCGAAGAGTTGGCGGATGACTTCAAGGGTCAGGTCAAAGTCGGCAAGCTCAATGTCGATGATAGTCCTCGAACGGCCCAGCAGTTTGCCATTCGCTCGATCCCGACGGTGCTTTTCCTTAACGATGGTGAGGTTGTCGACAGTGTGGTTGGCGCGCTCCCGAAACCGGCGCTCGCCGAAAAGTTCACCGCGCTAGTACCTGCCGCGTAACCCGGTCTGAGTCCCGGACTCGGAGTTTCACAAGAGCCTGCTGCTGTTCGGTCGAATGGATCTCGTCACCGCCGTTGTCAAAATGTAGGGGCACGGCATGCCGTGCCAGCGGCTCTGCTAGTCCTCGAAAACACGACTCGCCGGGACGACTTCGATGCTACCCACATCCAGCGGGTAGCGCCCGATCACCTTATCCTCGTCGAGAATTTCCTTCGGCGGCGGTGATACATACTCAATCGTCGAAGCCTGCCCTGACCGGATCGCATCGCGCATCCCAGCGGCGTCCTTCGTGATGATAACGATATCCAGATCCGTCGCCCTTAAGTACTTGCGGATCACGGAGTTCACGTCGTCCACCGTCATACCTGCCCAAGCATCTTTCACGTAACCACGAAAGGGAGGAATTCCATAGAAACGGCTGTCGAGCGCATAACCCAGCTCCTCACTTTGCGTCTGGGTCAGCAGATTCACAAATTTCCCAAGAAACCGCCGTGTCGCTTCAAAGTCCTCTGCCGAGATCCCATCCTCAACAAGCTTGTTCAACTCATAGAGCACGATCCGCAAAGCGAACATCCCGTTCCGCGGCTCCACCGGACGAATCCAGATATGGAAGATCTGCTGACTGCGTGCAAGGTTCGGATCAGGCTTGAACTGGTACATCCCACTTGGAAAGTACTCGATGTAGGCATAGTCGCCATAGTTCATCCCCCGAATCTCACGAAGCTTCTGAAACAGCAAGCTCTTGCTCGACCGATGCTGTCCAAAGTACGATTGCACCAGTTTCAGCGCCGGCCAGTCCCCGTTTGACCGGTTCACCGGGATCGGAAATCCGAGGGCAATGTGGGTCCCTCGCGTATCCTTTTCGATGATCCGAATCCGCAGTTTCTTCGGCGAAACCGTCTGAGCCATGGGTTCTCTTCTCGTCGCGCCTTCCGGCAGCTTTGCGAAGTCAGTTTGGACCCGTTCCGCGAATCGCTCGGGATAGCAGCCCGCAAGGCCGATCACCAAATTGCCCTGCAAGTAGTTGTCCGCATAGAACGACTTCAAGTCGTCGAGTGAAAGCTTGTCGAGCGCAGCAATTGTGCCCATTGAATGATGGCCATAGTCGTGGCCCTCAAAGATCTGGAGAAACAAATATTCCTTGGCTAGCTCTTCCTCGTTGTTGCTCCGCAATTGAATGCGCAGGTAATTCTTTGCCTCGTCCTTCAGGCGGCGGAAGTCGTCCTCGCGCCAACCCGGTTCCAATAACATCGACCGCAACAGTTCGTAGTAGGCTTCCAGGTTCTCGACATGGGTTGTTCCCACGAACACCGTCATTTCCTTGTCGACCTGCGCGCTCACCGACGAAGCCATCGGGAACAAAGCCTCGACAATTTCGTCGTAGGTCTTTTCCTTCGTCCCTGCCATCGAAAGCATTGCGGCCGTGAGAGCCGCCACGCCTTCCTTACCCTCTGGGTCAGACGCGGCTCCGGTCCGAAGCAAAATGCGGAACGCAACCAGCGGCGATTCGCTGGGCAGCGTCAGCATCTCAGGCGGCGCCGCTAACGCGTTGGCAATCAGGATCAATCCCACCAACAGAAGGCGGCACATTATTCCGCACCTCCTTCCGGTGCATGTCGCAGAGTCGCGATGGTCCGTTCGCTTTCGACAAGCACCTGCTTCGCGACACGCTGCACGTCATCGGGCGTGACACTCTCGTACAGCGCATAGCGCTTGTTGATCGTCTCCGGACTGCCCCGCATATTGATGAAGTGCGCCAGCGTTCCCGCGATCGCCGGCGTGCTGTTCATCCCCACCGCAAAGCCATACCGCAGGTGAGACTTCACGTCCTCAAGTGGCTCGATCGGTACCAGCTCGTTCTGGAGTTGCTCGACCGTTGCCAGAATCTGATCCCGCACGTATTCGGAATCCTTCTGTTCCTTGACACGCGCAACGACGGAAAACAAATAAGGATCGCGGTGGTCATAGTAAGCCGGATGCATGGCGTCCACCTTCTGCTCTTCCACCACAAGCTTCTTATAGAGGTCCGAGTTTTCCGAGAAAGCGTAGTAAGAGATCACATCCAGAACCGCCGAGTCGTTGGCCTCGTCGTCGTAGGCCGGTGCATGGTACGAAACCGACACGATCGGCAACGTCGGCGTATGGAAGCTCTCGTCGACGGTCTTTGCTTCCCCTTGCGGCGGCTCTACCGGGATCTCCGGCTGATAGCTCCCGCGCTCCCAGCCGCCCCAATATTTCTTGACCAATGCCAGCGCATCGTCGGGCACATCACCTACAACGCAAACCGTCGTGTACTCCGGCCGATAGTAGCGGTCGAAGAACTTCAGCCCGTAGTCATACATCTCGGGCATGTTTTCGACATCCTCCACGAAGCCCATCGTCGTGTGTCGATAGGTGTGCTCGGTAAATGCCGTCTTGCGCACGATCTCATCGAGCTTGCGCATCGGGTTGGCGAAGTTCTTGTTGTATTCACCGAGCACCGCGCGGGTCTCGGTGCGGAACACCTCTTCGGAATACTTGAGGTTCTGGAAACGGTCCGCCTCCAGCTCCAGAATCGCCTCCAGATCTTCTTTGGAGAACACCGCGTGGTACACCGTACGGTCGTCGCTCGTGTAGGCGTTCGTCTCGGCGCCGGCGTCCTGCATGATCGCTTCCCAGCGCTCCGGCGGAAACTTCTCGGTCCCGCGAAACATCATGTGCTCGAACAAGTGAGCAAACCCCGTACGCCCCGGTTCGACCTCGTTCCGCGAGCCGACATTGACCACGATGTGGAGTGCTACGACCTCCGGATAGGCGGTTTCCACCGTTACCACCCGCAGCCCGTTCTCGATGTCGGTCACCTCGTAGGGATAAGGAAAAATCTTTGTCTCCGGCTCCTCAGCACAGCCAGCCAGCAACATCAACAAGAGCACGCAACTCAATACGCGACGCATAAGTGAGTTCATCCTAGCCCAACCCGGCACGAGCGTCCACGCACACCCACCGCTTATTCCTGCCGGCCATCACGCCCGTTGGCAACGCCCGCAATAGTGCGTACTCCGGCTCGCCACGATAATCCTCCGGATCGCACTCCCGCACTTTGGGCACTCCCCGCCCGTCTTCCCATAGACCGCCGTACTCAACTGGAAGTAGCCCTGAGCGCCCTCACTGTTGACGTAGTTGTTGATCGTCGACCCGCCTTGCGCAATCGCGTCGGTCAACACTTCCTGAATTGCCCGGTGCAGCCTCGCCGCCCTCCGCGGGCTGATCCGCGACGCGATCGCCCGTGGGTGGATGCGCGCCCGGAACAACGACTCGTCGGCATAGATATTTCCCAGTCCCCGCAGAAACTCCTGATTCAGCAGCAACGCCTTTGCCATTGTTCGCCGGCCACGCAACTTCTCGATGAACTCGCTTTCACTGATCTCCAGCGGCTCCGGACCCAACTCGCTCAAGCGCGCCGGCAACTCGTCCGACAACTCCCCCCGCCCGAACTTTCGAATGTCGTGGAACACCATCGCCGGGCCGCCTTCCAACTCGACAATCACCCGCGTATGCGGCCCCGGTTCGCCGTCCAATACAAAGTTCCCCGACATCCGCAGATGGACGACCAGGCAGCTCGACTTGCGCCCCTTCTCCAGTTCGAACACGATATATTTCCCGTGCCGCTGGATGCCTCGAATCATCTGACCGCGTAAGCGCCGCGCCGTCTTCACAGCATCGCCCACCACCGTCCGTGGCTCCCGGATATCCACATCGAGGATGCGGTGATTCACCACCCGCTTCGCCAGCCCGCGGATAATCGTTTCCACCTCCGGTAGCTCAGGCATGCTTGTCGCTCCGGAAGCAGTCTTTCAGGGCCAACTCAGTCAAATGGCAGGTCATCAGGCGCAACATAGCAGATTCGAGAAGATCGCAAGGAGCCCGCGTAGCACCCGGCCGGGAACCGGGCAACCGGCCAACTCACTTCCTCAAGTTTGGCCCTCCCACGCCGGTACGCACTCATAGGAACAGAGCTGCGAACAGTCTATGGATATCGCGACAATCATTGGCGTTGTACTTTCTACCGTGCTCGTCCTAGGAATCCTACTCCACACGGTAGGGTGGCAACGGCGGAGCCCCCCGCAGCACCTCTTCCTCCCAGGCAACCCACTTCTCACGCAGTTCCCTAAACCTCGCAGCTTCGGCCGCTGCCAGATCGTTCTGCTCGCCGGGATCTTGCGCCAGATCGAACAAGTGCTCGACACTGGCATTGTCGCTCAAATACTTCCAGCCGTTGTGAATCACCGCTTTCTGGAGCGGGCCTCGCGGTCGTTGATACCGGAAGTACAACGCCTCCCGGTCGATCCCGCCAGTTCTCTCCAAAACCGGCAGCAAGCTCACACCGTCCATCGGCCGGTTCTCAGCGGGCGTCACACCCGCCAGATCCAACGCCGTCGCGAACAAGTCCATGCCGATCGCCATTTCGTCAACTGTGCCGCCTTGCGGAAACACATCGCGCCAACGCGCAATCAACGGCGTTCGAATGCCCCCTTCCCACAGGGTCGTTTTGTGCCCACGAAACGGCTCATTGCGCGCCACGACCGGCAAACTGCCGTTGTCGCTCATGAAGAATACAACTGTCTCGTTGCCGATCCCTGCCGCGTCGAGCTTCTCAAGAACTCGCCCAATGTTGCTATCCATCGACTCGACCATGCTGCGAAACACGGCGCGCGTACGGTTCACTTTGCGCGTTACTTGCTGATCGCCTGCCGTGGAGCGATGCTCTGGGCCCTGAAACGGATCGTGAGGCGCATTGAACGGCAGATACAGGAAGAACCGCTCCTCAGCGTGCCGGTCGATGAAATCAATCGCCTCGTCCGCGATCAGGCCGGTGAAGTAGCGCTCGTCGAAAAACTCCTTCTCGCCACGCCAAATATCATGATTCTCCAACCGATCGGTATGCGATAAATAATCAATGTTGCCCACGACGAATCCAACGAACTCATCGAATCCGAAGCGCGTCGGAAAGTGCTCCCGCGGATAGCCCAGGTGCCACTTCCCGATGATCCCCGTCGCATAGCCCGCTTCTTTCAAGAACGACGGCAGAAGCCGGTTTTGGAGAGCCATCCCCCGGTCCCGCTCCGTCGCGTAAATCACACGATCGACACCCGTCCTCTGCTGGTATTGCCAGCTGAGCAGAGCCGCCCGCGTCGGGCTGCAAACCGGGGCATTCGCGTAGGCGTGCGTGAACCGCACCCCTTCGGCCGCCAACCCGTCGATGTTGGGTGTGCGAATGTCCGGTGCTCCCGTCACCCCCAGGTCTCCGTGGCCCAGATCATCCGCCAGGATGATCACGATATTCGCTCTCGATCAGCCAGCCCGCGAGGCCGGCTCGTCCCGAGGACCAGAGCACGCAGCCCCACCCACGACCAGCACGAGACACACGGTCCAACCCGGCCATCGGCGCAACGAGATCAGTCCAGTCAAGCTCACCTCCACAACGTTTGTCAGTAAACCGTCGGTTCTGAGCCACGGGGAAAGAATCGCGCCATGACGTGCCCCAGTCCTTCCCGCTGCTCTTCGAGTTCCCGCCGTTCTACACACTTCCAGAGTCTAGTTGAGCCATCCGGCTTCGATAACGATCGAGGCTGAAGCGGCTCAACAATAACACGCAAGAGATGTAAAGGGCTGCGATCGCCAGAAAGATGCCGACGATGCTGACCAGGTCAGATAGAGCGGGATAGATCGCGGAACCGTCGGACATGCCGAGGTTTCCGAAAGCCATGAAGGAGGCGAAGTGTGTAGATGAGAGCTTCAAGCGAGACGATGACATCGCAATAGCGATGAACGCGATGCCAGCCACCGTGAAGATCGTTTCCAGGAGGAACAAGACTCCGATTGCGACCTTCGGACTCGAAAGAAACTCGGAGGTTAGGAAGAGCCCGAAATAGACGAATCCGGCGCCAAGTAGGCAGCGACTGTACACCTTCTACACACCGATCTTGTCGATTAGCGGCCCCACGGCCAATCCACCAGCCACGCTCACTAGTGGACTGTCTCAAAGTAACCTTGCATATAGGGAAGACGTCTTCTCTATATGCCCTTTGAAGGTAGTGACCTGCCCCCTGAAAACGAATCCGAATCTTGAGAGAGAATCGAAGGATTCGGGTGTGTGTAAGGAGGCAGGAAATGACGAGGAAGCGATACACGAGCGAACAGATTATCCACAAGCTGAGGGAAGCAGAAGTTGAATTGGCAGCGGGCAACAGCGTGCCGACGGTCTGCCGCAAGCTGGCGATCAGCGAGCAGACGTCC
>CAUZDY010000089.1:0-7360 GCA_963578805.1 Vicinamibacteria bacterium | reverse complement strand
CTCGTGACCGTACCATTCGTGCCATACACGCCAGAGCCGAAATAGGGTTGGCCACGGCCTCGAAAGTCGCGATAACTATTCCAGTCGTTACGATAGATGGGCCTCCCAAAGCCGCCGATCATGTGGCTCATCAGGGCATACCGGCCGTAGAACTCCCAAAAAGATCCACCTCGCCCATCGCCTCGCCACTGGCCGTAACGGTCGTTGCCGACGTGCTGATAGCCGGGTGGATGCTGGTCACGATCGACGTTTCCGTCCGCGCCTTTCGAGAGAATCACCATGCCGAGGTAGGGCTGGTATCTGGCGAACGTGCGGCGATCGACCCGTTCCCAATCTCGGATGTTCTCGGCGTAGACGAGATCGTCAGAGCCTTCCTCCCTCTCGCCTGTAGTCACCCGGTATTGGTGCCAATAGTCGATCGAGAACGTTCCCTCCTCCCGCATGTCCGCGAGGATGACCGAGTACTCAGGGTAACGGTCGAGATCGCCCTGCAATCGCTCGATGGGGTCGCCGGCGACACAGCCCACGACGACGAGAGAGAGGCCGATCCACGCAATCCAGCGAAGGCTAGTTTCCATGATCGTTTCCCACCACAGACTACGGAGAGGCGTACAGCCATAGTGTAGCGTAAGACTTCAACCCTGCTGGGGGGAAAATTAGTCCGTGCCCCCCCCGGGGAGAATGCTCGTGAACTCGTAATCTTCGACGAAGGAGCCGGTCGCGGCCCCGAACTCGGACTCGCTCCACTGCTCGATACCCAGGAAACTCTCTTCGTCTTCGTCCAGGAACTCCCAGCGGATCACCACTTCGCCGGCACCTTCGTCGTTGAGGAACATGTATCCTGCACAGGAACTGTCGAAGTGATACTGCTTCCCCTTGTGAACGACCCGGCTCGGCGGGTCCTCCTCGCGAAGGATGTGACGCCGGATGTCGCCTTCGATGGCGCCGATGACGATCTTCTCTGAAAGGGACCAGCGCCCGTCGGCCAGCTCCAGGTAGCGTTTCTCACGTCCTCCGGCCGTAATCTCCCACTCCTTCACGATGTTTCCGTCGAATTCGTACCGGCAGTAGCTCGTCACTTCCCAGGTCTTCAGATCGTAATCCACCAGATAGCCGACCTTGAGCTTACCGAGAACGAGGTCGGCGATCGGGTCCGGCTCTACGTTCCCATCCTTCTTCTTCTTACCGAAGAGATTTCTGAGACCCATGGACTCTGTCCCCCCTCTCACGTCTCTTCATCCCCTACGACCTCCAAGGGCGTACGAATCTCTAGTATCGAACAGCCCAATCGGAGACCGACGGCACCAGGGGATCCGCTAGTAATTCAAATGTACCAGAAGTTTCGGTGCTTCCGTCATTAACTGTTCCTCAGGCTACCAGAAGCTCGTCCCTGACCGGGGCGGTCTGGCATCGTCAGGTTAATTCTCCGCCCGGCACAATGCCGGGATGAACACTCGCTGATCCCGCTACCTGAGGCATCGCTTTCCGCCCGAAATCATCAGCCATGCCGTCTGGCTCTACTACAGATAGTGCCTGAGCTTCAGGGATGTTGAGGATTTGCTGGCCGAACGAGGCATCATCGTGTCATACGAAACCGTTCGCCAGTGGTGCGGGAAGTTCGGCCCCGATTACGCTCGGAAGTTGAAGCGACGACAAGGTCGACTTGTAGATACGTGGTTCCTGGATGAAGTCTTCGTGACGATCAACGGTCGGGTAGACCAGGGTCGTTGCTGACCCTGGCCCCCCACAGATCCGGACGTGCGGGTTCTGCCGCATCCGGCTCCTCGACAGATGGCTTCGCTACGCGCCGTCGCGTACCCGCTGGTCCAGGAGACCTGGCGATGGCCATCGCCATCCCAGGGCTTGTCTGGCCAGTGCGACTATCCGTTGTCGTGACGTGGAGACAGAATCCAACTGACCTTGCCCCCTTAAACCGAGCCAGCCCGAACGTTAGAATTCTGGCGGTGGAACAGGAGACAAGGTCACCGCTTCCAAAATGACTTAGATTGCTTCTCGACCAGGATTCATCTCACGGATCGTCAGGATGAACTTGCTGTTGGGATATCGATCGTCCAGCTCCTTGAAAATGAGAGGCTACTGACTTTTGTAGCCCGCTACACAAGTAGCGGCTCAACGGGGACGGGGGTTAGGCGGGTGTGCGGCGAACCATTCACCTGAGTAGCGCCCGTCACCGCTGCACTACGAGGGTCGTTTGACGGTAATCTCAGTGGCCACTTCGACGCGGTCGGCGGATCGTGTCTGAGGATTGGGTACGCGAATCGTTGATGCCTTGATCTCGGTCTGAACGCAGCGGTCGCGAGTACGGTTATGGTTAGTGGATGCGACGGTTGGCCGGGTACCAGACGTATTACGCTTGAGGATACGGTGGACAGTTCATTTTTCATTGTTCCGGACCTCAGGCTCACCGTGGCAATGACCTCGTCACTCAACCCGGGAAACGGACGACGCAGGCATCTGCGGTCGCTCTACAACATGGTTGAGGATCAGATCATTCCGGCTATCCAACGCGGGTACGGGGTTGAGTAAGGCACGAGGGGGATCAGGGATATAATCGACCTATGATCACAGGGTCACGAGTCGGGCTCCTCCGCAAGATCCAGCCGATCAGTATTCACGGCCAGGTCTCATGGGACGTCTACTACACCGATACTGACGATCCCGAAGGGCAGGTGGCGACAGCGCGCGTGGGCCCCGAAACGATGGACCGCACTCTCAAGCCCGGTGACCGGATCCGGTTGCACTTCGTGCTCAGTGCAGTGACGGACATCACGCGAGTCGACGAGCCCGCCGCTTGAAGCCAGCTGATGCCTGACACCACTTGTTGTCTACAGTGCAGCCTGACCGAGTTCAGGCCGCAACCTGCGCTTTCCCTTTGAGTTTTGGCACCCACATAAGTGCGATTCCCCTTGGGGACGCCACTTTCCTCGCGATGTCAGAGCTTCCTCTTTTTGTGCCCCGGCACAAAAGTAGCGGTTCAACGGGGACGGGGGTTAGGCGGGTGCGCGGTGTCCCACTCGCGGGCAAGGCCTTCTACTGCGCCGGACCGGTTACCCGCATGAGGCAGGTCACCTCAGTTATACGCTCGATCATGGCACCCCCGTTCGGTGACTGGCAGGAGTGTGAGGTGCCGGAAGTGCTGCCGTCAAGCGTGTGCGAATTTGTGCAAATATTTCCGTCGCAGGCGCTCTCTCCTGACCTCTCCTGAACATCTTCGTCTGTAAAGCCGAGTCCTGACCCGTCCAGTATCCCTATTTACAAATGACTAAAAATCATGATGTCGGCAGTTCGATTCTTCCCCTCGGCATCACTTTATACCCTTGAGGCATAAGCTACTTAAATGAAGGTGATCGCGCGCGCCTGTTCATTAGACAACACGTCCCGCCTTTCTCGTCCTGGTCGCTGTCCTCAGCCTTGGTCCTTTCCACAGCGGCGACCACATCGGCACTTGATCCGCTGCTTCGATAGCCTCAACGGTTGACTCTGGCGGAGCTGGATAGCAAGCTCACGCCCTCATAAAGTGCACCGTCTATACGCGAAGGTCATCACCTCAAGGAGGGTGTCAGTTTAGCCGATAATGCGATCTATTTCCTGAATCCGAGCACCGGCGAAATGCGTGCGGCACCGGTTGGGTTCTCGTGGACGACGTTCTTCTTCGGGTTCTTTCCAGCCCTCTTTCGAAGCGATTAAAAATAGGCGGTGATCATGTCCTCACTTGCCTGTCTCACATTCGGCTTTAGCTGCCTCGTATTTCCGTTTATCTACAACCGCATGCACGTGAAAGAGTTGGTCCGAAAGGGCTTCAAGGTCAAGAGCGTACAACTCGGTAGTGCCAACCAAATTTCAAGCCGAGCTGGCATCCAACTTGAAGAACTAGCGGGAAATACTACCTAGTGGTCAATACGGAGGATTTCAGAGGGCGACCACCACGACTCGGCTTACGCACGCGACGGCCACCAGGACTATTCGTCAACCCGTCAAATCGCAGCGCCCATGACGCCGACGAGCGGAACTGCCGCTCCCGCGACTCGATGCGATTATTGAGCCGCCGCGCTTGATCCAGCTTACTCGGGCGCGCGCGCTCCCACTCTGAAAATAATTACCAAACGCTGCCCCCGCCCGGCCCGGATCTCCTCGGCATCACCACCTACGCCCATAACAACAACGGCGCGTCCTGGCCGTCTCGGGAAAACTTCTCCAGCTGTCAAGGCGGAAACACCGTTAAGGGTTGAGGATTATCTGGTGTCCCGATGAACAAGCTCTACTACGGCGACAACCTGGACGTGTCGAGGCGGCACGTTCAGGACGAGTCCGCATCATCAGTGGTCTACTGAACGGTGGCAATTCTGAATTTCCCCCATAGGCCGACCCCGGTTCTGTTGGCGTTCACGGTCGACCCACCACCCTCCTCCGCCACGAGATAGTGGGTGCCCGCTTGAAGCGCCACAGTATCGCTGTTCCCGATCCGCCGCCCGCCCACGCGATGAATCTGAAATGCCTCCCAGGAGCCTGCGCGCGGCGCGGTCACGTCCATACTAGACCCGCCACCCCCTTCAGCCCGGAAATAGAAACCATCGGATGTACGGACATACACGGTGTCACCGGACTCCAAACAACCCCCGTTGTTGTTTCCCGTCAGCTGAAACGTCTCCCATTCGCCGACCGCGTTTCTATTTGCGCTGACCGCGCCGCCGCCGTTCAATTCTGCTGTGAGGTACTGGCCGCTGCTTGCCTGGAGACTGATTCTTGCGGGCGGCTCGGTTCGTAGGCATGCTGCCACACGAAAGTTCGCGACGGTCGTGCGCGTATCATCGAGCCGCCTCCCTGCGGCCGATGGCCCGGTCAGACTTGATGACGGGTTGGTGCCAGGAACGCCAATCAGGTCGCCGGTAACACTCATGTCCGGAGTCGAAAAGCGAAGCAGCCTTGGGCAGGAGAAGCCGTTGAGATCGCACTGGTCCTTGTACGCCATGATCGTGCGCCAGCGACTGGACTCCGGTGCGTCCACGTCGAACGCCCGCTGGTTCACATAGCCGTAGCCGTACGGATTCCGGGAATCATTCAGTTCCGTTCTCTCTGCGTACCGGTCGTGCTTGAGTCCCATGTTGTGGCCAAGCTCGTGCGCGAAGACGCCGCCTCCGCAGCGATAATCGGTGATTCCAAAGGCCCACGCCTCGAACTCATGGGAAGGGGTCTCCATGTAATAGGCAATGCCGCAGACGTCAAAGTTTCCACCTTCGTCTCTATCCACAATCAGATGCACGATGTCCGCCTCGTACTGCTCGCGCATCGCGTGTACCTCGTCCAAGAAGCCTTCTGAGGCTCCCTGAAGATTCCTGACATCGGCTATCCCTGATCCCTGCTCGGTATAGCTGACCTCTAACGTCTGTACCAGAGAGATTCGTTGGATCACCCCGCTGTTCGCGTAGGAGGCGTTGGTCTCGGCGACCATGAGATCGATGAGCACCTCAATCGCGTCGGCGCCGCCCTCCCCTGCCCTCGCAGCCGGCGTGTAGAGGACAAGGACATCCACCCGTGATCCGTCTTCGTCGGCGCTGAGCGGCGGATCGGCGTCCATCGATGGGAACGGCGTCTCGCGGTCCGGGAACGTGATTGGCCCGATGCGATCGTATCGCGTAGGGACGGTCGGGGGCACCAGTGGCTCACCCCCCTGCGGCAACGTCAAGGGATCGACCTGCCGAATGACGTGCACACCGATGCTGGTCGAACGAATCGTGAAAGTCGCGAGTGGCGTCCGCACCGTGCCA
Source organism: Vicinamibacteria bacterium (assembly GCA_963578805.1). Lineage (GTDB taxonomy): Bacteria > Acidobacteriota > Vicinamibacteria > Vicinamibacterales > UBA8438 > CAUZIB01. Next base: position 1,574 of record CAUZDY010000089.1, on the reverse strand, counting down.
GCGACGACGTCGCCGTTCACTACCAACGTCACCGTGCCAAGTTGCACCCCATCCAATCGACCTGATAGCGAGTACCCCGACGCCGTCGATGCGGTACTTTCAACGATTGCCGAGAACACGACGTCGTCGAACAGATTCAGCCTCAATGCGGCCGGCGCGGCACCGCCTCGACCAGCGTCGACACGCGCGTCAGCGAGGCGTTCGAAATCGATCCGGACTAGACGGCCTCGTATCCTCGTCCCGCTTGGGTCGGTTGAAATATCTTCCAACGCCATGGATGGCTCGACCTCGAGGAAGAGACCGCCAATCTGAGCTTCGACATCATCGTCGGCGAGCGACCCAAGCAGCAGCGCCGCAAGCACCCCGGTGAACAGCTGAATCATGAAAACTCTCGATGACCGCATGCGTCACCCTTCCTCTCCCTGGCCAAGTTTGAGCACTGATCGCCGTTCTCAGAGTTCCGTAAATTGCTAGTAGGGTGCTGAATAACACCGGTGATGGGCTGGTTCTGTGAGTGTCATGCGAGTCGCGACAAATCGCAGTGGGCAACGCACCGATGTGGGTGGGCCTCGACGGAAGGCCGGCGGCGGCGGCCTACGCTCACGGACTTATCGCCTCCAGATTCCGCAACCGAACCAGATTATACGCGGTGGCGGCGAAGGTGAACTGCCAATCCACGAGTCTCTACGCCGCGATTCCGAAGCTTGCGCAGGTGACCTGACCCCTTAAGATCGTTCTAGCCTGAGGGGTAGAATTCTGGCGGTACGAACCGGTAGGCAGGATTCCACGGAAGCGATACAGCACCGCGCAGATCATCACAACACTGCGCCAGGCCGAGGTGGAGTTAAGCCGTGGGCTGCGCCCCCCGCAGGTGTGCCAGAAGCTCGGCATCAGCGAGCAGACGTACTATCGTTGGCGCAAAGAGTACGGCGGCATGCGTCTCAACCAAGCGAAGCGGCTGGTGTCGGATCAAACCCTGGACACCGCCATCTTGAAGGAGGTGACCGCAGGAAAGTTCTGAGCCTGCCCCGGCGACGCCAGGCAGTGGACCCATGTACGGTACCAGCTGGGCGCATCGGAATGGTGGGCCTGTCGAGTACTGGGGCAACCGCGGTCGACGCAGCGGCATCGACGGTGCGTGCCAGACGACGAGTTCCGCTTGGTCGACCGGCTGTGGCTCACGGACGGCTCGTGCATCCGCCGCCGGCCCGCGTATCGCCACCACGTGTGGGCGTACGCTTTCGTGGCGGAGCGGACCCACGATGGACGGCCGCTGAAGACCCTGACGGTCGTGGATAAGCACTCGCGGGAATGTCTCGAGATGCTTGTCGCCAGGCTGCTGCGCACCACCGAAGTGCTCGAGACGCTCACGGACCTGTACGTCACCCATGGGGCACCTGCCTACGTTCGTTCCCACAATGGTCCGGAGTTCACGTCAAAGTTCGTCCGGCTGTGGCTCGCGAGCCTGCAGGTACAGACGCTCTTCATCGAGCCGGGTAGTCTGTGGCAGAACGGCTATTATGTGGAATCGTTCAACGGCAAACTGCTGGATAAACTGCTCGATGTGGGCTTCG
>CAUZDY010000088.1:0-7373 GCA_963578805.1 Vicinamibacteria bacterium | reverse complement strand
GTGTGCGTGCACACTCGGTTGAGGAAGTGGCGGTCGTGCGACACGACGATCACGGTGTTCTGAAAGGACAGCAGGAAGTCCTCAAGCCACAAAATCGACTCAACGTCCAAATGATTCGTCGGTTCGTCCAGTAACAAAACGTCAGGGTCGCCAAACACCGCTTGAGCTAGAAGGACGCGAACCTTATCACCGTCGTCGAGTTCCCTAACGAGGAGTCCATGCCGAGATACCGGGATACCCAGCCCGCCCAGCAGTTCGCCTGCCTGCGCCTCGGCCTCCCAGCCATTCAGCCCACCGAACTCAGCCTCCAGCTCCGCCGCGCGCAAGCCGTCAGACTCGTCGAAGTCCGGCTTCAAGTAGAGGGCGTCCTTCTCCTGCATGATGGCGAACAGACGACCATGCCCCATTAACACCGTGGTGAGCGCGTCGAACTCGTTGAATTCGAAGTGATCCTGCTTGAGAACCGCGACTCGAAGACCTTGGTCGATCACCACGGAACCTGAGTGCGGTTCAGTCTCGCCAGACAGAACTTTAAGAAGCGTCGACTTTCCTGCGCCGTTAGGTCCGATCAAGCCGTAGCAATTACCCTGAGTGAACTTGATCGAAACGTCCTCGAACAGAAGACGTTCGCCGAACTGAACAGACAGACCTTGTGTACGAATCATGATTCTCGTTTCGTTACAGTGAGCGGAATTGTGGGCCAGGTTCGTGGATTAAGAGGCGACCTTGGCCTGACGACGGTATACCAGTGTAACAGGCCTTGCTCCGCTTCTCAGCGGACCGAGACCTGTTGCCCACGCCGGAACGGGTCGTGTGTCTCTATAGGCGATGGATCGGTTCGGGGTCTATTCCCGCAGATGGCACTTTTCTTGATCTGTACAGCCTGACCTACCCGCCCTTGGCAAAAACGTGGTGCTAATCAGCTGACCTGCCCGTGAAGTTGCTTGGCGCCACATGAGGTACACGCCAGGAATGCCTGTCGCATACCGTACTTTACTTTCCAGCATTGCTTTCTTGGCGCTGTGTGTCGCCGGTTGTGGTGGCGACGATCTCAGTGGCCGATACGATTGCCGCACCCTGGAGCTGGGAGCTGACCGCGCGCGAAAACCCCGCTTACACGGCCACCAATCAAAGTTGCTACCTGATCGGCGGATCGCTCGGGGCAATGTCCCTCCCCGATCTCAAGGTTTGGAGCCACGAGGGCGCCCCCGACTGGTCGTCGCCGATTGCGTCGAAAACGCTGATCGCGAATGCAGGCGACCCGTTGGCCATTCAAGCCACCAATTTCGCGAAAGTGATCCGCGGCGAGGAAGCACCAGTTGTTTCGGGCGCCGAGGGACTACGCTCACTGCAGGTCGTCGAAGCCGTTCAACAAGCATCGGACACGGGACAATTGAGACAGGTTAGCCCTCTGGGTGATAATTCCTAGCAAGGGATTTGACTTTGGTTTGTGCGGATGGAATCAGGACACCTGCGAATCAGCCAGCCGACCCAGCCCACGTCCATGCCCAAGTCAGCGAGCTGCTCGGGTCCAATGACTGTGACCCGTTCGTTGTCGATCGCCGCCTCGCCTGAATGGAAGACGTAGAACATCCGGAGGACCCCATGAAGGTGGTAGACATCCAGCCACGTGACCCGCGCTTATGCACCGCTCACAACCGCGCTGGAGCGCCCTGCGCCAAGTTCGCGATGAAAGGTCAGCGAGTCTGCAAAAATCACGGCGGGTCGAGTTCACAGGCCCTCCGTAAGGCTGCTGAGGCTATCGAGTTGGCTGAGCTACGCCTGCGGAACTTGGCACCTCGCGCAGTCGCCGAGCTTGAAGCCTTTGTCACCGGCGCCGACTCGGAGCAAGTGCGCCTTCAGGCTGCGAATTCGTTGGTGGACCGGAGTGTCGGAAAACCCAAAGAGAGAGTTGATGTGGCGGCATCCATCCAAGTCGTCCGGCCGTGGTGACGGGCGCTACTCAGGCGGGTGCGCTTCGAAAAACTCACGCGCCAGCTGCTGGCCTTCGTTGCGTTGCTCCGGGGTGAGCCGTTCAGCGGTGAGGTCACGGAATTCGGCGAAACGATCTCGGTCCGAGGCGTCGGCATAGGTCGCCGCGAGGTTGGCCCACAGATAGGCTTCACCGTCGTCCTGCGGTACGCCCTCGCCGTTGTAGTACATCACGCCAAGGTTGTACTGCGCCAGCGCAGACCCTTGCTCCGCCGCTCGGCGAAGCCATGCCACCGCTTCGCCGAAGTCCTGCGGTACGCCACGGACGGCATCGTACATCACGCCAAGGCTGAGCTGCGCGGCCGCATGCCCTTGCTCCGCCGCTTTGAGAAACCACGCCGCCGCTTCGACGTCGTCGTGCGGTACGTCGAGGCCTGTGGCGTACGTCAGGCCAAGGTTGTACTGCGCCTCCGCGTCCCCGGCATTGGCACGGGTTCGGAGCGCCTCGAGGGTGTCGTCTTGAGCAGGTTCGGGTGTCTGGGCGAGCGGAGCGCCACCCACCAGTAGCGCGACCATCCCCGCGAGTGCCAACCGACGGAGCGATACAGGAGCCATTCCGGTCAGTCTACGCGTCGAATAGGTGCGTGTCATCCGCCTCGTCGTTCAACGGGGACGGGCGCTACTCCGGCGGGTGCGCTTCGAACCACTCACGCACCAGCCTCTTCAAAGTTTCATGAACGAGACGGCACCGGCTCACTTCGCGCCACCCGTTTCGGCGTTCGCGGCTGCCTCCCTCTCGGTGAAGCGACCTCCCGCGAGGCGGACCGCCATGCTGTAATTCCCCTCATGACACGCGTACTCGTAGAGCAAATCCTGGCTCTTGTTCATCGTCACTTCTGCAGTCCACGAGTCCGTCCAGGTATTCGGATCGGTGACCGTGTATTCGTAGAGCAGCGTCTCCGCATCTATCCGCGTGAACCGTTCGATCAGAGACTGGCGCTCGCTAGAAAGCACATCCGTCCGCCCGACCTGCGGCCGCCCGGCCCGCGCATATTTCCCGTTGAAATTAGTAGTCTGGACAACCAGCGTCGTGCCGTCCCAGCGGCCGCGTGAATCTCCCATCCACTGCCGAATGCCGGATCCTAGATGCGGCCGCCCGTCTAGGGGGATGGCACGCACGCTGTGAATTTGCTCGTTGAGAATCGCGACATAGCCAGGCGCCTGAAATAACTGCATATTGTTGTTGTAGGCACCACCGTGGATGGGCGGTCCACCCTTGGCGTGATGGATGCACCGAGACCCCGGCGAGAGGTCCTCATAAGAAAGCGGGGGGACGATGCCGCGGCCTGCCTGAGCGATCCGCTGTGCCTCAGGCGATGTGGCTCGCCGCTCCGCGTCCGGCGTCAGGGGTGGCAGTCGTCCATCGGGCGGATCCACGATCCGCGATGTTCGCCGGGTGCCGACGACGGTCGTGCCTCGGTCAAACCAGAACTGGTTATAGTTGCCGACGATGTCGTCGGGAACAACGTCATCGCGACCCGCGATCTCCGAAAGACTCGCCGCGACAAACTCCGCGGCTTCCTCCGGTGTAAACACTTCTTTTCCTACCAGCTCATCGGGGCGTTCCAGGGGCGTCAGGGTACGGAAGTCCCAGACGCCTTGCAGGTCCGGATCACCCCATGGAGTGCTGGCCTGGCCAGCCGCGGACGTAGGTACAAGCAACGCAACTCCTGCTACCGCCGCGACCGCCGCAAGATATCGTTTGGTCATCTCAGCCCTCCTCACCTGTCTGCACCTACGCATTCAGGGCCGAGCGCAGCGCTCGGCCAAATACTGGCCGTCACGTGGGTCTTCACCGAACCACGGCCCGGCTGGGCAAGCTCACATCTACCATAACACTTGAGAAATGGGTTAAAAAGTGGAGTTCGCGCCACACAGCAGGCACGCTGTGGTGAGCGACACCAGGGACCTCCGTCTAGCGATCTCACGCCGAAAGCAAACTCCATGCAGTTGTCGAAGGCGCGACAGAGATGGACTCCCGTCGAATGGCAGCAGCTGCGCCGGGACGTGGAAAGACGTCTTGAGATTTGAGAGCGGGTTACGCCTCAACTAGATGCGTGTCATCCGCCTCGTCGTTCACGATCCGTTTTGAACCCAAAGATCGTTCCTGAGATGCTAGGGCATACCGATGTCACCATCACGCTGAATCTCTACAGCCATGTATCACCGACAATGCAGGACGACGCGGCTGCTCGGATGGATGCGGTGCTGGGTGCAGCTTGTTGACGACCAACCTGACGACCAATGCGATGGAGCTATATAGATAGACCGTCGCTTGTTAGTTGAGAGAACACCACAGAAAACAACGCAACAACACGGTATGGAAGAGAGTGGCGGATTCTTGAAATCCTGTGGTCCTATGGACCGTACGGGTTCGATCCCCGCCCTCGGCACTTTTCAACATTGGGGTAAATGGCTCAGTCGGCGACCTGAGTTCTGGGCCTGGTCGCTGTTGACGCCAAGTTCTGATGCCCAGTGGGCAACTCATATCACTTGAGGGGGTGGGTTCGGCACCCCGGGGTCGGTCTTTTTTGCTCGCCCGATTTATTTGGATCCAAAAACCGCGGCGGGGTCGCTAGTATCTATATACGGGACGGGGTCACATACCCGCTAATTTTTGTTTCGCAGAGGAGAGAAGAATGCGTAGATTTTTTGCTGTGTGTGCGGCGGTCATAGTTCTTTGGGTGACGGTGTCGATGTTGGCGCAAGAACCTCCAGCCTATTTCATCGCGAAATTGACAATCACGGACCAGGAGACCATGGGCGAATACCGCGCTGGTTTAGGAGCAGTCTTCCAGCAGTTCGGCGGCGAAGTAGTCGCGGCGGATGGCGACCCGACGGTTTTGGAAGGAGAGTGGGAGGGTCTAACGGTGATCATCCGCTTCGAATCACGGGCCGAGGCGTTGGCCTGGTATAACTCGGACGACTATCAGGATCTTGTTCGCATTCGCCAGTCAGCCTCCACGGGAGACTTTATTCTTTTAGACGGGCTGTAGTTTCTTTGGGCGGGAAATGAAGATGACCCCTTGAAGACAGGTGACCCATGAAGGTGACAGACATCGACCAACGTGACCCTCGCCTCTGCATCGGACATAATCGCGCTGGGGCGCCCTGTAACAAGTTTGCGATGAAAGGTCAGCGAGTCTGCAAAAATCATGGCGGGTCGAGTCCACAGGCCCTCCGCAAGGCTGTTGAGGCTATCGAGTTGGCTGAGCTACGCCTGCGAAACTTGACACCTCGCGCAGTCGCCGCCCATCCGACGTTCCCGCCTACCCAACACAGAATGGGTTTTCGGCTTATCGTTCTCAAAGGAGATCTCCATGACTGTTCGCAGGCTCGGCGCGTTGGTGTGTGTGTCGCTCGTCCTGGCCGTGGTTTGGCACATCCCGGCGCCCGCCGAAGCGCAGCGGTCGCGCGGCCTTCCCGCATGTGACCCGGACGACGGCGGTCTGATTCTTCCCGAGGGTTTCTGTGCCCTTGTGGTCGCCGACGGTATCGAGGGCGCCAGGCACGTAGATGTCACGGTCGACGGCGACATCTACGTCCACCTGAGAGGCGCTCGCGGCCGCGCGCCGGACCCGCCCGGTGGCGGAGTGGTCGCGCTCCGGGATGCTGACGGCGATGGCCGAGCTGAGGTTGTCGCACGCTTCTCCGACCACTACGGTACCGGTCTGCAGCTCCGCGGGGACTATTTGTATCTCTCGACGACGACCGGGGTGTATCGGTATCGGATGACACCGGGCGAGCTGGTGCCACGGGGTGAGCCGGAGCTGATCGTGACCGGGTTCCCAGAGCAGCGCGGTCACGCCGACAAGGCGTTTGCGTTCGACGAGTCCGACAACCTCTATGTGAATGTTGGCGCGCCGTCAAACGTGTGCATGGAGAACCGCCGACCGGGCTCCCCGGGACAGGAGCCGTGTCCCCAACGCGTGCGTCAAGCCAGCGTGTGGCGTTTCGACGCGGACAGCGCCGGTCAAACCCAGGAGTCCGATGGCCACCAGTTCGTCACCGGTACTCGGAACATCGTGGCGGTCGCCTGGGACCCCGCTACCCTGGCGATCTACGCGGCGCAACATGGCCGTGACGCAGTGAACACGCTCTGGCCCGACGACTACAACGAGGATGCGAATGCCGAGCTGCCATCAGAGGAGCTGTTTAAGCTGACTGCCGGCACCGATTTCGGCTGGCCGTTCTGCTACCACGACCGGTTCCAAGGTAAGAAGGTGCTGGCGCCGGAATACGGGGGCGACGGACGGCAGGTGGGCCGGTGCGCGGAAGTGGGACAGCCGCTCGTCGCGTTCCCGGCTCATTGGGCGCCGAACGACCTGCTGTTCTACGACGGCGAGCAGTATCCGGCACGCTTTCGAGACGGCGTCTTCGTGGTGTTTCACGGCTCCTGGAACCGTGCCCCGCTCGAGCAGGCCGGGTATCAGGTCGCGTTCGCCCCCCGAACGGGTGGCGAGTTCACGGGGCGCTACGAGACGTTCGCGGCCGGCTTCGCGGTCACCTCCCCCTTGCTGTCTCCTCAGGACGCGGTCCAGCGTCCCGTCGGGATCGCCCAGGGACCAGACGGATCACTCTACGTCACGGCCGACGTGGGGGGAAAGGTGTGGAGGATTGTGTATACAGGGATGTAGGGAGTGGAGACAGGAACAGACCTATGGCCTTCGCCGGCTCCGCCTCCCAGATCATCCTCGTCCAGAACTGCTACCAATCGGTTGCCAAGTAGGCTTCGAGGTGGCGCATATGTCGTCAAAGAACACCCAGACTGAAGGAGACAACCGGGACCCGATTATTGTCGAGGCACAACGCCACCGCGATCAGCGGGACAAGACCTATCGGGAACATGCACTCAAGATACATCCCTGGATCTGTGCGAAGTGCGGTCGCGAATTCAGTGGCAAGAAGCTTCGCGAGCTTACGGTCCATCATAAGGACCACAACCACGACAACAATCCACCCGACGGGAGCAACTGGGAGTTGCTGTGTCTCTACTGTCACGAAAACGAGCACGCACGGAATCAGGTAGCTGACGCGTATGGGGAGGCGACCCCGGACGAGGCGCGAGAGCCCACCTCGACGTACAAGCCGTTCGCTGGTCTTGCGGATATGTTAAAGCGCAACCGATAGCCGCAGCTAATACCTTTAACCGTCGACTCCAGGCTCTGGCACGTGAGTGGTTCAAAGCGCACCCGCGTGACTCACCCCCGTCCCCGTTGACCCACCAATGTTGGATTGGCATCAAAAAGTCGGTCACCACCCGCGATTTATGCCCGCCGTTTTTACCTCATCTCGCCGTTAAGACAGCGCTTGTCTTGGCTTGGTGTAGTCGTAGGGGTTGGAACGGCTGTTGGACTTGTCACCCCTCTCCCCCTGCACGT
>CAUZDY010000087.1:0-7557 GCA_963578805.1 Vicinamibacteria bacterium | reverse complement strand
CGCGCGGGAGTACGACGTAGAGATGGACCCGGCCGAGAGTCGCCGTAACCTTGTCACACGCGGTCTGCCACTCAATCATCTGGTGGGACGAGAGTTTCGAGTGGGCGCTGCGACGCTCCGAGGCCTACGGCTGTGCGAGCCGTGCAACCACCTTGAAACGCTCACACGACCCGGTGTGCGCCGTGGATTAGTACACCGAGGCGGGCTTCGCGCCGACATCATCGATGGCGGAATCATCCGTACTGGCGACGCCGCGACCACCGCATTCTCCGCCGACCCCTAGTAGCCAAGCCGTTGACATTACGGGAGGTTCACCGGAAACGAGTCGCTAGTCGCGCGGGTGCGCGACCACCGGCATCGCCCGACGCTGAATCACTTCCTGGATAGCACGGTGCGCCTCACCAATCGCGGCGTCGGTGTGCGGACTGGCGGCGGCGTCTGCGTTGGCGATCGTGATGGAGCCGAACGGCTGGCGTCCGACCACACAGGGACGCTGGGCACTCTCGGTGTACACCCAGTCCAGTGGGTCGGTGAGGCTGTTGTAGGTGTAGGAATAGCCATGCGGCCATCGGTTGACCGTGATGGCGATGATGTCACGCGCCGCGTCGAAATTTCCACCACCGAGTACACGGTTGAGCTGGTCGCGAATTTTCTCCTCGAAGGTCGTGAACGGCGTGCGAAGTAAATCCTCACGACCGAGCCGGTACTGCTCCTTGCGCGGGAGGCCCGGTGTTGCCGGATACCGTCCCAGGCTCAGCACGACCGGCTCGCTCGGGTCCTCAGCGTGACGCAGATCCCCCAGACTCACCGCCTCATCGAGACCGACCCGTGAGTGATACATCGTCGGACTGCTCACTCGGCTCAACCCCAGTTTCTCAAAAGCGGTCCAGTTCTTGACCGCTACGCTGGTGTAGACAAGCGGCGCCTTGACACCATACGCGAGCGCTTTCTTCTGACTCGCCGGGAGCTCGGGCACAAGGTAGGGAATGATCGTATTCCAGCAGGCCATTACCACGTGCCGTCCCCGCACGTGCGAGGTGCGCCCGCCACGTACATAGCTCACTTCGACTTCCTCCGAGGCACCGGCCTCCGTATGACGGACGCGGATAACTGTACTGTTCAGGCGAATGCGCGCCGGCTGCCCCGACCGATCAAGCTTCGCGTAGTCGACACGCGTCGTCCCTACATCTTCCTGTGTCGAACCAGGCACAGCATCTGGTAGCAGTTCACGCACAATCAACCGCGTGAGCGTCGCATTCCCATCCGGAAAGTGCACCGACCCACCGCCCGGGCGCTGACGGCCGTGATGTCCACCCGGAAGGTTCGCGAGCATGCCGTCCGGCGTCGGCTCGAGGTTCATGCCAGTGAACCCAGGCTGCCCCATCTCCCAGGCGAAGAGCGCCGGAAGAGTATCGATGCCGGTGACGAAACTACCAGCGCCGGTTTTTTGGATGAACCAGAGCACCTGCGGGTCGACCTTCACCACATCAAGTAAGAAGTTGGTGTAGCTCATCGTCGCAAGGCGCGCCTTCTTTTCCGATACCGAGAGACCGGCTAGATAGTCGGGGTGCGTTGCGCCATACAGTCGCAACATGTCGCGCTGAGCATCCGCGGTCAGCGGCGTCTGGCTGACAAAGGCCTCACTATCACCACGGCCAACGTCACCCTTGACCAGCCGGTCCACGCCCCAGGTCTCCTTGTCAAAGAAATAGCCCCCACCAAGGCCCATGCGTCGATACAGCTGCCGCGAGTCTGCGTTGTTCGAGAGAAAGCGGTCGAGGTCGATCCCGACATCCTCGAGGAGCTGGCGGGACGGCTGATTGTATCGCTCGGGCGACTCAATGTTGAGTGTACCGCCGTTCAGCGCCAGCGTCCGTCCGTTGTACTCAAACTCGTTACGTTTGGCGTGCCCACCAAAGTCGTCGTGATTGTCCAGAACGAGCACCCTTGCATTTCGACCGAGATGCTTGACGAAAAAGTGAGTCGCAGCAAGCCCACTGATACCGCCGCCTACGACCACCAAGTCGTAGCGCTCACCGGTGTCAGTCGCACCGGAGAAATCCCATCCCCGCTGGTCGCGAAGTTGGTGTCCAACCTCAAACGAGCCGTCGTGACTCCCACGCATACCGGAGCGCGACGGCGGATAATAGTCCTCCGCCTCCTCCGGCGCAAACGACTGGGCCGCGTGTAACGACTGGACCCACCCCGGCACCACAAGGGACGCGCCTACCGGAACGGCCACACCCTGAATAAAGTCGCGGCGAGTGATTGGACGGTCGAGACCAAGTTCGCGCTGTTGTGACATCGTGGCTCCTCGCTGGACTGACCAGCTTTGGCGTTAAGCCTTCACCTATTCTTTTCTTTCTTGCAGTTCTCGCAGCTTCTCTGTGAGCTTTGTCACGGCAGCCCGAAGTGCGTCCAGCTCTTTTTTCATGATGGGTAGGCGGCCAAAAAGCGCGTTGAGTCGCTTGTACTCTCCAAGCGGTCGTACCGGAACGCCCCAATAAACCTTTCCACTTCTAACAATCTTACCTGGCAAGACACCCGCTTTGGAGCCAATGACCGCACCTTTCTCGACACGAGCATGGTCCCCAAAACCGACTTGGCCTCCAATGACAGCATCATCATCAATCACTGTACTGCCGGCGACTCCGGTTTGGGCTGCGATGACAACGCCACGTCCAATCTTGACGTTATGGCCAATTTGAACAAGGTTGTCGATCTTGCTACCTTCGCCGATGTGTGTCGTTCCAAGTGAACCTCGGTCAATGGTTGTGTTCGCACCAATTTCGACATCTGACTCGATTCGCACACGGCCAACCTGTGGAAACTTGAGCTGCGTCGCGTTGTCGCGAACGTAGCCGAATCCGTCGCTACCAACGACCACGCCAGCATGAAGTACAACGCGGTCGGCCAGTTCTACACCTGGATATAGCACGACGCCTGGATGCAGGATACATTCTTCTCCGAGGACACTCCGAACTCCGATGGTAACGCCAGCATGGAGAATTGAACCCTGACCGATACGCGCATTCGATCCGATCGAGACATATGGACCAATCTCCACATTCGCACCGAGCGACGCTTCGGGTGACACACTAGCAGTCGTATGTTGTGCGCCCCGTCCTATTTTGCGGGGATGCAGTAGTTTTCCTGCACGGGCAAAGTCTAATTTCGGAGACCTTGAAATAATCACGTTCGCGTGGAATGGCACCGAAGAGTCCTGCGCGATAACACAGGCTACCGACGTATTCGAAAAGCGATGGGGGTCCTTTGGTAGCTCTTGGATAAACACCAGCGATGATTCGTCAGCACCATCCCACCCTGATACGTTGTTTACTCGTTGGCTTCCGTCACCTTGATACGACAGGCCAAGTGCTTGAGCTAGTTCAGCAACGGTATAGGACATGACTTAACAGCGCACGCAAAGCCTAGCGCGGTGAAGCAGAGAGTTCAAACCGAAACCGCGGATGACGCCGGCTCTGGCGCTGCTATTCAACACATCGCCATAAAATCGCCAATCAGCCTACGGGAGAGGGGGCGTTGTTTGGGGCGGTTTCCGTCGCTGGGTACCTTGCTCGTAGGCATAGCCGAACCGTAACAGTGTTGCTTCAGCGAACGGACGGCCGAGGAATTCAAGACCGACCGGCAGATTATCTGCCGTAAACCCTGCCGGCACGGTAAGCGCGGGAAAGCCAGTTACTGGACTCAGGTAACGATTATTCCCACGCGCATAGCCGTCCTGCGTGTTCGGATTCGTGAGAACGTCTGATGCGATCAGTGTGGTTTGGTGGTCGAAAGTAGCGTAGACAAGGGCATCGAGCCGATGATCAGCCATGGTCGTCAGGACACTTTGTCGGAGACGTTCTCGTGCGGCAAGGAGTGTTAAGTACCCAGCATCCTCGGTCGTTTTCCCAACGACACCCATTAATCCTTTGGCACGCCACGGTGTCACGACACCCGAAAGTAAAATGTCTCGAAGTGTGGTCACAGGAGGCTCGTCATGTTCGCCGAGATAGGCGTTTGTTGCGCCTTCGGTTTCGTAAATATTCGCAACATAAGTCTGTTGGATGGAATTGAAATGAGGAAGTGAGACGGGGTCAATCAATACTGCACCGAGGGCTTGCAGATCTTCAATTGCTTGGTCGATCACCGCGCGGACCTTCTGGTAGTCATTCGAGGTGATATCAGTTTTGGTGTCCATCGGTTCTCGAATCACACCGATGCGAACCCCCCGGAGTCCCGTGGCAGCGAGAACGTCCGTGTATGAGTCAGGCACTTGTCCAACCGCGTAGGCCGTAATGGGATCGTTGGGGTCGTACCCGGCAAGAACGTCGAGGAGGATTGCAGCGTCGGTAATGCTACGCGTCATCGGGCCGAGCGTGTCACTGGATGGGTTGGCCGGCATCATACCGTGGCGGCTCACGAGCGGAACCGTCGGCCGGAGCCCTACGAGACTATGCACGGCCGCAGGTCCACGAATAGACCCACCCGTGTCTTCACCGATCCCGACCATACCAAAATTCGCAGCAATACCGGCACCTGTTCCACCGGAGGAACCACTCGGATTCCGCGTTGGGTCATAAGCGTTACGGATTATTCCGAACCCTGATCCGACATACCGAGATGCAAACTCACCCATTGTGGTTTTAGCCAGGATCAATGCCCCAGCACTCCGCATACGGGTAACGATCGTGGCATCGCGATTGGACATGAAACCGTCAAATACCGCCGAACCGTAGGTGGTTGGCATATCACGTGTCTCAACCTGGTCTTTGAGCAGGACGGGAATGCAATGTAATGGACCGACAAGTCCAGACTGAGCGAACTGCCGATCGAGTGATGCGGCATCCTGCAATGCGTTCGGATTTACGAGTTGAATGCTGTTGAGCGCTGGGCCCGTGGCATCGTATGCCTGAATGCGTTCAAGGTACTGCGATGTCAAGTCGCCGCAGGTAAGTTCGCCTGATTCAAAGGCTCGGTGCACGTCCGCAATCGTCGCTTCAAGGAGTTCGAACTCTTGAGCATCGACCTCACTCGTGAACAACACACAGGCCACGACGAGAGAAACTAACAGACTGTTTCTTGGCATAGGACTAGCAACCCCTCTGACGATTCCGCACGTGCGGACACCGACACGCCTATCTTCCCACGTTCCGATTCGTGATTAAAGCCTTGTCGCACGGATCACAAGTCGTCGGCCGCGGCTTGGCCTCCAAAACGAGAAGAGCGCAATATAGACTCGCTCCCCTCGTCCTGTGACGTATCATCAACGTCGGTCATCGCACTCCTCTAGAAACGACGACCAGCTAGCAATGTCCGTAGTAAAGCAAACTACCCTCGTCGTTACGTTGACCGTTGGCCTCGTGTATGGATTGACTGCACAGGAGTTCGGACGGGTTCGTGTCGAAGTGGTCGCTACTAACGAGGCGGTCCCGGACGCAGACGTCGTCGTGCGTGGAACCACGACACGAACTAACGCCAACGGCATTGTGACCATTCGCGTGCCGCCAGGAAAGACCCAGGTCACGGTCGTTGTCGAGGGATTTCTTCCAGCCACCGTTACCTTAGATATCGTCGCAGCGCGCGAGCACATCGTTCGTATCGACCTCGTCAAACAACCATCCCTCGAAGAAGAGGTGACCGTCGTTGCCAGCACGCGTACCGATCGGCGCATTGAAGACCAACCGCTGCGCGTGGAGGTGCTCAACCGAGAGGAAATCGAAGAGAAGATGCTTATGACGCCTGGTGACATCGTCATGATGCTCAACGAAATGGGCGGGATGCGGGTTCAGACGACGTCTCCATCCCTCGGGGCGGCCAGTGTGCGGATTCAAGGCATGCGGGGCCGCTACACGCGCTTCCTCTCCGACGGCCTCCCGCTGTACGGCAATCAGCCGGGTGGTCTTGGATTGTTGCAGATCCCACCCATGGACCTCGGCCAAGTGGAGGTAATCAAAGGCGTGGCATCAGCTTTGTATGGCGCAGGCGCCATGGGCGGCGTGGTAAATCTCCTCTCTAGACGACCTGGCGATGAACCTGAACACGAGTTTCTATTCAACCGGTCGACGCACGGGGCGACGGACGGCGTGTTGTGGTTATCCTCACCGCTGTCTGAATCCTGGGGGGTAACCTTTTTGGGCGGTGGTCACTTGCAAGACCAAACCGACGGGGACGGGGACGGATGGGCTGACCTGCCGCACTACAAACGGGCGGTCGCGAGACCACGCTTCTTCTGGAACGACGGCGAGGGGCAATCTCTGTTTCTGACCATCGGCACGACAATGGAAAACCGCGCGGGAGGCACGCAGCCCGGCGCGACACTACCTAAGACCGTCATGCCGTACCGAGAATCACTCGACACGCGGCGGTTCGACCTCGGAGGCTTGTGGCAGACCGTACGCGGACGCGCTGTCGTAACTGCGCGCGCGACTATGGCAAGGCAATCGCACGACCATCTCTTCGGCGAACTTTTCGAGCACGATCGCCACGATACCGGCTTCGCCGAACTCACACTGCGAAGCTCGAACGGACCGCATACATGGGTCGGTGGTGTGGCAGTCGAACAAGATGCGTATACCCCGACAGATGTGCCGCAGTTCGCCTATGCGTTCACGACACCAGGCGTGTTTATCCAAGACGACATTGATGTGCAACCGTGGTTGGCACTCTCGCTCAGCGGACGATTGGACCACCATAGCGAGTATGGCTGGTTTCTCAGCCCGCGCGCGTCAACACTCTTTCGGTCGAGCAACTGGTCGGTACGACTCTCAGCCGGGAGCGGATTCTTTGGCTCCACACCGCTGACAGAGGAAACCGAAGCAGCCGGCCTGACACGACTCAGCCTAGAGAAACCGTTGCGAGCGGAACGCGGTCGCAGCACATCCATCGACGTCACCCGGACACACGGCCCGCTCACGCTGACCACGACCTTCTTTCGTTCGCGCATCACCAGCCCCATCCACGTGGAACGGTCAACATATACGCTGCGCAACCTTCTAGAGCCCACAACCAATGTGGGGATGGAGCTCCTCGGAACGTTTCGGCAATCTCCGTTCGCCGTCACCACGAGTTATACCTATGTGCGGGCACGCGAATCAGTTCGTGGAGTTTCCAACAACGTCGCGCAGACACCTCGTCATAGCTTTGGTCTTGTCGCCATGGCTGAAAACGAAGATGGTCGACTCGGCGTAGAGATGTATTACACAGGCCGCCAGCGACTCGAAGCCAACCCGTATCGCAATGTCGGCGAACCGTATGTCATCGTTGGCGTATTGGCCGAACGAAGAGTCGGACCGCTCCGACTATTCATTAATGGCGAAAACCTAACCAACGTGCGTCAAACCAGATGGGATCCAATTCTGCTTCCAAACCGAGCTGTTGACGGACGATGGACTGTGGACGCGTGGGCACCGCTTGAGGGGCGAGTGATCAACGGCGGCGTACGGATTCAGTTTTGAGTCGCGTTCAGATTATTCGTTTACACACAATTTACATAGCCCTAACGAGACCGTAACTTCATCGTTAGATAATCGCCACAGTTTGAAAGTGAAAATA
>CAUZDY010000086.1:0-7900 GCA_963578805.1 Vicinamibacteria bacterium | reverse complement strand
AATATCGATACGATGACTACTGGGAAGAGATGCGGATGACTCAGGAAACTATTCGCGTGAAGGGGGAGGATCCAGTAGTTGTGGAACTGCGGTATACCCGGCACGGACCGGTTGTTTTTAAGGATTCAGTAAACCATCTGGCATATGCCGTTCGGCCCGCCTGGATGGAGATTGGAGGAGCCCCGTACCTTGCTTCCCTCCGAATGGACCAGGCGAAGACCTGGGAAGAGTTCAGGGACGCTTCGGACTACAGCAATATCCCTGGTGAGAATATGGTGTGGGCGGATCGGAACGGAAACGTCGGATGGCAGGCTGTTGGGATTGCACCCATCCGAAGAAACTTCAGTGGCATGGTACCAGTCCCTGGTAATGGAAAATACGAGTGGGATGGATATTTGCCGATTAAGGCTAAGCCGAGCGAATTTAATCCGTCACGTGGATATATCGAGACGTCCAACAGCAATTATACGCCTCCGGATTATCCCTATATGGACGCCATTGGCTACACGTGGACCGATCCCTACCGCTGGGCGAGAGCCACCGAAGTTCTCGAGTCGGGGCGAAAGCTCAACATGATGGATATGATTCGACTGCAGCACGACTACCTCTCGATCCCTGCGCGCACGATTGTCCCGCTTCTCGTTGGTCTGGGCGCTGCCGACGCGCAGGTCGAACATGCTCGCCGCCGTCTCCTTGCCTGGGATTACGTATTGGACAAGAACTCAATCGAGGCGGGTATCTACGTCGCTTTTGAGCGTCAACTGCTGAATAACATTCAGGAGATGAAGATTCCAGCGTCCGCGCGAGACTACCTGCGAATCGGAATGAAACGGATGATTGATTTCCTCCTTGCACCGGATGGAGACTTCGGAGACGATGCGATTCACGGAAGGGACAACTTTTTGCTCGATGCGCTGGCGGACGGGATTAAGCAACTCCGCCAGGAGCTCGGACCCGACATGGAGGACTGGGTCTACGGGCAGTCGGATTACAAACATGCGCTCATTCGGCATCCGCTTTCCTCCGCCGTGGATGCCTTGACTCGTGAAAGACTCGACGTGGGACCATTACCCCGCGGTGGGAATGGATTCACGGTGGGAAGCACAGGAAGCGCGAATAACCAGGTTTCAGGTGCGTCCTTCCGGATCTTCGTGGACACGCGTGATTGGGACAACACGCTTGGGATGAATACTCCGGGGCAGGTAGGGGATCCCGACAGCCCTCTCTACGACAATCTTTTTAAGCTCTGGGCGAATGACAAACTATTTCCGGCTTTTTACTCTCGTGACAAGATCGAGAGCGTGGCGTTCGAGCGTCTTGACTTGCGGCCGGAGCACTGATTCAGGAGGGATGGACGGTCACCGGATGCTGGTGTCGATGGAGCGATGGAGCGAAGGACCGATAATGTACCATCGTGGCCGCTGATGGTTAACGAAATTCTGGCTCGAACGGATTCCAAGGTGCGGAGGCTAGCTATGCAGCGATTCGTTTGTTTCGGCGTTGCAGTCCTGACGTTTTCCGTTGGAGCCGTTGTACACACACAAGGCAATCGTGACGCGAGCCCATGGCAGACTTACGACACGTCGAACGGCGAGTGGCGAAGTTATGCTGGCGACATCCACGGTACGAAGTACTCCTCACTCGATCAAATTGATGCGAGCAATTTTAACGACCTGGAGATGACGTGGGAATGGATATCGGTTGACGGCACACTGAGTCGGACGACACCAGGTGGCGGTGAATGGCGAGCACCGCTCGACACGATCGTCGGGACGCTGGTCGAGGAAACCCCTGAACTGTATCGAGTAAATCAGGCGCCGAACGGATCCAGACTACAGGCTACACCGCTGATGGTCGGTGGCGTTCTCTATTTCAATACGCCGCTGTCACAAGGTGTCGCAGTCGATGCGGCGACCGGAAGAACGTTGTGGGTGTTTAACCCGAAAACCTACGAAGACGGAACGCCGACAATGAGCAGCCCTTGGACGCAGCGCGGCGTGGCCTACTGGACCGATGGGGAGGACGACGAGCGGATTTTCTGGGGGACTGGTAACGGTTACCTGGTCTGTGTGCAGGCAGGAACAGGTCGACCTTGTCCAGACTTCGGTGCGAACGGAAGTGGGATGGTGGACGCGATGGCCGGAATACCCCGTGCCGTTCGAGGAGAACGCGACTACCTCAACGCGCTGGAGTGGGGTATTCATTCTCCACCAATCGTCGTCCGGGACAAGGTTATCCATGGCTCGCAGATCGCTGACCGGCGGATTACGAAAGAAGCTATCCCAGGCTGGGTCCGCGCGTGGGACGCGCGGACGGGTGAACATTCGTGGGACTTTCATACCGTACCTAACAGTCCTGACGAGTACGGCGTCGACAGCTGGTTGAACGGCTCGTGGGAATATTCTGGAAATGGGAATGTCTGGTCGATGCTGGCGGGGGACAACGAGCTCGGTCACGTGTATTTGCCGACAGGAACGGTTACGAATGACTACTACGGTGCGGATCGACCAGGTGACAACCTTTTCTCAGAGTCAATTGTCGCCGTTGATGTTGAAACCGGCCAGCGTCTTTGGCACTTCCAGGCGGTCCACCACGGGCTGTGGGACTATGATTTTCCAACACACCCGAACCTGATAGACATTACGGTCGACGGCCGTCAGATCAAGGCGCTGGCACAGGTTAGTAAGCAGGGTTTTGTTTACGTCTTCGATCGTGTCACGGGCGAGCCGGTCTGGCCGATCGAGGAGAGGCCGGTGCCGCAGGAAACGAATATGCCGGGTGAGGTGCCGTCGGCCACACAGCCGTTTCCCACGAAGCCAGCCCCGTTTGATTATCAAGGCGTCACGATTGACGATCTGGTTGACTTTACGCCTGAGATTCGCGCGATGGCACTTGAGGCGGTCGAGGGTTTCCGCCTTGGACCACTCTTTACACCACTCGATCGTGACATTGAGGGAGTGACCCGGGGCACCATCATGCGTCCGCCAAACACCGGCGCTGCCGGCTGGGCAGGCGCGGCTGTCGACCCAGACACGGGCATGCTGTATGTGCCGTCGTTCAACCAACCGGTAGTTATGTCGCTTTATCAACCCGACCCGGCCCTCGGTGCTACCGTCGCGTACACTCACGGTGCACCGGAGGAGCAACGACTGGCCCGGATCCGTGCGCGTACAGATAGAAGAGCTCAGATGCCGTTGGGATTGCCGTTGGTCAAACCGCCATACTCTCGGATGTCAGCCATCGATCTGAACACCGGTGAATACGCCTGGCAGGTGCCAACCGGTAACGGTGATCGGTATCGGCAGCACCGCTTGCTGCGCGAGCTCAATCTTCCGCCGCTCGGCGGTGACGGCACACGCACCGGCCCGGTCCTGACAAAAACGCTTCTGATCTACTGCTTGGCAGCGGGCGGGACAGACGGTGGCCCCCGTCTGGTGGCCTATGACAAGACAAACGGAGAGGAAGTGGGATCGGTCAACCTTCCATCCGGTGCACTTGGCACGCCAATGACGTACATGGTCTCGGGCAGGCAGTACATCGCACTTGGCATTGGAGGTGGCCCACGGATGGTGGCGTTCGCGCTGCCTGACTAACGGTGGGTCTTTGTGAATCGCAGAGTGAGG
Source organism: Vicinamibacteria bacterium (assembly GCA_963578805.1). GTDB lineage: Bacteria > Acidobacteriota > Vicinamibacteria > Vicinamibacterales > UBA8438 > CAUZIB01. Next base: position 4,277 of record CAUZDY010000086.1, on the reverse strand, counting down.
TCTCGAACCCGGCCCTCAAACGCATTGTTCGGATATCGTGACGCCGTCATTGTCGACGTGAATTGGAGCTAACGATATGTTTTTTTGGTATTCACGGTTTCCGCCCACACGCGTAGCCGTAGCTGTTGTGTTCGCTTGGCTGGTGTTACACGGAGTGCTGGTGGCCACGCAGCCCGCAGAAAATCGACTCGCACTGGTGGGAGGCATGCTGCTTGATGGGTATGATGCTCCTCCTATCCACCACGCCGCAGTTCTCGTTGAGGGGAATCGGATCATCGACGTTGGTCCAGCGGCAGAACTCCAGATTCCACCTGAGTACACCATCGTAGACACAACCGGACGGACCATGATGCCGGGTCTGATCGATCTGCATGCCCATTTGCTCATCCTGGGTCACGGCAACTACACCCGCTGGTCTTCTTGGATCGAAGAACAGGGAGGCGACGCCGCGAGGAGCCGGGTCATGGCGATTTCAGCGAAGCAGTTGTTGATGACGGGTGTCACTTCGGCCGTCGATCTCGGAGGGCCGTTGGAGGTGAGTCTCGATATTCGCGACCGGATTGATCGAGGCGAGATACCCGGCCCGCGTATGTTGATGAGTGGTCCGTGGATTACACGGTCACGTGGAAGCATGACCGAACAGTTTGGAGGCGTCACCATCACAACGAGTGCCGAGGCGGCTCGAGAGACGGAGGCATTAATCGACGCCGGCGTCAATGTTATTAAGGCACATTCCGGCTTGACGCTTGATGACTACAAGGCGATCGTGCGGGTCGCGCACGATCGAAACGTGCGAGTGCACGCGCATGTATACGCTGAGCGGGATGTCAGAAACGCGCTCGAGGCCGGTGTCGATGTGCTGACCCATGCCGGTTCTGCTGGCACGGCCCCGCCCTACAGCCAGAACCTCATCACCGACATCGTAAACGCCGGTCGTCCGGTCGTCGTGACCGCAGCGCACCGAAGCTGGATCTACCCGGACACGATCGCGTTTCCGGAGCGGCTTCAAGATCCGCAGCTGCAGTCTGACCTGCCGCCCGAGATCTATCAAGAGGTTCAAGATTCCTTCTCGAATTGGCGCGCGCTTCGGTACTTCGGGAGGACGGATCGGGAGGTTTTCTTTAGGGAGCGAGGCCTTAAGCAGTTTATCGAATCCGGTGCCGTGATGGGGATGGGCACGGACTCCGGAACTCCGATGAACTTTCATACGGAGGCACTGTGGCGAGAAGCCAAGGCGCATGTCGACATGGGTATGTCCACGCAGCGAGTGATCTCTGCCTTGACCCGCGTGGGCGCGACGATCTTGGGACAGAGAACAGAACTAGGCACGATCGAACCCGGCAAGCTTGCCGACATCATTGTCGTTCAGGGGAATCCACACTACGACATTACGGCGCTCGCACACGTTGAGACAGTGGTCAAGAACGGACGCGTCGTGAAAGAATCAAAGTCGACGCGATAAATTACCGTTGGGGGGGGGACAGATGACATTTCGTAGTGGCGTTGCGTTCATGGTGGTCATGGCTGGATTATGGTCCTGCGGTGGTACGGATGAGGCGGAGGTTGACCTTTCCGTCGCCGACGCGCCGGAGACCATCGTCAAGGGTGGAGACGGCAGGTTCGGTGACTACGAAGCCGTGTTGGGGTGGTGGAAAACGGCGCCAGAACACGATGAGCGCTGGACTTGGGGCAATGTGTCTGGCGTGGCCGTCGACAACCCAGACCGGATTATCGTGGTTCTTTGGGGAGATCGAGATTCGGAGGGCAACATCCGCGATATACGCGAAGGAGGTACAAACTATCTGTTGGTCGTCGATCGAGACGGTAATGTGATCGAGAACTGGTCCCAGTGGGACGAGACAGTGCACCGCCCACATCAGGTCTATATCAGCCCCTACGATCCCGAACGTCACGTTTGGATAGTGGAACGTGGTCAGGGTCGGGGCGTTAACATGCAGGTGTTCAAGTTTACAAACGACGGGAGTGAGCTGGTGATGCGACTCGGTGACCAGGATGACCCGGCAACGCGAGAAGAAGCGCGGGCAAATCCGACGCCCGGTCCCTTCGACTACGGCGATCCTGCCGTTCTCGCGTTTTTACCGGACGGCAGCTTCCTGTTGGGTGACGGCTACTGGAATAGCCGCATCATTAAATACGACGCCGATGGCAACTACTTAATGGAATGGGGAGAGCAGGGTACGGGTCCAGGACAGTTTGACTTGATCCACGGACTGGCAATAGATCGGACCCACCGCGTGTACGTAGCCGATCGTCGAAATAACCGGATCCAGGTTTTTAGCGAGGGCGGCGAATTTATTGAGGAGTGGCCCGACATTACGGATCCGACGGGTGTGTTGACCGACGATCAGGAGGCGGTGTGGGTTATCTCTGGCCAACTTCAGCGGGTGCTCAAATACAGTCTGGACGGTGAACTGCAGCACAGTTGGGGTGCCTACGGTGGGCCCGGAGCATTCGCGGGTGGGTTTTCCCGCCCCCACCAGTTTGACGTGGATGAGGAAGGGAGCGTGTACGTGGCGAGCTGGTTCGGCGGGTGGCTCAACAAGTTTACTCCCAAGCCTGACGCCGACCCTACTAAGCTTATTGGGAGGCGCCTGGTTCTTGAGCGTTGAGCTCGAACCGCTGGGTAGGCCGAAAATTAATAGTTGTCGAGTCCCTCGGTGAGTTCGATGTATGTCCCGTCCGGATCGGTGAGGAATGCGATGGCGACACCGAGCTCGTCGATCCGTCGATAAGGTCGGTCGAAGGTAACCCCTTTGGCTTCAAGGGCCTTACAGAAGGCCTCCAGGTCCTCGATTTCGAGGCCAATGTGGTCAAGACCACGTCCCTGCGTACCGACCATCTTCGACGTCTCTGAGAATCGTAGGGTGACCCCTGGGAGGTCTGCGACCTTGAGATTACCGTTCATACCTGGAACCGCATTGAACATGTCAACATACCACGCCCGCAGTGTGTCAACGTCAGGGGTATTGAGATGAATATGGTGGTTCTGAATCGGCATCGTCTGGGACCTGTTACCAACGAACTCGACCTTGACGTCGTCAGGAGCGAGCACGTAGCCGTAGCACCAATTCTGGCCCTCCGGGCAAACCACTCCGTTGTCGACGTTGGCATTAGGGGCTTCCCGCTCCGTGATAACGGCATACCCGGCCGCTCGTACCTTCTCGATCATAGCGCGGGCATCGGGCACCCAAAAACCGATATGGTTAACCGTTGTACCGATGGTGCCGCCTGAAGGCTCCCGATCGGCTAGGAAGACAAATGCGTTTGGAAATTTGAAGACTTCGACATCCCGCCATGGGGTAGGAATTCCACCGAGGGTGTCCCTCCAGAAATGCTCATGGGCTGCGCGGTCTGATGCGTTGAGATGGTGATGTCCGTGAACGACGGGCCCCTCGCTAGCCCACGAGGATTGAGCGAGGACAGTACCAGAATTGGCGAGAATTACCGCAACGACAGCAAGCCACGCAACACCGAGTGTGACGTCACGCTTCATCGCTTCTTCTCCCTTCACCCACTTAACAGTCCGATCAAGGATTGTCGGCTAACCGTGTTTGTCTGAGGAAATTGGAAGTATAGTCCCTTTCGCTCCCTCTTCGACGAGAACCCGATCACTAGATCTCGCGCTGTAGCAAAGGTGGTCTACGTAGGATACGATTACGCCGCACTGTTCACGCACCGATCAGGTCTTCTGTGTGACGGGGCGCATACTACCAACCGACGCTTCTTGGAATCAACAGGAGAACCTAGCAATGAAAGACGTCACACGCAGACGCGGGTCTCTTTGGATTTCATGGACGATATTGCTCGTCTTGACGTCCGGTACTGCGGCGCTCGGGCAGACTGATCAACCAGAGTGGGAGCCGATTACCGAAGAACGCTTGCTCAATCCGGAAGACGGGGACTGGCACTACTATCGGCGAACATACGACGTGACCGGGTTTAGCCCACTGGATCAAATTAACCAGACGAACGTGAATGACTTGCGGCTCGTCTGGGCGTACTCGATGAGGGATAACAGCCGATGGGTGCCGACGCCGATCGTCGCGAACGGACTCATGTACGTGGCTGAAGGCAGCGGTCGAGTTGTCGCTTTCGATGTGACCAGCGGAGACGTCGCATGGATCCATCGGCGGAACTATCCTGAGGACATCGAGAAGTCTCAGGCCTACAACCGCGCCCGCGGGGTCTCGATCTACAACGACAAGATCTACTGGGGTACCGCCGACTCCTATCTGGTCGCCCTGAATGCTCTCACG
>CAUZDY010000085.1:0-7942 GCA_963578805.1 Vicinamibacteria bacterium | reverse complement strand
AACGGATGGTCGATTCTCTGACTCCATCTTCCCGTAACTGTGCCTGAAACCGGCTGATCACATTCGCGTCGACTTGGGACAGGCGGTTGATCCCCAACTCTTCAAAGTGGTTCATCGCGGCGTTCATGACCGCTGCGTAATTGTCGGACAGCCCCTGTAGCTTCTCGTCCTCGAACCGCTGCCTGAACTCGGCCCAACCGATCTTCGTCGAGTCCTTGTACCGACCCTCACGGAGGTCATGCTCCCATTTGGCCGCGACCTTCACAGCCGCGGTCATGTCGGCCTTCGGTTTCCGCGTGCGTGGTACGCCGGTTGAGCGTGCCTTCTGCTTGCCGGTGATCGGGTCGGTGTACCGCATGTAGAGGCATTTCCGGCCGTATTCGACCACGTGAACCTTGATGTCGTGCATCGGGAACTCCTTGCTTTGATTTGGTTACTGCCGAGCAGCCGATCGCGATGGCGTTCGGCACTGGGTTTCACTCGACTCTCGAGACGATGGCCAGAGCCATGTCCCCTGCCGTAACTGCCAAGATGTTGTGTGGCTGCCTCTACCCTTCGTCATCGCTCGTTGGTCAAACGGCTCTTCTGTTCGGTCTGGCGGCTGCCTCGACGCGGCGGCACGGGGGATGATATCGCGTGGCCACGGCTCGCGCCAGCGTCGTCGCGGCCACGTCAGTGGAGGTTCCGTCGCCTCCTCTTCCAGGTGGTGTCAAAGCCATCTCTACCGCGAGTTGTCGCCGTCCTGTGCTTCCGCGGCCTTGTCGATGTACTCGACGAGATCGGCACCGCGGTAGAACACGCGGCGATGCAGGTAGATCGGCTTCAAGCCACCAGCCCGTGCGGCTCGGATGGCGCTGTCGCCCCACCCGGTCAGGCCACGAAGCATCTGGAGCGAATAGAGCTCATCGGTCCGGATTGGTGCCAGGACGCGAGTAGCGTTCTTGTCTTTCTTGTCTTTCTTGTTCTTCATCTTGATCTCACGACTCACCCCACCACCTGTCGCTTGGTCAGCACTCTCGAACCCGTTTCCTGAACTGGCACGGCTCACGGATCTCCGTCACTTCGTTACACCCTGCAGTTCGGTGCAAGCTGCAACGGGTGCGTCATCGATCGACGCCCAAGATCGGCGAAGAACCGCCTCAATTCGGGCTCGGCTGTACTTCCGACGGCCACAGCCGGGGACGCCGTGCTCGTATTGGCGGAGACACCCTTCCTTGGCCCACGTCGTGGCGGTGCGTTCTGTTACGCCGAGAAGCTCCGCTAGGGCTCGTTGGGTAATCCAGTCTGTTGAAGGATCAAGTGACGTTGGCGGTGGCGAGGTGGGCATGATTGGTTTCCTCAAGAATCTTCGAACTTCTTCGATTTGCCTTGTTGATCAGATGCCTTCCAAGAGTTATGCTAATCTATACAGATCAATTCTACAATGACGCCGCCTGAGGGGCAATCAAAATGCCGAAGCTGCCAGCGAGACTTTCGACCGATCTGTCGCTCGGTGCCCAGCGAATTGCCTGGCTGCTTGACCACATTTGGGCGGGCTGCCAGTCAGCGATGGCTCGCGACATTGGCGTGTCGCAACCGGTGATCTCCCGCGTCGTCCGGGGTGTTCAAGAGCCGAGCAGCCTGCTGCTAGGGGTGCTCCGAAAGGTCCCTCGGATCAACTGGGACTGGCTTCAGCACGGTGACGGTGAACCGCTCGCGGAGGATGTCGACATTGCGTCGAGCCTGCCGGTGTTTGACCGGCTCGTAACGGCGGATCAGCTGGCAGCATCTCGACTGCTGTCGGTTGAAAGGATGCCTGCCGCCCGAATGCTCCTTTCGGCGGCTCGCTACTTTCTTCGCCTCGGCCCGTCCGACGATGTCGTGAAGCGAGGTGCCTTTCGACTGCAGGCTGGCGACTTACTTCTGATGCACGCCTTCGCACAGACGCCGACCCAGGCGGAACTGCCGCCCGGTGCGTTTTGTGCCATCCGGGGCACGGATGATTCAATCGTGCTGGCAAAGCTCCAGTCCGGCTTCGACGGTGCGACCGCGGCGATCAATTGGATTTCCGGCAGTTCTTCCACCAGCGGGACCCCGGAACGCAAGGGCCGCGGGATTCGCTTCGACGACATCGGGGGGGCGGCACCAACCCCGTCAACCGGGCTGGCAGGCCGTCGCCTCGCAGAGGTGGTCGTCGCGGTCAGCGTGGTCCTAATGCGAACGAAATTTTGATTGCCACAACACAGGCCTTGCCGCCCCACGGGTCTGGCGGAAGGACAACATGATGGACTCGCAAAGACAACTCCGAGTGGCTGCCCCTGTCACCAGCAGGCAGGGTCTGGGTTTCGGAAATGATCGCTGGCCAGAACCGGTCGACGATCGTGGTCAGCCCGATCGCGAGACTGTCGTTGCCGAGATCGAACGGTCGCTGGTGGCCATCACCGGCACCACCGGCGTCTTCGAGCTACGCCTCTTGGGCTGTGACGGTGGTCCGAGAGGGCTCATGACGGCCTCGGGCGTCTTCGGCGACGCCCGGCTCGCGGCGGTGGAAGCCATCGACGCTGACGACGCCTGGCATCCCGCTGGGACGTACATCACCCTCAACCCGGTTGACCCGAGCCTCGCGGCTGGAGACCTCAACCACTTCGTTGAGCAACCGAAAGAGACGACCGCCGACCAGGACATTATTCGCCGTCATCGTCTGCTCTTGGACTTCGACCCGAAACGCCCATCGGGTGTATCGAGCACGGACGATGAACTCGCGGCCGCCGGTGCGGTCGCTGACGCCACACAGCTTTGGCTTGGTGCAGACTTCGACTGGCCGGATCCGATCCAGGGGATGTCCGGCAACGGCGTCCACTTGGTGTACGCGATCGACCTCGCCAACGACGAGGAGTCGCACGAGGTCGTCCGCCGAACCCTCTCGGCCATCGCGGACCACCAGTCAACGGATCATGTCGATGTCGACACTAAGGTCCACAACGCGGCTCGAATAACCAAGCTCTTCGGAACGGTTGCGAGGAAGGGCACCTTCACCACCGACCGTCCATGGCGAAGGGCCCGGCTGCTCCGGGTCCCGTCGCAGCTTGGCGTCATTTCGAACGCAGAGCTTCAAGCAGTCGCGGACCGGTGCCGTGAACCGGCACGGTCATGTCGCCGACCTCCGGCAGCGGCGTGCAGGTTGCGGGTCTCCCGTGGGGTGGGCTTTCGCATTCGGCTACTCCACGGGATTTCAAATGACACGCGAACCTTTCTGAGCGGCCGTTACGCTGATGGCCCACTCTGGAATCAAAAGCTGTTCCGGGCCGCGTGTGACTTGGCCGGATGCGGATACGACTCGAATCACGCGACCGAACTACTGCTCGCCGGTGCAAGGCCTTCGAGCCCTAAGGAGCAGCAGGAGGCCGTAGCCACGATCAAATCTGCGTTCTCAAAACCGCGAACTCCGGCACGTCGCCCAAGAACTCGGCGGAGTGGAAGACAGCGACGGCGCGGTGGCCAGGGGCAGCGACAATGACAGCGAACACAGCAGATCAGAGCCCCGAGAACCACTCTCCGCAAACGCCGTGCGTTGATTTGACGGTCGAGCCGGTTCATGAGGATGGACGGGACCTGTTTCGAATCACAGCCAGGATTGGTGACGAGCCCTTCTCATCGGACCTGATGGACCCCGCCGATGATGACGGGCGTCGCCGCTTTCTCGCCGAGGTTCGGCAGCGCGCTGAAGACGCTCAGATCGCGTTTGACTACGCCGCCGCCGATGGCCAGCTTCAGCGCACGCTTCAAGAAGGCGGCGACTCGCACGACTCGGATGACGACCCTAGCCAACGGCTGAGTTCGGAGGACATTCTCGGGCCCTTCGGCATTCGGGTCCTCGGCATGCTGGAGGACCAGTCGATTCTCTGCTGGATGGAACACACGCGGAAGACATGGATCGTCAGGACCCCAGCACGCTGGCCGGTCAATGAAATGCTGCTGGCAATCGGTCCAACCGCTGAGACGTGGTTGGGCTGCGAAGACGACAGTGAGGACGACGATCGTGCCAACATGATCTCGCCTGCTGAGGTGCGTCGGGCCCTCGCCCTCGTCGCCTCGGAGGCTTCTCGGATCACTGCGATGAACCAGGTCGGCCAGGGAATCTGGCTCATGGACGATCGCCGTTTCCTGATCGTGAACGGTGCGCAGGCCTACCTCTACGATGGCCAAGAATTCGAACCGGTCGACCATCCCCGTGTCGGTCGCTGGATCATCGACTTCAACGCAGACGCCCGGTGGAACGATCAGCTAAGCGACCTCACGCCGCAGATGACCCCGCTGGTCACGACTACCGCCTTCGCCGAGCTGGTCGAGATCATCGATCAGTGGAACTGGAGCCACCCGTGGGACTCCAAGGTGGCGGCCTCACTCATCCTGGCCACCTTCATCCAGGCCACTTGGACCTGGCGGCCGCGGGTTGCTGTCACCGGTGCCAGTAACAGTGGCAAGACGACCTTTTGCCAGCGCGTTCTGGTACCAGTCCTGGGCGGCGCGACCGGCACGTTCGTGACGGCTTACGACAACGTCACGGAGGCTGGGCTGCGGCAGCGGATGGCCCATCACTCCAAGCCGGTCGTGCTGGACGAGTTCGAGAATAACGTCAGCCGCGACAAGATCTTGGAGTTGTTCAGGACGGCGAGCCGCGGCGGCACGGTCGGTCGCGGAACACAGGACCAGCGGGGGCGGGAGTTTCGCATCAACCACATCGGCTGGTTTATGTCGATCGAGTCCGGTGGCAGGTGGCAGCAGGACTCGAACCGCATTCTTCGGCTGGAAATGAACCCGCCGGAATCGCGATGCGAGCCCTATTCACCGACCGACGACCAGCTTGTTGCCCTGTGTGAGCGGCTGATGGCAGTGGCCTTAAATTCCGCACCGGCGGCGATCCCGCTGGCAGACCGGATCAAGTCGACGCGGGTGGACGGCATTGACCCGCGTGTCGTCGAGTCCTTCTCGGTCCCGGCGGCGATGTACGCTGTTGTTCGCCACGGTCGGGATGTTACCGACGAAGAAGCCCACGGGGTTCTGACGCAAATGCTCCGCGGTCGCGAGTCGCTACTCGACAGGACGGCGGCGAACGAAAGCCAGCTACTCCAAGATATCCTCACCAGCACGATCCGCGTCGATCTTCGCGATCAAGAGTCCAGCTTGAGAGGCGAGCAGACGGTCGCCCAACTTCTCCAGATCGCACAACTACAACCCCGCGATGGAACGAGCACAGACCAGGATGACAGCCCTCGCTTTGAAAGCCAGCGGTTCGATGTCGTTCGGACCCTCGACGCCTACGGCATCCGCCTGATACGCAGTTGCAATCTCCGATCCGTGCGGGACGACCATGATCGACTCTTCATCGCCCATGATCTGGTCTTGGATTCGCTACTTCGTAATACCCGGTGGCGGGACTCACGCATCGATCAACTGCTCAGACGGATTCCAGGCGCCGAGGCGAAACGGCAGCGGTGTGCTGGAACTCGACTTCCGGGAGTTCTGCTCCCATGGGGGCGAGGTGGTCTGCTAGATCTCGCAGACGTCGATCAGGGTGCACCGGAGGGACAGTCCAGTTGATCGTTGTCCCACGCTCGGCAGATACGGGACAGCGTGGGACAGAAAACGGGACAGCATAAGTCCGTGGAGGATAGAGGTTTGTCGCTGATTTCCAGTGTCTGTCCCACTGTCACATGAAAAAAGAGAATAGACAAAGCAGGAGAAACGCAAATCAGGCTCGTGTTGCCGGTCTTGTAGACCTTTCTATCTTCATCGGGACAGCCGGGACAGTGGGACAGCACGCAGCATGTGCTTGCGAAACCGCGACTTACGCTGTCCCACACCGATTGGACAATTGGCACCGTCGCGGGACGGAGACGATGTCGGTGGGACCGAATCACCAGCGGACCGCTAGCGGGCTGTGTTTCAGGGACTTTTGCCAGGGCGTATCAGAGGAACCCACTGGTGGTCGTTTTCGCCGCGATGGCGATGACGACCGGCAACCACCACGGCGACGATGGTGACGATGACCACGCCAATGGCCACGGCGTCGCCACTCGACGCGGTGGCGGCCACTCTGGAGAGGGGCGACGCGGTGGACTTGCCCACGCTGGCCAACTTCTCCATCGCGATGGCACCGACGACCGAGCCGTGCTCATTGCCATGGAACTGCAAGGTTACCCAGCCCACGCAGGGCACCTGACAACGGCTATCAAGACCTAGTTGACGCATACAAAAACGACTGTTTCTGGCGGACGCGCTCCTGCACAGCTGGCCCGTCAGATCAAACCCTACTGTCCTAAGTTCACGGAGAAACGACTGATGTCTGATACCGAACCGCAGTCTGACTCTGCAACCACGTCCGAGACCAAAACAACGGAGCTAACACGCGTCGACCACGAGGTCCCGGAGGACCAAGCCTGGGAGATTGAGCACCTACCCCCTCCTCTGAAAGAGGGCTGCGAGGAGCTTCAGCCAATCATCGACGAGACCGTGCAGACCGTTCTTCTGAACAAGTACCGAATTGGCGAAATCGTCTCCAAAGCCGGGGAGGAGATGGACAAGCACGCATCGAACATCCCAGGACGTCAGAAGTACAAAGTCAAGTTCGTTGAGTACATGGCCACCGCCCTACGTTTGAACAAGCGAACGCTCTCCGACTGTTTACGCCTAGTTCATATCTACGGTCGAGAAGAGTACCAAGAGCTGATTACGAACGCTCGGATGACCTGGGAGCACGTCCTTTGCCTGCTCAACGCGGGTGGCGAGCCACTGCGAATTGAAATGCAGCAGAAGATCGAGGAGGAGGGTTGGACAACGAATCAGGTGCGTGCGGAAGTCCGTGCCCGCGTCGGTAACCAACGGTCAGGGACCGGACGGCCCCCGGGAATACCTAAGAACCTCAATGAGGCGTTTTTCCGGCTCGATTCGTCAGCAGTGGGACTTACCCGCCGCATCGAAGACGCCTGCTTTTGCGACGAATTCGACATCACCGAGAAGCTCCTCGACACGCCGCTGGACGAAATCACCGAGCAGACGCTCGTGCAGGTCAACCAGAGCAAGGACAAGCTTCGGTCGGCTGAGGCGGCGACGCAGAGGGGCTTCGGCAAGCTCGAGGAGGCCGAGACGAGGATCGAGCGAATTCTGCAGCACCGCGAGGAAGAGGAGAATGAAGAGGATCGCGGTGATCAGGAGCAGTTGGGAGCATGAGCAGTCGACCGCGGGAACATACTCTTGATCATCACCGCGGCGGTGATGATCCCAACCGTCGTCCCACCCGGCGGCAGGGCGCGGATTGGACCAGCGTGGCAGCACCCCTGGGCGCGCTCAGAGCGTGCGAGAGCGCACGCACAGCGGCTGGACGACACATCGGTCGTGTCGTCACTGAGAGGCGCGTAGAGCACGTCCTGCGAGCTCAGGAACTGAATGGTCTCCATCAACGGAACCAAGATGCTGTGCCTCAGGATGATTAACGAGCGGTGCAATCTGCTTTGACCGGCCATGGACCGTCGGCGAGAAAGTTGAAGTAGATCGGCACCAAGAAGAACCCGGAATGTCGGGAGGACACCAATGAGCGTTTTTGATTCTGCTGCCCGCGCTGAGATCGAAGCACTACTTGAGCAGCGTCGACAAATCACCGAGGAGAACCTGGACTTGCTGGAGTCGTGCCAAAGCCAAGGAAGTCGCTCAATTCAACGCGAGATTGTGAGAGGACAGCTCGCCGCGGAACACCGGGAAACGTTGGGTGCTGGGCTGGAGCGTCGACCTTCCGAAGCGCGTATCAACCAAGCTGTGGCAAGCGACCATCGATACCAGGCATTCTACGACCGAGTGTGCCGCGAGCGTCGAGAGTATCTCCTGGTCAAAGAGCGACTCTACGCGAACGCCGTGAGGATCGGGCTTCTCCTCAGGGCTGGCCGTCTTTCCGACGTCGACATCGATG
>CAUZDY010000084.1:0-8049 GCA_963578805.1 Vicinamibacteria bacterium | reverse complement strand
TTCTGACGGCTTTAGGATCTCTCTTGAGTAGTTCGTGTGTTACCGGCTTGGTTGTCAAGAGTAACGAACCGGTCCCCGCAATCACTTCGAGAGCCGTCTCATCAGGCATCCAGCCACCGGCGTTTGTCTTGCCTGAGACCACGATAGCTAAGATCCACACCAGCTTTGCTATGGGAGTTCAGACATGCCGGCAATTGGTGACCGGCTACCTTGGCCGGATCGAAGCCTTCGACCGCGACGGCCCCACACTGAATACCATCCTTAATCTGAATCCTCGGGCGCTCGAGACCGCGACCGAGATGGACGCCCAATATGCGATCGACCCGTCTGGTGTTGGACCGCTCCACTGTATTCCCCTCGTCTTGAAGGACAACTTCGACACTGCCGACCTACCGACGACGGGGGGTGCGGTGACACTAGCGGAGTCCATTCCGGTGGACGACGCCTTTGTGGTTGAGCGGTTGCGAGCCGCCGGAGCCCTCGTCCTCGCGAAGGTCAATCTGACCGAACTTGCTCGCGGTGGGACCACCGTCAGCTCACTCGGGGGTCAGACGAAAAACCCGTACGATCTGACCCGCACACCGGGTGGCTCCAGTGGGGGTACGGGAGCGGCCATCGCCGCGAACTTTGCCACGATTGGCACTGGCAGTGATACCGGCCAGTCCATACGATCGCCGGCTTCCGCGCAAAGCCTGGTCGGTCTTCGACCAACACGCGGGCTCGTCAGCCGAGACGGTATCATTCCGCTGAGTACGACCCAGGACGCAGCCGGCCCGATCACTCGCACGGTGGAAGACGCGGCCCGAATGCTCGACGTGATTGCTGGTTACGACCCCAACGACCCGATCACCGCCTTCAGCCTCGGAAAAATCCAGAAGAGCTATGTGGATTCGCTCGATCGCGATGGTCTCGACGGTGCTCGCATCGGCCTTCTTGTCGATTTCTTAGGCACCGAGGCCGTGCATGAAGAAGTCAACGCCGTCACCGAAGCCGCCGTCGGGCAGATGGAGGCGCTCGGTGCCACGACGGTCGAGATCCGCATCCCCGATCTCGACGAGTTGACGCGCGACCTCGCGGTGTCCCGCTTCGAAGGGAAAATCGTATTCGATGCGTACCTAGCCAGCTTGGGGTCGCGAGCGCCAGTGAGAACCTTGAGCGAGTTCATCCGACGCGGCACGTTCCACGGGGCGATTCGGGAGAGCCTCGAAGCGGATGAGCGAGTGGTGGATGGTTTAAACGATCCGGAATACCAGCGGCGGCTCCTTCGCCGCCAGAGCCTGCGCCAGGCAATCATGATTACGATGGCGGATCATCGGTTGGATGCCATCCTCTACCCCCATCAGCGTCGACTGGTTGCGCCGATCGGAGAGCCCCAGCGCGAGCGGAACGGCGTACTCTCGAATGGGACTGGTTTTCCCGCCATTACCTTTCCTGGGGGATTCTCGGCTTCCACCGCAACGGCGCCGGTCGGAGTGCCGATCGGCATCGAGTTACTCGGCGAGGAGTGGAGCGAGCCAAAGTTGTTCAGGCTCGCGTACGCATTCGAGCAGGCGGCCGAGATCCGAAAGCCACCGGTTGCGACGCCACCGCTGAACTAGTGGCTAGCAAATGCCACATTCCACTCCAAAACAGGCACTCGTCTGATTAGGAGGGCGTCGGGGAAAGGGAGCGAGGCCTGGTCACAGAAACTCACTGAGTGATGCCGATTCTGTGAAGTATTGAACCTGCTTCACACCAAGCTTACCGTCCTCGAGCGACACTACATGGGGTGTTGAATCTGCAGCACTTCATAAATTCTGAGAACCGCACGCGGGTCAATGTTATCTGCCCTCGCTCCGTACATGGGAACGTACTCGCTCATGTCAATACGACGCGCTGCCTCTTCCGCACTTAAACCTTCTGAACGAAGATCAGAAACACGCGTCCATAAATCGCGCATAAAGCTCTTGAGATCGTCAATCTGCTGCCGATCACGAAACGGTTCGCCATGCCCTGGCACCATAAGATCAAAATCAAGTCCTTTGAGGTTCTCAAGGCTCGCGGGCCATTCATTCACAAAACCATCACCCATGTACGGCATCCGATGTGCCCCCGGACTTCCTTGAAAAAAATCTCCCGTGAACACAATGCGCTCTTCGGGAAGGAAAACCATAGTGTCCCCACCGGTATGACCGCGTCCCACAAAACGCAACTGTACTTCTCGGCCGCCTTCGACGAGGGTCATTTGGTCGCTGTATGTGATGTTCGGAGCTTTAATTTCTGTCTCTTGAAGAGCATTCCAATGCGCCTGCGTAACCCGAAGGTCAAACTCTAGCTGTCCGCGTTTAGTTGCGTCAGATTCACTAGCAATTTGTTCCTTAAGTTTTTCAATCTGTGGCGGAATAGCAGCCGAAAATGTCCGATTAGTCCGTTGGATTAATGGCTTCGCTAAATGCTGCAGCCGTACATAGTTATGGCCAATAATCTCAACATCATCATCAAAGATCTGATTTCCATGCGCGTGATCGAAATGGTAGTGAGAATTGAACACGTAACGGATTGGTTTGTCGGTTATCTCCTCCTTGATTTCTGACACCAATTTTCTAGCAGCCGCAGGCGTAACACTTGTATCGACAAGCATCGCGTGGTCTTCATTGACGATCACCATGGAGTTGCTCATCGTTGTCATAACTCCGGTGCCCGTCGCGAAGAACACGCCGTCAGCTAGCTCTTCAAAACGATACGCCGCCTTACCGTCTGTTGGGTCAGTCTCCTGTGCCCAAATAACGGTTACCGTACAGCCCAGTGTTGCAATCGCAGTATTAATCAACGCACGTTTTGTCAATACTTTCGTCATGAGGTACGTCTCCTCGTCGTAGAGTTATTGCACTTTCTAGGCTGCAGTCGTCTGCGCGGAGGGTTAGCCTGACTCGCCTCGCCAACGTAACGTTCACTTGCTATTAGGCAACTGGCCCGTCGGGTCAGGGACGTAGCTCCTGCCCCTGACTCTCGAAACGCCGCGCCCCAGCAAGGATGCCATAGAGGCCGATGTTCCCCTCGTGACACGCGTATTCGAATAGGGGTCCATCGGTTCGCCGTAACGGCATCGTCACGGTATACGGAGCGGTATACACAGTGGGGTCCGTGACGGTGTACTCGTAGGCGACGGTATCTGGGTCGAGCCGAGTGAGTCGCTCGATCAGATGCATGTCTGTTGAGGTGAGGCCGCTGCTACCACCGAGGAATTGGTCGGTCTCGATGACCAATGTCTCACCTTCCCAGTGACCTCTGGACACACCGCTGTACTGCAAAAACGGTGGACGCGCGGTGTCACCGATCGGGATAACCCTAGCGTTGTGCACCATCTCGTTGAGGATCGTCACATAACCCGGTGACTGGAAGATCATTACATTGTTGTTGTAGGCACTTGACCGCATTGGCGGACCCGCGTTGAAGCCCATGAGGCAGCGGTCGCCCGTACTGCGGTTTTCATATGAATCGTAGCGGTGTTCTTCGCGGTTGGTACGCCGGACCGCTGCGGCCTTGACCGCGGCTTCGGTGCGTGGCGGCAGTCGCCCGTCTGTTGGGTCAACAACCAGTGCCGTTCGTTTGTCGGAGGTTAACTCGACTCCCCGCTCGTACCAGAACTCGTTGTAGGAGAGCACTCCGCCTTCTGCTCGCGGAGCGTAGTTACCTGAGCCCCTTTCCGGGTCGAAGAGGTCACGATTTTGCCGGGTGCGTTCAGCTGCCTCGAAGGCAGCCGCCTCTTCGCTACCGAGGGTTTCTTGTCCCTTAAATTGCTCGGGCCGCTGGAACGGCGTGATCGTCCGGAACGTAAAAGTACCGGAAATGTGGGGTTGGCCGTCCGGTGTGCGCATCGGCATCGTGTTGTCTGCGGACTGCGCGGTAACTGGCTGAGGAGTAAGCGAGAAGACGATAGCAATTGTGAACAACGCAGTGAGACCTGGTTTAGTCATCTGTAATCTCCCATGTGTGCCACGGTCTTGAGACGTGAACTCGCGAGAACTTACGCGGTTCCACGGTAACAGGTTCAACTTGCCATTCCCTAGACCACGACAGGTCCAGCCTAGCGCGGTGTGGCGGGCGGTTCAACCTTCAGATCTTGCAGACTCCCAGTGACGTAGTGATTTTCATGGAAATGGTCACCAACCTCACAGCATTCTCTCAGACGGTCGTCCGTATGTCTGACCTGGTATCCGCCCTTGACTGAGGGACCCTCTGGGCTGCTGGGAGAGTGATACGCTAGTCTTCGACACAACCGACTTTTCGACCACGACAAACTTTAGAGGATTTGGCGACGAACTGCATTTAGTTGAACGCTTCAAGCATGGTGACGCGGACACGATCAACTACGAGGTTACGGTCACCGATCCGATGACGTTCACGAGGCCTTAGGCGGTAGCGTACCCTCTAACGAAAACTGATTAATAGATATACAAGTACGCATGTCAAGAGGAAAATTACGGTATGACTAACCTCATGGTCGACACTCGCGCCACGAAAAAGTCTGCTGCGGCAGCCGACAAAAGCAGAAAATAAACCAGGTGAGAGTCGACGAGTCGTATTCGATCGTACAGGCATCGCTTGACTGTCAGGTGCCTGCGGTCGTTAACGTGACAGTGCTCGATTCATTGGTACACCAGGCATGCTCAATTATTTCAGTTATCGGTCACTGACAGTAGCGCACCTGCTACTTGTTTTCGCCGGGACCGTCTGGGCCCAAGGGAGCACGCCGCGACTGCCGGCGGACTTGAGCGCCGATCGTGTTGTTGTGCTCCCACTGCGCAATATCACTGGTGAGGCGGGCGATGCCTGGATCGGTGTGGGTATCGCCGAGACCCTCATAGCGGACCTGCATGCTAAACCTGGGGTTTCGGTCATCGGTCGCGAATGGGTCGACAATGTGTTGGGCGACCTACCTCAGGATGCAGTGTCAGACGACGACGCTACGCTCACGGAGCTGTGGCGTCGAGTCGGAGCCAGCTGGCTGATCAGCGGTGGCTATCAACGGTTAGGCGATCGGATCCGGATCACGGCCAGGCTGGTCAAAGTGCCGAGCGGCCAGATTGCTCGCTCTGCGAAGGTCGACGGGGCCATGGCCAACCTGTTCGAGTTGCAGGACCATGTTTACAGGCAATTGATGGACGGCGCCATGGGCGGCGTAGCGTTAGACAGCTCTGTCGGTCCCGCCCACCCTGCGATCCCGGCCAGCCAGAGACCCGAGGCTCAGCCGTCACCCGTGGCGGCTCCTGTGCCTGCGGCTGATCCCGCGGCGGTAGCTGGTGTTCCGAGTGGCGCCGAGGCTATTCGGTCGACCGTGAACACAAGTGGTGAGGCAATGCTCGCCCTGATCGATGGTCCGCCTCCTCCGGTTTCACCCGAGGTCATCAACCGAGATGCTGTTGGTCGAGCTACGATTCGTGCGATCAGACTGGATCGAGGCATTCGGGTCGATGGTCGACTGGACGAGCCAGTCTACGGAACCGTTCCTCCGATCTCAGATTTCGTTCAGCAGTTTCCGGATGAAGGGGCGCCCGCCACCGAGGAAACAGAAGCCTGGATCATGTTCGACGAGACCAACCTCTATGTGTCGGGCCGCGTCTGGGATTCTGCACCCCCGAGCCAGTGGGTCATGAATGAGATGCGCCGTGACACCACCCAAGGGAGACAGAACGACATCTTCGCACTAATGCTCGATACCTTCTACGACCATCGCAACGGCGTCGGATTTTACACCAATGCGGCCGGTGGGTTTGGCGAGTTCCAGATCACCAACGAAGGCAACCCGAACAACGAGTGGAACCCGGTCTGGGACGTGCAAACCGGCCGGTTCCAAGGTGGCTGGACCCTCGAAATGGAGATTCCGTTCAGGTCACTGCGGTATCGGCCCGGTTCATCCCAGGTTTGGGGGCTCCAGATTCGTAGGAATATCCGTCGAAAAAACGAGTTTACGCATATCTCGTCTGTCCCGATCTCGTTCGGTCAGTGGGGCGGCATCTTTCGCGTGTCTTCTGCTCCGACACTGACCGATCTTGAGGTTCCGGAGGCAGGCAAGAACATTGAGATTAAGCCGTACGGGGTCGGCGGCGTGACGACGGATGTCAAGTCCGATCGACGGCATGCCAGGGACGGCGATCTCGGTCTCGACGTTAAATACGGCATCACGCAGAACCTGACGGCTGACTTCACCTACAACACCGACTTTGCGCAGGTTGAAGTCGACGAGCAGCAGGTCAACCTGACCCGCTTCTCGTTGTTTTTTCCCGAGAAGCGTGATTTCTTCCTCGAGGGAAGAGGGATCTTCGATTTCGCGCAGGGTAGTTCGATTGGCCGTCGCAATGAGCGTCGCCCCAGTGGTGGTGGTAGGCGGTACGGCGGCGGCGATAGGCCAACGATCTTTTTTAGCCGGCGCATTGGTATGGAGAGCGGTGAAATTGTTCCAATTATTGGTGGTGCGCGTATAACCGGCAAGGCCGGACCGTTCGACATCGGGGCTGTGAGCATCCAAAACGACGAGTCGCTGGGGACCGGCACGGAGTCGACCAACTTTACGGTCTTCCGTGTCAAGCGTGACATCTTCCGTCGAAGCAGTGTCGGGGGGATCTTCACCAATCGTTCCGTGTCGCTCGCCGGTGACGGGATGAACCAGGCATACGGGATTGATGGAACGTTCTCGTTCTATGACAACATCAGCGCGGTCACATACTTTGCCCAAACCAAGACACCCGGCTTGACGGAGAAGGATCGGAGCTACCAGGCCCGGTTTGACTACAACGGCGACCGCTACGGTCTGACCGCGAATCACCTTGTCGTGGAAGACAACTTCATTCCGGAGGTAGGTTTCGTCCGGCGTGACAACTTTCGCCTCACTACCCTGTCGGGACGCTTCAGCCCGCGGCCGGTGTCGAATGAGCTCGTTCGGCAATTCACGTTCGGGGGTCAAATCGACTACTTCAACACCGCTGATCGGGGCCTGCTCGAGACGCGCGCTAGACATGTTCGGTTCGATACGGAGTTTGAGAGCAGCGACCGTTTTAGCGTGAACCTCACCAACAACTACGAGCTACTGGTGGAGCCGTTCAAGATAGCGGACGGCGTGACGCTACCACTTGGGGGCTACGATTTTACGAATGCTGAGGTCTCCTATTCGTTCGGGTCCCAGCGACGGTTCTACGGCAATGTCTCGTTCATGGCTGGCGACTTCTGGAGCGGCAACGTCAGGACGCTCGCCTATAACCGCGGACGTCTTAGCTTGCACGACAAGGTCTCGCTCGAGCCTGCTATTTCGTTCAACTGGGTCGATCTGCCGGAGGGATCGTTCAATACGAATCTAATTGGCACTCGATTCAACTACACGTTCACCCCACGGATGTTCTTCAGCGGGCTAGTGCAATACGACTCCAACAGCGACACGTGGGGCAACAACCTCCGCTTGCGCTGGGAATACAGCCCTGGCAGCGAGCTGTTCGTGGTCTACACAGAGAACCGCGACATCGATCCCTTCACACCAGATCGCTTCTCGCAACTCAGGAATCGCGGGTTCGTGGTTAAAACGACGCGACTGTTTCAGTTCTAGAACGAGTGATCCCGCTTTGGTTTTCGTTGGGAACGCAGGGCGGGTTACCTGTCAATAGAGAATCAAACCGCACGCACCTAACCGATCCCGTCCCCGTGGAACCGCCCGCCGCCTCATTCAGCGCTTTTCCGGCATCCTTGAATACCCGCAGGGTACACGAGAGGCGACCAGTTTTCAGAAATGACGCGCCAATCTTGCTATGTGGGACGCTTTCGACAGAATGGTTTCTGGCAGATAAATTGACAGCTTAACGAATGGATGCGAACGGATTTTGTTGACTACGCTGGAATTTGTTTTGCCGAATGTTCTCAGGCACAGACGTCTCCTAACGTATTGGGACAGTTGTCTGTAGAACTGGGGGTCAGGGGACCTTAGTTATTTCGACTAGTTGCCTCGACAAAATGACACTTTTCTGATTCATTCAGAAAAACATGTGCCCGGGTAAACACAAATCACTGGTCTCGGCGCGAAGT
>CAUZDY010000083.1:0-8114 GCA_963578805.1 Vicinamibacteria bacterium | reverse complement strand
CACCAGGCAGCCTGGGCAGCCCCGTCCCCCAGAAGAGACACCGCTCGGAGAGACGGCGGTCCTCCGGGTGATCCGCACGCTGGCCTCGGCCGTCGACCCCACCCTCGGTTCCGTCGACCAGACCCTCTGCACGCCCCGCCGGTGAGGCGGCGCTCCCCGTTCGCCCTTTCGTCGCGGCCCAGGCAGAAAATCGCTCCAATGCTTCCGGTGTAAAGGCCGGGATTCTTCCGTTGGGCGGATCGACGATTAACGAGGTGCGGCTAATCGCCGCACCGGGTACCGGGAACCAATAGGCGTTATACGCTCGACCGACATCGGTGACGGCCCCCTCTGCATTATCGCGACGGTCACGATTCTCGCGTGACTGCTGCCGCTCCACGGTAAAGGCGGATAACTCTTCCTCGGTTAACTCCGTCTTTCCGGCGAACCGACTCGGGCGCTGCAGTGGCGTACTGACATCGTTTGCCCAAATCCCCTGTAGGTCGGGGTCACCCCAGGGCGTCTGAAACGTTTTTGCATCCAACCCATTCGACTGGCCGGCAGCTAGCTCCGGTGGCGCGAGCCCGAGCGTAACGGCGAAAACGCCAACCGTAACGATTAGTCTGTGGAGCATCTGTCTTCTCCTTGAGTGCACAGGACGTGCGTGAGTCATCATCCCGAACTCAACCTTCCAGTTAATTCCCTGGAACACCTCAACAGGGTGGTGTCCCAGAACTCAGAAAAGAACTGGAACGATCCCCAGCACTTCTCAAGCGAGGGATCAGAGCTTCCGAATCCGGATATTCTTAAACTTCACCATCCCGGCGCGGTGCTGCAAGGCGATCGGCCCGCTCGCATGCGTGCCGTCCTCAGCGTCTGCTGTAGTCACGCCGTTGAGAACCACCGTCAGCTTGCCGCCGCGGGCGGTGATGTCAAACGTATTCCATTTTCCGCCCGTTGAGACAGCCTGCGACGGTCCCACCAGTCCCACGATACCTCCCGACCGATTGTCTGGATTCTCGTGCATGTCGGCAATGTTGACCTCGTAGGAATTCACAGCTCCAACATCGTTTGGGTCCGCACAGCGAATAAACACACCACTGTTGGAATCTGCGGCCTCAATCCAGAACTCCATCGTCAGCTGAAAGTCGCCGTACGAATCCTCCGTCACGAGAAAGCCGACGTCACCGTCGCCTTCGACCGCACCGTCCGCGAGTTTCCAACTGCCGTCGCCGAGAACATTCCACCCATCCAGCGTGGACCCGTCAAGCAGTGTCATCCACCCGTCGCTGCTGGATTGACCAACTGCCTCGGTTGAAGGTTGCGCGGCCATCAGCCCGATAAGGAGAAACATTGCGCCAAAAGCGAGTGAGCGTTTCATAACAAACCTCCTACGTTTAGGTTATAAGGACTATCGATAAACTCGGTACAGATCAGCGTAATTAGTAGCGAACTATGGAGTCGTGCTGTTCGTCATCGACCCCGTTGTCCCTGGAATCAGATCATTTCTGTAGACCATTCCACCCTTCATCACGAATCTTACCCGACGAGTTTCCGTGATGTCTTCCAACGGATCGCCGGAAACGGCAATGATGTCGGCGAACTTGCCCCTCGAGATCGAACCCACGTGATTTTCCCACTGCATCAGCTCGGCGGCATTGACGGTCCCGGCCTGCAGGGCCTGCACCGGCGTCATTCCGCCCTGCCTGACCAGCGCAACGAACTCAAGTCCTTGGGTTCCATGCGCGTAGGTAGAACCCTCGGCCCCGGTGCCAACAACCGTCTTGACACCCTTCGTCGCGATACACATCCGAGCGTTCTTTTCGATGATAGGACGGATCTGAAACTGGCCCCCGGTGTTCTTCTCGTCGTTGTCGTCCATATACGGCTCGGTGTAGCGGACAATTGTTGGATCGAAGAACAGTCCCTTCTCCGCCATCATGCTGCAATGCTCTTGAGTCAGGCTATACCCGTGCTCGATACTATCGCAGCCTGCGGTGATAGCGTCGGTGAGTCCTTGGCCGCCAAGCGAGTGGCACCCCGCTCTGTAGCCCTGTTTGTGCGTCTCATCAATGACCGCCTGCAGAACACCCAGCGGCCAGACCGGAGACCCGTAGTGTAGCTTGCCGTTCTCATCGAATGTGTACCCCCTCGATGTCGACAGCTTTATATGCTCCGAGCCAGCCGTTAATGCCTGACGTACGGCGGCAGGTCCTTTCTCCGCTGACCGCACCACGATATCGCCGAGTTCGTTATCCGATGCTTCGAATGTAGGTTCGTCTCCGCCCCATCCGAGTCGCCGCCCCGACACCAGCATCCGAGGGCCCTCCACATACCCGTGATTGATGGCATCGCGAAGTTCGACGTCCTGGAAGCCGTTTCCGTGGGAGCCCATGTCCCGCACGGAGGTGAACCCGGCCATCAGGTCGGTCTTCACATGCCCTACCGCGATGAGCATCGACTGGTCAGACGTCATGTCCCTACGAGTGTTAAAGACATGTGTGTGCGTATCGATAAACCCGGGCAGCACCGTCGCCTGGCTCAGGTCGATCACTGGTGTGCCGGGCGGAATCGTGACGCTACTCTCGGGACCGACCTCCGCGATTCGCTGACCGTCAATAATTACGACCTGGTTCGTCACTAACTGGCCAGCGAGACTGTC
Source organism: Vicinamibacteria bacterium (assembly GCA_963578805.1). Classification (GTDB taxonomy): domain Bacteria; phylum Acidobacteriota; class Vicinamibacteria; order Vicinamibacterales; family UBA8438; genus CAUZIB01. The sequence goes on along the minus strand of CAUZDY010000083.1, from coordinate 5,473 downwards.
AAACAATCGGCCGGCCCGAATCGCGACTGTCGTAGGGGGTGGTGGGCATTCGTAGACGCCTCCGTAAGGGTCCAAGCACGGTGTGTTCCCCGCCATTCGCCAGACACCTGGCCGGACTGTCGGAACCGGTGTTTCGGGGGGACCAGATGCCTGCCCATACATGGCAGTCGGAACCAGCAGTGTCCCGGCGAGTACGCTCACAATCGAATAGCAGCGAATCATTAAGTTCTCCCGACTAGACTCTTGGCGCTCAGAGTCTGAGGCATTCTACCTCCCGGATCTGATTCTGGCTGTAGAAAATCTGCATGTGTGACCGATCGACATCTGCACAGTCCCATATTTATAAGGTTATTTATGCAGCTGCCCAGGTGCCCTGCATCGTTTGAACGCTCAGACGTTCAGAGATTCACCTTCTCGACGATGGGGCTATCGCCCACCCGCACCTCCATCGCGAATCTCGTGGCCGCTTCTCGGAGGCAGATCTCGAGGTCTGAGCGCGGAAAGGCGGGCACTTCGTCTTGAAGAAATTTCTGGGCTGCACCGCTGGCGACGACTCGATCTCGCACCTGGTCTAGCGCGATCTCGCCCTGCATATATTCGGCACACGCGATATCTTCATCGCCAAGCGGATCTGACGGAATGTATTGGACGGCACCTAACTGTCCGACGTGGGAGGCGGTGGCTTTAGCGGTCATGAGTCCTGTCACGAAGACGCGGTCGTAGTCCAGAGCGCCGAGAGCCGCCGGTACCCCGGCTGTTGTCTTGTGGATAAGGACCCTTCCGTCGATATCAGCGGAAGACAGCTCCGTCGGTGAATTGCCGAAATCAAATCCCTCGATTGGGCGACCATCTGTCTCACCGACGAGCAGGTAGGTGGGGCATTCGCGCTTTAGCTGAAACGCCACGTCCTCGTCCCGTGCAAGCACGATAGCTTTGATGCCCCGCTCAAATGCCACGCACGCGGTGGAAAACGCACGCAACACGTCGATGACGACGGCAACCCTCGCGTCGGTTCGCCGACGTCCTATTTGGGCCCCCGACTCTCGCCATCAGCCGCCTGCTCAGCGGCGCGAGCCCCGGAGAGAATGCCGACGATGCCGAGATTTCCCTCGTGACAGGCGTACTCGTAGAGCGGTGTGCCGATCCTCGTGAGGAATTGCTGTCCTGTCCACGGTCGTGTCCACGTCGTTGGATCATCCACCGTGTATTCATAGCGAAGTGTGTCAGCATCGATAAGCGTCAAGCGCTCAGTTAAATGCATGTTCCTGCGTCTTCCTCTGTAGTCGGTGTGGTCCGTGTACCCGCCGGGGGCAATGAAGTCCTCCAAACTCGAAAAATTGGTGGTATCGACAACTAGCGTGTCACCTTCCCAACGGCCACGGGAATCTCCGAGCACGTGCCGAATCGACGGCGACAGATGGGGACGGCCGTCCAAAGGGATGATCCGCGCGTCATGAATCATCTCCATGACAATTGCAACATGGTCCTCATTCTGGACGAGCTGGAGGTTGGCGTTGTAGGCACCCATCGGCGCAAGTGGCGGCCCCTCACTCTCCCACCAGATACAGCGCTCGCGTACCGGACGGGTCTTGGCGCTGTCGAGTGGACCGCGAACACCCTGTCTTAAGAATTCCGCCAAGGCGCTCGCTCTCTTCTGCCCTGCTGCGGTCAGGGGAGGAAGTTGTCCATCGGGTGGATCGATAATCAGTGACGTCCGTCTGGTACCGACAACGGTCGTACCTCGGTCATACCAGAAGTCGTTATAGGCCCGAGCAACGTCCGTGTCCTCGCCTGGTCGGCGTTCGGTTCCGGCGCCATCGCGTCGATCAGCATTGGCGTTCTCGATCCGTCGCTGGATATACCCCGCTGCTTCCTCTTCCGTCAGAAACGCTTTCGCCGCAAGCTCATCGGGGCGTTCTAAGGGGGTCAACGTGGAAAAGTTCCAGACCCCTTGCAGGTCAGGCTTTCCATCGGGTGCCCGTGGCGCGGTCCAACTCTCCGAGACCGCCTGCTGTGCCATCGCGGCACCCTCCGTCATGCACCCGATTAACGCAATTACGCCTAAACCTGCGGTCATCGATCGAATAGTCATCTCGCCGACCTCCTAACTTGGGTCTCCTATTTACACCATCGGCCGCCTATTCAGCGGCGCGAGCCCCAGCGAGGACACCCGCGATGCCGATATTTCCCTCGTGACAGGCGTACTCGTAGAGTGGTGTCTTGCTTCTCGTGAGGAACTGCTGCCCCGTCCACGGCCGTGTCCACGTCATTGGATCATCCACCGTGTATTCATAGCGAAGTGTGTCAGCATCGATGAGCGTCAAGCGCTCAGTTAAATGCATGTTCCTCCGTCTTCCTCTGTAGTTCACCTGGTCAGAGGACGCACCCGGATCGATAAAGTCCTCCGTGCTCATGAAATTCGTGGTGTCGACGACCAGCGTGTCACCTTCCCAACGGCCACGGGAATCTCCGAGCAGGTGCCGAATCGACGATGGCAGATGGGGACGGCCGTCCAGAGGGATGATCCGCGCGTCATGAATCATTTCCGTGACAATCGCAACATGGTCCTCGTTTTGGACGAGCTGGAGATTGGCATTGTAAGCACCTAGGCTTCCTGCGCCGAGTTCGTTCGGCGCAAGTGGCGGACCCGTACTTTCCCACCAGATGCAGCGCTCGCGTACCGGACGGGTCCTGGCGCTCTCAAGCGGACCGCGGATTCCCTGCTTCAGAAACGCTGCCAAGGCACTCGCTCTCTTTTGCCCTTCCGCGGTCAGGGGTGGAAGCTTTCCATCGGGCGGATCGATAATCAGTGACGTCCGTCTGGTACCGACAACGGTCGTACCTCGGTCATACCAGAAGTCGTTATAGGCCAGTGCGACATCGGTGTCCTCGCCCGGTCGGATTTCGGTTCCAATGCCGTCACGACGATCGGCATTGGCACTGTAGATCCGTTGCTGAATGTACTGCGCTGCTTCCTCTTCCGTCAGAAACGCTTTCGCCGCAAGCTCATCGGGGCGTTCTAAGGGGGTCAGCGTGGAGAAGTCCCAGATCCCTTGCAGGTCAGGCTTTCCATCGGGTGCCCGTGGCGCGGTCCAACTCTCCGACACCGCCTGCTGTGCCAGCGCGGCACCCTCCGTCAGACACCCGATCAGGGCAATCGCGAAAAACCCTACCGTAACCGATCGAACACTCATCTATTACTCCCCTACTCCCTTAATCGCGTGGCCCGTAGGTAACCGTCACATTTTCTTCTGGAGTCTCCAGGTTCACACTGTCGTCCGATGCGCGACTAAGGATCGTGGCCGACCCCGTCCCATCCGGTACCTGCCACTCGTAGTGCCACTCGTCGGTCCCCATGGCCGGATGCCACGTGGCGCCACCGTCGGTCGATACTTCAATGCCTGCAACCACACCACCACGGTCGGTGGCCGACCCCGTCACCGTCACCAGGCCACCCGACACGGTCGCGCCATCCTCCGGTGATGCCACTGTTGATTGCGGGGCCATCGTGTCGGTCGAAGCCGTCGCCCGGACAAGGTCGTCTTGCAGGTTCGCTGGTTGCACGCCCATGTCCGCGAACAGGTTCACGGTTGCCTGCTGAATGGTCCGTTCCGGTCCATACGGGTCAGGATTGAGACGGGACGAGTGTGGGTTCAATCTGCGGCCGGCTACCGATGTCGGATGGTCGTGAAAATTGTCCAACCCCCAGGTGTACTGCACACACCCACAGCCAAACACCAACGCTCCACTCTCCGCCCGATACAACGTCAGGGCGTGCGTTGCCGTGCCCGAGTCGTATGTCTCTCCCCAGTCCATGATGAAGCTCACCCCATCGACGATCGTCTCCGACATTCGGATCAGCCCGGCCGGGCGAAACCCGTTATCCACGTCTTCATCCCATTCGTGACCCAGAGTGCCGTTGGCGAGCACCACACGCTCTCCCGCCTCAAGCTCGGCCACCTCAGTGTTCCGCCAGAAGCGCAACTTGCCGTACTCAGCAGGCACATGCAGCGGATCTTGCCGATTCCCGTTCACGGTAAAAATCTGCCCCGTTAACGCATTCTCTGGCTGCGGCCCCTCCGGATTGGCTGCACTTCCATCACGCCAGGTCCCTGTCCACACATCCGGCAGCGGATCAGTCTTTTGAGTCAGCTGGTTCTCGCCGATTTCGTCCTGCTTGCTATGCGACTCCTTGTAGATGACCACTGTCCGTAACGGCGTATTCGTCCCGTCGATACTCGGCTCATACCGGGTCTTCCAGAACACCTCGTTTCCGCTCATGAAGGCCAGATTGACCCCCGCCTCCCGTGCGGCCTCTGTATTCCGTCGCTGCCCTGCCGACCAGTACTCGTCGTGCCCCACGGAAATAAACAGCTTGTGGTTCTGCAGCAGTTCCCCATAGCGGTGCGTATCCAATCCAGAAATATAGGTCACGTCGAACCCATTTCGTTCCAGCCACCGGATTAACGGATACTCCGCATCGAAGAGCTGGTTTATAGAGCTAAAGTCTCGGTTCATGAGCGGTCGGTTGTAGCTCAATTTGTTCGCCGCTATGGCGTTCCGTCCGCCAACCGATTCACCGGTCTCGGTGAAACCCCGGTAGGAGCTACCTAACCCATACTGGTTGTACACCACCCATGACGGATCGGACGTCTGCATGACGACCTCCGCCTGACTCGCATCATCCCGTACCACGAATACGATGTGACTGGCTTTCGGTTCCTTGATCGGGTTCCGCAGCTGGCCGAGTCCGAGTGACCCGTAGGCATGCGGCCCTTCTCCAGGCGGCCTCTCAGACCCTCGACCGTGATCGACACGCCACGTGACGTCTCCGTCCTGGCGTACAAGTCGGGCAATGTAGACACCTGACACAGCATCCTCTGGGATCTCCCACGACGCCGATACTGCCCACGTGCCGCAGTCATACAACCGCACGTCCCAGTCGATCGCGCAATCGGGTTGCTGGTGCGGCAATGGCCCAGACGGGCGCACCGTTTCCACAAAACGTGCTCCATCCCCCCCGTAATACCCCAATCGGTAGATGTCTACCCTGTAGTCCGCAGAATCGGTGTCGATCTTGAACTGCGCGGTCTCGCCAAAGCTGTAACTGATGTCAGTCGAAAAGCCTTGAATGGTGAGATCCCCCGCACCGTTGACATCCCACTCGGTCGACGGATTCCCTGGCTTACAGTTCTCGGCAATGACCCCATTGGCCGGTTCGGCACACGGATCCGTAGCTTGCGCCTCTGCTTGCCCAGGAGAAAATGCCACCAGTAAGCCGATGCCGGCCACACCACTGCGCCACACACGCCTAGGCGAATTCATAGCACTCCCTTAATCGCGTGACCCGTAGGTAACCGTCACATTTTCTTCTGGAGTCTCCAGGTTCACACTGTCGTCCGATGCGCGACTAAGGATCGTGGCCGACCCCGTCCCATCCGGTACCTGCCACTCGTAGTGCCACTCGTCGGTC
>CAUZDY010000082.1:0-8228 GCA_963578805.1 Vicinamibacteria bacterium | reverse complement strand
CAATCTATGCCGCCATATTCATATCCATTGAGGAAAAGTCGCGAGAGGTACAGATCATGAAGCCAACGCGGAAAGGCCAATCCACGCTGACACGATTACTTCTGAGTACCCTGTTCGTCAGCGTCTTTTTCTTCGCCGTACAACCACGGGTCTCTGCTCAAACCGCACCAGCCCCCAGAGGCTTTGTCGTCGTGAACGGGGCCTACCAACTCACGAGCAATGATTTCAGCGATAGCACCGTCAAGCGCGAGAACGCCGAGGATGGACGCTTCGACACACAATACGCTGTGGGCAGCGGCGTAGCCTTCGATGTCGCGGCGGGAGGTGTTGTGTGGCGACGACTGGGCGTCGGCGTCGGAGTGAGCCGCTTCTCAGTGGTGACTCCAGCGTCTCTGAGCGCCACCGTTCCCCACCCGTTCTTCTTTAACCAGCCACGCTCGGTGAACGGAGAAGCCACGGAGTTGAAGCGAGAAGAGATGGCCATTCACGTCCAGGTCAGAGGCGTCCTTCCTGTCGGCGACCGACTGCAGGTAATGGTGTTTGGCGGGCCATCATTCTTTCAGGTCACACAGGGAGTCATCACCGACTTCAGCTATACCGACAGTTATCCATACGATACGGCGACATTCAGCGCGGCTACCACCACGGATGCCAGTGTGTCGAAACTGGGCTTTCACGTGGGCGGTGACGTGGCCTTCTTCTTCACGAAGCAGGTCGGCATCGGGGCCACCGTTCAATTTGCAGGGGCTTCGGTACTACTCCCGACCGGAGATGGGGCGACGCAGAGCGTGAAGGTGGGGGGAGGCAGGGCTGGTGGAGGATTGCGCTTCCGATTCTGATGACGTCCCACGAGGTGCTCCAGACGACGCGAACAGTCTACTCCTCGGAACGTCACGCAATATCATCTCCGGCATGAACATCGCGTTCTAGTCAACCCAGCACGGTAGCTTCAGCGCCGCGGTATTACCGTATGACCGTGCTCCCTCCCCATGACTCACTGCGGTCTCCTGCTCCGCTCATGTGGGGGAAAAAGTCAGCTTATAGCGTACGAAGTGCTGGTTGTGGGTGTTCCAAGAGCCGGCCTTCTACGGTCAGCCATAAACAGCTTTTGGCACAACTTGACGTACCCGGTCCACACTAAATGGCGATAAGCTCTGAATGTTTAGACTTGGAGGCATTCGCCATGCAATGTGAGAGATCAATTCGACGAAAACGTTGGGGCGCGGCAACACTCTTGGCGGTCACCATTGTGTTCTTAGTGGATACCAGGGAACCGATGTCGGTTGAGCTTCAGAACGACCACTTTGTCCCCTCACGACCTGACACGCTGACGTGGGGGTGGTTTCCAATAGACGCACCGCCTGTTCTGACGATCCAGTCCGGTGAGACCGTCCGTATTGATACCCTGTCGCATTTGGGTGCAACCCAAGAAGCACATCCTCGGCTCTCTCTTGCAGAGCTCGACGTGGAGCCTAACGAGATACTCCAAGACGTGCTCGACTTCTGGGCATCAAGGGAGGAGCGGCCGAGGGATGGGCGCAGTGGCCATGTCATCACTGGACCGGTCTATATCGACGGCGCCGAACCGGGCGACACACTCGAGGTCGAGATCCTTGGGCTCCAAACGCGCGTACCGTATGGGATCACCACCACTGGTCCGACAAACGGTGTGTTCGGCTCAAGCTACCCGGGAACCCGTCCCGACGATCCGGTGCTCGACATCCTGCGGGAGCGGCATCTCATCCGAACCGCGACGGTCGATGGGCGGGACGTCGCACTGTTCTCAGAGGCGATCCACGTGCCTCTCGCCCCTTTCATGGGCATCATGGCTGTCGCACCCGAAGATCCCACGGTTGGCCAGCCAGGCGTAACGGTGCCCGGTGTACAGGCTTCGCGTCCGCCCGGCCCCTTCGGAGGCAACATGGATGTCAAGGATCTCACAACCGGTGCAACGCTTTACCTTCCGGTCTTTCACCCGGGCGCCCGTTTTTATGTGGGAGACCCGCACTCGGCTCAAGGCGATGGTGAGGTAAGCGGCAATGCTATTGAACAGTCGTTAACGGGCGTCTTCAGGTTTACCGTACACAAGGGTGAAACGATTGTTGCTCCCAGAGCTGAAACCGACACGCATTACATCATGATGGGAATTGATCTCGACCTAGACAGAGCGTTACGTAAAGCGGTTCAGGAGGTCGTCGACTTCTTGGTTGAGAAGAAAGGGCTCACGCTAGCCGCAGCCTTCTCACTGGCCGGCATCGGTGTCGACTTCCACATCGCTGAGGCCGTCGACCTGACACAACTGGTCTCAGCAAAGATCCCGAAGAGTCTCTTCCTCGAAGAGTAAGTCCCCTTTCACCCCGCTACGAGAGACGTTCTGACGATGCGGGGTACCCCGCGGTATTTTCGCCTTCATGTCGGTTACTCGGACGAAGCTGTTAAACGCGACGTTGAGCTGGAAGACATGCGCGGCTGATTGCTTCCGGCCCTCACGTCACCTTGATCAATACACTGTGGATACTGTTATTGCCGTAGCCAAACCGATTCCATTCGGCATGCTCCGGCTGGCTACGGCCCGCGAGATCGAACGCTCGGGCCCGCACAGTGGTTATGCCCGGCTCGTCGGCCTCAAGGCGTGTGATTAACTCCCACCCCTGCCAGCTGTGACGCTTGCGTTCGCTAACAAGACGTGCCTCCTGCCAGCCTCCGTCACCGACGCTGACTTCCACGCGCGCGATCGGTGCGGCACCAGACCAGGCGAACCCTCGAATCGTGAAACGCCCAGGGTTGGCTTCCTGGTTCGGTGCAGGGTCAGTGATTAGAGCCCGAACGTGCTGTAGCGTCACCGGCTCTCGGACGATACCACCGTCGCGCTCCCACTCGTACCAGTACTTTTGAGTCTGGTAGTGACCCTTGAAGGACCGATCGATGAGGCGGATATCCGTCAGCCATTTGACCGACGCCACCGCGTACCAGCCCGGCACAATGACGCGCAATGGATACCCGTGCTGGAGTGGTAGAGTCTCGCCGTTCATCGTGTAAGCCAGTAGCACCTCTGCGTCGCGGGCCTGACCGAGTTGCAGGCTCCGCTCGAAACGGATGGGGTGGTCACCGTCGTCGATGGTCCCACCATCGGCACCGGTAAATAGCACCTCCTGGGCTCCCGCCTGCACACCAGCTTGATCGAGTACTTCGGTCAGCGGTACGCCAGTCCACTCCGCGGTACTCACCGCGCCGAGGTTCCAGTGTTCGCCTTCAATGGCCGGATCGAACAGCGACCGTCCGTTGCCGGCGCACTCCAACGTGACGAAGAGTGTCTGAGACTTCATGCCGCGAATGTCGTTCAGACTGAGGCTGAGAGGCCGGTCAACGAGACCGCCGACGGATAGCCTGAGTGCGTCGGCGTCGAGGTTCGGGATCTGGAAGTGGTTACGGACGTAGAAGTGCGCATTCGGCATCACGACGCCACCGAGCAACGCCGGGACGGGGGTTTCACAGTTAAGCGGGTGTGCACGGTGAACCACGAGTTCAGCGTCGAGCGCATCCTGGCATGCTTCTTCCGGATCGACCGCCGGCACGTCATTGCTCACCGGGAGCTCTGCTCCGCACCCACCGCTAGCGACCACACGTGCACAGGTTGACGCCGGATAGATATCGAGGCTACCTGCCTGTTCGAACGGCTGCATAAATCCGCGCAGTCGATGCTCGTCCTCCGCCTCCACGATGAGATACAGCGTGTGTTCACCCTGCACTACGGCCTCACCGTGGATCTTCACGCCGTACTGCCTGACATTAGGGCGGCTTAAGTGATTGAGCAGCATCGCGCCCATGTCAGGGTCTCCGGCGGGACACTGCTCGCGCGCGTGCTGATGTCGGACGATGAACAATGACATGTTCTCTCCCGCCGTTACGAGGGATTAGCGTAGTACGTCGCTGCCCTCCGCTGTTGCAACAATGACTTCCGCGTCGTCTGAAAGCAGATACCGCCGGGCTGCCGAGTCTTCAGGAGCACGCCTGACGGCCTGCACGAAACCATCGTGGTGCCCGCTTCGTTCCTCAAGCGAGCGACACGGATCACCATATAACAATCGGTCGAAAACGGTGGCGACGAGTCGAGCTCCGAGTGGTACATTCAGCCGGACATGCAAAAAATTGAAACCCCACACGTCATGATATTTCTTGCTGACCAGTAACGCTGGGACACATCGGGGTTACATGGAAATCCATTAAATTTGATGCCACATTTCGACCAAACAACTGCTCAACGAGATACAGAACCGCGAGCTTCGTTCGCGTTAGACTTCGCGGCGGTGGGATCGACCAGAGGCAAGCGACAATATCGTCGATACCGGTTAATCTTCGGCCTGGGCTATCATGGCTTGGTGAGGACAACCTGACCTAGAGGAGGTGTGAACTGGCGAGCTTCACAGAACGGATGATCGGAGCGGCCAAGCTCGACGTGCATATCTATGAAGAAGTGGAGGCCGACACCTACGCTACTAACCAAGCTACGGGAGTCGTGCTTCTAGCCAGTCTCGCTGGTGGGATCGGATCAATTGGCTTGGGAGCTGGAGGCCTTGGCTCGTTCATTCTCGGCGGCATCGCGGCGTTGATCGGGTGGGTTACCTGGGCCTTCGTGACTTACATCATTGGCACCAGGCTATTGCCAGAACCCCAAACTCACGCAGACGTCGGCCAGCTTATGCGAACCCTGGCGTTTGCCCAATCACCGGGTCTGCTTCGCGTCTTCGGCAGCCTTCCCGGCGTGGGTCCTCTCGTCTTGAGTCTCACCCAAATTTGGCTATTGGTCGCCATGGTGATTGCCATTCGTCAGGCCCTGGACTACAGCAGCACCTTCAGGGCAGTCGGTGTGTGTCTCGTGGGGTGGGTGCTTTCGACTGTACTCATCGTGATGTTACTAGCCTTCCTTTGACGGACCTCGTCGCCGCAGGTAGGCCGTCGCCTAGCGTGAGCGAGACAGAGAGAAGAGATGACGCGGCAAGCTCACGGCTCAGGTGGGTGCGCGGCGTCTGGATGACAGAAGAGATCACATGAGAAACGAAAAACTCAGTTATAGAGGATGGCTGGCTCTGGGGTCCGTTGGAATCCTTGCCAGTGTAACCATCGCATGCCAAGGTGGTAACTTTCCCACCACCCCGTCGACGATAACGACTGGAATGTCTCCGGGGGTGTCCTCTTCTAGCTTGGGATCAACGGGTACGCTGAAGCTTGCGGGTAACGGTGTAACCGGCATCTCGGATATCCGTCGGGGCGACAACCGATCCAAAGGGCGCGGTAACGATGTACGGCGGAGGATCGCGTACTGCAGGAGTCTCACAGAGGGTCATGCACACTACGAACGCTGCCAAGCGTGGCTGAACAAATTAGAGAAGCGACGTGGGACCGGCCGTGGCGACCGATCCAAAAAGCCCGGTAACGATGTACGGCGAAGGATCGCGTACTGCAGGAGTCTCGCAGAGGGTCATCCACGCTACGAACGCTGCCAAGCGTGGCTGAACGAACAAGAGAAGCGACGTGGGTCCAGCCGTGGCGACCGATCCAAGAAGCGCGGCAGCACGCAGAAAAAGTGACTACAGAACGTCATATGGCGGAACGAGCGCGCCCGAGCAGGACATGCCCATGCACCTGAACGGGTGGCAGCGGTTCTGGGTGTTTCCATTGACCATCGTTGGCGGTGTTGCGCTGCCTGGAATCAACGTCCAGACGCAGCAGCAGGGAGGCACCGTGCAGACGGAGAACGTCCAGCCCGTCAACAGCGGAGCAAATCCCTATCGTGTTATCCGGGATTGGGCGCAGTTTACCTTGGAGCAACGACCGTGGGGCGGCTCCAACGGCGTAGCCATCGACCTGGATGGCCGGTCGGTGTGGGCCGTTGACCGGTGCTCGCCAGACACGTCTCCGGGTTGCCTCGGCAGTTCGGGAAACCCGGTACATCTTTTTGATGAGTCAGGTAGAGAGATCAGGAGCTTCGGCGCGGGGATGTTCGTGTGGCCACATGGCATCCACGTCGATCGCGACGGTAACGTGTGGGTGGCCGACGCACGCACGCCGAGCCCCGACGAACTCGAGATGTTCCCGGGCGAAGGTAACAAGGGTAGCGTCGTCGTCCAGTTCAGTCCCGACGGGAAGGTCTTGATGACACTGGGCACCCCAGGCGTCAGGGGTAATCCTCCCAACGCACTGACCGACCCGACCGACGTCGTCACGGATCCGGTGACCGGTGATATCTACGTGGCCGAAAGCCACACGCCCGTGACCGATCCCGACCTGATCGGTCGCGTCTCGGTGTTCGACAGAAGAGGATCATTTCTCCGAAGTATCGGCAACAGCGGCACGGCACAGGGCGAGTTGCGGACACCACATGCAATCGAGTTCGATTCGCAAGGGCGACTCATCGTGGCCGATCGCCACAATCATCGTCTCCAGGTTCTGACGAAGCAGGGCGCGTTTATTGAGGAATTCGCCAACTTCTCCCGCACGAGCGGGCTGGCCATCGACTCGAACGACATCATCTACACGACCGACTCAGAATCGGATGCGCAACGGCATCCGGGCTGGCAGAGAGGAATCCGCATCGGGAGTCTCACCGACGGGCAGGTGACAGTGTTCATTCCGGCCCACGTGACGCCGAGTTCTCCCGACGGTGCCATGGGGGAAGGCATCGCCATCGACACCGCCGGCAACATCTACACGGCGGAGGCACAACCCGCTGATGTTGCCAGCGGGCGTGTGAAGGGCGTGACAAAATACGTGAGGGATTAAGAATCCCTACGATCCGGCTTGACGCTTCGCGGGCGAAGCGTTGGGCTCAGGTGATTGCGTGCCGAGCCGTGATGCGCGCACCTGGATGCTGTCGAAAGAGCGCGTAGGAGAACCAGATGAGTGATCAATGTCTCGGTACCATATTAACCACGGTTGTTGTTATTTCCTTATCGGTCGTCACCGCTGTTCAGGGCCAAACGTCTGCTGCGGGTGAGTGGACTTCACCTCGGACGTCTTGGGGTGTTCCAGACTTTCAGGGTGTCTGGGACTACCAGAGCACGACCCCCTTGGAACGACCCAGCGGATTATCTGACAAAGCTGTGTTTACAGACGACGAGGCTGCTGAACTTGAGCAGAACAGTCTGCAACGGAACAGTGTGGACCGCCGCGATGGAGGGGCGCAAGCCGATTTAAATCGGGCCTACGGAGAAATCTGGTACATCCGGAACCCCGTTAGAAACACGCGAACGTCGCTTATTGTGGATCCACCGGATGGAAGGATTCCGCCGCTGACACCTGAGGCAGAGCAGAAACGAGCCATAAGATCAGAGTACACACGGACACACGCGGACTCTCCAGACTCATGGACGGATCTCGCCACGTACGCTCGGTGTCTCTCGCGCGTGATGCCTCGACTGCCACAAGGCTATAACAGCGGCACGTTGATTGTGCAGACTCCTGGGTGGGTGGTCCTCCGTTACGAGCAGTTGGACACTCGCATCATCCCTGTGAGTGACCACCCGCATGTCAACAAAAATATCTTGCAATGGAATGGAGACTCAAGGGGCCATTGGGAAGGCGATACACTGATTGTCGACACAACCAATTTCACCGACAAGCAAGAGTTCAGAACGGAAGGCATGTTCGCGGCAGGCGTCCAGAAAGGGGCCTTGCATCTGGTCGAACGCTTTACCCGAGTCGATCCGACGACAATCAACTACGAAGCCACGCTGACCGACCCGACGACGTGGACTAAACCCTGGACATTCCTTCTACCTTGGCAGAAGGATGACAATTATGTGGTGTTCGAATATGCGTGTCACGAGAGGAACTACGCCATGACCAACATTTTGAGGGGTGCCAGAAACCAGGAGAAGGCTTCAGAAAAATAGCTTGTTTCCAGTGCCAGTACTTCCCGCCCACATACCGCCGACCAGCTAGAAGTTAGGTGATGCGGTGTATCTATTCTCCTGTTTTTCATGGGTGCGGATGCGTCGTTGCCTAGCGGCTGCTGTCACCCCCGCAACTACTCACAATCACCGCAATTGTAATCAGGGATAGTCGTCGCATCTGAACCTTCGCGAGCATTTACCGGAAAGGGTTAGTCGTCCGCCTTCTTCCGAGCCTTGAGCAGCATCGGCCCAAACACGATCAAGGCGATGACAAGAATGATGAGGATCTCGAGCATCTGAACCTCCTTCGACCTGACGCATCCTACCGTACCGCCT
>CAUZDY010000081.1:0-8247 GCA_963578805.1 Vicinamibacteria bacterium | reverse complement strand
ACTCCCAGCACTATCGTTCGAGTTTCTGCCGGTGTCGATCGAACGGACATTCGCCTGCATCGACCACCTGGTCTCGCTGGGCGCTTATCGCTTTCGTTGGTCAGAGGCGGAGACAATGCAATGGTCTTGCCCCCACTGGGTTGACCGTGACGGGATGAAAGCGATCCTCGCCGCTCGACCTTTGGAAGGGTGCTCCGGTGATGTCTACGCGCTGCACGCCAAGTGATGTGCAGACAAGAAGGCCGCCACGTGAGCCCCGGTGGACTCTCAGGTTGGATGGCGCAACGCTCTGGCGCGGGCCGCGTTCCCGACCGCCGGCAACAGATGTGGCTCGGCAAACACCCGTTGCAAAGTCGCAGCGAAAGCGCGAGAGTCGGTGGGATCAACGAGCAGTGCGTGTTCTTCGTGTTCGGTCAGTTCTGGCGCGGCCCCGTCGTTGGAGGCGATGACGGGCAGGCCGCAGTGCATCGCTTCCAGGCAGACGATGCCAAACCCTTCGCGTGGCGATGCCAGCACCATCAAGTCGGCGCGGCTATAGGCGGCGCGCAACGGCGCACCGCACAGCTCACCTGTGATAAGCAACGAGATGCGGTCGCCCTGGAACGCAATTCCGAGACCGGGAAATATCAACTGGTCTGGAGGTTCACCGAGACGCCACCTCTCGTGTGGGCAAGAAAATATGGATAATTCCTTCAATGTATCGGTCGCGACTGTCACCTATCCTCGTCGACTAACGCTTCATTCGACGTCGTCAACTTCAGCGACGGGTCTTTCGAATCGTCCGAGCGTTGTGCGCAAAGATCCACGAAGTCCGACTCAAGGACCAGCGGTGCAACCGCCAATCCCCGTCCGTCGCGGGGCACGCCGAGTCCCGGGGCGAGTTAACCCAGACAGCAGATCCTGACACAACGACTCGAATCGTCGGAATACCCCAGAACCAACCCCATTGACGATGACGGAGACCACGGTCCGCGCGTGCATCGACCGACGCGCCGAGACGCGGGGCGACGCGCCGTTTCTCATCGCCCCGGAAGCAAAGTTGACACTCGATTACGTTGGCCTGCAACGCCGCTGCCGCCGGGTCGAGGCGCTGTTGGTCGGGCTCGGTTTGGAGCCTGGAAGCAAGGCGGCGTTCTTGCTGGACAACGGTTCTTGGACGGCCTCGCTCTTCCTCGGCACCATATACGCCGGCATGGTTACGGTGCCGGTGAACGCGCAGGCCGGAGTCCCCCTGGTCCGGTATGTCCTGGAGCATTGTGACGCCAGCGTGCTGTTTTGCTCCGAGAAATACCGCGCGCACTTTGCGGAAGCGATCGACGCGTGCCCGAGGGCGCTGACGGTCATCGGAACTGACGAGGATACCGGGCCAGACTGGACCTCACTGGATACTCGTGAGATTCCGACCCTTCACCTCGAACCAGGGGATGACGCCGTGTTGCTCTACACGTCGGGCACGACCGGTGTCCCAAAGGGTGCGTGTCTCAGTCACCGAGCGGTATTGGCAGGCGGACGCTACACGGCGCTCGCGCATGGCTTGCAACCAGCCGACCGGGCATTGTGTGTGTTGCCGTTGTATCACATCAACGCTGAGATCGTGACAGTCGTGGGACCGTTGGTGAGCGGCAGCTCGGTGGTGATGCCGCACCGCTTTAGGGCGTCGGAGTTCTGGAGTCTGGTGATGCACACGCGATGCACCTGGGCCAGTGTGGTGCCGACCATCGTCAAGTTTCTGCTGGACCGCGCGGCCCGCGCCGACGCCGACGCCGGCATCGACTTCTTCCATGCACCGGGGCTGCGTCAGCTTCGGTTCGCCCGCTCGGCCTCGGCGCCGTTGCCTGCCTCCGTGCAGCGACAATTCGAGGAGGTGTTCGGAATCCCGATGATCGAGACGATGGGGCTGACAGAGACCTGTGCGCCGATTCTCTCGAATCCCCTACCGCCAGCGACTCGCAAGCCGGGCTCACCCGGTATCGCATACGGCAATGAAGTGGTGGTCGCCGACGAACACGGGCGGTCAGTCGCGGACGGGATGGCTGGTGAGTTGCTTGTGCGTGGCGACAACGTGCTCACCGGTTACTACAAGAACGAGGTGGCGACCGGGTCCGCGTTCTGGCCTGGTGGGTGGTTTCGGACTGGCGACATCGGTTATCGCGACCCGGAGGGGTATGTGTTCGTCACAGGACGGCTCAAGGAGCTGATCATCAAAGCCGGTGAGAACATCGCGCCCCGTGAGATCGACGATGCCCTCTATCTGCACCGCGCCGTGCTCGAGGCGGCGGCCATTGGCGTCGACGACGACGTCTACGGTCAGGATGTACAGGCGTGTGTCCGTCTTCGCGAGGGTTTTGACGTCGATGAGCAGGAGATCATCGAGCATTGCCAGCGCCTTGTCGGCGAGTTTAAGGCACCGAGCCGGGTCTATTTCTTGGACGAGCTGCCAAAAGGGCCTTCCGGCAAAATCCAGCGGCTGAAGTTGCCAGACATCGTTGCTGGCTAGACCTGCGCCTCGAACTTCGGGAACCCAGGTCTACTGCTCCAGTCTCCTGCTTCGGCACTCATGTAGTGAGTTGCCGATGCCGGACACGTGTCCCCACGTCGACGAGGCCAACGAGACTAGACCGGCTTTGCGCTAAACGCCTTGTATTTGTCGAGCAATCGGACCGGTTGTTTGAACGCGTCCCGGCGGAACGGGTCAGCCAGCTCTTGAGTCAACTGCAGGTTGAGCACCGTCGGCGTGTTCGACGCCACGGCGGCGCGGAGCGCGTCGCCGACCTGGTCGGCGTGGTCGACAGTGATCCCCGCCGCTCCCATTGCGCGCGCGACCTCGGCGAAATCGGGGTTGACCAAGTTGGTGCCCAGGAACCGGTTGTCAAAGTAGTCGATTTGGTTCCGTTTTTCGGCGCCCCAGTGCTGGTTGTCAAAAACCACGGCGACCACCGGGATATTTTCGCGTACGCACGTCATCGTTTCCGCGAGGCTCATACCCCACGCGCCTTCGCCGACATAGGCGATGGCCGGGCGGTCCGGCCGCCCGACCTTGGCGCCGATCGCCGCGGGAAACGCGTAGCCGCAGTTGCCCCAGCTCATCGCCGCCAGAAAGCTCATCGGCTCCTCGAAGCGGAGATAGCTGTTGGCGACAGAGCAGACATTGCCAATGTCGGTCGACACCATCGCGTGTTCGGGCATCGCCTTGCCGAGCTCGGTGAGCGCGGCGCGTGGGCTGATTCGTCCTTCCTCGGGTGCTACCGGCCAGTTGTCGAGCTCGGCGGCCCAGGCCGCTTTCTCGGCCGCGATATCAGCGATCCGCTGGGTGTTTTTTTCCAATGCTCCAGTGGTCTCTCGCAAACTCGTCAGCAACGCCGTCGCCGCGAGCCGCGCGTCGCCACAGATACCGAGCGAGACCTCCTTGACCAAACCGATCGCACGGCTATCCGTGTCGACCTGGATGATCTCGGCGTCTTCGGGCCAATACTCGATTCCGTATTGCGGCAACGTCCCAAACGGACCCAGTCGACTACCGAGGGCCAACACGACATCTGCCTTGGCAATCAAACGCATCGCGGCCTTCGAACCCTGATAGCCGAGTGGCCCACACGCCAGCGGGTGACTGTCCGGGAAGGCGTCATTGTGCAGGTAACTCGTCACCACCGGACAGGAGAGATACTCTGCCAGCGCCTTCGTTTCCTCCACACCGTCGGACGTCACGACCCCACCGCCGGCAACGATGACCGGGAAGCGCGCGGCGGCGAGCGACCGCGCCGCCGCCTGGAGTGCTTGCGGTCCACCCGCCGAGCGTTCGACAGCTTGCGGTTGCGGAATTGCCGCGTCGACCTCACCATAGAAATGGTCACGAGGGATGTTGAGTTGTGTCGGCCCTCGCTCCTGCATGGCAATCGAGAACGCCCGATGCGTAAGCTCCGCCATCCGCGACGGTCCGGTGACATGGGCTTGATACTTTGTGATCTTGGAGAAGATCGGTATCTGGTCGGTTTCTTGAAACCCACCCAGACCCGCGGTCAGACTGCCCGCCTCCGGTGTGATGGCGACGACCGGCGAATGGGCCCAATACGCGGCTGCAATCGCGGTGACGAAGTTGGTGATACCGGGACCGTTTTGTCCGATGCAGACTCCGTGACGGTCGGTCACGCGTGAGTAACCGTCCGCCATATGCGCCGCGTTTTGTTCGTGCGCGACCGGGATGAATCGAATCCCCGCGAGCGGGAAGAGGTCCATCGCGTCCATATAGGCCGAGCCGACAATCCCAAACATGTCTTTGACGCCGTGGGCGGCCAGGGTCTCGACGAACGCCTCGCTTGCCGTCATCCGTACTTTCTTGGTCATCGCTTTCTCTCTTTCGCCGGCCAGCTCTTGTGATTGGGTCGCGTCAAAACTCAGGCAAGTCTCGGGTCACTCAGGGTACACTACCCGTGCCACCCGGCAACGCGTTGGGTCCGGTGCCCACCGTGACTCCACGCGACCGACGATGATACTCACGGCCGATCTGGAACGGGTTGATTCCTATCGAGCACGCGCGCGCACCGCGCAGGCCCGCTTTGAGGAGTATGACCAGGAGGCGGTCGACGAGGTCGTCACGGCGGTTGCGTGGGCCGGGTATCATCACGCCGAAAGGCTCGGCGCGCTCGGATTCGAAGAAACCGGCCTCGGGACCGCCGCCGACAAGATCACAAAAATCCGCCGCAAAACACTCGGCACCATGCGTGACCTCACCGGCGCGCGCTCGGTTGGCGTCATACGCGTCGACGAGCGCCGAGGGGTTACGGAGATCGCCAAGCCAGTGGGGATCGTGGCGGCCATCACGCCGGTCACGAATCCCGCCGCGACACCGGTCAACAACATCATGATCGCGCTCAAGGGCCGGAACGCGATTATCCTCGCGCCGCACCCCGGGGCTGACCGCACGTGCGCTGCCGTCGTCGGTTGCGTGCATCGCGAGCTCGACAAAGTCGGGGCGCCGCGCGAGCTGGTTCAGCACTTCAGCCTCAAGGCGGCCACCAAAGCCGAGAGTCGGGAGCAGACGACCGCGCTCATGCGCGAGGTCGATCTCGTACTCGTCACATCTGGTCCTGGCAACGTCGAGGCGGGTTATAGCAGTGGAACACCCGCACTGGGGGTCGGTCGCGGCAACGTGCCGGTCATCATCGACGCGACGGCCGACCTGGCCGCCGCAGCTTCCAAGATCGCCAACAGCAAATGCTTTGACCACGCGACAAGCTGCTCCTCAGAGAACGCGCTCCTGATCGACGAGGCGGTCTACGACGCGATGCTCGAGCAACTCGTGGCCGGCGGCGGATACCTCTTGTCGCCCGCGGAAAAAGTGCAGCTTCAACAGACGATGTGGAGCGGGGCAGCACTCAACCGGGCAGTCGTGGCCAAGTCGGCGGAGACGATCGCCACGCTTGCCGGCTTACAAAGCGAGGCGGCGTCACGGGCGCGATTTCTGATGGTGGAAGAATCCGGGGTGGGACCAGACCATCCGTTCTCTGGCGAAAAGCTGTCCCCCGTGCTGACCCTCTACCGCTACCCCCGGTTTGACGACGCGCTCGAGAAGCTCAACGATATTCTCGACTACCAGGGCAAAGGCCACTCGTGCGGTATTCACTCGACTGACGAAGGCCATATTCAGGCCCTCGCGCATTCCAGCGACGTTGCTCGCGTGCTCGTGAACCAGGCGCATTGCATGGGCAATGGCGGCGATTTCGCGAACGGTCTCGATTTTACGCTGTCGATGGGCGCTGGCACCTGGGGCGGAAATAGCACGTGCGACAACATCACCTATTCGCACTTGCTCAACATCACACGTCTCGCGCGACCGATAGCCCCTAGGGAGCCATCCGAGGAAGAGCTGTGGGGGGACTACACCCGCAGCTACGGGCGGTAGGGGTCCTGATTCCACGCTACCGTCGCCGAGTCCGGTGAAGCACTCAGCCGTCCTGGAACGTTTGCGACGTGCGGCCCAGCGAGCGGGCGCCACGATCGTGTTCCCCGAGGGACGCGACCCGCGCATACTCCAGGCTGCGGCCCGTCTGGCCGAAGACGGCATCGTCCGACCGATTCTGCTCGGGTCGGTTGACGACGTGCGGATGGTGGCGGACCGTGCCGATCTGGTTCTGCCCCGGTCGATCGAGATCGTCGACCCGGTCACGTCCGACCGGCGCGCGGAGTTCACCACGCTTCTCCAGACGCTCGGTCCACCGCCCAAGACAACCGAGCTGGACGTGTTCCCGGTGAACCTGCTGGTCATGGACCCGCTGACCTTTGGCGCGCTCTTGGTGCGCACCGCTGGGGCAGACGGCTGTGTGGCGGGGGCGACGCATCCGACCGAACGCGTACTGCAGACTGGTCTCCGTCTGATCGGGCCGGCGGACCCGTCAGGTCTCGTCAGCAGCGTGTTTCTGATGGTGCTTCCCACCGGTGCCGCGGTCACATTTGCCGACTGTGCGGTGGTCCCCGACCCCGATGTCGAGCAACTGGCTGCTATTGCGACCGCCTCGGCCCACACGCACCGCTGGCTGACCGGAGAAGTGCCAGTGGTCGCGATGCTGTCGTTCAGCACCAAGGGGAGCGCGGCGCACGATCGGGTCACACTGGTTCGCGAAGCCACCCGACGGGCGCAAGACCAGGCGCCCGGGCTCGTTATCGATGGAGAATTGCAATTCGATGCGGCCCACGTCGAGGCCATCGGTCGTCAAAAGGCTCCCGATTCACCCGTGCCAGGACGCGCGAACGTATTCATCTTTCCAAACCTGGACGCCGGGAACATCGGCTACAAACTGGTCGAGCGGCTAGCCGGCGCGTTGGCAATCGGTCCGATCCTGCAAGGTCTCGCCCGACCGATGCACGACCTCTCTCGCGGGTGTAGCGTCGAAGACATCGTGATCGTCGCCGAGGTGTGCGCGATGCAGGCGCACGCCCCGGCGCACACCACTTGAAACCCGGTTGAGGTTTCAGCCCGATTCGGCGAGAGTCCCGGTGGAGCGGCGTCGACACTGGATCGCGATCCAATTTCGTATTGCGCCCACTGCCTCCTGTTCGGAAGAAGCCTCATGTCCTACCAAGCGTTGCGACTCGTGACCGCATGGGGGCTCGCCGCCACCCTGGGGCTCTACCAGGCGGCTGGACATGTGGCGTTGGTGCCGATTCTGGTCGGCGGGGCTGGTTCGATAGTTCATGTCACGTCGTGCGGAAGAACCGGTATCCATCCGCTCCATGCAACGCCTCGGCGCAGGTATTACCAACTGCGGCAGGTGACGGTCCTTGGCCTCACGACCCACCGGGGGAGAGGGCTCAGTCCCCAGACGTTCGGGGCGCTGTTACGGAATCGGATTTATGCGGGGCGGATTGAGGTGCCGAGTTTCGGAGTCTCGACTCAGGGGGATTTCGATCCGTTGGTCGGGGAGGAGCTGTTCCAGCGCGTGCAGAGACTGTTGGACGGCAAGGGCGTCGCGCTGAAGCCACACCTGCGCAATCACCCTGACTTTCCGTTGCGTCGGTTCGTCGCCTGTGCCGAATGTGAGACGCCCCTGACCGGCAGTCGCTCCACCGGCCGAAGTCGGAAGTATGCCTACTATCACTGTCGATCGTGCGGGACTGTGCGGATAGCCAAGGAACGGCTGGAGTCGATGTTCATTGCGCTGATAGAACGACTGCAGCCGAATGCGGCCTACATGCAGCTGTTCCGAGAGATCGTGCTGGACTGCTGGAAGGATCGCCAGGTGGGCGCCATGCGGCTGCGCACCGCTATTGAGCGTCGTGTGGCCACACTGGGTCAGCGTCTCGACCACGTGGAAGAGGCATTCCTCTATAAGAACACGATTGATCAGGCGACCTACGAGCGACAGCGGGACAAGCTCCGGGAAGACGTCGCGCTCGCAAAGATCGAACTGCACGAGGTGGAGCTGGAAGAGCTGGACGTTGAAGGGGTGCTCGCCTTTGCGGAACACCTCCTGACCAACGCGGCCCGCCTCTGGATGGAAGCCTCGCTTGATCAGAAGCAGCGTCTGCAGACCGTCTTCTTCCCCGAAGGGCTTCAATTCGACGGTGAGGAATTTGGAACCGCGTTAACCTGCTTAGCCTTCAAGCAGTTATGGGAAGATAGTGAAGCGGGAACAAGTTTGGCGTCCCCAACGGGATTCGAACCCGTGTCTCAGCCTTGAAAGGGCCGTATCCTGGGCCTCTGGACGATGGGGACTTTTCTGACTACAGCCCCTAATCATAACGCACCAGTCG
>CAUZDY010000080.1:0-8313 GCA_963578805.1 Vicinamibacteria bacterium | reverse complement strand
CGCCCTCCTCCCTGACCCACGCGTGGGGAGGAGGAGGGCGGAACGGTGGGGTGCGTTGATGGAGGGTCCTGGGACCTGTTGCTGTCCGCGGCTCATCCGTGCGTGAAGTTACAGGGAAGGAATCGGGTCAAGTGATCTGAAACCAACCCGAGTGAACCAAGGTCGCGGAAAAGGAGAAGGAAGGGGCTCAATAGAAATTGGGGAGGGGCTTGGGTTTGGTTCGAACGATCTACGGCCCACTGGACCCACATCGAATCCACCCGCCACCGTATCCAACTGCCGCTCGGTCATTGCCACTGTGTCGCTCTGCTTGGTTGTCATCGTCTGTGCTCCTTACAAAGTTCGCCTGCGGCTCATCCGCAGTTAATGATGGCAGTGTCGGCAGGCACAACCAGGCCAGCCATGACGCACCACACAGAGTCTGTGTGAACTTGATCACAGATCGCCGAAGCCCAACGCCTCGCCCGCGCGCGGACGAGGCGTTGGGTTGATGCGACAAGGTTAACCTTGTTTCTCTTTCGTCTGTTTGTCCCGTTTCTGCTTCTTCTTTGCTGCGTCCTTCGCGGCCTTCTGCTTCTGGCCCTTGTTCTTGTCCTTCTGACCACCCTTGTCTCCCATTGGATGTCTCCCTTGTTGGCGGCAACGGACTCTGTTAGTCCTCCGGTGCCATCGGCCGTCCCATCCCTCTGCTGCTGGTTATCATCGGCGTGTGCACGCATGCCTGTCCACCGAAGCGGCTGTGCCAGGTTGAGACGAGACTCGTGAAATCCGTTAGCTCGACTCGGCCACTAGCTTGCAAGCTTCGGAGCGGCGATAGCACGTCTGACTGGACCCTCGTGAGGTTACTGAGGCTGCTTGGAGTGATATGAAACGAAGCCGTGAGCATGCAGGTCGTCGGGACGAGGCCAGACCTATAATGCTCGGTCAATTCAACTACACCGGCGATATGACTCCGCCATTGGCCAACGGCCGCGATGTTCCCCGTCGGATCGTCCTCGAAGTAGCTAAAGGGAGACAGTGGCCGCCAGACGCCACTGACGACGGGATCATTTATGTGACCGGGTGTGCCGCTCCCCATGAGTATGTTTCCCCACCAGACGGCCGTCGGGTAGCGCTCGCCAAACACTGGCACACGAAATCGCTCCCAGTGCGAGAACTGAGGGAGTGACGGGTCCCAAATGTGCCCACCAATCACCCTACTTCCGCCGACGCCGAGCAACTCGAGAAGGTGCGCAACATCGGTGTAGTTGTACCCGCCGTTTTCGTGCGAGTGCGGATCGATGACGACGTTGAGAGTGTCCCGCAGGTAGCGGAAAATGTTCATGCCTCCGGTGGAGGTTGTCATCTCGGCGTCTTCGTACAGGCGTGCCGCCTCGAGGATCTTCCAGTCAAGTTGAAGCGACCATGCCACGCCGGATTGGGGAGCCATCTGTCCCATCTGAATCAGTCGGGCCCGCAACCGCGCGTATGCCGAGCGCGAAGCCGGCGTCCCTAATGCCCCAGCTGGTGTATTGTCCTCTATGTGAGTGAAGAGTGCGACGTAGACGGGCACTGTCAACGTTGGACTGCTTGTTCCCAAGGGCCCCGTAGGCGCTATTGGTGAACTCCCGCTCTCCTTGGAACATGCGGCTCCCAACATTACTGTTGCCACGAGCAGGACGCTGATTGCCCATGCTTTGTCTTTCATGATGCCACTTCGACCTCGTCGCGCTGTCGCACACGACGCCCAGCATCGCCCAGATCGTGATCCAGCTCGCGCCAGTCTTTCTACTGCTCGGCGGATTAATTGTCTTCAGAGAAAGATTCTCCGCCCGACCGAGGGGAGGGGGGTTAGTGGCTGGCAAAGCATAGCGCAGTCGCCTAACCCCACAGATTATCCGTCCAAGTCTCAACCCTTCCCGTATCATCAGTCAAAGTGTCAAGCGCCTCCCCGTTGCACCGCCTGCCGCTCCTGAGTAGGCTAGCCCGACATGGCCGCGTCTCGCTTCGCCACCTCCCTGGGGACGTTCGATCTTGATCCGAAGACACGTGGCGCACAGTGGGAACACGTCTGCAAGTGGTTCATGGACGCACCGCCCTATGTTTCGACAGCATCGAGAAGGCGTTCTGATGAAAAACAATTTTTGTTGTTTCCACCGGAGTCCTCGTTCTTGTTTCCAGACAACCGCCGTTCGTCTTGCATGACTAGAAGGACGACCAATGCATGATGTCATTGAACCCATCAGGCAATGTTTTCCCAAGGCCTCCATGGCGTCGGAATTCTTCAACAGCTTAACCAGTTCGTTGGAGGAACGACATAAATTTACGCCAGCCAACACACGCTTTGCCGAGGGAGCCTGTTGCGACGAGATCAATGAGCCTGAACTCCAGCGCCTGGAACAGTACTGGGGGGAGCGGTTCAAGTTCGGCGGACTCGCCGGCTATTGCCACGGCGGGAGGACAGGCCTAGGTGCGGTAACCCATCACGTTCCCGAGGAAAACGGGCAACGGAACCTGCTGTTGGTCGGAGGGCCACATGTCGGCTGGCATGATGGGAAGTGGGGAGAAGTGCCTCGCGTGGGACAGGTAGAAATCACGACGTCCTGCGGCGCATTGATGGCCATTGTGGAGGCGGGCTATGCCGACTTGCAATCCAAGACCATGGACCCATTGGATTCGCAGCAATTCTTAGTGGAGCGGATCATGCTGCCCTTTCTCAAGGAGGCGGATGGTGGAGGGGACGTCCCGTTAATCGCCCAGGCAACCCAGTTCCTGATGCAGCGAATCGACGCAGATCTCTGGGCCATTGTGAACGATCTACTGCCGCACTTCGAAGGGCAGATTGCATGCGTCACGGGAGTGACCATCAATACTGCCACGGGCAATTTCTTCTGCCCGTCGGTGCAGGTCGTCCGCAATCACTGGGCGACCGGCGAAACTGCAACTTTGGTCTGAGAGCTAGTGAGGAAATCGTTTCGATGTCGTTAAGTGGGCCGCCGCGCACCCGCGTAACTAATCCCCGTCCCCGTTGAACAGCCAGCCAAGCCCACGGTAGGCTGTTGCCCTCGACCAGGGGCGCCACGACCACATCTGGGCGGGTGATCCGTGGCCTCAGATTTTCAAACTAGACCACTACCCTCTGTTGACACCCCAACTCAGATCATGGTTCTATCGAACGGCTGTTGCTGGGTGAAACGTTCTGAACATTCGGGATTGTCAGGAAAGGGAAGACCTCATGAGAAAGACGGTAACTACTATCAGCGTGATCTCGTTCGTTTTGCTGGGCTTCGGGTTGTCCCTGGCGCAGGGGCCACAGTCCGCTCCCATGACTTTCTTCATTGCGAGCAATGGCTCGGGCGAAGGAGCCGACTTGGGGGGCATAGCCGGAGCCGACGCGCTCTGTCAGACGCTGGCGGCCGAAGTGGATGCCGGCGACCGCGACTGGCGTGCTTACCTCAGCACGCAAGGCCCAGACGCGGTAAACGCGAGGGATCGTATCGGCACGGGCCCATGGCATAACGCTCAGGGCACTCTGATCGGGAATAACGTCGACGAGCTTCACGGTATGGGACATCGGTTTACCGTCATGACGGTGATCGACGAGAGAGGCAGAAGGATACCCGGGAGCGGATACGCTCCGAACCGGCACGATGTTCTGACAGGCTCGCAGCCGGACGGCACGGCGTACCAGGCTGGCGAAGACATGACCTGCAACAACTGGACGAGCAGCGGCGATGGAAAAGCCAGGCTCGGCCATCATGACCGTGCAGCTTGGAATTCAGCTCACGATAGTCGTGGTTGCAGCCAGGAACAGCTTCGGGGTTCGGGTGGCGACGGCCTGTTTTACTGCTTCGCCGCTCAGTAAGAAAATCTCCATAACGCGTACGTACGCGTGTGTTGAAGTTGCTGTCCCGGTAGTTGTAGTACCGGTGTCTGATCTCGTGCGGGGAGACATAGGGGAGACGGGCCACACCGTCCCCGGAGCAACTTGCCGAAGGTTAGAAGCTGTCGCGTGAGTGGTTCGCCACGCACACGTGTAACTAACCCTCGTCCTCGTTGAACCGCCTGCCAGCCGGCGGTAGGATCGGCGTCTACCCCCGCATCGTCGTGGGACGGCCCTCGGTGCGACGCTGGACTTTCACCACGGACTGACTAAACGGGGGACGACATGTCAATTCGACCGGTGAAGCAGATCGTTCAGTCGCAGCCGACCATGGAGGGGGCTGGCGTCAGGCTGCAGCGCGCGTTCGGGTTCGGCAACACCAGTAACTTCGACCCGTTCCTGCTGCTCGACGACTTCCGGAACGAGAACCCGAACGACTACCTGGCTGGGTTTCCGTGGCACCCACACCGGGGCATCGAAACCATCACCTATGTCCTCGCCGGCACCGTGGAGCACGGCGACAGCCTCGGGAACCGGGGCACCCTCGGCAACGGAGACGTCCAGTGGATGACCGCCGGCAGCGGCATCCTGCATCAAGAGATGCCAAAAGGAGACCGGCAGGGTCGGATGCACGGGTTCCAACTCTGGGCGAACCTACCCTCGTCGCTGAAGATGACCACACCGCGCTATCAGGACGTGCCGGCACGTGACATCCCGGAGGTGGTCGACGACGACGGCACGAAGGTGCGGGTCATCTGCGGCAGCTTTTGGGGCAAGACGGGCCCGATCGACGGAGTCGCGGCGGACCCTCGGTATCTCGACGTTTCGGTTCCGCCGGGCACCACGCGGCGGCTGGCGGTCGAGACACCCCGCCACGCGTTCGCCTATGTCTTTGCGGGGTCTGGCCGGTTCCACGACGCGTCCCAGCCGCAGCCGGTTCGGACGGAGCAGGTTGGCGACGTTGAGACCCCCGGTGAGGAACCGGTGGGGAACCGGTCGCTCGTGCTCTTCGACGGCGGCGACGAGGTCATCGTACAGGCCGGCGTCGAGGGGATCCGCTTTCTGCTCGTCTCCGGCAAGCCGATTCAGGAACCGGTGGCCTGGCAGGGCCCGATCGTAATGAACACCCAGGAGCAGCTAAACCAGGCCTTCACCGAGTTGCGCCAGGGCACCTTCATCAAGGATCGCGGAACGCTCTAGCTCCAGCGGTCATTGGCTTAATGGCCCACCCGCGTGACTCACCCCCGTCCCCGTTGAACCGCTAATTTTGGATTGGGATCCAAAAATCAGCAGAGGTATAGACTGCCCGCGAGTTCGGTTCTCGACGATCTGCCATTAAGGGAGGCGATCATGAAGAGAGGTCCGCCATCGGACTAACCCGCGAACAGCAAGCCTCCCAGCAGAACGTAGAACGTGACGAGCGGTAACTCGCCGAGTGCCACGCCGCAGAGAAACACCCAGACATTCATCCGCAACGTTCCGGCCACGTAGCAAATGATGTCGGTTGGCACGAACGGGAACGCCGACCAGGCCACAACGATCCAGAAACCCTTCTGGTGCATCTGCTCCTCGAGCCAGCGAACCCGACTACCATGCTTGCGCTCGAAGAACTCGGTGAGACCGAGAAACTCGAAGAAGAAATAGATCAACGCCGCCGAGATCACGATCCCGGCCAGCGAGCTAGCCATTACGAACCACGGCTGGTCCGGAAACAACAGTGTGCCAAGAATGATCAGCACGGTGCTCGGAACCAGCGTGAACGCTCGCACGATGCTGAGAAAGGCATACCCCAGCAAGACCGGCTGGCCTGATTGATGTAGCGCGTCGACCAGTCTCTCCGGGCTCGTCAACTCGGAATTGACGGTGTAGAGCACCGTCAGCGTCAGCACAAGCAGTGCCCAGAAGACGACTGCGACCCGGCGAATTCTTGGCATGGCTCACATGGTATCTAGTTGATCACCGTCGAATTCACCAGGTGCGCACGGTCGACGTCACCGAGAGAACGAGGACGCGGTGTAGGTCTCGCTTTCGATCTAGTGGCCAGCCGCAGCCGGTTCGGACGGAGCAGGTTGGCGACGTCGAGACCCCCGGTGAGGAACCGGCGGGGAAGCGGAACGGGCAGGTGGCGGCACTGCGCCAGTAAACCCACTTCACACTTGTTTCGTATTTCTACTGATATTTCGAATTGGGTTACCCCATTACCTTGGCGTTGGGAACGGTTACCGTTTCATGTTCAGTGGAAAAGATGATGCAGGCCGCCAGGTTCACCTCAAGGATCTCGCCTGTCACACCAGCCACACTGACCGTGTCACCCACCAAAAATGGCCGTTTGCTCAGGATGAACATGCCTGCGGCAAAGTTAGACAACACGTCTTTGACCGCAAAGCCCACGACAAAGCCGGTCACGCTCAGGCCGGCGATGAATCCGGACACGTCAAATCCCAGGTTCCAGGCAATTAAGCTGATCAGTATCAGCCAAAGGAAGATCTTGACGCTGCGCTGCCACAGTATTTCTAATGTTCGGTCATAATCTACCTTCGCCAAAAACCTCGCGAAGCTCTTGTCGACGACTCGAATTATGACACTACCGATCAGCAGTCCGACTGCGGCCAGACTCCACGCGCGGTAACGTTGTGAGATATATCCTTGGGCTTGCGAAGCGAATTCTTCGAGCATGAGATACCTTCACGATGAGGGACTGTCGATCATGGGAGCAGGTGTTTCTTGCTGACCTGACTGTCGCCTTCGTTCGTAGTCAGTGGTGACTCGTTCCAAGCGGCCACCGTTGTCATGAGTAGTCGTCCCATCAGAACCTTCGCGAGCATTGACGGGAAAGGGTTAGTCGTCCGTGTGCTTCCGAGCCTTGAGCAGCATCGGCCCAAACACGATCAAGGCGATGACAAGAACGATGAGGATCTCGAGCATCTGAATCTCCTTCGACATGACGTATCCTATCTGTACCGCCCACGCCTGAATACCGCTGACACTGATTGGGAGGAATGGGAACTGCCCGCCGCGCCGCGCATTGCACCCCCTTCCAGCCAGCGGTAGGATCGGCGTCTAGACCTACATCGTTGTAGTGGGTGGAGGACTGAATCGGAGGACCGATGACCGTCGAACGCCAAGCCCTGACCCCGCTCTCCGTGGTGCTGTCACTTCTGACCGCGCTGGCCATCGTCCTGCCGGGCGCGCTCTCGGCTCAGTCCCATCAGCCGCCGTCCGAGCCGCCCGTCGAGTGGGGGCCCATCTCGATCAACATGGAGGAGATCGAGTACCCCCATCCGGTCGAGTTCATGAATTTCCGTGTCTACGGCGAGAACGTGCGGATCGCCTACATGGACGTCGCGCCGGTGGGGCCTGCGAACGGGCGCGCCGTGGTTTTCCACCACGGGGGCAGCTACTACGGCTGGTACTGGAAGAAGCAGATCGAGGCCCTCACCAGCGAAGGCTACCGAGTCATCGTGAAGGACCGGCTAGGCTGGGGTAAGTCGTCCAAGCCGATCCTTTTTTACAGCATGAGCCTGCACGCGTCCAACACGGCCCGGCTCATGGAGCACCTCGGTATCTCGGAGGCCGCCATCGTCGGCCACTCGATCGGCGGGCAAATGGCCACTCGGTTCGCCTTCCTCTACCCCGAGATGACGACGCATCTGGTTACGATCAATCAGATCGGCCTGACCGACAATCGGGCCGGACGAGGGTTCCGCCCGTTCGACGGCGAGATCGACGCCGACCCGGACCTACAGCGCGCGTACGAAGCCGACGTGCGGACGGAAACGCGGCGCTACGTGGAGTGGAAGCCGGAGTTTCTGGAGCATCTCCGTATTCGGCACGGGCAACGGCTGAGCGGCGACTGGCCGCGACTCGCGTACGTGCGCCGACTCGGCGGCAACCTGCGCTCGATGGACACGGTGGTGAACGACTGGCCCCACATCCGGACGAAGACGCTGATCCTCGGCGGCGAGATCGACGGGCCGGATTTCCCCGAGCACGCGCGGCGGGCTGTCGAGATCCTCCCTAACGCGGAGGTCTTCCTCATCCCGAACGTGGGCCACAACCCGCACGAAGAGGTGCCAGGCATCGTCAACGCCGAGCTGATCCGCTTCCTCGCCGAAGTTCAACGCCTCGCCCGCTAACAGGACGACGACCACCCGCCTAACCCCCGTCCCCGTTGAACCGCCCGCCGCTTTTGGCTACGCTCGTCGGTTATGCCGTACAATGTCGGTATGGTTAAACTGACCGTGGAAGGATATGGGACCTTCGATGTCCCTGATAATAAAAGACTTGTGCTGGCAATCGAGCAGGATGCCAAAGTCGACGTCTTACATGCCTGCGGTGGCAACGCACGATGTACAACCTGCCGCGTGGAGTTCATCGACGGAGAACCGACAAAGATAACAGGCGCGGAAAAATCTCGGCTTGAGGCTAGGGGCCTGACCGGCGTGCGTCTG
>CAUZDY010000079.1:0-8321 GCA_963578805.1 Vicinamibacteria bacterium | reverse complement strand
CGGTTCGTGGGATCAAAAGAGGGACGCCTAGTGTTCGTGCGGATTCGTGAACTGTTCCCAGAGGATCAGCTCTCACCGGATCGTAGTCACACGATGCTGCTCGACCCGCAGTGGGTGGCCACAATTTTAGTAGACGACCAGCCTGTCTGGGCGGCACGGGCACTATCACGTTAAGGATCTCTCAACCACGCAGCGGTACATGCACCTCAGCCCGGCGGCACTCGAGAGCGCGATTAAGCTCCTCGATCAGCCGGTTTCTAGTCTCCGGTGGGGAGATATAGGGGAGACGGCGGATCTCAGATCAGTAATTGCTGCGGAGAGAACAAGATAAATGGCGGTGAGGCCGGGAGTCGAAGTGACACCCTAAAGAACGCCTGCTGTGACACTTAGGTTTTCAGCCTCTAAGTGTTGCCCACAATGTTGCCCACAAACCTTCTGGCTGCCGTCGGATTTCCATGGCTTCGACGGGGGTAATCGACCCCCCGGTCAGCCTTTTTAGCTGGCGCGGTTTGTTCAGATCCAAAAACCGCGAGGGGGGTCCAATCTACATATATACCCGCCCGGAATGTATCCTCGCCAATTTTCGGTCCGAGGCATCATCGACGCCGCAGTGGACAGGGCACAGGCGCCCGCATCGGTTGCATTGGACAGGGATAAGGCCCACTCGCCAGGTTCGGCCGTCTCGCCGCTTGAAGACGTCGTCGTCGCACCACGCCGCCGCTAATCGCGTCTATCTCTTCGAGGTTGAACACATCGTCTTCACACGTTTCGACAGCGTGGGGCTTCCTTGTCATCGCTTCCTCTCTTTCGTCTAACTGCTCGTCCGTTAGTGCTGCTGTGTCCGTCTGCGGCTCATCCGCAATCGATGATGTCAGTGTAGGCAGTCACGATTAGGCTCACCATGACGTAGCGCACAGAGCCTCTGTGGAAATGATCACACATAGCGAGGCGGAGAGCCGTCGCATTGAACCGCCCGCCGCGCTAGGCTAGAGACGTGATGACCCATCACCACGCACGTCTGATCGTTGTCGCCATTGCCACGGTGTCGTTCAGTACGCCGATCTACGCGCAGCAAGAGACCGCGCCACAGGAGGTGGCCGACCTACGTGCGCGGGCTGAGGTGGGCGTTGCCGAGGCGCAGTACCAACTTGGGCAAGTTTATGAAGGAGGGCGAGGTATCCCTGGGGACCTCGTGCTGGCAGTGCAGTGGTACCGGTTGGCGGCGGAGCAAGGACATACCGAGGCGCAGTTTAAGCTTTCGTTCGGAGGACGACAGGACGACACCCAAGCACTAGCATGGATGCGCCGTGCCGCAGAACAGGGAGATAGCTTCCAGCAGTACCTGCTTGGGGATTCCTACGCCGACGGCCTCAACGTGTCTCAGGATGACGCAGAGGCTGTGCGGTGGTTTCGCTTGGCGGCGGCGCAGGGCGAGTGGATGGCGCAGCAGGCGCTTCAGGAGATGTATGTGGAGGGGCGAGTCGTCCCGCTCGATGAACTTGAACCGGCTCTGCGGGAGTTCGTCGTCAGCGAGAGCGAACGCCGCGCCCGCGAGGCCCTCGAGCCGATCCCGCCTCCACCTCCACCGCCACCCCCTCCTCAATGAGGGGACGCCGCGCACCCGCGTAACCCCCGTCCCCGTTGCACCGCTAGTTTGCGGGTCTGAAGCGCCTCAGATCCGGAGGCGGGACACTTCCTTACACAGGGCGTCGTATTCCTGTGCACCCCTCGAACTGGACGCATAGGCGACGACCGGGCGGCCCGCGAGGTTGGCCTGGTTGAGCGATTCGCTCTTCGAGACCACTGTGCGGAGGAACTTCGACCGGTGATGGTCGAGGAGCCCTTCGACCAGCGCGTTCGTGCGGGTCGTGCGAATCTCGAACATGGTGGTCAGAATGCGGTAGTTGAGGTCCTCGACCGCCTCGTCGCGGAGTTCGGCGGCTGCCTGAAGCAGGTTGTCCAATCCGGTGATGGCGCCGACGCCTGGCTGTACCGGGATCAGAAGCAGGTCCGCGGCGACGAGCGCGTTGTAGGAGAGCAGGCCCAGGACCGGCGGACAATCCAGGATGATGTAGTCGTAGTCGTCCTCCACGTAGGCAAGGGCGCGGGACAGCCGTTCTTCCCGGCGAATGCGCGCCTGCAGGAGCTCGGCCGTTTCGGTGAGCCGGTCGGTCGCGGCGACAATGTGCAGGTTCTCGTAATCGGTCGGCGTCACGCACTTCTGGGCCAGCGACGGTTTGGCCATGATCAGTTCCGTCGTGTCGCCTTTGGGCTCCTCCGTCAGGAAGCACCGCGTCGCGTGGCTCTGCGGGTCCGTGTCCACGATCAGGGTCTTTTTGTTTCGGGCCGCCAAGGCGGTCGCCAGGTTCACGCACGTCGTGGTCTTCCCGACGCCGCCTTTCGTGTTCGTTATTGCAATGATCATGGGCGTGCTCCGTCTTGAGGGTTGAGCCGTCTGCTATCTGAGCAGTTCCGGGTTCAGCGCGTCGAGCTCCGCGGTCTCGTCTTGAGTCAGATCCGGCGGCAGGAGCTTGATGGCGACATGCCGATCCAGTCGGGGATCGCGGGTTTGGTAGACCACCCCCATGCCGCCTTCGCCGATGAGGGCGGTGACCGAGTAGTGGCCGAGTCGGGAGCCGACTTCGAGAGCCATGGTCTGGGGCGGTTGGATCGCCACCATTCTACGCCAAAGTTGAGAGTGGCTTCACGGGTATAGTAGGCAGGAGGCCTGCAGGCGCGCCAATTCCACCGCGACGTCGAGAACCTCCAGACGGACCGCACCCGGAGCCGGATCCCAAACGGCAGGAGCCCCCCCCCCCCAGACATGCCGCCGCCCGTCCCGCCTACTCCGCCGCCGAGTCAGCCAAGTCTGTGACGGTGTCTTCGAGCATGACGATGCGCGTCTTGTAGGCGGTGTGACCGGTCAGCTTCAGCGGGGTCTCGGGGTCAGTCGGGTGTTCCCTTGGACTTGAGTTGGGCGTCGTTCTCCTTGAGAAACGTGCGTATATCGTCGGCGGCGTCGAGCAGACGTGCCCATTGCTCCTTGTAGAGCGTGACGGGGAATCGGCCCATCCCATACAGGGAGAGCGCACCTTTGAGGCTCACCTTCATACTTAAGCCTCGCTCGTGCGGCTTTTTCAATCGTTCGTTCTCTGCCCTCAGCTGCTCGATTTCAGCTTTGAGATCTTCGTCGGTCATGTCGTATACCTCACTACTTTCCCAGCGTCGAGAGCCGCCGCCTGGCATTGTCAGGTTGAGGTCAAAGATATCAGAGTTACGGGATGAACAGTCCCGCGCCGAGCTATCACGGCTATCGCTTCCCGCCCGACATCATCGCGCACGCCGTCTGGCTGTAATTTCGCTTCAGCCTCAGTTTTCGTGACGTCGAGGACCGCCTGCACACTGAGCAAACCACTGCGTATTATGAATTTAGATGGATCGGAACGCTTGCCTGACTCCTGTCAGGAATTGTTCCACAAAAAGTGGCGTCCCTAAGTGTGCCGAGTTGGAACCAAGTAATGGGATGGATGAAAGAAATGGATGCGCTGCGGAAAGCCACCGAACACTTAAAACGCATGGACCGACGTCGGAGTAGGCCAATTAATCGTATTGCCAGGCGGGTCTTTATCCGGCGCCATACTGCCAACTGGGCGTTCTCGATAAAGCACTTGCCCCGCCTGTCTATCCCAAGTAGTAATTTTTCTAGACCCGTGTTTCCGGCCGGGTACATTATTGAGGGTCTGGGAACGGCTGCAGGCCTACTCCTATGCATCCATCCAAGAACGTGCGCCACCTCATGGGCGGTGGTCTCACGATTAGCCGGATACATTCCACCCAATGTAATGAACCCCGATTTTATAAACCCGCGATCACCATCGGCCCCGCCACTACCCAAATCAGGTCCCTGCGAATTTCAAGCATCGCAGAGTGTAAACCAAACTAGTCAGGCCGTGGTGAGTATCTAGAGCACGAACTGAAGTGCCAACGTCAGCGCGATCCCTACAAGCACTCCGCGCACGAACCAACTCACTTTCTCCTTCATCTATCTCAATGTTACGTGGCTTAACCCAAGAGAGTTGTAATTTCCTCGTACGTGACCCGATCGATCCGCTGTGGGTCCCGGTCAGACTCCGCTGTTCAGTTTTGCGGTTTCACGCAGGCGTTGCAGTTGGTCCAGGTAGTCCGGTCGCAGTAACTGCCCAGCTTGTTCCATGGCGTCAATTTCAGCCAGCGTCCACTCTCTGCGGTGCCCCCATTTCCCGAATGAACCGTCAAAGCGTCAGTAACCCCCGCCCCGCCGTTGTTAGTCGTTTGACGGTTTGACGCTTCGTGGGAAAAATGGCCAACCCCGTACCTAGCCCACGCATCGAGAAAGCGGTCTCGGTCATACCCGCGTATGGTCCCGTTCGATGACCGCCTCGGGTAGATACGAAACTCCTTTAGGCGTCCTGCCAACGCACGAGCGGTCATCGGGCGCCCGTTACTCCAGGTTCCCCACGGCTGCTCTGTAAGACCGTGGAGCTGGGAGCGCAGGTCCTCGGTGCTAATAAAGGCGATGTCCTCAGGAACAAGCTTGAAGATGTCACGAAGCAACTCCTCATTCACGTCATCGTCTAAGAGGTTCGTGTCGCCCGAGAGTCGGATCGCAACCTGTCTCGCCTGCTTCGCCAACTTTGCACCCAACCTATCAGCGATCGCTAGGAGCGGCTCCCACACGTCGTCACTCCGATCCGTGAGGCCACGGGCCGGTTCCGGTTCGGTGTCTTCAAGGTAGGACATGTTGTGGGTCGCCCACGCTTCTAGACGTTCGTTCAGCGCGTCCGTTTTCTTCCTGATCTTCCGTTTCTTGAGCTTCGCAACCTCTTCATCGTCCCGCTTCTTCATCATTTTGATCGGAATACTTCTCGACCTCACCGTCTGCGGGAGGCGATTGCGACCGATTCCGACGAAAGCTTTTGGGCAAAACGTTCTAAGTTCTCTTAACGTGTGCTGTGGGCCGTCACACAGGACCACGGTTCCTTCCCGGCTAAACCCGCCGTTGAGGACGCCCCGCATTGTTTCGGCGCCTTCCCCCCTGACCTACGGAAAAGGAACCGGGTCAATAGAAACATACCGAACACCCATCCGGGGGAAAGGGGAAGGAAGCGGTTCAACAGATCTGAAACCAACCCGCATACGCCCCCCATTACTGATGGGACCAACAATAAAGCCCCCTGCGACTCCTTCCAACTGCTCGTCCGTCAGTGCTGCTGTGTTGTTCTGCTTGGTCGTCATCGTCTTCGCTCCTTGCTGTGTCCGTCTGCGGCTCATCCGCAGTCGATGATGTCAGTGTAGGCAGTCACGACCAGGCTTGCCATGACGTAGCGCACAGTTCCTCTGTGAAGTTGATCACACACGGCGAGACGGAGAGCCGTCGCATTGAACCGCCCGCCGCGCACCCGGTTATCCCTTGGCATCTTAGGGGTGGGTTTGGCACCCCCGGTCATCGTCCATCGACCGTGGTGATCTCGACCCAGGAGCCCATGGGCTAATTTAAGTTTTTGAATTACAAGGACTTCTGCATGAGTTTGGCGGGAGGCCCTTCGGGCAGCCGATGCAGAACGTCTGACTCACTCTCCAGGGCCAGCCATATGGACGCAGTCACCCTCTCTAGCTATATTGGTTCGGTGAAAGCCGTGGCGCTTGTAGAAGTTTCCTTGTGCCGCAGGGCAGTCCAACGCCATCACATGGTCAGTCGTGTAGGCGGCGATGATCTGTTTCAGTAGCGCGCTACCAATGCCTTGGCCTCGGGCTTTCTCCTCCACCCACATCAAATAGAGCTTCTGACCTTCCCTGCCAGCAGCTAATACGAGTGCCACTGCGTTGTCGGAGACGAGGAGGACATGTCGCGGGTGAGCTAGGAGCCAACGTAACTGGACTTCCCCCGCGTATTTTTCGCCGAACTCCTTGCCCAACACGTCTACTGCGCGGTCTACGTGCTGCTGATGCTCCGCTGAATGCTTTTCCGCACCTCGTATCGTCGTGTAGGTCATCGGTTGAAATGAGGGGACGCCGCGCACCCGCGTGACTCACCCCCGTCCTCGTTGACCCGCTACTTTTGTAGCGAGCTACAAAAGTCGGTCACCACCCCCGCGCTGCACCGCCCGTCTGCGAGCGGAGGGTGCGTCCCCGTCCTCTACGTGGTGCATCCAAGCCGTCCCCGTTGAACCGCCCGCCGCTACGGTAAATCGTCGCCGAAGATCAACGGCGGCGTCAGCGCATACGGATTCGTCGTGCTGTCCGGACTAAACGGGTTCCCATACCGGCCGTACGGATTATTCACGCTATCCGGCGAATACCGACTCCCGTACCGCCCATAGGGATTCGCAATCGACTCGGGATCGTAGCGGTTGTCGCTCAGTTTCCCCAGATACGTCCCGTCATTACCAAACAGCTTGGGCGTCCTGACCGCGTACGGATTCTTCGAACTGTAGGGACTGTACCGGCTACCGTACCGACCGTACCGGTTATTCAGGCTGTCCGGCGCGTAGCGATTCCCGAAACGTCCGTAGGGATTCGCGATGGAGTCAGGCAGATACGGGTTATCGCTAAGACGCCCGAGATACGTCCCATCATCGTCAGAGGCGGGCTGATTCCCTGATGCGTATATTCGTGCCAGCGCCTCGAGTAACGATTCCGTTTTCGTTGTTTGGGCCTCTGCAGGCCAGGCCAAGACGAGTGAGAGCACGACGACGGAAAGCAGGTATTTCATACATCCCCTTCCAGACACGCGCGAGTAGGTCCAATATACCTCAGTCCTGAGAATTGTCAGCATCCCACAGTTGGATCCTCACAATCTATCCCGGAATCCTCTAAGTCCGACCCCGCATTGAACCGCCACCACCTCAAGGACACCACGAGCTCATATCGTAGGAGGTGCGTGAGCGACGTGTCGGCGTGCCGGAATCGCCGATCTTCACTTCCGCGACCTGCGGCGGGAGTTTGCCTGCCGGTTGATGGAGTCTTCAGCCGAACTGCACGACGTGCGTGACTTTCTGGGTCACGCCAACATTACGACGACGAGCCGGTACCTACGGAGTGCGCCGGTCCGATTGGTTGAAGCGCTGCAACGGATGGAAGCGTCAGCAACCGAGCCAGATGATGCCGACGAGCGGATTCAGAGGGTCGCTGTTCGCTGAGGTGTTTGGAACAATCCGCACAAAGTGCTGGGTCACCCACAACGCGCTGTCGAAACGAAATTGTGTAACTAGTTGAACCAGCGAAAAAAAGAAGCGGTACCGAGGGGAAGAATCGAACTGCCGACACCATGATTTTCAGTTCTGATGTCACACGTCCATAGTCTGCCATTCTCTGTTTTCCTGCGGTGTTCTCTTAGGTGAAGAGACGCGCTCCGTCCGTCTAGGCCTTAGTTCTCCACATACGTCCATCCGTGTGGGCATCAGCGAACGGTGGGGTTTAGTACCCCCCGGTCGGCCTTTTTCGCTCGCCCGATTTATTTGGATCCAAAAATCGCAGGGAGGGTCCGATCTACATATATACCCGACCGAAATGTATAGCTGCCAATGTTCGGTCCGAGACTGTATCGACGCCGTGTGCGCGTCGGCTCACTCGCGGGTTAGGGCAATTTCACGGATGGGACCGTTTCCTTGTGGTCGTCAAGCGCCGACGAGCACGGCCGACTCTTCGGTCCGACGCTGTCGTAGCTCGGCGTAGCCGCACTGATGGTCAACGAGACCTTTGTCGGTAATCTCGATAACCCTGTCGGTTAACGACTCGATCAACTCGACGTCATGAGACCCAAAAATCAGAGTACCGCTACGTTTGCTCAGGGCGGTGTTCAGGACGTTGATCGACTCCAGGTCGAGATGGTTCGTCGGACCGTCTAGAATGAGGCACTGAGGGTTCTCGAGCATCAAACGCGCGAGCATGCAGCGCACCTTCTCTCCCCCCGAGAGGACGGTGACCGATTTCCTGGATTCCTCGCCGGTAAACAGCATGCGGCCCAGGAACTTCCGGATGAAGTCCTCATCTGGATCCTTGCTGAACTGCCGCAACCAGTCGATGACGCTGAGATCGACGTCGAACAGGTGGCCGTACTCTTTTGGCAGAAACGAGCGCCGCACCGACGCCCCCCACCGGACACTGCCAGTGTCGGGCTCCTGCGTGCCCGCGACGACCTCCAGAAACGTCGACGTTGCCACAGAGTCTCGCGAGACCACCACCACCCGCTCTCCGTTAGCGATCGTGAGGTTGACCCTTTCGAAGATACTCTGTCCGCCGACGGACTTCGACACATCCGTGAGGCTGAGCATCTCCTTGCT
>CAUZDY010000078.1:0-8927 GCA_963578805.1 Vicinamibacteria bacterium | reverse complement strand
TATCCCAGGCTGCCGACTACATCTTTGGTTACACGGTCGAACTCGACGTCTCGGATCGTGAAAGCCGCGGTGACAGCCGCTATGGATCAGACTGGTTAATCGGTAAGTCCCGCGACACGTTCGCACCGATGGGACCGTTCATTACGCCTAGAGAATTTGTCAGCGATCCCACTGATCTAGAGATCACCTTTGTGCTGAACGGCAATGTGATGCAGCAAGCCAACACCGAGTTGATGATTCACAATGTCTTTGAACAGCTGGTGTATGCGTCGAATATCCTGACGTTGTTACCAGGCGATGTCATTGCAACCGGTACGCCGTCCGGCGTGGGGTCTGCTCGTAACCCACCTATTTTCCTCGAGGCCGGTGACAGCACCTCGTGTACCTATCATGGGGTCGGCACGCTTGAAAACTTCGTCGTTGGAACGAGATGATAGACGAGTGTCAGTTCCCGATGCATGACTGACATGAAGGTTCACCGTCGCCTCATCGCCCTTGTCGTTGTCCTGACCGGCGTGTATACGGTCGTTCCCAGTTCTCGCCTCCATGGGCAACCACTGCTTGACGGACTGTCGCTCAATGAACTGCGTGTGCGAGCTGAGCAGGGCGACACGGCGGCGCAAGATGCGCTCGGGTTCAGGTACTTGACGGGTCGGGGTGTCCAACGGGACGAGGTCGAGGCGATTCGGTGGTTTCGCCTGGCTGCTGAGCAGGGGGACGCCGTGGCGCAGTCTAACCTCGGGAGCGTGTATGACGCCGGCCGAGGGGTTCCGCAGGATTATGTCGAGGCCGTCCGGTGGTACCTCCTGGCGGCCGACCAGGGGAACGCTGGCGCGCGTCACAACCTCGGGTACATGTATGCCAATGGCCGTGGCCTCTCTCAGGATAATGCCGAGGCCGTTCGGTGGTTCCGTCTAGCGGCCGAACAGGGATTTGCTGAGGCGCAGTCCGACCTCGGGGGCATGTATGCGGACGGGCGAGGTGTCCAACGGGATGATACCGAGGCCGTTCGGTGGTTTCGGCTCGGAGTCGACCAAGGAAATGCCGTCGCACAGACCAACCTCGGGTTCATGTATGCCACTGGCCGTGGTGTTTCCCAGGACGATACCGAGGCCGTTCTGTGGTTCCGTCTGGCGGCCGAGCAAGGCAACGCTCGCGCACAGTTCAACCTCGGGAACATGCTTGCGAGTGGGCGAGGTGTCCCACGAGACGACGTGGAAGCCCATGTCTGGTTCAACCTTGCCGCCGCGCACTCTTCAGGTCAGGGTCGGGATACATACGTGAAGAGACGGGACGCTGTCGCAGAGGGCATGACACGCGAACAGACTGCCGAAGCCCAACGCCGTGCGCGGGAGTGGACACCGACGATCGAGCCGTGAGACGGACTGGGTTTCACGGCCGGTGGTGATATGCGGTCCGCGTGGGTCAACCGGAAAATCCGTAGGGAAGTAGAGCTGCGGTTCGCCAACCGGGAAGACCGTGTCCGAGTCCCCTGGGTTACCGGTAAGCGTTGGCGGTTGGCCGCGCCCTGACTCACCCGCGCACGAGCGGCGCCAGGTCGGTGATCGCCGATACCACCCGGCTCGCCGCGAACCCAAGCTCCTCTTGCCGTTCGGTCAGAGATGTGTTGACAGCGTTCCGGGACTGCCAGTACTGTCCGCGTCATGAGAGAAATCACCGACGCCATCAAGGCCAGGCGAACACAGATCACTCAGCTCCAGAAGGAGGTCCAGGCCCTTAAGGCGGCGGCGACTGCTCTAAGAAGAAAAAGGGCCACAAAGGTCACCCGGTCCAAGACTACCCGTCAGCGCACGCCTAATCCGAAGGTGAAGGGGAAGCGACGGGGGCTGAGTGTAGCGGCCAAGGAGGCGGTGTCGGAGCGGATGAAGAAGTATTGGGCGAAGCGGAAGAAGTAGAGGTGTGAGCGACTAGGTCATCGGCACCAGCGCTTTCAGTCAGACCAGGCAACTTAGGCGGGCTCGAGTCCAAGGTTCGTAGCCTAGATTTGCGCGGCGTCGAGCGGCTGGACAGGAATCTTCTCAAGCATGGGCTTGATGAACTCTTCCTCGTTCTCGAGCGAGAATGCACGGTTGTGACGACGTTCGAACCCGATGGTGCAACTTGGGTTCCCGCTGAGCCCGCGGCCGTACACGGAACCGGAGAACGTTCCCGGGAACACCCCGAGATGGTCGGGCAGTCGCCGTAGCTTCTCCGCGCTACTGAAAAGCGCCTTCGCTCCCTCCTCCACCGAGGTCAATAACTCCGTCCTTCCCATGTCACTTCTTATAAGCGTGTGGCCCGTCACCACTAACCACGGCTCGTCGGCTCTGGCTTGGTCGGTTACCACTAGGGAGATGTGCTCCGGAGTGTGCCCCGGTTTATGGAGAACTGACATGACCCCCTGAGATCGTTCCAGCCAGAGGGGTGGAATTCTGGCGTTACGAACCAGGAGGCAGGATGCCACGGAAGCGATACAGCACCGCGCAGATCATCACAACACTGCGCCAGGCCGAGTTGGAGTTAAGCCGTGGGCTACGCCCCCCGCAGGTGTGCCAGGAGCTCGGCATTAGCGAGCAAGCATACTATTGTTGACGAAAAGAGTACGGCGGTACGAGTTACCTGGAAGGAACTTACCTCAGCCCTACGACGTGACCGCCCTCGTCGATGAAAGGGCATGGGCCTGGTTCGGCAGGCGACCGACACGCAGCGTGTCCGCCAGGGTGCCAGCGTTTTCGGACACGACTTCTCAGGACCGCTCGAACGACTTGAACCCCAACGGATACGAGGTGCCTCATAATGAAGCCGACTAGTAGCCGAGCAACGGTCGTGTATCTGGGAGGGGCGCTCGTCTTGGTTTCGGCGCCGGTCCTCTTTGCCCAGGACCGCATGCCGCCGATTCCCGAAGACTAGATGACGGAGGCCCAGCGGGCAGCGGTCGAGGAGTTCAAGACGGTCCGTGAGACGACAGGGTTCGGCGGACCGTTCGTCCCGTTGCTCCGAAGCCCAGAAATGCTGAGCCGTGCCCGCAACGTGGGCGACTACGTTCGGTTTGCCAGCGCGTTGCCACCGAGGCTCAGCGAGTTTGTTATCCTGATCACGGCACGTCACTGGACGCAGCAATACGAGTGGGCCGCCCATGCGGGCATAGCCGAACGGGCCGGGCTCCCCGCGGAGATCATTGGCGCGGTTTCCGACGGCCGGCGTCCAGACGCGATGACGGAAGACCAGGCCGCCGTGTACGACTTCTGCATGGAGCTGCTTAGCACCCACGGAGTGAGTGACCCGACCTACGCTCGTGCAGTGTCACTCGTCGAGGAGAAAGGGATCATCGACACGATCGGGATCATCGGGTACTACTCGCTGTTGGCTATGGTCATGAACACTGCACGCACACCCCTCCGCGAGGGTGTGCCCCCGCCGCTCCCGGCGTTTCCACGGTAGGTAGAACCGCTAAACCAGGCGCGGATGTGCGTCTCCTTGGAACCATCATCAGGTCATCGAGGCCGGCCAGAGCCTCGATCCTGATCGCGTGGGCGTGCCCGATCACGTCGTCGCCCAACCGCTGGCGCGTGGCGAACACCCCTTGCGTGGGCACCTGTTCGGATCGGCCCTCAGCCGACCACTGACAGAGCCAGTCGCTCGATGAAGACGGCGACGACGAGGAATGAGAGACCGAGCAGGGCGATCGCACCGACGGCGAAGAACGTCTTCAGGGCTCGGTTCTCGAAGGGGGCTGCGGAGACCAGGTTGCCGAACTGCGTGGCCACCCGGACAGCGACGTAGCCCGCGATGATCAGTGCCCCGAGGTTGAGAGGGGGCGCGTCGTCGATCCATGAGCACCCGACGAGAGTTGCGGCGGCGAATACCCTCATCAACCAGGTGAAGAAGATCGCCTCGGCTGGAGCCAACCGGTCTTGTAAGGAGCTAAGGGCTTCTTGCATATTCACACAGCGAACTTTGAAATGCAGAGTGTCATGCCGTCAAGCACGATCTCGCAGCGGAGCTCAGGGGATCTGGGTGTAGATAAGCAACGAACCGGGGAAGTTACATCAGCGGGTGTCACAGTGGCTCTGCTGCACACTGGCACATCCTACGCCGACGACTTCTTCGTAGAAGGTGTTCTCTGTCACTACCCGTCGATGGGACGACCCCAGGGTTGCGATGATGGCGAAGTGTAAGCAACGAAGGCCGCGGCTCGACTTGAGCTGCCGGTTTTCGTTGTAACGAAGCCGTCGCCGACCTCTGGTGTGCGAGATGTTTGCCTTGACGAGACCGCTCCTTTCGAGCTCTGTGACAAGACTCAGACCAAGCAGATCACGACCATGGTGAGAACTGGGCAGCAGCGGTTTAAGCTTCGAGTGTTCCGTTACTACGGTGC
Organism: Vicinamibacteria bacterium; assembly: GCA_963578805.1. GTDB lineage: Bacteria > Acidobacteriota > Vicinamibacteria > Vicinamibacterales > UBA8438 > CAUZIB01. Next base: position 4,549 of record CAUZDY010000078.1, on the reverse strand, counting down.
ATGTTCTGCAGTCTGCAACGTCGCGGTGGCCGACCTACTCGACGCCGCCCATATTCTCGAAACGCGATCAAGGCATCGATAATCCGAGAAACGGACTGGTTCTGTGTGCGGCACATCATCGCGCCTTCGATGCAGGACTGTTTGGCGTCAAACCAGAGACGCTTGAATTACGCGCACTGCACTCCTCGCCGACCATTGAACAACTTGGCCTGATCCGAGAAAGCCTTGCGTGCCTTGCGCGAAAGCCTCTCTCGGAGGCGCCAGCCTGGGCCTGGGAAAGCGCGACGGAGACACCAGAAGCTCCCGCATGGTGCACCGTCGGAAACGGGCCGCCCGCGCCATCAAGTTGATAGCGCCCTCAACTCCACAGTTAGAGGCCGTTCTCGGCGAGGAAGTCTGTGATCTTGCGATAGATCTCAGTTCGTTCTTCAGGGTTGAAATTGCCGTGACCGGCCCCAGGCACGGTGAACAGCTCGTTCGCCACACCCGCTTGGGCGAGCGCTTCGTGGAGGCGGACGTTCTGGGAGTAGGGCACGATCGGATCGGCATTGCCTTGAATGCTCAAGATCGGGGGGAGCCCAGCTCGCACGTAGGTCAGCGGCGATACGCTTCGGGCGATCTCCTCAGCATCGCTCTGGGCGCCAACCCACCGGGCTGCATACGATCGGGCATCGGCGTTTCCGGCCAACATCTTTTCCACGTCGGCGATCCCGTACCAGTTGATGATGGCCGCCACCTTCGGAGTGGCCGTCTCGATCCCTCGGAATCCACCACCAGCGCAGCCGCGCGTGAAGCCAGCACTCTCCGGGATCATGCCCACCGCCAGGGCGAGATGGCCTCCCGCCGACTCGCCGCTGACGACGATCCGGTCGGTATCGACACCGTAGTCCTCGGCTCTATCGATCACGAAGCGCAACGCACAGGTGGCGTCCACGACAGCAGCCGGCGCCGGCGCTACTGCCGCCATCCGGTATTCGACGTTGACCACGGTCCAGCCCATTTCGAGCCACGGCATGATCGACATGATCGCCGCGTCTTTCGTACCGCCTACCCACCCGCCGCCGTGATAAAAGACGAGCGTGGGTTGCGCGTCGGTGGTATCGCGTCTCCTGTAAACGTCGAGCTTGGACTCGTAACCGGTCGCCGTCATGTAGGTGATGTTCGGGAGCACCCGATAGCTGTTGTGCGTTTGAATGGCCCAATCGGCTGACGGCGATGCTTGCGCGAACGAGTCAGACGCGACGGCCGACAGCACCAGCGTACTCGCGGTTATGAACAGTGCTTTCCTGCGCATTGCCTCTCCTCCGAGGTTCAGGGCCATGGGGTACGTCGAGTGATCGTTCGGCCAGCCTCGCCGATCTTGGCGGTGACGGCATACGGGCCACGCGCGGTGCCGGGACTGAGTGACATCCTAGCCTGGGCAGGACTGGCCAATCATACCTGAACGGTGGGCTTGACCGAGTCCAGGGGAGGCTGCCCCCAGAATCACCGTTTCTTGGGACGACCACGACATCAGCCCGCCTAGCGGCACCAGCGGGCGCCGTACATCGGATGGGGCGAGCCGCCGCTGCCGCGCGCGCTGGACTCTCAGCCATGATCTGGCCGACATCATCGCGAGATGCTGCCCGGCGCGATGACCACTTCCGTCGCCGTGCGGAGGCTGGTCTGGCCAGATGGCGCGACCCCGCCTGGCCAGTCCAGGGACGCTGATGTAGCGGCACTGGGTCTCGGTCTGGCGGTCATGGCCCGTAACATGCGGTGAGACGTGGTCGGTTGCGTTCGACGGACTGTACGTCAGGATGGAATGAGCGCGCAGGGTGGATCCTGACGTAGACTGCGCGTTGAGTTTTCGTTCCGCGCACAGTTATGAAGATCGTCACTGCACTTATTTCGGCCAATCTGGTCCGCGGCCGGCAACGCGCCAATCTGCACGTGCTGCTGGCCTTCGTGGGCGTGCTGGTCGGGATCATTATCGTCTTCAGTTTGCTGTTTCACTTGTTGATGGCGCGCGAGGGGCAGGACCATAGCTGGCTGACCGGCTTCTACTGGACGATCGTGGCCATGTCCACGATCGGGTTCGGCGACGTCACCTTCGTCTCCGATCTTGGGCGGATGTTTTCGGTGATCGTTATCGTCACGGGCACCATGCTCATGCTCGTGATCCTGCCGTTCACCTTTATACGATTCTTCTACGCTCCGTGGCTCGAGATGCGGGACGCCGCGCGCGCTCCCCGCCAGCTCCCGGCCTCTCTCAGCGGCCATGTGCTACTCACCGGCTACGGGCCGGTGGACAAGGCGTTGATCCAGCGGTTGCGGCAGTTCCGCACACCCTTCGCGGTGCTGGTGCCGAACCTGACCGAGGCGCTCGCGCTCGATGCTGAGGACGTTCCGGTGATGCTGGGTGAGCTCGATGATCTCGAAACTTACGAGCGCGCTCGGGTCGACAGCGCGGCGTTGGTCGTGGCCACGCTGTCGGACCCCGTCAACACAAACATCGCCGCCACGGTGCGCGAGAAGTCGAGCACGGTGCCGATTGCCGCGTTGGCGAGCTCGGCCGCGTCGGTGGATATTCTCCAGCTCGCTGGTTGCCAGCAGGTCGTGCAGCTGAGTGACCTGCTGGGCCAGGCCCTGGCCCGCCGGGTGTTCGGCCATGACGGCCGAAGCCACGTGATCGGGCAGCTCGATCAGCTGGCCATCGCCGAGGTTGCGGCCGCCGGCACGCCGCTGGTGGGGAAGACGGTTCGCGAGACCGACCTCCGCTCGCGCTTCAATCTAAATGTGGCGGGGGTGTGGGAGCGTGGGCACTTCACGATCGGTTTCCCCGACATCCAGATAACCGCTAAGACGGTGCTCCTCCTCGCGGGCGCTCACGAGAACCTGAAGTCCTACGATGCTGCGTTCGCTATACCGAGTAAGACCTCGAGCCTTACGCTGATCATCGGCGGCGGGCGCGTGGGCCGGAACACCGCCAGAGCGCTGGCGGAACGTGGCGTCGACTACCGCATCGTCGAGCAGATTCAGGGACGGTCGCTGGACCCGGGAAGGACCGTAGTGGGCGATGCGGCGGATCTTGACGTGCTCAACGACGCGGGCATAAGGGAGGCCACGAGTGTGGTCGTCACGACCCATGAGGACGCTGTCAACATCTATCTCACGCTTTATTGCCGCCGCCTGCGGCCCGACTTGCTGATCCTTAGCCGCTCGACGCTAGAGCGCAATGCCACGACCCTGCACCGCGCCGGCGCGGATTTCGTGTTTTCGTACGCCTCGATGGGTGCCAATGCCATCTTCAACATGCTTCGGGGACACCGGATGCTGTTTGTCGCCGATGGGCTCGATGTCTTTACAACGCCGGTGCCACGAACGCTGGTCGGCCGCACCCTGGCCGAGAGCCATCTACGGCAGGAAACCGGCTGCAACGTACTCGCCATTTGTACGGGCCATCAGGTGACGGCGGAGGTCGATGTTTCGATGCCGCTCTCCGAGGGCAGTGAGCTGATCCTGATCGGTGACCGCGAGGCCGAGGATCGCTTCTTTAACATCTACTCCGACTAGCTCGGTCCACGCTACAATTCGTCCAAACAGAGGTCGTCGTTGCGGGCGGAGGCGAGGTCGAGGTCAGCATGCTCCTGGGACACTCCGAATTCCGCATCACCGCCGATCTCTATTCGCATTTGCAGAAGCAAGCGGCCACGCGAGCCGCCCGCCATCTGGACGCGATCCTCTCAGGCTAGGGGGTCAGATTGGGGGTCAAAATGGTTCCTTGGACTGGCTAGGCCTATGAAATCGTCTTTTTCCTAGGGTTTCTGGAGCCGGCGAGCGGACTTGAACCGCTGACCTGCTGATTACGAATCAGCTGCAATGGGGGATCAGGATGGGTCAGGACGCGTCTTTACAGACGAAAATGTGCAGGAGGGATCAGGAGAGATCGCCTGCGACGGAAATATTCGCACAAATTCGCACACGCTTGACGGCAGCACTTCCGGCACCTCACACCCCTGCCAGCCACCGAATGGGGTGCCATGATCGAGCGTGTGACTGAGGCGACCTGCCTCGTGCGGGTAACCGGTCTAGCGCACGTCGGACACCAGGTTCCTCGCTTAATGTCCTTCCTAACCTGATGCCTAACATGCCGCGGTCATGACTGGGCTCGATCGCAATATCTTGCGGGTCGGTCGGCTAAGTTTTCGTCAACTTAATTAACAGTACCCCCGCGCCAGATGCCGACAATTTGCCCTCACCAGGGTCGAGCGGTAATCGATTTGTTGCAAATGTCAGAAGTGGTCTACATTCGCCGCTGCCCAGGATCGACGCCAGCCCTTGGGAATCACGCTCTCATCCATGAGAAAGCCATCGGGCATCCACGGATACAGTTGCGCGAAGCTCTGTACATCCGGTCCGGCCACCCGTCGGTAAACGTGAAACGGCCGGATGTCGCGCGGGTCTTCGAGGCCGGCGGCGGCCACCATTTCAAGGAACGCCTTGACCGTCGCAGCCTGATAGCGCGCGACCCGCTGGGCCTTGTCAGCCGGAACCAGCCCGACAGTGT
>CAUZDY010000077.1:0-9050 GCA_963578805.1 Vicinamibacteria bacterium | reverse complement strand
TCCGCGCGACGGGTTCAATTCGGGGCGAGCTCGCTGCCCTCGTCTACGGTGCGCTGGAGGACTGACGCTCTCGAACGCGTTGCAGGGTGTGAACGCTTTGCCCGAGTTTACCCCAGTCCCCCTGATTCGACCCTGGTCAGGGAGACATAGGGGAGACGGGGTGCGTGACATGGTAAAGCCCCTGTGTTGACAGGGAAAAAATGGTGGAGGCGGCGGGAGTCGAACCCTCTCGACGCGATTCCGTTAACAGGCTGATGGCGTACGACTTTCACGCTTCATGCCCGTATTCACTACCGCATTTCACGCATTCTGAGTCCACTCCTGTTAACTCGTATCTCCTGGTTTTAACCCTCTTCGGGGAGAGATAGGGGGAACATTCTTATGTCACACATCGCACCTTCACGTGTCACTTGTCTTCAAGCGATGCTACCCGGGTAACAGAGAAAGAATTAGTCGATTAATTTATGAAACACACCAACGGAAACTGCAAACAACATTGGGAAAACAATACCGTTCCAACCCGGTGAGTCAGTTACACTAGGGTCTCCCACGACGGTTTCGGGTCAGAGGGAACGTTATAGCAGTTGAGACGGCCGCGCGGTATCGAGGCGCCGTCCGACGGCACCAAAGGAGTACGCATCATGTCGAAGGGAACTCGCGTCGGCGTTGGCGTATCGCGTTGGTGGGAACCAAATCTCGCGGTAGCTGCAATCGGGTTGGCAGCTGCTGGACTGGTTGTGGCAGGTAGCCCGACTGGCCGACTGGGTTTCCCGCCGGGCGTCGTCGTCGCGGCGGCGCAGCCCCCGTCAGCGGACGGAGCCTTCACCACGAACCAGGCGGCCAGCGGCTGGTCAGTCTACGGCGAGCAGTGCTCAGAGTGTCACGGACTGGCTCTGGAGGGAATGGAAGCGCCGCCTCTCTCGGGCTTGGATTTCCTGAACAGTTGGGCGGGACAGACGACCGACGAGCTGTTGGCCTACCTGCGCGACGAGATGCCGCCAGGGCAGGCCGGCTCGCTCAGCGATCAGTCCTACGTGGCTCTGGTGGCTTACCTGCTGGAGTCGAACGGCGCCGTGCCTGGTGAGCGTACCTTGACCGCAGATGCAGGGTTGATGATCGGCGACGCAGCGGACGTTTCCGAGGTGCGCCGCGCGGCGCAAAGGGGCGAGCGGCTGCGGCGGCGATCGTCGCGGTTCGTCAACCAAGAGGTGCCGCACCAGCTGGCCCCGGTGACCGACGCGGTACTCGCGGACCCGCCACCGGAGGATTGGCTGAGCTGGCGGCGAACGCGCAATAGTCACGGCTACAGCCCACTCGATCAGGTGACCCGCGACAACGTTGCCGATTTGCAACTCGCGTGGTCGATCTCGATCCGACCGGGTACCCACCAGACGACGCCACTGGTGCATGACGGTGTGATGTTCCTCGCCAATCCGGGGAACGTGGTGCAGGCGATCGACGCGCGCACCGGCGACGTGATTTGGGTCTACCGCGCGCGCCTGCCGGAGGACGTGGTGGCTGGCGCCACCCGCACGCTGGCGTTTTACGGCGACAAGCTGTTCCTCGCCACGGCCGATGCCGCCGTCGTCGCCGTCGACGCGCGCACCGGCGCGGAAGTGTGGCGGACGGTCAAGACCGACTACACGCAGGGCTTCCGGCAGAACGCCGGCCCAGTCATCGCCAATGGAGTCGTCATCACCGGCACCAACGGTTGTGATCGATACACCGATCAGAGCTGCTTCATCACCGGCCACGATCCGGACACCGGCAAGGAACTCTGGCGGACGTCTACGATCGCGCTGCCGGGTGATCCAAACGACGCGTCATGGGGTGACACGCCGCCGTACCTCCGTGCGGGTGGCGACACCTGGATCCCGGGCAGCTACGACCCGGATCTCGGTCTCTTCTACATCGGCACGGCGCAGGCAAAGCCGTGGGTGGCGGCAAGCCGCGGTATGACGACGCGACAGGACGCGCTCTACACCAACTCGACGCTGGCGCTGAACCCGCGGACCGGGCAAGTGGAGTGGTACTTCCAGCACGCGCCGGGCGAGACGCTCGACCTCGATATCGTGTACGAACGTGTGCTGGTCGATGCCGATGACGAAAAGTGGCTCTTCACGATAGGCAAGGACGGTATCCTCTGGAAGCTCGACCGGCAAACCGGCGAGTTCCTTGCCCTTCGCGAGACAGTCCACCAAGACATTTTCGGCTCGATTGACCGGACCACGGGCGAGCTGACCTACAGAGAGAACCTTCAGAACATAGCCATCGGCGAGCGAGTGTTCGCCTGCCCCAGCTTGCTAGGCGGCCACAACTGGCAGGCATCGGCATACCATCCTGGCGCCGGTGCTCTCGTTATCCCGCTCCATCAGGCGTGCATGCACCTGACCGGACGCGCGGTGGAGTTCACCGAAGGCGGCGGCGGGGCGGCCGGCCGCTACGAACTGCTGGAGATGCCGGGCAGCAACGGCAACGTCGGGAAGCTGGCCGCCTATGACGTGCGGACAATGGAGGAGCTCTGGAGCCACGAGCAGCGAACGCCGTTCCTGACGTCTGCGCTGACAACGGCGGGCGGATTGGTCTTTGCCGGTGACGGCGCCCGCTACTACCGGGCGTTCGATATCGAGACCGGCGAGGTGCTCTGGGAGACGCGTCTCGCCGCGTCGGCGCATGGCTACCCAATTACTTACGCTGCCGGCGGACGGCAGTTCATAGCGGTCCCAGCGGCACTGGGGGGCGTCTTCCGCAGTCTCACGGCGAAGCTCAGCCCAGAGGTCTACCAACCCGAAGGAGGAAACGCGCTCTTCGTCTTCGCTCTGCCGGAGTGAAAGTCAGACCAAGCTCGGTGACACCCTCTCTTTCTACGCTAGACATGGCGCATCATGATATCGCCCAACGAAAAACTCACTAGCTGTCGCCACACACGTCGCATTGGTATTATTTCGGCATTACTCCTCATCCTATTCTTCAGATCACCTAGCTTCGCACAACAACCTCGGCTCGCCACCGGCAATTGGACTCGCGGGCTAAGTGGAGCTTGGGGACATTCTTGGACACCTGGCTACGGTAAGACCAAAACCGATATAGAGTTTGTCGCCTTTCACCCTCAACTCGGGCGGTTCGTCACCGACCACCTAGAACTCTACGGAGAAGGTTCGCTGTTCCTCTACTACGAACCAACCATCACAGTCAGCGGCGGAGTCGCCGCCGTCGGTGGTCGCTATCACTTCTGGAACAACCGTGAATGGACTCCCTACGTCATAGGCATCGCTGGCCTGATGTGGAACCCTCTAGATATTCCCGAACTAGACCGGGTCTTCAACTTTCAGGTAATTCATGGTGCCGGCGTTCGATTTGTTCCGCCACGTGGCCCGGGATTGATGATCGAATTTCGTAACCATCACATCTCAAACGCCGGCACCGCGGGCACGAACTTCGGCATCAATGCTGCGACCTTGATGGCGGGCGTACAGTGGGTGCTCCGTTAACCCGCTACAAACGGCAGCGCAAGGGCGTGGTCGGCCAGCACGGACACTCTAATACCGTCCGTCTGGCAACCGGGTCGGCAGCTTATACAAAGGGTTCGTCAGTAATGCATAGAACGTCGGATTCCTCGCTTGAAGCTCCGCCGGCGTACACAGTTTATATTCGCCCGCCCTCGCGCAATGACTGCCCGGCAGGCTCTGCGCACCAAGCAAGGTCGTTAGTCCCCAATAGAAGTATTCCTGACCAGCGGCAGAGTCGAAACGGGTGTAGTCCCCATTCTGTTGAGCAATCCTCATCGCATCGGTCAATAAGTTGTTTGGCAGGGGGCCATCGGGGGTCTTCGCACGTAACGCTGGATAGGCGACGCCATACCCAGCCAGCTGTATCAGGTGGAGTACTTCTTCAAGTGTGACATCGTCGGTCAGGAGCGCCTGCGGGTGAGTTTCGCCGCTATGCTGCGCGACAGTAGTTTTCATTCGATGGATCGCACTACTGTCTGACATGTCGAACTTGCTGAACTTGTCAAATTCATCCACTAAGTACATGGCAGCATAGTTGTCAACGAGTGCTGCGTTCACGGATGAATCATCGACAACACCATCCCCGTTGTTGTCTAGGTACTCTGCCGCAATCGACGCGACATGCCGGAGTAGCGGTTCAGAAAACTTCTCGACTGCCCACATCGAGGCTCCAAACACTTTCATGCAATGGTGAAAGCCCACGCCGTACATCGGATCGCCTTCAGGAATCACAATGGGCAGTAGCGTTGGCCTTTGTAATGACTCAAAGGTCGTCACACCGCAAATTCCTAGCTCGTGAGCAACGGTTGTTGTTTGGGAACTTGTCGGTGCTATCGGGCTACCAGTCTCTGAGCCGCCGCACGATAATGCCAACACTGCGACTGCGGTCAGCATCGCGATCGCAATCAGAGTCGACCATTGCTGAGTCCTCACGGTGGGTCGTTGCGCACCACCGTGAGGACCAAAATAATTTTTACCTGCCATTCTAGTGATTGTGTGGGATGCGCAACGCATGTGTCCAAATTATCAGGCGTTCATTCACGGGGTTTCCCGCCGAGTTTTTGATATTTCTCCAGGAGTCGTAGCGGTTGTGGACGAAAGGCATCACGTCGGAACGGTTCTGAGAGGTCTCGTGTCAGGTGCAGTTCCAAGACCGTTGGTATGTTGGAGGCGACTGCTGCCTGGAGTGCGTCACCCACTTGGTCGGCATGACCGACAGATACACCGGATGCACCCATGGCACGTGCGATTTCGGCAAAGCTCGGATTATTGAGGTCGGTCGCGACGCAGCGACCATCAAAGAAATCCAGTTGGTTTCGTTGTTCGGCACCCCACTGCTGATTTTCGAAGACTACAGCCACGACGGGAATCTGCTCACGCACACAGGTCATCACTTCGGTCAGACTCATCCCCCATGCCCCATCACCAACATAGGCAATAGCCGGTCGATCCGGCTGTCCCACCTTGGCACCCATGGCGGCGGGCATCGCGTAGCCACAATTCCCCCAACTCATGGCGGCGAGAAAACTTTTAGGCTCCTCGAAGCCTAGGTAGCTATTCGAAACTGAGCAGACATTTCCAATGTCGGTTGAGACCATCGCGCGTGCCGGCATAGCCTTGGCGAGCTCCGTCAGTGCGGTTCTCGGGTCGATCCGCTCGGCATCGAGATCAGACGATTTGGCTTTATCTGCGAGTTCTCCAACCCATCTATCCTTTATCGCTGCGATTTCCTGAAGACGGTCGGAGTGTGTCTCTGGGGAGGCTTGGCGAGATTGTAGACGGCTGTGAAGCGCGTTGGCAGCCAACGCTGCGTCGCCACAAATACCCAACTCGATCGGCTTTACTAGTCCGAGTACTCGACTATCTGTGTCAATTTGAATGATCTTGGCAGCCGTTGGCCAGTAATCGATTCCGTATTGTGGCAGGGTGCCAAATGGCCCTAGTCGCGTGCCGAGGGCCAGAACCACGTCAGCTTGGGACAAAAGAGTCATCGCTGCTTTTGATCCTTGGTATCCGAGTGGTCCGCACGCCAAGTTATGGCTAGAAGGGAAGGCGTCGTTGTGCAAATAGCTCGTGACCACTGGACAGGACAGGTGTTCGGCCAAGGCTGTGAGCGGCGTCACGCCGTCTGCTATGACCACACCGCCACCGGCAATGATCACTGGGAATTTTGCGTCGTTTAGTATGGCGGCGGCTTTATCCAGCGAGTCCGCCCCACCGGCACTACGTTCAAGTGGTTGCGGTCGGGCGATAGAGGCATCGATCTCGCCGTAGAAGTAATCACGAGGCACGTTGATTTGGACTGGTCCTCGTTCATGCAAGGCGATGGTCATGGCCCGATGGGTCAGTTCGGCGATTCGAGCAGGCGAATTAACATGTGCTTGGTATTTGGTAATCTTGGAAAAGATAGGAAGCTGGTCCGTTTCTTGAAACCCTCCGAGGCCCGCCGTCATACTTCCGGCCTCGGGAGTGATTGCAACGACAGGGGAGTGGGCCCAGTATGCGGCGGCAATTGCGGTTACAAAGTTGGTCACACCTGGTCCATTTTGTGCGACGCAAACGCCGTGACGACCCGTCACCCTCGAGTATCCGTCTGCCATGTGCGCAGCATTCTGTTCGTGGGCGACCGAGACAAGACGAATACCAGCTGTTGGAAATAGGTCCATGGCATCCATATAGGCGGATCCAGCAATGCCGAAGATGTCACGTACGCCGTGAGCTACCAGTGTTTCGACGAAGGCTTCGCTTGGTGTCATTCTTGTGTGGCTACTCATGCATTACCCTTTGAGTGATTGTTTGTCTGCGTTCGGAGTCGTGCTTCTCGTGACACATTTAGTTATTAGTTAACTGAACCATCCTACAAATTGTGGTGTGTCAAGTTACCATGAATAAACAGAGTAACGTGGGTGCGTGTGAACTGTCGGCGGACCCGCGATTACTCCCGGACGCACAGGCAGCCGCGGCATACTACTAGGTAGATGAGTCTCATTTTCCAAAGACCGACTCACGGGGCCGCGACCGTCAGCAACTCGGTCGCGCGCTCGAGCGTTGCGGCGAGGTCGGTTAGCACCGCTGCGACGTGAGGGATCTGATCGGCCGCTTCATTCCAGGCGCGTTCTTCGATTGCCTCACGCACCGCTGGTAGTGTCTTGACTCCGTAACCAGTGTAGAACCCTGGCGCGTAAATCTGGTGACGAAACCACGTGCGCCGCGGTAGACCGTCGTCGCGAGTGAGCGACCGCTCGGTAAGCATCACGATCCGGTTTACGGCGCGTCGTGTCTCATTCGAGAGGGTGCCAGCGGCAGTGGCCGCCGCGAGCGACGCATCGTATGCAGCAGCTAGGGTGTCAAGTTGTTGGACGGCATTATGCAACGGTGCGAAGTTTAGATAGGGGACCGGACCCTCTGGCGTCGGCGAAACGAATGTGACCGTTGGGTCGGCAGCAGCTGCATATCGACGGTCGGTGATCAGGCGGGTCATCCGTGCCGTCTCCTCGCGCATGCTGTCGGTGAGGTCGACAATTTCTTGAACATAACTTTCCACGGTGTTGGCGAAATTGGTGAACTGAAACGGCAAGACGTCGGCATCAGCTAGTCGAAGGATGGTACGCCCAGCGGTTTGAGCGAGGGCGATCCCATACTCAAAGGTCGGGTCACCAAACCGTTCGTAGTGATCGGACGAGTCATAGATGGAATGGTAGGAGCCTCCACTACTTTCCCCGCTGTAAGACAGATTCAGCGAAGCGATCCCAAGGTGCTGAAGAAACGGGGTGTAATCCGAGCCAGAACCAAGCGCTCCGATTTGATGGTCCGACAAAGCGTCGAAGTCGTCGCTTGTGCCGAGTACTAACCGTCGTGCATGCAGACGCTCCGATACGCTGAGGCCGGTCTGCGGGTCAGTGACGTCGCGCGCAATTTGATTGACGAATCGTTCTAGTGTGTGGGAGCCGCTCATGTTCAGAAAGCCACGGCTGTTGCCGTCTGTATTAACGTACGCCACGGCGCGTCCGCGTAGCGTGTCAGCATGGAGCTCCGCCCATTCAGTCGATCCAATGAGGCCCGGTTCCTCGGCATCCCACGCAGCGAATACGATCGTGCGCTTCGGTCTCCAGCCGGTGGCCGCCAGGGTCCCAATCGCGCGAGCCTCTTCCATGAGGGCCACTAGGCCGCTGATCGGGTCGCGCGCGCCGTTGACCCATGCATCGTGGTGGTTGCCTCGGATGATCCACTGGTCTGCGGTTTCTGCGCCTTCGAGCATTGCGATGACGTTGTAAGCAGGCTCAATGTTCCAGTTGAAAGCCAGCTCGAGCTCTACCACGGTCGGTCCGGGCCCAAGGTGGTAGGTCAACGGGAGTCCACCGCGCCACGTGGCCGGTGCAAGGGGACCCCCGAGCGCACGCAGGAGTGGTTCGGCGTCGGCATAGGAGATCGGCAGGACCGGAATCTTGGTCAGTGTCGGGGCCTCGTCGAGGTCCAGACGTGTGGCCTGCTCCGTAGCGCCAATGTTCGGTGTTAACGGGTCGCCTGGGAATAGCGGCATGTCCGCGACCGAACCGCGTTGAACGCCGCGGTCCATTCGATAGGCGCCAGTAGGATAGACGTCGCCTTGCACGTACCCGTCATCGCGTGGGTCGGAATAAATCACACAGCCGATCGCACCGTGCTCCGCTGCGACCTTTGGTTTGATGCCGCGCCACGATCCTCCGTAGCGCGCCAAGACGATCTTGCCCGTGACGTCGATGCCGAGGCGTTCGAGGGCGTCGTAGTCGGCCGGCACCCCGTAGTTCACGTAGACCAACTCACCCGAGACGTGACCGTCAATTGAGTAAGCGTTGTAACTCGGGAGCTGTTCGTCGACCTGACCGGAGGTAGCGTCTGCGTCCAGCGCGGGTTCGGCGAGCGAGGCACGAAATCGTCTCGGCGCTATCATTTCCAGTCGCCGGACCCGCGGAGTCGGAAACAGCACATGAAACGTTTCGATCTCCGTGTCGTAGCCCCAAGCTCGGAACTTCTCGGCGAGAAAATCAGCCACCTCTTTCCCAAACGGAGAGCCGACGTGATGTGGGCGGGAGCTGAGATGCCGCATCCAGTCGCGTAGGTTCTCACGGCGCAGTACGTCGTCGAAGCGCGCTTCAAGGGCACGATGGGCTGCAGCCCGACCGTCGGCGAAGCCAAGGATTGATAGGTCCTGCGCTGGTGCCGTCTGTTGGAAGGCCAGCACGACGAGTCCGACTATGGCGATTTGTCTCAGTAAGTGTGTTCGCACGCGGCCTCCCAGGTGTGGGGTGATATCGCTCGTGGTTGGTGGGCGGAGATAGTTTGGTAGCGCGCCAATTATTAGCGTCAACTTCATTAACGGTCCTGGTCCTATCATCTTTCAAGAATCTCCGCAGCGGATCCGGTGAGCTCGACGATATGGAGCCCCGTATTCGCACGATCAACAAGATAAATTAGACCGCGATCATCAACCTCAACATTATTAGTTTGAATCGCGGTCTTACAGCTCTCGACACCCTTGATAGTAATACAGCGTTGATCAGT
>CAUZDY010000076.1:0-9137 GCA_963578805.1 Vicinamibacteria bacterium | reverse complement strand
TGACACCGGGCAGCACGCCGCCGGTGTCGTCAGTCACCGTACCGGCAATACCCTGTGCCGATGCCGTGGACGCAACAAACATCAGTAGCGCCACCAGTAAAGCACTGCTAAAGCATGTAAGTCTGTTCCAGTTACTCATCAACGACTCCTCCTTCGCCCACACCGTGGGGAAAAGTTTCGGCCATGACTACCATTCGCCATGATAAATTGCCGCTGTCTCTATCAATGCAACTTCTACGCCAACAATAATAAGTCGCCCTCAACGAGGTTCATGCCCGTAACAATTGCCAAGAGTGCAGATAGTGCCGACTCAAAAACAGGCGTCTATCCAAATTATTGGATATTAGCTCTTAAAAATCCACTATATTGGCTTGGTATCCATGCTCTTCGAAGACGTAACCTAGATTTAATAGGCCCGTAACAGCCCTGAAACTACTGCAGGCTATTGTCGGACCATGGAACATCATGAATCGGAACTGCTTCCATCAGCTCAAGCAAGATCGTGTCATCAGTTGGCTATTGGTATAGGCCTCGGTCTACTTCTGGGCGTACTGTCAGCGTGTGGCGGCAGAGTAATGGAGCAGGGAATGTTGCGGCGGTCATCGCGGTGGACCGATACAGCACAGTGTTTCCGATCGCCGAGGCGGTGGCCGACAGTGAGGACCTGCAGGCGAAGATCGGTGAGGAGATCACCGGAGATACCCTGGTCGCCTTGAGCGCAGCCCATGGGTGCGAGTTTTCGATTGAGGATGTACAGGGGGCGCTGAGTTGAGTGATGAGCAGTTGGAAGGAGTCGCGGGAGGGGCCGCCTACATCAAATACGACGGTGTCAGGAAGCTGCGTCTCAGCCGTGGCAGTAAAGGGCGACTCAGCTTTGATGAATTCGAACCCTATTGATGCATTTCTCTAACTTGGTGATAGCACGTGACTGCGCTACCCAGTCGCCCCTCAATTCATCGGAGGCGTTCAGCGAGGCTCGTCAAAGTCTCCCCAAGTGAACGGAGTCGGGCTTGGTCCCGACCGCGTGCACTCGCACTGTCACGTTCCAGTGCAGCAGCAGCGGTGTCAAGCTGCTCTATAAGTGCGGCGTCCGTTCGCGTTCCATCTGTCAATCTCTGATCGGCGCGGTCGAGCAAGTCCGATAAGGCCCCCACTCGCTCCGCCGAGACGGTGTCGATCCGGCTGAGTTGATCGAGATAGGCGCGTGCGACTACGGGGCGGGCGGGCCACTCGATCCGGCGCTGTTGTTGAGCGTTGAACCTGTCTGGGGCCACCTGAGACGCAGCGGCGATCTCGTTTAGGGTCAAATACTCGCTGGGTAAGAGTTCCAGCACGTCGAGGCCTCTGGCAATCTCGGTGCCGTAGATGAAGCCCCGGTACCAATACGCCGACCAGTAACCTGCCATGACAAGTGTCTCTCCGTCGAGCGGCCCCCGGTCAAAAAAGGCAATCTCAACGGGATTCGAGGAGTCGGTGAAATCAATGACGGAAATCCCTCCCTGATACCACGCTTGAACAAAGATGTCCCGCCCAGGTACAGGAACGAGAGAGCCATTGTGCGCCACGCAGTTCTCCTGCTCGGTCTGCGGGGCCGGTAGCTTGTAGTAGCTTCGGAACTGCATCTTGCCATCAACGATGTCGAAAATCGCATCCGCGCCCCACTCTCTGGGGTCAGAGGCGCGACAGCGGGGACGCCCGCCACCGCCCCACTCGTCCGTGAAGATCACTTTGGTTCCGTCGTTGTTGAACGTCGCCGAGTGCCAGTAGGCGAAACCCGGATCGACGACGTCGTCGAGCCGGACCGGATTGGTCGGGTCGGAAATGTCGAGCAGAATGCCGTTTCCAGAACAGGCGCCAGCCGCCAGACCGATTTCCGGATAAACCGTGATGTCGTGGCATTGCCTGGTCTGTCTGGTACTCTGCGTTCCTGGCCCATGGTCACCACCCTTCCACAAACCTGCGATCGCCCCGGATTCAGGGTCCCGAAAGATGTAGGGTCGATTAACGATCCGTGCCTCCTGGGGTTGGAGCAACGGGATTTGGATGACATCGATACGGAAGAGCGCGGTGTTCGTGTCCTCGCCGGGCGGTTCGTCCGAACAACCTTCCAGTTCGTCCCCCGGACGGACCGAGCTCGTTCCAGAACCGTATACATAAATGTTCCCTTGATCGTTCGGATCGGTCACCAGCGTATGAGTATGCGAGCCACGGCACGTTTGTACGGCCGCCACCTGCTTAGGTAACCGCACGTCACTGATGTCGAAGATCCGGACACCGCGAAAGCGTGCCTCGCTAACCGGATCCGCGACCCCTTGCAACCCACAATCGAGCCGGCCCCGAGTTTGCTCGACCGACATGATCAACAGATCTCCAACCACCGATACATCCCCCTGTCCTCCAGGGCACACCACTGAGCTGACCAGTTGGGGAGACGCCGGAACCTCAACGCGGTAGGTACTAAAACCATGGTAGTTCCCTTCGAACAACACATCTCCAGAAAACGCGAGATCGGTGTTCGCAAAATTAAGGAGGCCGCGCCGTACCGGTTCCTCGTCGGCCTCCTGCTCCTCGTCTTGTTCAGTCAGTTCCGACTCCGGAATGCGCTCGATCGGCATAGGTCGACCCACCAGGGTGTGCGGATCATAGAACCCCTCCGGTTTCGAACGCGTGGCGACCAAAGACATGTTCCATGACGCCTGGCCGGCGTCATGAACGCCGGCCGCGAGCTGCACCCGAGGATCGGGCGATAGGTCCGCCAACATAGCGTCCATGCGGTCGATCTCCATGGTCTGGTCAGACGTAATGTCAGACGTGAATGCGAACAACTGAGAATCCTGAGCCGCGCCGCGTTGGGCAAGGAGAGTGTCGACCATGGTCAAGGCACCATGATGGTGCTTGATCATCAGTTCGAGAAACAGTTGATCAAACTCGCCCGCTTGCGCCTGCTCTAGCCGGCCCATTTCCCGTTCGGTCAACATACCCGGCATCGGCTCCCGCCCCGGCGCATGATGCGCGTCTCGCTCAGTGACGGCTTGCCCACGCGAACTCAGCCACTCCTGCATCATTACGATTTCATCTTCTTGAGAAAGCTCGATGCGTCGAGCCAGCCGCTGCATCAGGTCGCGGCCGCTCCTGGACGCGAGGAGATTAATCATTTCGATCGCCTGCGCATGGTGGGAAATCATCCCTTGCATGAACTTGACGTCGGCATCTGTGAACCGGATACCAGCGAGATCGGAGGCTTCGGCACCCGAAATCAACCGGCTCGGCTCGCCGGGAGCACCAGGTTGCACGATCGGAGGTTGGGCCTGGGTCACTGTTGCCTCGAGTAACGTGAATGCCACGCTGACCGCGATGATCGCATTAGGCTTTGAGAATAGGGATTTCTTGAGGCTCATGGGTTCGGCTCCGCTGACAAGGGACGGACCTTATTGTAACGCCGCACGGGGACGAACACCCCGTGCCTCGTCGGCGCCTTTCCCTATTTCCCCTATGTGGATCTCTCCGACCGGATTTACGTCTTAGGTGGCTCTAATTTCGATCGAGTCCCCAGCCGCAACATACACAACAGCGTTACAGGTACCTCAGTCCCGCTGCGATCGAGAGGGTGATTCGGCTCCTCGATCAGTCGTTTTCTGATCGCGGGCGTGGAGACGGCGGATCCCAGATCGGTAAGTACTGTGGAGGAAACACGATAAATGGCGGTAAGGCAGGAGAGTCGAATTGAAGCGGTAAGTTATTGAATGCCTTAGGCTTTAGTCATTTGGAGAATCGAAGTTGCCCACAAACCTTCTGCTGCTCTCGGATGTTACAAGCAGAGAGGGGGGTCAAGATACCCCGGTGGCTCTTTTCCGCTGGCACGATTATTTGAGATCCAGAAACCGCAGGGGGGGTCGGATATCTCTATATAGCCGCCAATTTTCGGTGTCATCCGCGTCCTGAGTAATGGTACAAGGGGACGCTTGGTACAGGGGAACCCCTGGTACACACAAACGACCAGTAGTCGGCTCGACATCCACGAAAATGCACGACGAGAAGCTCACGGACGAAACAGCTGTGCGAACGGTGGGCCATGAAGGGACAGACCGTCTGCATGATGCGCGGCGGCAAAGCCCCACAAGCGTTAGCGAAGGCCCAGGCGGCCATGGAGGTCGCTGGCGCTTACGCGGGGGCTGACGCCGGTAGCCGTTGATACCTTAGCGCGTTTGCTGGTGGCGAACTCAGAGGCGGTCGTGCTCGGTGCGGCAAAGGACGTGGTGGATCGCGGCGGTCTTAAAGCCGCCGACCGCGTCGAAGTGGCCACCGAGATTACCGTGAAACGACCCTGGTAGATGACACCACCAACCGCTCCTCGTCGAGCCGTGCAAAGTCGAGAGCCCGGACTTCATCCAGCACCGCCGTGCTGCGATATGCTGGATAGGCATCGAGGAACAGCTCGTAGGCGGCCTCGCTGGTGTCCTGGGTGTGCAGTTGAGCCATGCTTCTGATCTTTGATCTGCAGAATACACCGTGCGTTGGTCGGTTCGACGACCGACACGGTCCACACGGCTTTCGCTACTGGAGGCCATCGCGAGTCCTACTAGCCTTTCTCTTGACCACCGCTGCCGGCCTGTATTCGGCTGAGGCGCAGATCGACCGCCAGGAACGGCACCGGGTGCCGGCGGCATTTATGACCTATCTGGGCGCAGAGTGGCTCGACCGCGCGGACCGCGCGGTAGAGGAAGAACCGCAGCGTGTCTTGGAGGCGATGGGCGTGGGACCCGGCGACGTCGTCGCTGATGTGGGATGCGGGTCGGGGTACTACGCGCGTCAGGTGGCACCGTTCGTACAGCCGGGCGGGACCGTCTATTGTGAGGACATCCAGCCTGAGATGCTCGAGCTTATGCAGGGCCTGGCTGCTGAGGAGAACGTGACCGGCGTACAGCCGATTCTCGGTACGCCCGCCGACCCGAAGCTTCCCAGCGGGCAAGTCGATTGGGTGCTCATCGCCGATGTCTACCACGAGATGTCCGCTCCAGAACCGATGTTAGCCGGTATCCGTCGAGCGCTGTCGCCCGGTGGGCGCGTTGCCTTGCTCGAGTACCGGGTGGAGGATGGCACCGGCGACCAAATTAAGGCCGATCACCGGATGTCGGTGCGCCAGGTGCTCCTGGAGTGGAAGGCTGCTGGTTTCGCTCTGGCCGAACTGCACGAGTTTCTTCCGAGCCAGCACCTCTTTTTCTTTCGGTCGACCGCCGACACCGCAGAGGTCTCACTCGAGGACTACGACCTGTTCGATGCTATCGACACCGGTCGTGTCGAGGCTCATGCCTTCGGTGGCGGGAACGACGCCGTCACGATTCGGATCAGGCGGACGGAAGACCGCCCGATCGTCGTGACCTCGCCGGTCGGCACCTATTTCAGGTCAGAGGGCGGTCCCCGCGACATGGTGGCCCGCCGTGATGGATGGGTTGTGCTCTCAGATGCGGAGTGGCGGGATTGGACCATCGGGAGTGTGGGTCGCCAGCGCGAACGCAGGATTCCGAACGAGAGCGATTCGTTCAAGATTCTTCCGCCGAGCACGGAGCCGCGCCTTGAGAATCTGATGTATCAGATTCAGGTTGGCACGTACACCGTCGCCAACTCGCCGACGTTGTACCCGTTCGTGACGTCTGGCGTCGAGCAAGCGGCCGTGTGGATCACCGATTCGGATCTGGACTACGAGACGATCGCCGGTGACGTCGAGGGACCCCGGATGCCGGCGCAGTATGCGGTGGCGTTTGCCCTGGTGTTCGCTGACCGCGCCGGTGTTGATGTGACGACCCGAAGCATCTGGAAAGACTCCGGGCAGGTGTTCGGTGTGCTCCGTGATCGGGGGCTTGGTCTCTGGTATCAACTCAAGAGCGATAGGTGATAGGTTCTAGACCCTTCGAAGCGTTTTTGAGCGCTCGGTGAGATGGGCATCGACAAGAAGACGTCATCGCTCGCGCAGCGACTCGCGTCATTGTCGTACTCTGACCGCAATACAGTTGCCTCAAGGGATAAGACGGTGGCGGAGGTTCGCAGGATACAGTAACTGGCCAGCTCGCTCCATATGCATAAACTTCGTCCAGCGTCCACTCCCTGGTTGCGGTGAAGTATTCGTCCTTATGTAGCGGCTCGACTACTTTTTCACCACTTCCCGTATCAACCGGCAAAGTGTCAATCGCCGCCGCCCAGACTTCATTAAGTGCTTGACGGTTTGACGCTTCCTTGGGGGGAGGGCCGACCTGATAGCGACTCCAGGCATCGAGAAACCGGTCTCGGTCGTACCCGCGCACGTGCCCGTTTGATCTCGAATAGATGTCAAGCCGCTTGAGGAGGAGTCGCGAAGGCTTCGCCTGCTCAGCGCGATCAGCGGTGAGCGTCATGACGCGCCCTCTCTCGCGATTCTGTACTCCCTCAATGTCCTCTGGCAGTCTTTAAGCCGCTTCTCTATGTCCGCAAGTTTTTCTAACACGACCTGGCCTATCTCGCGGTATACCTGATTCTCCGCAAACAGCAGCTCGATAACTCGACCATCCGAAGACGGTGTATCAGGTGGCAACGGTTCGAGGTCCCGGCACATCGCACTCTCTGGACGCTCAGAGGCGCGACGTGGTCTCATTGTCCGGCTCCGCCGGCCGTGCGCTTGGCGACAAGATCCGCGACGAGCTGCCAGATCTCGTCATCGGACCGCCCCTGGATCAAGGCTTCGTTCACGGCGGCCATTTCTCGGTCGAGCCAGGCTGACATCCTGCCAATTTTCAAGGCCGGTGGGTAAGTGCGGTCTTCGATGCGCGCATAGGTCGTGGCGCGGCGGAACGGGGTGAGACCTGTATCCCACGGGCATCGGTGGAGTTTTGAGTGAGGAAACTGCGCCATGTGTGCCTCCTTCTCTGGAGCGTCCCGGACCTCCCGGGAACGACATGGCTAGTGAAATGGAAAAGTGGTGCGAGAAGCTGACATGTCGGAGGTCTTTCCGCGCCTTTCGAGCGCCTGGGTATCGTTCTCGCGTCCAGAGTGTGTGGCGCGATCACATGTTACGCCTCTTGGTATGATTCATGTCGACCACTAAACGGGACCAGGCACCATGCATGTGAGTGTTATACAGACTGGCGTGAAAGGCTCGATGCTTGTGGTCTTTCTCGCTCTAGCCCCGGCCGTCTGTCAAGCCCAAGAGCAGACGTTGGACGTCGTACTCGCTCGCTCCGGGAAGTACGTCGCTGAGTTTCGACATCAACTTTCCGGAATCGTGTCGGAAGAGCGATCTGAGCAGGTTGCCAGAACGCCTACTACCCATCTTGGGCGGTACAACCACGAGCGGCTCGAGCTCAAGTCAGATTTTCTTCTTGTCCGTCCCCCAGGTTCAGACCGGCATGTCGGGTTTCGCGACGTCTACGAAGTGAACGGCCACCCGACACGTGACAGGGAGGAACGATTGACGCGCCTCTTTCTGGAGCAGTCGGCATCAGCACGCGCTCAGATCCAAAGCATTATGAATGAAAGTGCTCGCTATAACATCGGACTGATCGCGAGAACACTCAACACTCCAACGCTCGCGTTGCTGTTCCTCGACCCTGAGCATCAGGCCCGGTTCAGTTTCGCTCAAACTGACAAGTACAAACCCAAACTTCAATTCGACGAGACATTGCCTTCAGACCAGGCGGATGTGTGGGCCGTCGAATACGAAGAGCTGCGACCGCGCGCGATGATTCGGGGCAAGGACAATAAGGCGCTGCTCCTCCGAGGCCGCTTCTGGATTGAGCCCTCCAGTGGACGCATACTGGCTAGCGAACTCAACGCAAAGGACTCCGAAGTGGAAGCCACCATCAATGTCAGATTCCAGACTGACACAACCATCGGCCATTTCGTGCCGGTCGAAATGCGTGAGCTCTACCGCGATCTGTATGGGTCGCGCGTTGAAGGCGCTGCCACCTACAGCAACTTTCGACGTTTTCAGGTTCAGGTGGAGGAAACTCTGCCGTCCAGGAACGATGTGCCGCATGGAAGAAACTAGTCGGAGGTCTTGCCGCGAATTTCGATCATCTTCAGCATCTCTTTGTAGCGTCTATCTATCGTCATTAGCAGAGACTTTCATCCCGGCCTGCGATGCCCTCGACTCGATCTCCTCGGCCGCCTTCCAGGGTGATGATGGTTAGCAGCTTTTCTCGCTTTTCTCTCGAAAGGTTTTTATCGAGAACTTGGGTGCCGAAGGGGTCGGCTTCTCCTCGGCCAAGTCCTCCACGTCCTCCCGTCGTAACCCAAAAGTGCATCCGTCAGGAATCGCGCTGTAGCTCGATGGATACCCATGTGGCCGTAGTTGGCGCTGCTCGACTCCGCTAGCTCCTGGTCGCCCCACCCACGCCCCTGTCATGCCCTCTAGGCTGACATTTGGATTGATCTCATATTCGATCTGCTGTCTCCCAGGCTGGCCGACCTTCCCCGCTATCATCAACTCCCAGAGGCCATGCTCCATGGGTCGGCCTTGCCTATCCTTCGTGCCAGTGGCAACGTACACGACAAACCGAACACGTTTTTCAAGGGCAATGCGTAAAACGTCAGCGTGGCTAAGCGCCGTGCCAGTCTTCTTCGATAGATACTGCGCGGCCTCGTACCTGTTCCACCAACTCTTGAACATCCAGGCGGTATTCATGGAGGTCCACCGGGAGCCGTGAAAGTCTGCACTCGGGCAGACGTAGCGCGCTCATGACAACTGGCGATCCCTCATAGGCGTGAATCATCCTCAGGAGCTTTACGACGACCTTGGGATCGGTCACGGCTTTGAAATGCGTAGGCGTGGCTTTGGTCAGTAAATGTTTCGCCGGCGCGGCGGGGTTGCGTGTGATGCGCTCGGAAAACAGGGCGTAGTCACAGACCTGGTGACACACCGTCAGGACACGACTCGCGGTCTCGCACTTCTCTGCTTTCTCATGGAAAACCATGGAGACACAGAGACTGACTGGAGCTAAAACCTTCTGTGCTTTAGGCAGTTATTGTGCTGAGTTGGCTGGATATAGCCGTAGGTGGAAAATCAAATAGCGGTGAGGCAGGGATTCGAACCCTAACCACGCGATCACACTAACATGGTGATGGCGCACGACTTTCGTAGTTCAGGGCCGAATTCATTGCTGCTTCTC
>CAUZDY010000075.1:0-9327 GCA_963578805.1 Vicinamibacteria bacterium | reverse complement strand
CTTACGAACAACGGGTCCATGTCGGCAGCTGGATGCCGGCCAGCTACGATCCGGAACTACGACTCATCTATCAAGGTACTTCAGTGACGTCGCCGGCGCCAAAGTTCATGCTGGGGGGCGTGGAGAATACGCATTTGTACCACAATTCTACGCTAGCGCTGGATGTGGATACCGGTGAGATCCGATGGCACTACCAGCACCTGAACGATCACTGGGACCTCGACCATCCATTCGAGCGGATCCTGGTCGATACCGTGGTCGCGCCTGATCCGTCCGAGGTCAGTTGGATCAACCCGAGGCTGCAGCCCGGTGAGGTGCGGAAAGTCCTAACCGGTATTCCGGGTAAGACCGGTGTGGTGTACACGCTCGATCGGGAGACGGGCGAGTTCCTCTGGGCGACGCCGACAGTTACGCAGAATGTAATCAGCGGTATCGACGGTGCGACCGGTGCGGTCTCGGTCAACTCTGAGGTGGTCTTCACTCAGCCAGGACAGCAGGTCTTCGCCTGTCCAACATGGAACGGCGGAAAAGATTGGGAAGCGGGCGCCTACAGCCCCTTGACCAACACCATGTATATGCCGTTACGCAATACGTGTGCGCGCATGATGGCGACTACCGAGTTCGACAGGAGTCGAGACAACGAGCCCAACGAAAGTCGCGCGGATATTTATGCTATCGCGTACCGGCATCAGATCGCACCGGGTACCGACAACGTAGGCACGGTACGGGCGATCTCGGCCGAGACCGGAGAGACAGAATGGCTCTACGAGCAACGCGCGGCAACGATGTCGCTGGTAGCGACCGGCGGTAGGTTGCTATTTGGTGGTGACGTCAACGGACGGTTTCGTGCCTTTGACCAAGAGACCGGTGACGTGTTGTGGGATATTAATCTTGGCTCGCCGGTCAGCGGCTTCCCGATTAGTTTCGCCGTCGCCGGCCGCCAGTATGTGGCAGTTGGCACCGGCTCCGGTGGGACGGCGTCGCACTTTATGGGGCTAACACCGGAACTACGCCCCAGTTCGGGGAATAACCTGTTCGTGTTCGCGCTACCAGATTAAAGGATAACCGGAGTATGCCGAGATCGCGTGCGGAAGCTTCATGCCGGATACCACGTGGTTACTGGCTACCAAAAGCTGCGCGTGTTTGTTGGAGTTCTTCGATTGGCACGTAGTCAAAATCAAAGCCGAAGTGACGGGGGCCGATAGCTTCGATTGCTTGCTGTGTTCTCCACACGGGTGAGGGCGCCTGTCGGCCCACCATGGCCACTTCTATGTCGAGCGGGTAGCCACCCAAGTAACCAGCCGCGATGGCATCGCCAGTTTCGGGATCCAAGTTATATATAAGATCTGGGGACATGACGTCTGGTTCGCCATCGAGCCACGAAATCATATTCTCATTTTTGACCCAAACTTGGTAGGTGTGTCCATCGTATTCATTCGTACCCTTGAGTTCGACATCGCTGTAACTAAACCCGCGCTCGCCTGTGGGTTCCGACTTCGTGACGATCCCCTGGAAAAGCTTATAACCCTGAGTTACTTCTATGAGGGCTTGGATCGGGTCTTGATTACGCTCCCGAGCTTCGCGAACAGTACGTCCCAAAAGGATCGCCTCTGAAACCATTCCGTGGATGGTTCCTCGTTTTAGCTCCGCACCGGACATAACGTTTCTGGCCTGTGAAACGCGTCCGCCACTTGCGACAGCAACGCCACGCGCCATGTCTTCGTAACGGTAATCGTCAATAGCTTTTTCGAGAATGACTACGTCACCCCAGCTGCTAACGAGCGCGGCCGGTGTTGCGGACAATCCACTGATGAAGGCTATGGATTGCTGAACTTCAGGCTTAGCGCGACCGGCAGGGCACGCGTCTACGAGTGGAACGCCGATGGATGTTGCCGAGACAAAGGCAGCGAAGGTGGCGGCCCCTGCTTCATTACGGATAATCGCGTCAAAATTTTTTCCAAGATAATCACTGAGCGTGTTCATGGCCGTGATCGTGCCGTCCTCGATGGTTGGAAGATTTTGTTTGCTTGTTCGCTCAATGACGTGTTCCCAGGCGCCGCCCCCACCGATGCCTCCTGACGCCGCTACGACGGTCCAGTCGTCCGGAAGATCTTCTGGTGCGATAAGTTGAAATTCTTTGCCTTCATCGAGAAGTTGATTGGCGCCTTCAATCAGCGCGGCACTGTCACAATTCCGAGTGGCTTGGATACAGGTCCCAACCATAAGATCGTGCACTTCTTGTTGAGTGAGCGTCCTGATTTCAGGTTCTTGCGGCGCTGGCGGTGTGGAGCAGGCCGACGCGAACACAGTTGCAATGACAGTGAAAACTGAAAACACAAATGGAGTTCTTTTCATCATGGTATGAGCCTTTACATGGAGTCTTGAGGTCTTCTCGATTTGCGGTGGTGACATCGCCAGTAATGTGTTGCCTTAGTTAGGGCTGAAACTCGCGGTCCAGTACATAGAGTTTTACGGTGTCGCGTTTGACGCCATCGGTACTCATCGCTTCAGCCGTTGCCGGAGACTGCAGAACTTCCATAAATGTGTCGAGGTTCGTCGGTTCAAAGCAACAGACCACAGTATTGTCTTCCTGAACAGCGATGCCGACTGGTGTTGTCACCGTTTGGCTTCTAAAGAGGTCGCCATGTGTACGGAAACTCTGCTCCCAGTGAATTGGGTCTTCAACTTCGGCTACAACCACGACTTTTGGCATTTAGTTCTCTCCTCTGCTTGAGCGATGAGCGTGTGACAGTCGTACAGTCATGAGTTATGGCAGGGTGTAGGTCAATAGTGTAGTCCCAGCGGCCACGGCTACGTACTGCTTTCCGTCTTTCCCCATGTACGTGATTGGATTAGAGCCATTGATTAGTTGCTCCGTCTCGACATTCCAGAGTTCCTGGCCCGTTTTCGTTTCATAGGCGCGAAACCGTCGATCGCTAGCTGCTCCAATAAAGAAGATTCCCCCAGCAGTTGAAGTTGGGCCACCTTTTTGAGAATTGGGTGCGCCGGTCTCGACGCCTGGTGGTGCGCCCTCAACCGTGCCGAATGGAATTTGCCAGGCAATTTCCCCTGTGTTCACATTCACTGCGACCAGTGTCGACCACGGTGGTTGCCAGCACGGCCAGCCGTCGACTTGCATCCGCCCGGCCGGAAGTACGTGCCAATAAACCCGTCGCGACTCTGGAGGTCCGGCAAAGCTGCTACGGTCGGGTTCATCCTCCACTAACGTCAGCTGGCTGATGTGTCCCGTGTCGGCGTAATTGATGATGTAGTAGCCGAGGTTCGGGTCGAACGTCCCGCCGGTGAATTCGGCCCCGCCGCCGGTTGACGGAAAGACGAGTGCGCCCTCTACGGATGGTGGCGTGAAAGGCCCCCGATTACGCCCGCCGCCATATTCCATCAGCAATTCACGACATGCCGCTTCGTGTTCGGGCGTGACCGTTGCGATGTCATCCATCGTAAAACTGATCCGCCCGAAGGGGGGCGGCTTGACGGGGAATGGCTGGGTCGGCGAGTAATACTCGTCAGGCAGATTGCCTTGGGGTACCGGTCGTTCTTCGATCTCGTAGATCGGTTCACCCGTAACACGGTTAAAAATGAACAACACTGGATACTTTGTCATGACGCCCACGGCCGGGATTGTTTCGCCGTCTTGCTCGACGTCGAACAGGATGGGCGGCACCGGCATATCGAGATCCCAGAGGTCATGGTGGACGGCTTGAAAATGCCAGAGTCGTTCTCCGGTTAATGCATCGACGGCCACGATTGAGTTCGCGAAGAGGTTGTCGCCAGGGCGATCCGTACCATAGAAATCGTTGTGGGCGGACCCGAGTGGCATGTATAGGATGCCGCGCTCGTCGTCGATGGTGAAGAAGGTCCACGTGTTGGCACCACTGACGTTTTGCCAGGAGTCATTCAGCCACGTCTCGTTACCAAATTCGCCCTGGTGGGGCACAGTGTGAAACGTCCAGACGAGGTCACCCGTCCGCAGGTCCCACGCACGCACGTCGCCAGCAGGTCCTTTTGATCCGGTTTCGTCTGCGTTATGGACACCGGTAAACACCAAGTGTTTGTAGATGGCAACCCCTGATGAGATCCCGTAGTGCATGTTTGGAAAACCGTTCATCACGTCTGATGTTTTAAGGTCGACGTAGCCGTCGGTACCGAATCTGCCGTTAGGGATTCCAGTCTGTGCGTTGAGCGAGATCAACTCACCCTCTTCTGTGCCGAATACGATTTGTGGTGCCGTGACGTTGTCGCCTTCCCAGTACGAGAGTCCTCGCATTGAACCACCTGCGTTCCAGTGCAGTTGATGTTCTGGTGAATTCCAGTCGCCGGGTGCCGTGTACTCCCAGATAACGTTTCCGGTTTCAGGCTCCAAGGCCACAACACGGTAGAACGGGAAGGAGAGGTAGAGAATGTCATCAACCATGAGCGGGGTTGATTGGCTCGGCCGTGATTGCACGCCCGCCTTTGTCATTTCAAACCGCCACGCTGGCACCAAGCCTGAGACGTTGTCGGCATTAATCTGTGTCAACGGCGAGTGGCGCTGGTTTCCGCCGTCTCGGCCCCAGGCAGGCCAGTCATTCTGCGCGTGTACCGGCTGTGCCACGAGGCTTGCGAAGACAAGCAAACACAGTGAAGATAGTGCGGTGCGATGAAGCGTGGTAGGGCTAGTTGTCATGACTTGAGAGCTCCTCTTCAGAACGCTAAATCTACGTGGTCCTGCGCAGCAACTCAAGCCGTATTCGTGGTAGCACCGTCTAGCTCACCATCTTTCATTAGACGTACGAGAATCCTCTTGTTGCCTTTTATGCGAGCCGCGTTGAATCTTTGAGGTTGTCGAGGTGCGTGTGAAAAGGGTTGCAAGCGAGACGCTTGGTGTCAGTATAGTATCGAGAGAATCATGGGGAATCAGGAGGGCGCGATGCGACGAGGGTACCTGATCGGACTTGCGGTAATCGTGACGGGCGGGATGCTTGGGGCCGCGTCCGCAGAGGGGCAGCGCTTGACGGTTGGCGAGACCGTTACTAAGGCACGTGCGGAAGACGGTAGTTACATTAGTTGGCGCGAGCACATCATTGACGAGCCGGCGACCGCGGGGTTTAACCTGAGCGGGAGTGACGGACTCGTGATGGCTGACCTCGACGGTGATGGCTTTGAAGACATTGTTTCGGTTCATGAGTCTGATAGCGAGTACGACTCGAGTGTGGTCGACCTCGACTTTGATGTGGGCACGGACGGCCATGTTCGTATCGCGTTTGGCTCGGCAGACCCAGATGGTTGGACGAACGTGACGCTGGCGGAGGGGGCCGACGTGTCGGCAGCGGAGGACGCTGCGATTGCTGATGTGAACGGGGACGGCTATCTTGACGTGGTCGTTGCGGCAGAACTAGCACACATCATCTATCTGCAGCATCCAGGTAATGCCCCGCGTACCGAGCCGTGGCCACGTTTAATTCTCCCGATCACTGAGGGCCGTGGTTCGTATATCCGGGTCTTCTTGGCTGACTTTGACGGCGATGGTACGCCGGAGGTGAGTGCAGCGAACAAGGGAGCGCAGCGCATAGGGCCGGAGGAGTACGCGCGCTCAACGCCAGTTGTCCTGTATCAGGTGACTGGCGATCCACTCAAGGGGGAGAGTTGGACTGAGGTTGAACTTGGACGCTACAGCGTACCGCAGAACGCGGAACCGGTTGACTTGGACGGAGACGGAGACCTTGACATCGTGGTTGGTACTCGGGGCGAGAACCGGTTGGTGTTTTTTGAGAATACGGGCGGTGACCTCCGCTTTCGGGAACATGCCATTGGCATTAACGGTGCACAGGCAGCAGGCTTCAACCTTGAATACGCAGATTTAAACGGTGACGGGCGGCTCGATATTATTGGTGCAGCAACTGGTGGTTTGGCCTGGATTGAGCAACCGGAACACATTGATGATGCGTGGAACGCCCATCATATTGGCACGTTCGCTCCGGATAGCATGACCGGTATGGAGATGGCGGACGTCAACGGAGACGGCTATCTGGACGTCATGGCCGGTAGTTATAGCAGGGGTCCGCGTGAGGGTGACGGCGACGTCACGGTTGACGACGCATTGGGGCGCATCGGCTGGTTCGAGCATCCCGGTGACGATGGAACCGCTGACTGGGTCCGACATGATGTTTCTCGGAGGAAGCGAGGGATGTACGACAAATTCATCGCTCGAGATGCCGACGGCGATGGGGATATCGACTTTTTTGGCACTCGCGGTAACAGCGCGCCGTACGACGGAGTCTTCTGGTTGGAGCAGGTGCGGTCAGATGTGCCCCGCCCGGCGTTTGAGCGGGCCAGAGACCAAGACAGTCCAGAGATGCCGCTTCCTTAGGTCGTCCTAGGGCCGTGTGTGTTATTCCGGCAGGGCGAAGACGTAGAGTGCGTTTCCACCTTCCGGAAGGTAGATCTCCGGACTGAGCTGCACGGTAAGGCTTCGCAAGACGCCCTGGTTCGAAGCTGGGACGGCGATAAACTGGCGGCCGCCAGCCTCATAGGTGATCGGGTATCCGTGTGCGGCGGCCCCGAGTCGCGTCTCCCAGAGGACGTCTCCCGTCTGGATGTCGAACGCCCGGTAGTACCGGTCGGCATCGCCTGCAAAAACGAGGTCTCCAGCCGTCGTGAGCGTTGATGTCAGGAAGGCGGCCCGTTGCTCTCGGCTCCACAGTTCCTCCATTGTCCGGACGTCGTAGGCGGCTAGCTTCCCCACGTTCCCATTCGTGCCGGGCATCTCCCGTAAATTCCACCGGCCTGCCGTGCCCCCGCCGCCCTCGACGAACTCTACGTCACGACCGGTCAGGTGCATGCAAGCCTGGTGGAGTGGAATCACGAGCGCACCCGTGCCAGGGTGGTAGGCCGACGCCTGCCAGTTGTGTCCACCGAGCAAACTTGGACACGCAGGCACGCGACTGCCAACGTCAGCGTCACGGATATCCTGGCGGTATGTGAGGCGTCCGGTGGTTCGGTCGATCGACTCGAAGACATCCTGGTAGACGGTTTCTCGCAGCTCGATGAACGCGCCCGTACGCCGGTCGAGTTTCCAGAGGATCCCGTCCTTTCCGATGGTGAACAGCCACTGTTCACCATCGGCGTCCACGAGGACACGCTCGTACACGATATCGAGGTCAAGTGTTTCTCCCGGTACATGCTGGAAGTACCACTCCACCTGGCCGGTCTGCGGGTTCAGCGCCAGTGTCGAGTTGGTGTAGAGCGCATCCTGGCCTGTCGTCATTCCGCGGCTTCTCGCGACCCACGGCTTTGCCTGCGCTGTCCCAATGTAGAAAAGATTGAGGTCCGCATCGTAGCTGCCCGGAATCCACGTGTCGCCACCAGCGCGGAGATAGGGCGGCGTATCACCCCATGAAGCGTTATTAGGATCGCCCGGTAACGCAATCGTCGACGTGCGCCATAACTCATCACCGGTGTCCGGGTCGTGCCCGGTAATGAAGCAGGTCTGTTCCTTGTAGCGATCACATCCGTTAACACCGCTTACGACGACACCATTGGCAACTACCGGCCCACCGTTCTGCGTGAAACCCAGCGTGTAGTCCGCCTTTACGGCGCGCCACACCTCAGTTCCTGTCGCTGCGTCGATTGCAACGAGCGCCCCGTCGTGGGTGGCCAAGTACACCTTGTCGCCGTAGAACGCGAGCGTACGCGTCGGTCCTCTCTGACGGGCGTCGTCCGGAAGCGGGGACCGATACTCCCAAATAACGTTACCGGTTTGGGCATCGATCGCTTGTACCACGTCGCCAGGATTCGCGAGGAACATCACACCGTCGTGCACCAGCGGAGTCGTCTGATTATTGCCTTCCCTGATCGCGAGCACCCATGCAAGTCGTAGTTCGTCGACATTGTCTCGTGTCACCTGGTCCAACGGACTGTAGCCATGGCTGTTGCGCGTCCGTCTCCAGTTCAGCCAGTCCCCGGGTGGTGGGTCCTGTAACACCGCATCGGTAACCGGTGTCAGGGGGTGCTCCACCTTGCGGTTGACAAACCGCGGCGGTCGCCGCCGCGGTGTTTCTCCGGCCCGCGCTGCACGTTGTGCCTCGGCCACGTCTGCCGCATCGCCAATCATGACTGCTGCGTCAGCCGTGAGCGATGAGTTGCCGGGACGGGCGCCATTCTCGGCCAGGATGTACGCGACTAGGTCCAGGTAGACCTGACCATTGAGCGATCCCCCGAGTCCAGGCGGCATTTCGTCCCGCACGTACGCGATCAACTCGTCCGTCGTTTGCCCAGCCCAGCCGTTCAGGAAGTCCGCCCCACGGAGCGGTGGGGCTTCCACCCCGTCCAGATTCACCCCATGGCATTCTCCGCACTCGCGCGCAAACACCGTAAACCCTGCAGAGGCCTGCTCGGCTGTGAAGCCACCGTCCTCCGCCTGTTGTTGTGCTGCTACCGGGACAACGCCCAGTCCGGTGGTCATACCGCCTACCACGATGAAGCCAGCGGCCACCAACCATAGCACCGCGACTGTGTACGGATACGAACAGTGTCGAGTCATGATAGACCTAGCCTACTCTTGTAGCGGACTCGTTTCAACGTCGTGCTACTGCTGTGCCAACTAGGTGCGGTCGGCAGACCATTGCTGCGTTTAAATAAGAAAGGGATTAAGCTCGGGTGCGCGGCGGCGACCTCTTCTTACCCGCTAGTTGAAGAGAGACAATAAAGACATGCTGAGAAACCCGCTTCGCCTCCTGATGTTCTTGCTTCTTCTGGTCGCGTTCCTACCATTCTTTATGCTCGGGATGGCTGGTTTCCTAGTCAGGCTAAAGATTAAGAACCGCGGTATTTCCGGAACGGCCTACGAACCCTTGTTCAATAGGATCCTTTTTCACGATGTGGGTACTAGAGACGATCGTGCAGCCGTGAAGTTGGTGCCTCATCTGCCTGCGCTGTCACCGAGTGTTGCATGGCTGATGATTGGGAGCATGGTACTGGCGGCCAGATTGAGCGGCTATCAGGGATCATTTTTCTCGTATCCTGGCCCGAGACCCTCGTCGAGTTTATTGGTAATGGTGCACCGCACGGCCTTCTTCGATGAGGCGCTCGCGAACGCCGTCGACCCGACGGGACCACACCCCGCACAGCAGGTCGTCTTCCTCGGTGCCGGCTGGGACACCCGCGCCTATGGCGCGCTGAGAGACTGTCCTGTGCGGGTGTTCGAAGTTGACACACCGGCGACGCAACGCGCGAAGACACGGGCGCTGGAGTGCGCCGGTGTCGACGCGCGTCACGTCACGTTCGTTGAGACCGACTTCGGCCAGACCTCGTGGCTCGATGCGCTAATAG
>CAUZDY010000074.1:0-9381 GCA_963578805.1 Vicinamibacteria bacterium | reverse complement strand
GTCCTGTCTTCTTCTTGCAGACTACCACGTGCGAAAACTCTCGAATCCGGCTCACGGGAGTAAACAACACTGCCTCATTCGCTCGCGGCCGCGGTCCGTCACGGCCCGATAGGTCAGGGTCTTTCCGAACCAGTTCTGGGAACCGTTGGGACCGACCGTTCCGGATTTCGTCTCGGCCCTCCGGTGAGCCGGCCCGGGCGCGGATTGCACGTATAGGGCAAGAAGGCGTTCGCACGACGATCACAACGCTCGACCGTCTTCGGCACGCAGACTTCCTATGAGCTTGAGACGGTTCGACGCACGCGAAGCAACTTCAGACCATGTGGCAAGTAGACAACCGCACGCCATTCGCCATTGACCGCTCCTGGGTTCGGGATCGGGACGGTGCTGAGGTTTGGTTCGCAGTACGATGCACGTTCCGGATCCGCTCCGACGGGAGCACGTCTCGTGCCGAAGAGCAGGATCCTGTGGTCCTGGCACCCAAACATCTCGGTGACCCTACAGGGTCGAGTCTCCGATACGACACGGACTTTGTTCTCACAAAACCGACGACCGACGTGTCACCGCACGTAACAGGTTCAGGACCAGGCAGTTCTAAGAACTGCTCAACAAGCGTATCAACTCCCGCGTGCCATCCAGACGTGCTGTGTGAAATCAAACCGGCGTACTCGAATGCGATGAGTCCTTCTCAAGGTCTGCGACAAGCGTGCCCGCGTGCTTCGATGCGAATCTGGCATTGGAGGGTCAGTTGCCCGAACCGTCTGAACGACTCGAGGATTTGATCAACGGTCTCGGTCCACCTGAACGGTCGCCCGTCCTCAGTATGCAAGTGGACATACTCTTAGATGGCGGTGCACAGGCCGACTTCAAACCCCTCTGGGCCAGACATCGGTCGCACCTCCGCCGCACTGCGATACGCCAGCCGACGTGGCCTTGGAGTCGCTACTCGTTCCGAATGTCGCACTCAAGCCAGGCTTGAGGGGCGCTGAACCGCCCGAGCCAAGCGCCCATCACTTCAGGCCTGCAAAAAGGACCAAACAGCGGCGTGTGCTCCGTCAGTAAGAGCGGCTGAATGCGCCGCCCAATCCGCACGTAGGCGTCCAGGTCTTCGCCGACATTGATATCGCCGCGCAACGGCGTTTTTCCGGCAGCGAGAGCCACCCCGTGGAGGCCGCGGCGCTGGAACACTCCCTCTGTTTTCAGGCTGGCCTCATCGTCACCGAGACCCTCGACACTCATGTCCCTGGCGCGGGCGAATTCGTTACCGACCAGGGTGAGCCAGTTGACACCTGGCATGCCTCGAAGCGCGTCCCACTGTAAGGCCCCCATGTCCTGGATCTGCACCCCCCAGTAGCGCTTGGCCAGTGCCGCCATGCGCGTGTGGGCCGTGAACATCGTGCCGCTTGTGTGATGAAACACGAAGCCCGCGGCACCCCACCAGAACGGGAGACGGTTGATGGCCCATTGTCCCAACGCGGCGACGGTACCAATGGAGGTCTCATCGGGGAACAGCACGCGCAAATGACTGGCGCGCTCCATGCCGCGGACCGGCGCCAGATCACTCAGCTGCAGCACCGGCCCTTCTTGTTCAATGCTGCCAGGATCTCCGTCCGCCGCGAGTTCGAGTCCCCAACGGCCGACAAGCGGACTCCGCATCTCGAACACTTCTGCGAAACTCGATTTGCTCGACTCAGGTAGTGCGGTCCACGCGGTATCGCTGCCCAATCGATACCGCGTGAAACGCCTCCTGAGGAGCCCAGACTGAAGACGCACCCACAAGTCCTCCAGCGCGTCGACGTGAGGGCGCAGAGGGCCGCGGACGAATATGAGGAGACCCAGTCGCAGAGCGAGATCTGTGGTCGCCGGCTTAACCGTCTGGATAGTTTGTAGCGCTTTGGACATTTTTTTGGATCCCCGCCTCGCGGCCGAGATTCAGTACTCTACGCCCCACCATGGCGCGTCTTCTCGTCTGGGGTCGTACTCGATGAAGCCAGCGCTCTCGGGCGCAGGCTCGAAGAAGAAGACTCGGCCCTTCCCAGCAGACATACCCGACGTTTTGAAACTGGACTTGACCATCTCAACGTCGCGGCCGATCAGCTCCGCCACTCCGTCGCCGGTCGCGAACAGAATCCTATCGCCCAGCGGCGCCATGTCGATCAAGTGAATCAAATAGCGACCGAATTCTTCCAGACCTCCTGCTGCCGACCCCTGAAGCAGGCGTCCGTTGTCGCCAGAGCTTGAGATCAACACCTCGCCCTCCGGGGCTCTCACTACCCCCGTAAACAGCTCGTGGCCGTTCGGGGGACCCGGCACGCGAAGACGCGTCCATGCCTGACCATCAAAGTGAAGGACGGTGCCTTGCTGGCCGAGGGCATACACATCGTTCGGCGCTCCGCCGAAAGCCCGGATGGTTCCGTTGCCGCCGCCTGGACCATCGAACACCTGAGCCCACATGGCCCCATCCCATCGATAGACGTGGCCGCCGTACGTGCCAGCGTACACGTCAGAATCTCCTGTTCCCCATAGCGCCGTGACGTTTGGCGGCAGTCCGGTGGCACGAACCCGAGGCAGATCGGCCACCGACCAGCTTGGCGAAGGGCCGAGCGGGAGGTAGTCTACGCCACTAGTGGGCGCGGCCCAACGGACCGGCGCCGTCGTTCCGACGCTGCCATCGGCGCTAGCTACCCAGAGCGAACCGCTCGGCGACGCCCACATCGTGCGTAAGGTGTCGTTCGTGGCCAATACTTGCGTCGGCACCTCTCCCTGCGCACGTGTGTCCCGCACTAGGAAGACATGGCCGACGCCGCCGACGCTGTCATCATCAAAGTATTTGATCGACAAGAAATAGACTTTACCGTCCACCTCGACAACCTGTAAGACCTCACGTTTTACGTCGTCTTCACTCATCGCTGGACTCCAGCTCTAACGAGCACCCCCGCGACCGCCAGACAAAGCGTCTGCCTCTGCACGCTGCGCCTTTGTAGCGCCCCACGGATTGCGAAGCGGAGTATCCGGCGTCACGGGCGGATCCATATTCGCGAAGGCCTCTGCTGCCGCCAAACGAATGCATTCGGCCGCCGCGTCGATCAGACTATCAGGATCCAGCCCCGCCGCTGTCGTACGAGGAGGCTTACCATTCTTGAGTGCGTCTTTGGCCCCTTCCTTGTACGTATCCAGCCACTCACTCGCCGGAGCCTGTCGGCCGGCCAAATCGTTTGCCTGAGACAACTCGCGCATCGGGTCGGTGAGGAGCTTGTGTTCCATCCCAGCGCTCTGGCCGTCGCCGACCATCCAGGTGAGCGCGGCCCGCGTCGCGTAACCCGCGCATCCTTCAATCGTCGGTCCACTGCGGCCCAACTGGTGCATCGCCGAGGTCGGAATGATGTGTTCGGCTTGATAGCCGCTCTTGGAACCGACCATGTCTTTGTGCGAGCCAAACTCTATCGGCGGGTCGAACGAGGCCAAGATATCAGAGCAGGTCATCTTCTCGGTGGCGCCTGCGCCACCGCTTTTGACGACCTTCGCCTGGACCATCGCGGCCGATTTATTCCCCATCGCCGCTCACATCTGGTTCCCCATGCCAGAACTACCCGTAAAGACGACCGCCTTGCCTTCGGCTTTGACACTTGGGCTGCCATCGAGAATGAAGCAGCTCGATCCGGTCTTGAGGCTCACAACCTCTTTTTGTGTGCCTGGTTGGTTCCCGGTGCAGGAACTGATCACCGAATCCACCTTGAACACCGGCTTGTTCTTGATCATCACTTTCCGCGCATCATCGTCGAGACTGCCTGTTCCCGATGGAGTCATGATCGGATACGGCATCGGCACCGGACTCGGCGCGGCGGGTGTAATGCACACACTCGGATTCATGTAGATGACCTTGTGTCCAGTCGACTCCGCGGCCACCTCCCGGTTGTTCGCCACGACGCTCATGTCGTCTCCGCCTGGTGAAATCCGGCGTGAGCCCCCAGCAAAAGTGCACCCCGCGCGCCGCCCTCGGAACAGCCGGTGACGACAGCCGCGTCGTCATTCGCGTAACCCAAACGCCACGCCTCAGCGCCCAGCACCGCCAAGAGGGGCATCGCCGCGGCGCCAACGTCGCCCAACTCCTGGAGGGGCATCTGCATTTCACTTTGCAGCCCCAGGACATCGCCAAACCGAGCGATGACGTTCTGAAGCTCCTGCGTTGCGTAGGCCTCATGCGTGTTATCGAGGAGCCACGAGTTGCAGCGCCGACCCGTGGCACGCAGCGGCGCCAGCGCCGTCGCTAGCGCGGCGCTCAAACCGAGCGACCGGCAGGGCTCTTCGGATCCGACGGGACAAGGCTCTCGACCCGTACCCAGGCCGAGCACGCGGATGCCATCGCCAGCGTCGGCCGGCATTACTGTCATGAATGCAGCGCCTTCGCCGGGCCGCACTCCATCGATATTCGCCGAGGTGAGCAGACGGTTCGCTCGTTCTAGTTTCTCGAGCAACGTCCAGTCGTACAGTGTATCGACCCCGCCCCAGATCACGAGTCTATCGGGCTCGACCAGCTCCAGCGCTCGGCGCATAGCGACCGCGCCGGCCGCGCGGCCAAAAGGAAAGACCTCGATATCGACGCCCTTTAGCTGCGTCGGCAGACAGTCGCGCAGGACCCGGAGAAATGACTTCCCTTCCTTCCCGAGCTTGAAGCCGCGGTCGCCCTCAGCGTATCGGGCAGGCAGCGCCAATAGGAGCACAGGATGTCGAGGCGCATCGATCGCTCCCCCCAGCCTGCCCAGTGCCAATAGAGCGAGAGCTGCGGCCCTCTCGACGCCACCTATGTCAGGCGGAACTGCCGGGGCGGTGCACATCGTCACGCGCTCTCCCGACCCATCTATAAAACGAGACGGGGCCACGTTGCTCAGTCCTGCTCGAAGAAGGAGAGCGGTCTCGGTCGCGCTCTCACCGAGGCTGGTCACGGTGTCCCAAGCCGTCATCGCGGCCAGGGGTCGCGCTTCGCTGGCAGTACTCAATTTGTAAACTCCTTCGTCAGGACAGTCACGGCGGCGAAGCGGTTGTGCATCTTCGCAGGACAACGGAAGAGCGCCCGCCATACGAGCTCAAGCACAAGGGCGTCGGCATCCACGACAACAGTGTCGAGGTGAGGCCTGCGCTCGACAGCCGCTCCGTCGATCTCCGCCCCGACGAACATCCGGTATTTCGGCAGCACGAATGCGAGTCGACCAGAGCTGTGGACGCCGGTGACTGTCACTGGCTCTCCGCCGCGCAGCGGCTTGCGATACACAAAGTCTGGCGGCGCGCAGTGTTCGTGTTCCTCATGGTAGTCTGCCGGCCGCGCCGGGTAGGTCGACTCAATCCACGCCCTGTCGTATGTCCCCATGGTGTTGCGACGCGGTTCGAAGTTTCGCCCGATCGGTGCGCATCCGACAGGCGTAAAGCGTCCTCCGGCCGCACCGATAGGCGCACGAGGTTCCTCGATCTGCGGTGCGGGTGTTCCGACAAGGCCATCCACATCGTGGGTAACGCCGCTACCGACCGGATTGCGGGCCTCCTCGAGCGGCCGTTTTGGATCACTGAGGTCTAATCCGCCGTAGGCCAGAGACCAGGCGAGCGGCGTTCGCTGGATTGGCGCACTGGGACCCGGCACGACGCCCAGCATTGACCGTCGCCACTCACGCGGGCCGTGAACGCGCATCAGCTTCGTGCGTTCTCCAACCCGGATGCCGACGTCGACATGTGTGTCCAGTCGCGGACGTTGCGGCACGGCATGACCGCTCAGGATGAAATCGGTGCCTGGCTTGGCCGCGTAGAAATCACCCGGGAGCCTGAGGTCCGGAATCTCGGGAACACCCCAGGGTTCGTCGCCAAGCCGGACTTCACGTGGCTCCTCAGCCATCGCCAGCGGAGCGCCGTCGCCGACGCCGATCACAAAGGTGGCTTTTACGATAACGATACGCGACTGCGCGCCCTGACGGTCGAGGATAGGAAGAATACTGGCCTGAAAGCCGGTGTGGTTGTGGAGTGCGGGTTCGTCCATCGCTGTTAGTGTCGGATCGTCGAAGTGTTCCGTTGAACCCGCGGATCGGCGAGCCACCGTTCGATGCGTCGTAGGGACTCGGTCTGGACTCCGATGAAGTCGTAGGAGTTGAAGCGGGGAACGCGCGACTCCGTGGCGGCCTGCATCTCAAGGAAAATATTCTGCCGAGCAGTTCGCGTGGCAGGACCAGTCCGGAGCGATTGCAGCAGCACTTCGAGATTCAACGGCCGGCCCTCGCGGTAACGGATGTGCAGATCGAACTCCGACGAATGCTCCATCCAGAGTCTGGCCGCCTGCGCGGCGTTCTTCATGGAGGCAAAGGGAAGTCCGGTGATCGCGCTCAGCGCTTGGTTTGCTGCCATACCCATTTCTAAAGACAAATCGTCACGATGCAGCACCTCCAGAAGGTCAGGTACCAACCTCACGGTTCCCAAAGTTGCCGCCGCATCTATTCCTCCTTGAAGCTCTGAGCTCAGGAGCGCTTCGCGTACATACTGCGCATCTCCGACATGACCAAACATCGCCAACACGCGTATGGCGTCGGCCCAAGACGGGTCCCGTCGCGCTATCTGGACGGCACAGTCGCGGGCGGCGTTCAGCCCGAGACTCAGTCCGGCACGAAGCGCGTATCGCACCGCCGGCTCGGCGGCGGATACCGCGAACAGCGGCTGGAGTGCATGTCCGCAGCCGCTTCGATCGTATCCACCGAGCGGCGCCGTTAGGGCAGCGGTCAGGACCGTGACGTCCCGATCGCGCATCGCGTCAGTCCAACGCGATTCGTGCAGCGACCCGCGAAACGCCAATGCGCGGATGGCTCCAGTGCGAACGCGTGGCCGTTCGTCATCGAGGAGGGCGGTGAGAACCGCGTTGAGATCGGGGTTGGGAGCGAGACTCATGGCTTCGGCCGCCGCGGCCGCTTCGGCGGGGTTGCGCAGCGACGCAGCAACGAAGAGCTCTCTCGCTAGCGCGAGCCAATGGCCACCCTCCACGCAACCGATCACGAGCAAGGCCGCAAACACTCGTCCTGGGTCAGGCACGTCTGAATCGAGGGCCATGTCGGTCACCTGATCGAGAGCGGGCCGGCCGAGGGCAATGATGGCATTGACCTGAGCGAGCAACCGCCGCTCCGACGCAGCCGGGATCAGCCAGGTTTCACCCGGCAACGGTTCGCGATAACCTCGCATCACGGCGACCGTGTCGAGGCACTCACTCACGGCTTGTTTGCGGTAGCCTGGAGTGCCACCCGAATCCAGCGCTTTCTTCCAGTCACTCTGGCGACCCGCGACGGGTGCCTTCACGTCACGCGCCGGCCCCACGTACCAGGTGTCGACGTTGAGGCAAAACGGGACGTCGACTAGCGCTATGGTCATCGGGCGAGGGTCATCAATTCAGCTTGATGAGTGGCGCCAGCAGCCGCAGGAGCCGATGGCTGCGCGTAGTAAAGCTTTTACATACGATTTCGACGTCGCCTTTAGCCCCCAACGTAATCTTGGACTGCCCATTGCGCAGCACGAGGTCGCCCTGAGTCTCAAGGACGAGCGACTCGGGACGCGTGGCGAACTCATCAGGCGAAACAACGGCCTGTGCGGCTTCCGTGTACAGCCCCAGTCGTCCGAGTACGACACCCACCCCGGCATCGTCATCCCGGACCCACACGAGCACGACGTCCCCCACCGAGAGAGTCAGAGCCGACGTTCCAGTGTGCAACACCTGGCATTCTAGAAGCCGAGCATCTTCCGTCACTTCCACTTTGACTTCGCCGCCCTCGGTGACGTCACGGACACGAGCTTCGCGCAACTGGACGGCGCGACCCAAGAACGGTGTCAACTCTGCGAGATTCGCCATATGGCCTCGATGGATGCTCATAAGAGGGGCGTCAGCTGTTCTGCTTAATGTTCGACCCCTTCATCACGATGTCGCCGGACGCATCTACGCCAACCTTGCTACCTTTGATTGTGATGTCGGTGCCTTTGATCGTGATCTCCCCACCGCTCTTGAGAGTGATCGACGCACCGCCACACTCCAGGACTAGCTCACTAGCGGCGGTCACGCCTACCTTTGCTTTGCTGCTGGCACTGAGGTCACCACCCGCGCTCAACGACATCGTACTCGCCGACGTGGCTGCAAAATTTGAACCTGCCGTTTCCTTGATCGCACCCCCGGCAGCGACGGTCTTGCTGCCCCCAACAGCCTCGCTGCTAATGCCACCCACTGCCACGATCTTGGCGCCACCGATTTCTTCGGCTTTCAAGCCTCCGATGGTCTCGTTCATTGCCGCGCCCACACTCACCTGGTAGGCGGCGCCGATACTTAGGGCCTTGGCGACCGTGACCGTCTCCGTCTTGCTCGATCCAACCGTGACGCTCTGATTCGCGCCGACTGACTCTGTCTGATTCGCCCCGATGGTGGTCGTCTGATTGGCGCCAACAGTTTCCGACTGGTCGACTCCGACACTAACCGTTTGGTTGCTGCCAATCGAAACAGTCTGATTGCTTCCAACCGTTTCCGCGTCATCAACAGCGATTGTGGTCGTCCGGTTGTTGTTGATGGTGTCGGTCTGATCATGCTCGACGGTGGTATCCATGTCGTACTGCCCGTGGATCCTGATCAGCTCGTTCCCCGCGGTGTCATCAAGCGCCATCTCGTTGTAACCGGCGCCTTTGTGGGTGTCGGACTTGATACCGCTGACGACGGCACCCGCGGGGAACCCAAAGGGCGGCGTCTGTTCCGCGTTGTAGACACGGCCGGTGACGATCGGTTGGTCGGGGTCGCCCTCGAGGAAGTCGACGATGACCTCTTGCCCGATCCGCGGCGTAGACACAGCGCCCCAGCCTTTTCCTGCCCACGGATGTGAGACACGCATCCAACAGGAGCTATTTTCGTCCTTCTTGCCCAGGCGATCCCAGTGAAACTGGACCTTTACGCGACCAAATTCATCGGTGTAAATCTCGTCGCCCGACGGGCCGACTACAACCGCGGTCTGGGGCCCTTGGACGAACGGTTTTGGCGTCGTTCGTTTTGGTCTGAACTGCTGGTCGGTCGACATGGCGGTGAACGTGCACCGGCAGCCAGCGGCCTCCGAGTGTGGCATGCCCTCGTATTCGCCAAACTCGAGGTCGTAGCTGGTGGAGAGCACAAGATGCTCGCGGTTCTGGTCGTCCCGGGGATGGCGCTCCATCTCGAGGGAGCTCCCAACCGCAACCCCGCGCGCGTTGCTCGCCGCACTCGCGGCCTCGAACTGGCTGCCAAACTCGTCGATGCGGACGGCGGCGGTGTGCTCACCGTCGGCCGTCTCCATGTAGGTGCCAGGATAGTCGTAGATTTCGTAGTCGCTGGGCGTGTAACCCCGAGACAGCACC
>CAUZDY010000073.1:0-10417 GCA_963578805.1 Vicinamibacteria bacterium | reverse complement strand
CCTCCTGTACTATTTTTTTCTTGGCTTTCTGGGTGTGCGTTGTTTGAGGCGTTTTTGGGCGTGTCGGAGCCGGAAACTTTCTCCGTTAGCTTCCAGGATATGGACGCGATGGGTAAGCCGGTCCAAGTGTAGCTGTCAAGCGGGAGTGGGACCGCTGTTGACGGCCAATGTTTTCGCCCTTTCGGGTCGAGTCGTGTGTTTCTGTGTGGTAGATGCGGAGATGAGGGCAGGTGCCTGAGACCGTCGCAGTCCCATTCAGCGACGCATCTCGGCCCAAATAACAAGGTGTGGCAAGTTTAGGTTCTGTGGAAGAGAAGGGAGGAGGTTGGAGCAGCCGGGGTTTCGTCAGGCGGCCATCTTCAATCGATAACCCGTGACACTCGTCTCCTGGAAAACCTGACATTCGATTTCGGAGGGGACGGTTTTCGCGTGGCGGGATAATCCAGGACGCCCCGATCCGGAAAAGAGATCCTCTGGTCTTGCCCCGCCCAGTGTCATGTGAGGACGCCAGTCGTTGTACCATTCCGTAAACGACTCGCAGAGTCCTGAAAGATGATGGAATCCTTTCAGAATTGAAACTCGACGTAACCACTCATATTTGAGCGTCCGGATGGCACGCTCAGTCACCGCAATCGAGCCATGTTTTCTAATCGCACCAAAGCGATGTTTGATATTCCAATTGTTCATCGATTCAGCAAAGGCTGCTCCAGTGAATACACTCTCTTGATCAG
Source organism: Vicinamibacteria bacterium (assembly GCA_963578805.1). Classification (GTDB taxonomy): domain Bacteria; phylum Acidobacteriota; class Vicinamibacteria; order Vicinamibacterales; family UBA8438; genus CAUZIB01. Next base: position 9,686 of record CAUZDY010000073.1, on the reverse strand, counting down.
TTATCAGGTGCTTCGGAGCCCCAAGCTCCCTGAAGACCTGTTCGAGCGCCTCGATGCACCAGCCAGTGTTGGGACCTTCCAATGGAGCGACGCATACGATCTTGCGCGAGAAATGATCAATCGCCAATAGAACGTGTGTGGGCCAGAATCTCCACCGATACACAATCGTTCGATCCACGCTCCAAACGTGGTTGGGATACCAAGCAAGAATCGAGCGATTGGACTGTTCCTCTGGATCCATCGCTCGCCTGCAGATCGGAGAAGCTGGCCCCGCTGGCTGGGGGCGGCCCAAGATATTGCGAACCGTGGAAGCAGCAAGAAAAACCTCCAGAAGAGCCAACTGCATAGAGATCCGAATCCTTCCCCAATGGGGATTGGCTTTGGCGATTGACCACACCAACCCGACGACTTCTTTGGGCGTTTTATTGGGCGGCTCGACCTTGGTTCCTCCTCCTTCATCAATCTTCTTCAACCAACGATAGAGTGTGGACCGAGCCACCCCGAGACGTTTCTTCACTTGTCTTTTGGGAACCTGAAAATACTCCAAATACCAAAGCACAAGAAGTCGCTCCTTCAGAGTGTAGCGAGGTTTTCTTCCCGTCCTTTCCGCCTGTATGCGAATCAAGGTCAGTTCGGTCTCCAATTGAGCCACCCGGTCCCGTAGAAAGAGGACTTCAGCAAGAATCTCCTCCCCATGGCTGATGACTCCTTTCAGAGCCTTCATACGAGCAATGCCAGCCCACTTTGCGCTGAGCCAAAGACTTTTAAGGATGAGAGGAATTGCGGCTGAAAGGACTTCCATTGGTTCCCCCGGTCGGGTTTTTGAAAAGGACTGGAAAGTACGAAGGAAGTCGAGACAGATCAAGAGGATAAGGTAATGTCCGACATCGGTCCCATTTCCGCTTGACAGCTACAACCGGCACGGTCGTGAACCCCACAACGATCACCTTCACCTCGCCGGTTGCCGGCGTGCAGGCCGACACGCTCTCGAACGTGACGTTGCTCTTCCCCACCAATGCGACGACCGCCTTGGGCTCCAACCTGTTGACGTTCAGGACCCCGACGGTGACCGCCTCGTCGCTGGCCAACGTCCCGTCGGAGATCCCGACCGTCATCACCATCACGGGCACCGGCTTCGCCGGCTCCACGCCGACCGTGCGTTTTGCCAGCGCGGGCACGCCGTTCTCCGGCGGCACCTCCTCGACGATCGACGCCACCGGCGTGACGCTGGTCAACCCGACGACGATCACCTGCACGCCGTTCTCGTTGGGCACGCAGCCGTCCCTGACGGTCCTGGGCACCATCGTCAACCCGACGACGATCACGTTTACGTCGCCGATCTCGGGCATCCAGGCGGACCTGAACGCCGACGTCACGCTGACGTTCCCGACCAACGCGGCCGTCACCGCCGCCGCGGCGCTGCTGATCAAGACGCCGAAGGTGACCTCTTCGGCGCCCGCGACCGTGGACTCGGAGAACCCGACGCTGATCACGATCACGGGCAGTGGCTTTGCCGGCGCTACGCCGACCGTGCGTTTTGCCAGCGCCGGCACGCCGTTCTCCGGCGGCACCTCCTCGACGATCGACGCCACCGGCGTGACGATCGTCAACCCCACGACGATCACCTGCACGACACCGCGCGCGGGCGTCAACGTCAACGCGCCGTCCACGATCCAGGTGCTCCTGACCGGCGGGCTCAACCCGATCTCCGCGGGCAACATCATCACCTTCAACGCCCCGACCGTTACCTCGTGCGCGCCGCTGCTCATAGATTCAAGCGTTGCGACGCTGGTCACGGTCACGGGCACGGGCTTCTACGCGCCCGGCACCGTGACGATGCGCTTCACCGCCGCCACGGGCACGCCGTTCGCCGGCTCCGCCACTCTGGACGTAACCGGCGCCACCGTGGTGAACCCCACGACCGTCACGGCCACCACATCCGTGCTGGCGCTCACCAACAACGCCGCGTGCTCGGTCACGATCATCTTCTCCAGCGGCGCGACACCGACGTCGGGCCCAGGTTGTACGACCTTCGAGGTCCCGGCTGGAGAGATTAGCGGCTACAAGTTCCAAGACCTAAATGCCAATGGCGTCGACGACGGCGAACCGCGTCTGGCGGGTGTCACCATCCGTCTGAACGGTGGCACACCCATGGTGACTGATGCCAGCGGCGAGTACCAGTTCACGAATCTCGGACCGGGGTTCTACACGGTTACCGAGGATCCGCCGGCCGGTTCGTTTCAGACGGCTGGTGGCGCGACGTTTTCTCCTCTGGGGAGCGGCGATGTCGTCACCCCCACTGAGGATCAGGGTCTCGCGTTCGGGAATAGCCCGATTGTGGCGTTATCGCCGGATAACACGCCACCGGTTCCTGGCGGCAGCAATGCTCCGAATGTCGGCTCGTCTGAACTCGGCGACATGTCATATACTTTCACAGTCACGTACAGTGACAACTCGGCAGTCGACGCCGGTACCATTGCCGCCAGTAACGTGACCGTGACTGGCCCCGGCGGTACCGTCGCGATGGGGACTACAACCGATCCTAATGGTTCGCCTCTAACCGCAACTTATACGTTCACGCCGCCAGGTGGCTCATGGGACCCCGGCGACAATGGCGCCTACACGGTCGCTCTGGTCGGCACCCAGGTCGGTGACGATGGCGCTCCTCAACTGTTTGCCTCCGCTGGAACCATCACAACGTTCAATGTTTTTGTCACGGAACCGACAGTACTAAGTTTCTCGGCCGGGGATGTGTCCGGCGCTAATTTGGGTGAAATGTCCTACGACTTCACAATCACCTACACAGATACAGACGCTGTCGATGTCTCCAGCATCGGCGTTAATGACGTCAGCGTCACGGGTCCTGGCGGTCCTTTGACCGTGACAAACGCTTTCGAAATCACCGGGTTAGATGGTGCTCCCAAGACAGCCACTTATACAGTGACTCCGCCGGGCGGCTCTTGGGATGATACTGATAATTTCGCGTACAGCATCGCGGTCGTAGGCAGCCAAGTGGACAACGTTGCCGGCGTGTCGGTCGCGGCTACTCCTGTAACCACGTTTAATGTTGCAATAACTCCACCGCCTGACCCCGCGTTGTCGCCCCCGACATTCCAGGCGCCTCACAGCAACCCTCTCACCGCGGACACCAACGTTAATGACGTCACGTGGCTGATTCAGTTCAGTGAAGATGTCACCGGCGTGAATCCAACCGGGGCAGATTTTGATCTGAATTTCATACCCACTGGCGCCGTCAGCCTCACTGATGCAGGAGACTCAGATGATTCAACCTACCTGCTGACGGTGTCCACCGTACCGGAGGGAACGTTGCAGATCGACCAGATCGCTGCGGGCAACCTAATCTTAGATGCCAGCCTAATTTCTCCTGTGCAGGCTCGACAGGGCAGTAACGAATTACATCGTTATAAGGTGGATCGCACTGCGCCTACCCCGGTGATCACCTCGACGGAATCGCCAGGCCCAACGAACGCGGCTCTGATTCCGATCACGGTTGATTTCGGCGAAGAAGTGGTCGGAATGGACCAGCCTGATCTCTCCGTTACCAACGGAACGGTCAGCACCTTCACCACCACCGACCTCCAAACTTACACCTTCGACATCACCCCGCTGGCGAATGGGCTGATCACCGTCGATATTGCCGGAGCCGCCGCAGCTGATCCGGCTGGAAACGATTCGAACGCGGCCGCGCAGTTCTCGATTACCAGCGCGATCCTGAATGTCGCCATCACTCGCGTCGACCCGACTCCAACCACAGCCACAACCGTCGATTTTGATGTCGTCTTCAGTGAACCGGCCGTCAATGTTGACCCACCCGACTTCGTGGTGGTGACCACAGGATCGGCCAGCGGTGACACACCTGTCGCCGTCGCTGGAGCCGGAGCCGCGTACGTCGTCACGGTGAACAACGTCAGTCGCCATGGAACCCTCGGCCTGGATCTTGCACTGGGCACCGATATCCAGAACGGAGGCGGTACCGCGGTCACACAAATACCAACAGTGGACGAGGTCTACGACGTCATTAACGACTCGCACGGAATCCTGTCGCTGCCGGCTCGCACACCGGGCAATGTGACGGCGGTCGTTTCCGGGTCGAATCTTATTGTGACTGGCGATTCGGGCGATAACGGCATCAGCATTTCCTCGCATGCCTCGGGAGATGTCGTGGTGGCCGGCGTGGGCGGCACGACCATCAACAGCGCCGCCGAAATTATTGCTTTTTCGGGAGTAGGTGGAATGCTACCGGGAGGTTTGACGGTCAACAGTTCTGCTGGCAGAGACCTGATCAGCATTGCGGACTTGACCGTGACCGGCAATGCGCTGCTGTTGGGTGGCGACGATGTAGATGCCATTGATGTGATCAACACCAACAGCAACGGCACCTTAGTTGCCTTCGAAGACGGTGGTGATGGATTCATTGATATCAGCGGAGGCACGGTCACGGGTATCGGACAGATCTTTGCCGGTGAAGGCAATAACGGAGTCACGGTCGCGAATGCAAACTTCCTGAATGCGTTGTTATTCAATGCAGGAACCGGAATTGACCAGATTACACTAAACACCGTGTCGGTCACCGGTGGAACGCAGATCGATCCAGGAACGGGTAACGATACCATCAGCCTGACTAGTACCGATCACCTGAGCACACTGTTCATTTCAACAGACAGCGGCAACGACACGGTGACTGGAAACGATGTCGACGTGACGTCGACCACATTCCTGTCCACGGGGGACGGGAATGATATCGTCGATTTTGATGATCTGCACGCGATGAGTGTCGCAGTTCTGATTGCCGGTGCTAACAATGATGCTGTTCGATTCCTCAACTCCACGTTTGACGGCGTGGCAAACATCCCGATCACAGCGGGCAACAACGTGGTCGATGTGCAGGGCACGACTTTCAACGGCACGACTTACATCCAGGCAACAGGTGGAGCACTGGGCCTTCGTATCAAGAACAACACATTCAACAGCCTCGCAGTGTTTGTCGGCGGCCCGGGGGCGACCGATGTGCTGATGGATAACGGCACTTCTTCGTTCTCCACAGCCCCGATCGTCAGCGGCTTCGAGGATTTGTCGAACACCCATATCGATACATCATTCGCGAATCTATTGGGACTGGTATTCCCATAAGGATGCGCTCTGTTTGGCACGCTATGAACCGTTTCAGACGCAAGAAGCGGAACGGAAGGAATTGATCGATGATGAATATTAGACACATTGCGCCAAAACTATTTGCACTTGGGACAAGCCTCGCTATCCTTGGCATGGCATCCGCTCAGGACATTATTTTCGATGTCGGCAACGGGCTCCCGGCTGGTGTGCCGGACCTGCCCGAAGGCGCGAGTGTCACGATCTCCTTTACTGTGAGTGTGCCCGACCCTCTCCCGGCAGGAGTTGATACAGCAACCACATTCGGCCAGGTCGCCGGCGCTAATTTCGCCGCTGTTGCCACCAATGATCCCAAAACCGCGACACCGAACGACCCGACGATCACTGTCCTGCTCCAGCCGCCGGTGGCCATCTGTCAGGATGTGACCGCCACCGCTGACTTGAACTGCATGGCGGATGTGCTGCCCGTCGAAGTGGATAACGGTTCCTTCGACCCCGACGGCGATCCTCTAATCCGAACGCTGACTCCCCCGGGCCCTTATCCACTCGGAATAACTACTGTGGTTTTGACGGTAACGGACACCCGGCCCGAGTCGGCAACCTGCGAGGCAAAGATTACAGTGATCGATACGTCTCCCCCACAGGTTTTCTGTCCGCTCAAGCTCGTCGAGGTTGCCGGACCGGGTAACCAAGCTGCTGTACCAGACCTTCTCGGAATCGGGTTCGTGGGAGACAACTGTACGACGCTGGGAAACCTTGTTATCTCCCAAAGTCCTCCCGCGGGTGCACTGGTGGGGGTGGGCGACACGAACATCCTGTTGAAGGCAACCGATGAGGCAGGGAACAGTGGTGAATGTACGACTGTCCTGACAGTGATTGAACCAACGCCCACACCCTCAGCGACTGTTACCGATACATTGATGCCGACAGACACCCCTGTCCCACCCGATACCAATACACCCACGGTCACAAACACACCTGTCGATACAACAACACCGACCGACACCACGCCGCCAGCGGCAACTCCAACAACAACTGAAACACCCATCTTGTGCACACTGGCTGGTCCGTGTGTCGAGGCCGCCACGATTTGTATCAACTGCACCGGAACCTTCGTCGACGCGGGGTTCCTCGATCTAGTTGTCTCGCTTCCGCCTTTCAACCCGATCACAGCCTGTGGTCCGGTCGATTGCGGGACACCTATTGCCGTCTGTAATGTGATCTGCCCGGCGAGTCTCACGGTAGACTGCACCGCTTACGCCCAACTTCTGGCGCAAGACCTGATCAACTGCATCAACGTGTCGATGAACGGTTTCGTGTGCGCTACCGGGGCGGGACCAGGGAAGGTTTGTATCCAATCGGCTTCCGATCTGACCTATTGCCTGTGCAGCAGCGAGAGTCTGGTGTGCGGTCCTCTTTATCACCCGCTGGAATTCTGCCCGGCTGTGAACCTCTGCGACGGCATCACGGACAATGAGAACCCCAGTAACTCGTTCACAGCTGGTCTATCAATATCATACCAGGATAAACCCTGCCCAGGTTTCGTGACCCCGACTCCGACAACCACGGAGACTGCGGTGGGTCCAACAGAGACAGGAACGCAAACCCAGGTCGGTGCCCCCACTTCCACCAATACAGCACCAGCGCCGACCAACACACCAACACCGACGCAGACCCAGCCGGTACCAGCCGATTCGCCGACACCGACAGCCACGCAGACTCAACCTCCAGCGGATACGGAAACGCCAACGGCCACGGAAACGAACGTGGATACGCAAACAGCAACGCAGACACAGACAGAGGCCATCACCCCGACAGCGTCGCAAACCGATGTCCCGACGCGGACTGTGACACCGACACCAACAAATACGTCTGGGGTCGTTCTGACAGACTGCGATCTTAATAATGATGACCGGGTGGATGCATTTGATCTGCTGCTGTTGCTTGAGTCTTCCACTGCGGATGAGGGTGATTTCCTGATCCTGGCGCGCTGTTGGTATGAGGATTTAGGTCCGTAAGGCGGATCGGTTGTGGGATCTCGTCGAAATGAAATGAGGTGTGCGAGAGGACTGTGACTGGTGTGAGAAGGTCTTCGGTGACTTCGCCACCGCGTTGGCACCTTTCTCTATTTCCTTACTGCAATCAAAAGTCTCTTTGCATCAACTTCCGCGCAGGCGAACATAAAGTGGGGGATCTTGTGCTCCAAAGCTTTTTGCATGTGCGCGAGCGCCCGGTCCTTTTGATCCACGATCTCGTAGTACTTCCCCAGATAATAATGGGCGTAGAATAGGTTGGTCGTCAGTTCCCCCGCGGAGGAGGTGTCGCGCCTCGCTTCCTCAAGAACGGCATCAGCACTTCCTCGATCAAGATAGAGCGCAAGAAGCGCGGGGAACGGCATACGCGATTTGTGGGGATAGTTGAGAATAGTCTCACGCGCTTTCGCGATTCCTTCCTCCTCAGCGATGCAGAGAAACCTCCAGATGCCGTTTTCAATGTCGGATGGGCCGACGCGATGGTAGCGGGAGAACTGGTCCCTTGCAGCGCGAAAGTCACCTGAATAGTACTGGGCCAATCCACGCTCCCAACAGGAATCCTCGTCGTGCGGCCGTCCGAGGCGAGCAGCCGTGTCGTAATCTCGAATGGCTTCCGTAAATCGACCCAGTTGGAACAGAACGCCCGCGCGCTCATGGTGATGCGGGGAAGGCTTCTCCGTGATAAGGCCGTTCAGTTTCTCGAGAGCCTGCTCGAGTTGCCTGCGACGCGAGGCATGAGAATCCTCTTCTCCATCGGCAACGTCTTCCGTTTCCGCTTTCTTCCCGGCGTCGTGCGAATGGTCTTCTTGTGCCACCGGACCTGAGCACGCACTGATGAAAGCGAGCGAGATGTAAAAGAAGCCAAACAATCGGAGTTTCATGGGCGGATAATAACACGGAACCGCATTTCGAGCGCAGTCGAGGTTTCACCAATCTCACTGTGGTAAAGAATGAAGCTTACTGGCGGACTAGATTTCAGGCAGAATCCGCCTCCAGACACTCAATTGAGTCGGAGGTAGTGAACATGCGGATTCTTGTTTTATTTTTAGGCGTTCTACTTGGAGCATCCATTTCAGGGGTTTCGGCGGCGCCCCCGCCTGAAACGATTAACATACAAGGGGCGCTGGAAGCTCCCGGAGGCGGTCCGGTAACCGGATCGCACGACTACCAAATCGGATTCCATGATGCCGACACTGGCGGGTCCGAGATCGGTGTAGTCAGTGGAACAGTGACCTTTTCCGACTCTGGCCGGTTTTCAATTGATGCCGTACCACCCGGTGGAATTCTTTCTACCAACGAAACGTGGTACGAGTTGGCCATCGATGTGGGCGATGACGGCATCGATCCCGATGACATCTTTCCTGACCGGGTGCGGATCCACAGCGTTCCGTTTGCGTTGCTGGCCGCTGACGCGAACCTTCTGGATGGATCGCCCGCGTCCTCGTTTGCTACTGTCGGACAGGTTGGAGGGTTTCAGACATCCGCCAATGTCACCTCAAACTCTCCCGGCGATCTTGCCAACGACGACTTCGTATTCGGCAGCGACCAACTGGACGATGATGGGAACAATGACCACGTTGCCCGATTCTTTTTTGACAAGAGCAAGGGTGCGTTTCGCGCCGGTAGGATGACAGGGACCGAGTGGGATGATGCCAATTTGGGGAATAATTCCACGGCCATGGGTTTAGGGACCACCGCCAGCGGGGACACTTCCACCGCCATGGGGTACAGGACCACCGCCAGTGGACCTATCTCGGCCGCGATGGGGAGCTTCACCACCGCCGGCGGATTCAGTTCCACCGCACTCGGTGAGAGAACCGACGCCAGCGGGGACCAATCCACCGCCATGGGATTCTTCACGACTGCCAGTGGCACTAAGGCCACCGCCATGGGAGAAGCGTCAATTGCCAGAGGAAACGTGTCTACCGCCATGGGGCGACAGACCGACGCGAGCGGGAGTTACTCCACCGCCATGGGGCGAGAGACCACCGCCAGTGGAACCGGCTCGGCCGCGATGGGGAGCTACACCACCGCCAGCGGGGATTTTTCCTTCGCCGCGGGACGCTATTCGATAGCTACAGCGGCCCACTCGACCGCTTTAGGCTATAACGCACAAGCTGAGGGGGTGACCTTCCCGAAAACTCGAACTACCCGATATGTGTGGACTTACGGACTCGATGCGTTCGTGGTTTTCGACGGGGAATAGTCATCCATGGTGTAGCTGTCAAGTGGGAGTGGGACCGCTGTAAATGTGGGAAAAGAACCCTTCGCAGCGTGGCAAGATTTAGAGGGTGCCTGAACAAACAGGCTAAATGTGGTCCCATCTGTAGCTGTCAAGCGGAAGTGGGACCAATAAAATTCGTAACAACCGCGCTCTTCAGACTGATTCCTGGAGGGGAAAGGATTTCCTTTGAAGATTGAGACCGTCACGGTGTTCAGCGACACTTGGAACTCCCTGGTAACGACGATTAAAAATCCCTGATTTGCGGGGTCGTATAGACTGTCCTAAAGCCTTGAAATTAA
>CAUZDY010000072.1:0-10672 GCA_963578805.1 Vicinamibacteria bacterium | reverse complement strand
GTGGAAATACGGCCAACGCGCCTATCGCTATTGCCAGCATGACCTCGGGCACGCAATCGCCGCGGTCGCTATCGCCGCCGCTGGACTGGGGTGGCAAACGAGATTAATGGATGACCTGAGCACGGCTGAACTGGCGCGCCTCCTCGGCACCGAACGGAAGAATGCCGCCGAACCGGAGGAGCCGGATGTGCTGATCGCCGTAGGCCCTGGCGTGAGGGGGATCACCGTGCGAACCCTGCCCGAGGACCCGGTGCAGCACTTCGCGAAACTGGAATGGCTGGGCACGCCCAACGTCCTCAGCCCGAATCATCTGGACTGGGGTATGGACGCGCCGGCGATCGCAGCCCGCAAACCCCGCGGGCCAAGTCCGAGCACACGCACGCAAGAGTCGGGACCACCTGGCTCATTGCCGACTCGCCCCGTCCCGCTCCGGTCCGTCATACGTCAGCGGCGGAGCGCGGTAGCGATGGATGGGCAGACCAAAATAGACCGAGACCTGTTCTATCGCATGCTCCATAGAACGGTCGCTAGCCAGGACCAGGTCCCCTTTAGCACGCTGCCTTGGACCTCGTACATCCACCTGGCGATCTTCGTGCACCGCGTAGACGGCCTACCCCCTGGTTTATATATGTTAGTACGCGACAAAACACAGCGGTCTATGCTGGAGGCTGCTTGTACTCGCGCCGCGTCGTGGGTACGTGCTCCTGGCTGCCCTGAAAAAGTCGACCTATGGTGTCTCAGTCAATCAGATACGAGGCGCACCGCGCAGGCGGTCTCCTGCACCCAAGACATCGCAAGTGACGGGTGTTTCAGTCTCGGGATGGTGGCGGAGTTTGAGCGTCCGCTAAATCACTACGGCGCCTGGTTCTACCCCCGTCTGTTCTGGGAGGCAGGCGCGGTCGGTCAGGTGCTCTATCTGGAAGCCGAAGCCGCCGGGATCCGGAGCACCGGAATCGGTTGTTATTTCGACGATGCGATGCATGAAATCCTTGGCCTTGAGGACACCGCCTATCAGGACCTGTACCACTTCACAGTCGGCGGTGCCGTCGAAGACACTCGGCTCACCACGCTTCCGGCCTATGCAAATTTACTATAATTCGCTCGCCAGGGCACTCGCCATCGGCTAGCTTCGACCACAACCCTACGGGTGTAGATCCCGGTCCTACCGCTGGCTGGCAAGGGGTTCAATGCGATTAGCGCGGGTGCGCGGCGTCCCACTCGCGGGCGAAGCGCTGGGTTTTGGGTTCTCTCCGCGTCCAACCCAAGATCGCCGTTCCTTAGTAATTTTACGTTTTTAATTAGATGGCCTGACGCTAGAAATTACGAGAAGTGCTCTGGAATACGAGGAGTGAGGTCCTGATAGGGACAGTTCAGGACAGTGCCGGGACAGTTCCCCGCTGTCTTACCGGTCGTCCCCGGGCGCTCCCTGCCGATATAATCCAACAACTTGCCGATGAATTGACGTCGATTTCGATTGAGCCTAAATATGTCGCCCGATGACGAATCACACCCGCAACCAGTCGAGGAAGAAGACTTCGCAGCGCTGTTTGCGGCGTCAGTTGAGCCCGCCGTGTTCGAGACAGGACAGATGGTCCAGGGCGTCGTCGTCTTAATCGGTAGAGACGTCGTCTTTGTCGATGTCGGCGGAAAAAGCGAGGCGACGATGGACCTCGCAGAGCTTCAAGACGAAGACGGCCAGCTGACCGTCGAGGTCGGCGCCACCGTCGAGGCAGTGGTGGTCTCGACCTCCGACGGGGTCACGCTGTCACATAAACTGGCACGGGGTGCCGCCACGCGGCGACAGTTAGAGGACGCCTATCGCGCCCAGTTGCCGGTGGAGGGCCGCGTCGAGAAGGCCAATAAAGGGGGCTACGAGGTTGGCGTCGGCGGACAACGCGCCTTTTGCCCCATCTCGCAGATCGACACCGGATTCACTTCCGATCCGGAGGTACACGTAGGCCAACTCTACACCTTCCGGATCATTGAATATAAAGAGGGAGGCAAGGACCTCATTATCTCGCGGCGCGCGTTGATCGAAGAAGAAGAACGCGAGCAGGAGGTCGAAGTTCGCAAGACGATCGTCCCTGGCGCCGACCTTCCTGGTCGTATCGCATCGGTACGGCCGTACGGCGCCTTCGTCGATCTCGGGGGCGGTATTCAGGGATTACTGCACGTGTCCGAGATGGGCTGGTCGCGAGTGTCGGACCCGACCACGGTGGTCCAACCTGGCGACTCCGTCACCGTTCGAGTCCTTGGCGTCGATGACGAGAAGGGCAAAATATCCCTCGGGATGAAGCAGCTGCAGACCGACCCGTGGGACGCGGTCGGCCAGTCCTACGCAAGCGGGCACCGTCTGACCGGGACCGTGACCCGCGTTCTCGACTTCGGCGCTTTCATCGAATTGCAGCCAGGCGTCGAGGCGCTCGCGCATCTCTCGACCTTTCCGCCGTCCGGAAAGCGGGACGGCTGGAAAGACACCGTCACCGTCGGCGCGACAGTCGCGGTCGAGATCCTCACCGTGGACCTCGAAAAGAAGCGGATCGGTGTCGCCGTGATCGAGAAGGACTCGGCGCGGGTCCTGACGATCGAAGCGGGCGCACAATTGACGGGCACAGTAGAACGTCACGAGCGGTACGGCGTGTTCGTCTTCCTGAGTCCGGGGCGTACCGGGTTGATGCCCAATGAAGAGACGGACACCGCTCACGGCACCGACCTAAGACATGAGTTCCCGGTCGGCAGCGAGATCGAAGTTGTTATTCTCGACGTCGATCCCGAAAGCCATCGGATTCGTCTGAGCCGAAAAGCGATTCGCAAAGTCGAAGAGAACAACGACGCCCGTGCCTACTCCAAACGGCAGAGCGAGGGGCAAGAAGCGAGCTTCGGCTCGATGGCCGATAAGCTTCGCGCGGTGTTTCGCCCAGCGGAAGAATGACTGCGGCGTCGATCTTGCCGAGTCGGTGAGCGGACACCTCCAGGCGTGGGGTTCCGGCTCACGCAGGTGCGCGGCGCTGAGAGGATCGACAGCTTCCGGTTTCTTTCGTCCGTGTTTCGATGACCTCATGGACCACGTCCACCCATCCACCTCATCGAGCCGCTGGCGGCGCTCCGCGGAGAGTTTGTCCTTCCCGCTGCGCTGATGGGCGACCCACCATCTGTTCAAAAATGTCGCACACGATATGCTCGGTATTCCCTGCTTTGCATGTCGGGCACCAGCGTCCTCTCTGGATACTGTTTGGTACGGCCTCCCACTCATAACCCTCCGCACAGCGCCACTGCAGTTTCGTGCGAGCATTGACATATACCGTTGAGAGGCACACTCCACCACGCTTCTTGGTAAACGTTCGCATAACCTCGATGGTTATTTTTTCTCCCATACTATTAACGTGGTATTACTTCTATCTCACCGCGCCCTAGCGGACCTGGGCAATCAGTCCGTTCTCCACAGTGACCTGGGCGAAAAACTCTCGCCCCTGACCTGTGACACTTGGGCGGTTCGCACCGAAGAAGGTGCCGGTCTCTCGATATTCTGGCCCAAACATTGATGTTTCAATGTAGCGTAAAGGTTGGCCGATTTGCTCCAGCAGTGCCTTCTTTGACGGATAGTTAAAAATTATCATGGCGTGTACTCCTGTTGGAGACAGGTACAGGCTACCGCAGCGCTTCGGGCGGTTCAAAAGGAAGAACGTTCCTACGCACTCTGTGCTGGAGTCAGCTAACTGCCAGGAACGGCTGGGGAAGCCACGAAGGCTACGGTGGATCACGTCGATGCAGAAGAGCTTCGGCGTCGATCCGCTCGTGGATCGCGATGGCCAGCGGATGCGCTGTGCTCGTTCTGTGCCACCGGCCCTTACAGGATCCAAAGATCCCTGGAAGCCGGCACTCGACACACGCTGAGCCCGCCGTCTTCGCCGTTCCGCACTGATTTGGCGCTCGCGCGCGAGAGTGCCGCCCCGTCGGTCTCCAGCCCCTTACCATCTTGAGATTTGCCCCCCCCAACGGGGCTCATCCAAGGCGGTTCGGCCACGGCCTCACGCTGCCGCTGTACTGGTCCCGAACGTCACTGATTGGATGAACGTGGTGGCGGGGTGGACTCGTCCGAGGCAAGTGCCTTCCGAAGCCCCTCATTATTGACCCGCTGTGCAGGGCGTAATGTGCTCGATTGGACCCCTGGACTGGCGTATACTTTCGATCGGTGAAAAGTGACTTCTTGGTAACCTCATCTGCGAAGGAGAGACCCATGGGTTCGAAACGACCTGATCGCCGGAGATTCCTAAAAGGCGGCGCCGCGTTGGCCGGTGGTTTGACCCTGGGAGCAGTAGAGCCGGCGTTCGGCCAGACACCAGCACCTGCAAAGTTCATCAAGGGAGACGAGGAGATGATCGCCTATGGCGAGCGCTCCCGTTTCGTGACCTCGGCACGCATAGCGCACCCGCCAGGTGGCAGGGAGTCGCCCGATGCGTTCGGGCTCGTTTTTCATGTGGCGGCTCCGCTTCAGGATTCGGTGGGGATGATCACGCCGTCCTCGCTCCACTTCGTGGGGACCACTCGTGGCTCCTTTATTCCAGACATCGATCCCCAGGAGCATCGTCTCATGATCCACGGCATGGTGGACCGTCCGCTAACCTTCACCATGGAGGACTTGAAGCGTCTCCCTTCCGTAACTCGCCCTCATTTCATCGAGTGCGCCGGGAACAGTTCGAATCCCAATCGCAAGACCGTTCAGGAAACGCACGGAATGACCAGCTGCGCCGAATGGACCGGCGTCCTCCTGTCTGTGCTGCTCAAGGAGGCCGGCGTGAAAGGCGGGGCGTCCTGGGTCGTCGCGGAAGGGACGGAGAATGTGAAAGGCGCGTCGAGCTTTCCGCTGGCAAAGGCCATGGACGACTGTGTGGTGGCCTACGGCATGAACGGCGAGGCGGTGCGTCCCCAGAACGGGTTTCCGCTGCGGCTGCTGGTTCCCGGCTTCGAAGGAATCTTTAACACGAAGTATCTCAGGCGAATCAAGGTAGTGGACCGGTACTACATGAACTACAACGATTACGGGCATCTTCGTCGGGACCCGGTGCGCGCCGCGTTGGGTTACCAGATCGGACCGAAATCGGTCATTACCTTTCCTTCCGGGGAACAGCAGCTACCCGGCCGCGGATTCTATGAAGTCAGCGGCTTGGCCTGGTCCGGTGGGGGCACTATTAGCAGGGTGGAGGTATCCACCGACGCCGGCCGGAACTGGATGGACGCCGAGATTCAGGGGACGGCACACCGCATGGCGCACACGCGGTTTCGTCTTCACTGGAACTGGGACGGACAGGAGACCGAGCTCCTGTCGCGCTGCACGGACGAAGTGGGCCAGGTTCAACCGTCGCGAGCGCAGGTTGCCGAGCACTGGAATGAGCCTCCGGATCCGTCATACAGAGTGCCAGGCCTCAACAACGCCATTCAGCCGTGGAGGGTCGCCAGCGATGGGAGCGTTCACAATGGGGATGCTTAGGCTGCTCGTGCTCGCGCTTGTGATGTTCCTGGGGGGCTCCGCGCTGGCGCAGTCGCCCACCTATGGTGTGGGGAGGACACCCACTGCAGAAGAAATCCGTGCCTGGGATATCTCCATCGGTCCCACGGGAGAGGAACTTCCCCAGGGGCGCGGAACCGCCGAGGAAGGGGCGCAGGTTTATCTGCGGCAGGGGTGCGCGGGATGCCACGGGAGGGAAGGGGAGGGCGGCCGAGCTCCCAGGCGAGGCCCCAGGTTGGTCAAAGTCGAACCGGGGCCAGATGTCGACCCCTGGGCCGCGGCGCGCATACTGCCGTACCGCTCACCATACGCGACGACGGTATGGGACTATATCAACCGCGGCATGCCGCTCAATAGAGAGGGAACGCTGACCGCTGATCAAGTCTACGCGCTGACGGCGTTTCTGCTGTACAAGAACGAGGTCATCGCGGAGGACCTGGTACTCGACGCCCAGAGTCTGCCGAAAGTCGAGATGCCGAATCGTGATGGATGGGAACCACTACCGGAGTGGAAGCCCGGGACGCCACGGCTTCCAGGTTACCCCTACTAGACCTTCGTCGACAGGAACTGCGGATTCCTTGTGGCCGGCGAGAGGCGGCACTAGCAGGGTCGACAGTCAACCCAAAGTCTACTTCTGCGCCCCAGGGGCGCAGCCAACCAGCGACACCGGCGCGCCGGTGTCGCGCGCGATTCAGAGTCGCGTCTCGGCCGGGGGTCCACGCTCGCTCGCGTGGTCTTGACCCGCACCGGTGACGAGACCCTGACGGCCGCCCCAACCCGGAACTCAAAGCGCTGGTGCCGGTGCCGTAGAGCCGTGACTATAAAGGTTCGTCCGCACAGCGCGCTGGGCCTATCGTCCTCCTGCGCCGGAGGCCGTCACGCCAGCGACAGTCGACGGGCTACATCCGAGTTCGCTCCCTCTTAACAACTGGCACGGTCGCAGGGGACAGGTCAACACTCCTCATGGACGCCGCAGTGTGGCGGTGGCGTACGGATCCCGCTCTTGGCGAGCAACCGTCGAGGCGTTATCAAGTCCAGGTGGCACTGGCGGTGTAGGGCGACCGAACAACGCGCCCAACTATCACGGATATTGCTCAGAGCCGTTCATCATCGGTTGCTCAGAAGCCGCTCTGTCCACATCTGGGAAGAGGTGACGTGTGCCTGTTGAACGATGCTAGACACCGACACATCGAGGGGGTGTCACACCTTCTTCTCGTCCACTTGACAGCACCCACTACACTGCTGGAGCATCTAGCTGGGTTGGGGGGGGGGGGGGCAGCTGTCGGTTGTCAGGGACGCGGATCCGTTATCCGCAGACGATGGTGTGATGACCAGACGGGACTTCATCTCTGCTTGCCTCGCCGCCGGCGCATCGGTCGGCGCTGCCGCGGGTGCGGGCGCTTTTCCAGCAGCAGCTCTCACCGGGCATACGGCGACCGGCAGTACACCGTTCCCTTGGCGTCGCTTCGGTGACCTGCTGCGTACCCGGTTTCGAAACCTCCGACGTCATTTCGTCTTCGACTACTACCCCTGGTACGCCGCCGACCCGTTCCGCCACTGGACGCAGTGGGACCGGGTTCCCCCGATCGATCTCGCCGCCAACACGATGCCGCTGCTCGGAGCCTACGATTCCCGCTCGCGAGCGGTCGTCGAGCAGCACGCCCGCTGGATCGCCGAGTCTGGGGTCGGGGTCATCAACATGAGTTGGTGGGGGCAGGGCAGCTTCTCGGACCGCGCGGTGCCACTGGTCATGGACGTGATGGCGGACCACGACATTCACGTCACGTTTCATCTCGAGCCCTACAGCCAGGACCGCGTCACACGGTTTCCACACGATGTCCGGTACCTGCTGCAGCAGTACGGCGAGCGGCGGCGATGGGACTGCTTCTTCTTTAATGAGCGTGGCGATGGCTCGCAGGGGCCAGTATTCAAGGTGTTCAACACGGCCCTTCCGCGGCAAGTCGAAGATTGCCACGGTGTGTTGCAGGACATCGCAGGCTACGTGCCAGACGCAGAGTGGCACCGCGAAGCAGACCGGCTCCGCCAAACGCTGGCCGGTGACTTCGACCACCTGACTCTGCTGTCGGGCAGCCCGGCCGCCGAGCGAACGGCCGCCGCAGGCCTGGACGGCTTCTCGGCCTACAGTCCGGCTGAGGCGCCGAACAGCTGGCTCGACCGCGCTTTGGTCGCGTCACGGCTCGGGATGCTGTTCGCCTTCGCGGTCAATCCAGGGCAGGACGAAATCGAGCGGCGTGTTGTCGAGCAGGGGTCATGCTACACACCCCGACCGTTCCTACCACTGGCGCCGGATCTGGACTGGTCCCGCACGACGGACCGCGAGCGGGCGCGGGCGCTTGCCGAACAGCGTACCGAAGAGACGCTGCAACTGAACCTGCTGCTGCAAACCCACCCCTGGCTCGGCAACGCGGGGAAAGGATTCTTTCTGGTGCACATCACGTCGTTCAACGAATGGCACGAGGGTCATCAGTACGAGCCGATGAAGGATGCCTCGGCGCTGACCCCAGCCCAGCGCGCCGTTGGGTATCACAACCCGGAGGACGGTTCGTATCGCCTGCGGCATCTCGCCGATCTCCTGGCGCGGCTGTGATGAGGGTCACGTCGAGGCGGCCACCCGTGGAGGATGGGTTGCGGGCGGCCCACTAGCGTGCCGTCTGGTCGCAGGGCTGACCTCGCACCAGCGCGCGCCGCTCAGCCTGGCTGGCCCACTTCCGTCAGGGCGAGGTTCGAGTGTGCCGGGTAACATCCGCTCGTTCACCAAGTTGCGAGCAAGCTGAGAGAATGAGACCCTGGGTTCAGCATCTCCTGCGATGTCCAGTCTGTGAGAACGATGCCTTGGGCGTCGAGGTGGACTCGGTGTTCTGCAACCGCTGTCGGGCTCGCTTTCCCATCGAAGACGGTGTCGCCAATTTTCTCCATGACCAAAATCCCGTGGTGGCTCGAGAGCGCGATGCCGTTGCGGCCATGGATCGCAATGCACCCGACGCTGTCAACAACCCACGCGAGTTGCTCAAGCGGTTTGACCGAGGACGGCTGGATCCGTGCCATCTCCGGGAGTATCCATGTCTGGAGCACGCTACCGAATGCCGATCCCGGCTCAGCGAACTCCTGGCGGACCATACTCTCGGGAAGGGGGAGCGCGTGGTTGAACTGGGGGCTGACCATTGCTGGACGAGCAACCTGCTCTTGGATGGCGGGTGCCAGGTCATTGCGGTCGACATCAACGACCATTTGCGACTCGCCGCCAGGGCCGAAGACCCCAATCTGTGCCGGATCGTCGCTGATATGAACCACCTGCCCTTGGCCGATGGGACCGCCGACGTCGTTTGGGCCACGGCCGCCGTCCATCACTCGTGGGATCTCGAGCACACGTTCACCGAAGCGGCCCGTGTGCTGCGACGTGGAGGACGTGTCGCGTTTTGTTGCGAGCCGATGCCCTCGTGGCTCCGCTATCCGTTCGGAACGCGTTTCGGCCATGTCGAGCGGGCACGAGGCATCAACGAAACCTGGATTCCGCGCTCCACTTGGCTGAAGCTGTGCGCGCGCGCGGGCCTAGATGGGCACATCGTATTTCCCACGCTCGAGACTGAGACTATCGCGGAGAAGCTTAAGCGCCGACGCCTGCCCCTGTCGGTCGCGCCCCTCGTGAAACCGTTTCTTCGTTCGTTGCAAGTCTCCATACACCTTTTGGTAACCAAGACCTGATGTTTCGGCGTGACGCCGACACTTTGAGATGATCTCTAACCTCCGGCATCTTCTTCGCCATCGCAGACTGATCCATGCACTGGTGCTTCGCGACCTGAAGGCGCGCTACCGTGGGTCGGTCCTCGGCTTTTTCTGGTCGTTCGTCAACCCACTGCTCCTGCTGGCGGTCTACACATTCGTCTTCTCGGCGGTGCTGCCGGCCCGCTTCGACGGACTCGACGAGAACTACGCACTCTTTCTCTTCTGCGGGCTGTTGCCGTGGACCTGGTTCGCCTCATCGCTCACCGACGCGTCGAATTCACTTTTGGTGAATGGAAGCCTGATCCAAAAGGTACTCTTTCCCGCCGAGGTGCTGCCCGTGGTCGCGGTCGTAGCGAATATGGTTCACTTCTTCCTGGCGCTGCCGGTCCTGCTCCTCGCGCTCGTCTTCTTCGCGCAACACGTACCCAGCATCGCCAGTCTGCTCTGGATTCCGCTGGTGATCGCGGTCCAATTCGTGATGTCCATTGGATTCGGCTTGATCCTGGCGGCCCTCACGGTGCACCTCCGTGACATCAAGGACCTGCTCTCAAACAGCCTCACGCTCTGGTTCTTCGCTACGCCCATTCTCTACCCGTGGAGCATGGTGGCCGACCGCGGGCCCGCTATCGGTGGTGTCCGGCTCGGCAAGATCCTGATGGACGCCAACCCGTTTTTCCACCTTGCGGTATCCTATCAGGAGCTCCTCTTCTTCGACGGGCAGTACGACCACTGGAAGTGGCTCCTGTTGATCGCGGTTGCTTCAATCGCGCTCTTCTTCGTCGGCTATGCCCTCTTCGATCGCCTGCGCGATTCCTTCGGGGAAGAAGTGTGAGCGACGTCGCCGTCGCGTTCGTCGGACCGAATTTCGGTGCCGGTACTGATAACATCTACCTGGTTCGAAGCTGGCCACCATGGCGTCACCCGCGTCGCGGTTGCCGCACCGCGCTGCTGCCAGGCGATCCGCGTCGCAGACGACAGCCGACCCCGGACGGCACGGTCGCACTGCAAGCCCAGACAGGCAAGAAGAGGAGGCTTCGACGATGCCCAAGTTCGCCGCCAACCTGACCATGATGTTCAACGAGGTCGGCTTCCTCGACCGGTTCAAGGCGGCGGCCGAAGCCGGGTTCAAGGGCGTCGAGTACCTGTTTCCCTATGACTTCGACAAGGACGAGATCGCCGGGCGCCTAGCCGACAACGGCCTCGTGCAGGTGCTGCACAACCTCCCGGCTGGCGACTGGGCGGCGGGTGACCGCGGTATCGGCTGCCTGCCAGACCGGGTCGGTGAGTTTCAGGATGGCGTCGGGAAAGCGATCGACTACGCGCGCGCGCTGAGCTGTCTGCGGGTCAACTGCCTCGTGGGGATCGCACCCGAGAGCGCCGATCCCGCACGACTGACGGACACACTCGTCACGAATCTGCGCT
>CAUZDY010000071.1:0-10803 GCA_963578805.1 Vicinamibacteria bacterium | reverse complement strand
GCGGTCAGCCGACTCGAAGGCAGCGGCCGATCCGACCCCGGAGGTGCTCCAGCCGAGATGATCACCCCGCCGCCGGACTGGCAGTAAACCGCGACTTACTACTGGGGCGCCCTGCTCGTCCCCACCGTGCACCCGCCTAACCCCCGTCTCCGTTGACCCGCCCGCCGTCCTGCACGGGCAATAGTGACTAGGCGTTTCAGGCTACCGGGGCGGCGTTGGCACCAGCTTGCGGACCCAGCCATCCCCTTTGGTCAGTAGGTAAAGCTCGTTGGCCGAGTCGGTCCCCAGACGCAGGTCGACCCGGTTGCCAGGTGCGTAGGTGTTCGGGAAGCCGGCCACGTCGACCAGATCCTGTTCGCGGCCCCCGATCACTAATCGAACCTCACTGATCTCGACTGGCTGGTCGGCGTCAAGCATGTCCGTGTCAATGGCAAGTAATCTTCCTCGCGGAAAATCGGCGAAGACGTATTTGCCCCGTAGCTCGGGAATCGCCCGCCCTCGATAGACGAAACCTCCACCGACAGCGTTACCCTCGTCGTGGTCGTACTGCGCCACCGGATATACGAATTCACGGTCATCCACAGATGGTCGGGGATAGGCCGGTCCCGGGCCCCGTCCCACACTGTAGCCGGTCGCGAACGTTCCTTCGCGAAGCCGCCAGCCGTAGTTTGCGCCGGGCATGCCGAGATTGACCTCCTCGACCTGGTTCTGGCCGATGTCGCCGATGAACATCCGGTTGTCTGTGTCCCACGAAAAATGCTGGGGATGACGGAGGCCATAAGCCCAGATCTCAGGCGCGATGCCGGCGTTGCCGACGAACGGATTGTCTAGTGGAATCCCATAGCCCTTGGTGTCGTCTCCGCCGAGCGGGTCGATGCGGATGATCGCAGCCTGTGGGACGGCGAGTGATTGGCCGTAGTCACGCGGGTCGTGTGCCGCGCCGCCGTCACCCAGGCCTGTGTAGAGCATGCCGTAGTCCGGCGATCCGGCTTCTGCGTGGTGGTTGAACGCGATCGTGCCGATGTTGTGGTTCGGGGCGAATTGGCCGATCCGGAATACCTCGCGCGAAGTGCCGCTGAAGAGGTCGACGCTCGGATCGGTCACCGTCCACTCGCGGATCACACTTTCGTGGCTTTCTGCATCGTCATCCAGATAGTCAGCGATGCCGGTGTCCGAGCCGGCGCTGTACGCGGTGTAGAACTTGCCGAACCCGGGCGTTCCTGCGCGACCGAATTGTGGATGAAAGGCAACGCTGACGAGCCCGGTCTCGTTTGGAAACATCGAGTCGTCGAACCCGACGTTCTGGTCGCGAAGATCCAGGAAGATGGTCGGAGGCTTCCCGCTCTCGTCGGTCATGTACAGCGGCCCGCGCAGGTCGTTCAGTACGAGCCGTCCTGAGCCGTCTCTCACGGGCACCAGATACTGGATGCGGGCGTACGCCGGGTTGGTTTGCCCTCCCTCGCTCGAGTCAGATGTTCGTGGGACCCGTACGAACTCCTCGACACCGACGACCAGGTCGCCTTTCTGAATGGTCTCCGGGATCGGGTTCTCTAGTTGTTCTGATTGGGTGCCGGCCATGCAGATCGAGGGGAGAACGGCCAGTGAAGCCACGAGATGAAGTTTTCCTGTCAGGCGCATGCAGGAAAAGTATGGATCATGGCCGTGGCACCTGGCCAATCAGCAGCAGGATTGAGCGTCTACGCGTGGCCCGGCGTGTTCGGATCGAGCCGATGACGAACGACGCGACGATCATCGGTTTCGCCACCGTCTTCGTGCCGATCGTACCCTCCTGATCCCTAACCCCCGTCCTGTTGAACCGCCCGCCGCCCCGCGCTACGCTAGAGACCTCACCGTTTATTGTTGTGGTCGGACAAGCCCTATGAATCCGATGTCAACACGGAGGTCGCACCATGCGCCAGTTGCCCTTTCTCGCCTTGATCCTCACCATCGTCGTTTGCGTGGCAACAACCGTACAGTTACAGCAAGGACGCCCCACGGGCCCCTGTAAACCTACGACACCTCGAATGGTGAGTGGCGGAGTTACGCCGGCGACATCGGTGGCAAGAAATATTCGCCGCTCGACCAGATCGACGCGAGTAATTTCGCAGACCTAGAGATCGCCTGGGAGTGGACCTCCGCCGACAACTTTCTGAGTAAAGCAACAACTGGTGGCGGCGAGTGGTCGGCACCACTCGACGCCATTGTCGAGGCCCTCCTCGAGAAAACTCCTGACTTGCATCGGCCTGGACACCTGCCGATCTCATCACGACTGCAGGCCACGCCCCTGATGATCGGTGGTGTGCTCTATTTCAACACCCCGCTCTCGCAAGGAGTCGCCGTCGATGCCACGACCGGTGAAACCCTCTGGCTCTTCAACCCGAAGGTGTATGAAGAGGGGACTCCACCGATGAGTAGTCCGTGGACGCAGTGAGGCGTGGCCTACTGGACCGACGGCAACGACAACGAACGGATCTTCTGGGGCACCGGGAACGGCTACATGGTCTGTGTCGATGCAAAGACCGGTCAGCCGTGCGCCGACTTCGGACCAGATGCCAGTGGCATGGTCGATACGATGGTTGGTGTTCCGCGGGCCAATCGAGAGGACCGTGACTACCTGAACGCGATGCTCTGGGGCATCCACTCCCCCCCGCTCGTCGTCCGCGACAAGGTCATCCACGGGTCACAGGTCGCCGACCGTCGTATCACCAAAGAAGCAATTCCGGGCTGGGTGCGTGCCTGGGACGTCCGAACCGGTGAACACGCCTGGGACTTTCACACCGTCCCGAGTAGCGCGGACGAATTCGGAGTCGACACCTGGCTCAACGATGCCTGGCGCTACTCGGGAAACGCCAACGTCTGGTCAATGCTCGCCGGCGACAACGAACTCGGCCATGTTTACCTGCCGACCGGAACGACCACGAACGACTTTACAGGGGCCGATCGTCTTGGGGATAACCTCTTCTCGGAGACTTTGATCGCCGTCGACGTCGAGACCGGCCAGCGCGTGTGGCACTTCCAGGCCGTCCACCACGGACTGTGGGACTACGACTTTCCGACACATCCAAATCTGGTCGACGTCACGGTCGACGGACGCGACATCAAGGCCATCGCACAGGTAAGCAAGCAGGGCTTCGTCTACGCATTCGACCGTGTCACGGGAGACCCGATCTGGCCAATCGAGGAACGACCGGTGCCGCAGGAGACAAACATCCCTGGCGACGTGCCGTCGCCGACGCAACCGTTTCCGACGAAACCAGCACCGTTTGACTACCAGGGCGTGACGCTCGACGACCTGGTTGATTTCACACCGGAGATTCGTGCGATGGCAGTTGAGGCAGTCGAAGGTTTCCGACTGGGACCACTCTTTACGCCGCTGGACCGTCCGATCGGAGGGGTTACGCGCGGTACCATCATGCGTCCGCCAACCGACGGCACGGTCGGTTGGGGCGGGGCTGCTGTCGACCCGGAAACCGGCATGCTCTACATACCGGCGCGCAACCGACCAGCCGTCGTGCAGCTGTACACGCCCGACCCAGCTCTCAGTGCAACAGTCGACTACACGCACGGTGCGCCCGAAGAACAAATGCTAGCCGGTGGAGGCAGAGCGCGTGGACCGCAAATGCCGCAGGGGTTGCCCTTGCTCAAGCCGCCGTACTCACGGATGACCGCGATCGACATGAACACCGGCGAGCACGCC
The DNA here is from genome assembly GCA_963578805.1 of Vicinamibacteria bacterium. Taxonomy (GTDB): domain Bacteria; phylum Acidobacteriota; class Vicinamibacteria; order Vicinamibacterales; family UBA8438; genus CAUZIB01. Next base: position 7,106 of record CAUZDY010000071.1, on the reverse strand, counting down.
TGGTGGGTACCGACCGGTGAGGGGAATCGCTACCGTAACCACCCACGACTACGGGACCTAAATCTGCCACCGCTCGGCGGAGACAACGGCACCAACGGGCCACTCTTGACCAAGACCCTCTTGCTCTACTGCCTGACTGCTGGGGGCACGAACGAGGGGCCGCGACTGGTCGCCTACGACAAGGTAGACGGGACCGAACTGGCGTCCGTCGACCTGCCAAGCGGGGCCATCGGAACCCCGATGACCTACATGGTCAACGGGAAGCAATACATCGCACTCACGGTTGGTGGCGGTCCGCGACTTATCGCCTTCGCGTTGCCTGACTAGTTCCTGCCACCCGCCGGCGCGAAGGGATAGCCAGGCGGTCCGTTGTCGTGTCGCGGACGTACGCGCGCCAGTCTGATCACGCTGACGAAGGGCATTGAAACTCGGCCGGACATTCCGTATATTTCGATCTTATATTTCGACCTTCGGACGTGGCTGATCTGGCGGGCTACGACGCTGGTCGCTATTTCCCAGGGACGATGACCGTGAGAATCTACCTTGCTACGCTGACCGCCGCCGCGATGGCGACCTTCGGTATTGGGTTGTCTTCGCAAACCGACTCTGCTGAACCACCGCGACCCGTGGTTGGTCGTTCAGTAGTAATGACCACCTACGGTATTGTCGCTGCGAGTCAACCGCTGGCCGCCAGCGCCGGCGTGCAAGTTCTGGAACGCGGTGGCAACGCCGTCGACGCGGCAATCACCGCTAACGCGACGATCGGCCTGATGGAGCCCACCGGGAACGGTATCGGCGGCGACCTATTCGCACTTATCTACGAGGCGAGTACGGGCGAGCTACATGGACTCAACGCCAGCGGTTGGGCTCCTGCCGGACGGACGGTTGGGCTCCTCCGTTCGAAAGGGATCGAAGAGATGCCCCAACGCGGTATCTACTCAGCAACGGTACCGGGCGTGGTCGCCGGGTGGGACGCGCTTCGTGAACGCTTCGGCACATTACCGTTCTCCGAACTCCTCGCGCCCGCGATCTTCTATGCGGAGAACGGCTTCCCGGTGTCACCCGTCATTGCCCGAAGCTGGGGTCGGTCCGCGCAATTCTTGTCGGGGCACCCGAACTCGAGGGCCACGTTTCTGATTGGCGACCTAGCACCGACGGCGGGAGAACTCTTCCGCAATCCGGACCTTGGCGGCTCACTGAGGCGTATTGCTGAGTACGGTCGCGACGGGTACTACACAGGAACGACCGCCGAAGCTATTCTGCAGATCTCGAAAGAACAGGGGGGTACCTTCACCGCCGAGGACCTGAGCGAGTTCCAACCCGAGTGGGTAACACCGATCTCGACCACCTATCGCGGCTGGACCGTGAGCGAGATTCCCCCCAACACACAGGGTATTGCCGCGCTCATGATGCTCAACTTGATGGAGCAGTTCCCGCTGGGCGAGTACGGCTTCCATAGTGCGGAAGCCCTGCACGTGATGATCGAGGCCAAGAAACTCGCCTACGCGGACATGGTGCACTATGTTGGAGACCCGAATTTCTCCGAGATTCCGGTCGAGCCAATGCTGAGTAAAGAACGGGCCGCAGAGCGGGCCGCCCTGATTGACTCGACAAGGGCCGCATGTACAGTCGGGCCATCGCATCTCGAGGGCTTCACGAACTCGGAAGGCAACGACACGATTTATTTGTCGGTCATCGATAAGGATGGCAACATCGTGTCCTTGATTCAGAGCAACTACAGTGGGTTCGGGTCGGGGCTGGTCCCGCCAGGGACCGGATTTATGCTGCACAACCGCGGCGCGCTGTTCACGCTCGAAGAAGGACAGGCGAACACGCTTGAACCTCGAAAACGCCCACTGCACACAATCATTCCAGCGTTCATGGAAAAGGATGGAGTCCAGATCGGCTTCGGGATTATGGGCGGCTGGAACCAGGCACAGGCCCACGCGCAGTTCGTTGCCAATATCGCCGACTACGGCTTCGATATCCAGGAAGCACTGGAGGCCGGCCGATTCACCAAAGGGTCCTTCTCGGGATGCGACGTCCGCATCGAAGCTCTGATTCCCCAGGTGACGCGTGGCCGGTTGACCAAGTTTGGCCATGAGATCGAGGTAAGACCGCCGCGAACCGGCAACTTCGGGAATGGCCAGGCGGTGCAAGGCACGCGCGAGGGCGTGCATTTCGGTGCCTCGGAACCACGGCACGACGGGATGGCCATTCCCCAGGCGCCCCCGCTGTTTTGAGCGGTGTCTAAGCGGCTAGCCCAACAACACTCCGAGTTGCAACTCTGTTGCTGGGTGGCTTCAGCAGGCGCAAGACCTCAAGTGTAGAAAAGGGCCCCTCCCCCTTGACCCACGTGCGTGCGGGCAGGAGGAGGGCGGAGTGGCAGGGTCCGTTGGTGCGAGGCTAGGAGGCTGGCATTGACGTATCAGCAGACACTATCTTCAAGGCTGGTCGGGATCAGTTTCAAGAACAACGGCGAGGCGGTTGACACGCCCGAGTCTTTGGTTTGTTTTTTGATCGAACGATTCATAAACCAGATTCTGGAATCGCCCACCGAAATCCGTGTAATGCGGCGCGCCGCCCGCCACCGCATCCAACTGCTGCTCGGTCATTACCACTGTGTCGGTCTGCTTGGTTGTCATCGTCTGTGCTCCTTGCAAAGTTCGCCTGCGGCTCATCCGCAGTTGATGATGGCAGTGTAGAGTCCGGTGACGAACCTCACCAGGACGCACCACACAGAGCCTCTGTGAACTTGGTCACAGAGCACCGACCCCCAACGCCTCGCCCGCGAATGGGACGAAGGCTTCGAGCAGCGTCTCGCCTATGTGCAGGCCGAAAACCATACTCGCGTGCTGGTGGCCCATCGGACCGCCGACGGCTATCCGTTGGGAGCATGGGTCAACGAGCAGCGCAGAAAGATGGACTCGCTGTCAGCGGAGCGCCGCCAGCGGTTGGAGGCTGTGAATGGCTGGGTGTGGTCGACACGTGCGAGACCATCGAAACACGGACGAAAGAAAAAGCAAGCTGTCGATCTCCTCAGCGCCGCGGCGAGCGCGACTCAGTGCGGGTCGTGACTCACGAACAGCTGGACCCTGAGCGCTCCCCCCGCACCCAGCCGGCGAGCATCTGCCACTCGGGGTCGCTGCGGCTCTCCCACCGGCGCGGCCCGTTGTGGGTGTAGGCCCCGCCACCGTCCGGGTGCAGCGGCTTCAGCAGAAACAGGCTCTGCCCGGCGTTGCCCGGGGTGATCACCCTGGAGATCAGCTGGAAGGCCCGCTGCGCCTCGTCGTCGCTCCACCGGTCGCCCCGTCCGGGCGCCGGCGCGAAGCCCCTGAGGCCGCTCGAGTGACACCGGCTGCAGGGAAGCTGCCCGTCGCGAGGATTGGCGAACACCTCCTGGACGCACGCGCGGAAGAAGGCGAAGTCGATCTCGGGCTCGGGCGCCGGGATGAACTGATCGTCCGGCAGTCGCTGGATCCACTGGAGCAACCGTCCGTACTCGGGGTCGTCGGTCGACGTCCAGAAGGTGCCGCCGGTGTGCGGCAGCCCGCCCGCATCGTCCGAAAGCGGCTTCAGCAGCAGGCGACTGCTCGCCGGGTCGGCGGTGTTGATGATCTGGCCAACCACGTCGAGATTCCGTTGCGACTGCTCGCTGGTCCACCCGGCCTCGGTTTCCGGTGTCTCCAGGCTGAAGCGGATGCTGGTCTGCCAGGTGTGGCACATCACGCACGACGCATAGCCGCTGGTGGTGCCGCCCCGGTCCTCCATGAAGACCGTCTCGACGGTGTCGCGGTAGGTCTCGACGTCCGTGGAAGTCGGGAAGCTCTGGGCCCAGACCGGTTCCTGGACCGTGCTCACCGCCACCGCCCCGGCACCGAGCGCCAACCCCAGACCGGCCCGCGTCAGGATACCTAACCGCCGGCCCGTCATTCGTTGTCCTCCGTTCGCATCCCGGTCCCTCTGGGATTCGCGCGGTCGGGCGGCAGCACCACGGTGCTGATCCGCGCGGGGCGAGAGCCGGTCTTGATGGTGGCGATGATCTCGAGCGACTCGAGGTCGATGGCCAGGGTGTGATCGGTCCCGGACACCGCCACGTACATGAAGCGGCTGTCTGGGGTCGACGTCATCCAGTTGGCGCTCGGCCCCACTCTTACGCTCCCGATGTACTCCATGTCGGGCAGGCTCCAGCCATAGATGCGGCTGTCGAGTCGGCTCGACGCCCACACCGCCGACTTGTCCGGGAGCACCTCGAGCCCGTGCATGTCGCCCGTCTGGATCCCGTCAGCGTTCTTCTCCCAGAGCGGCAGCTCTGGCGGGACGAGCATGTCCACCATCTCGCGCGTCTTCCAGTCGATCACCCAGATGCGGTTGATCCCGGTCGCCTGTGCGAACAAGGTCTTGGTAGAGCCGTCGTCGTCGGCCAGGAACGCCATCGGGCGCACTCCGTGATGGGTCCGGCCATACTGCTCGTAGCCGGTCAACTCCATCCCAAAGGCCACAGTGTCGGTCACGGGGTCGAGCACCTGGATGGTGGGGTCACCCGGTGTCACGCGCCCACGGAGACCGAGCACCACGTGCTGCTCGTCCGGGGTCATGAACACGTTGTGCACGGTGCTGAACACTTCGATGCTCTTGACGAGCGTGTGGGTGTCGATGTCGATCACGTCGACCACTGCCGGAAACCGCCCGTTGGGGTCGATCTCGACCCCCGGCCCTGGACTATCCGTCCGCTGGGCGATGCCCGCGTAGAGCTTCCGATGGGTCTTGTTCACCGCAATCTTGTTGGGCCGCGCCGACAGGGGAATGCGGGTGACGTGCTCAAGTGTCTTGGTGTCGAACACGTCGACCGCCTGGTCCAGCTCGTTCGAGCAGTAGTAGTAGAGGCCCTCGGGGTGGACCGTCAGATTGTGCGGGTTCGGGCAGCCTCTGATGATCCCGACCACCTCGTTGATTTCCGGATCGATCACGTGCTGGGTGGTGCCGGCGTTGTTGCTCTGCAGGATGCGGACGGCAACCCCGTCGTAGGAATCGAGCTTCTTCACGCTCTGCGCCGCCGCCGCCGCTGCTACCAGCACGCCCCCGACCAGGATCAAGGCCGTGCGGCCAATGTGTGAACCCGTCATCTGGACCTCCGTGTCATGGTGTCGCAGCGCCTGTGCGGCTGCGAAAGACGGTGCCTGCAATCCCAGGACGCCTCATTATACGCACTGAGCGCCGTGCACACGAATGGGAGGCCGCGCACCCGCGTGAGCCGTACCCCCCCCCGCATTGCACCGCCACTACCTCAAGGACACCACGAGCTCATAGCGCTGGAGGTGCGTGCTCGACGTGCGCGTGGCGTTGGCTGAGGAACGCGGATCCCTCTGTTCGCACTTGTCGATGCGAGGAGCCCCAGTCGCAGCGATTCAGGAACTGGCTGGCCACGCCAACCTCGGGACGACGCAGCGGTACATGCACCTCAGCCAGGCGGCAATAGAGAGCGCTATCAGGCTCCTCGATCAGCCGGTGTCTGATCTCGTGCGGGGAGACATAGGGGAGACGGGGTAAGTGATATGGTAAGGCCCCTGTATTTACAGGAGAAAACACGAGGCGGAAGCCGTGACGACGTCGCGAAGTTGCCGCCCGATCAGGGGCCGGAGGTAACTCGTGAGGTTCTGAGGAAGTCGCATCATGATAAGAACATTCACCGCCGTCGCGTTGGTCGTCTTGCTGGCACCGGTAGGTATCGAATAAGCCGAGTTGACGCCCGTGGCCGTCGCAGTGGAGCAGCCGAACGCTCCGCTACGCATAGCGGAGTTCGAGGCCGAGTCCCAATCGGCGAGGAGTGGTAGTCAATTCACTTCGGCTCGCCTTGCTGGTATCCAATACGGAGTGGAAATAGAGAACATCTCAGGACGCAAGATAGATGCCTACCGGCTGGGATTCGTAGCTTTCAATGTCTTTAATGAGTTTCTTTCTCAGTTCGGAGGCTACTCTCTTGACGAGTTCGACCTAGAGGACTCGGAGGGTGCCTCGTGGTATCACACCATCTCGAACGCTCAGACCTTTCACACTGGAGTTGTTTGTGTCGACAGGGTGCGATTTGAGAATGGTGATGTTTGGGTAGCAGATCTCGAACTCATTGGCGCGCGACTCATGCAGATTGAAGAGGATTTCGATTTGTCCATCCTATCCGAGGATGAGGAAAGAACACCCTAATGGTGACCGTGACGGTTCGCTGACAACGGAACATCTCGATGGCCAAGACTCCGCAGCCGAAGGGGGGGCGAGGGGCTGTCGAAGGGGGGCGAGGGGCTGGTTCGGAGATCGGGGGGCTCCTAAAATGTCCTGTCGTCAAGCCACCTATTGTCAGTGTGTTACCGGTCCTTCTGGAATCTCGTTGGACGTGATGATGGTGGAGACGGCGGGAGTCGAACCCGCACCACACGTTTCCCTAACCCGGTGATAGCGCGTCACTTCTGGTCATAACGGGTTGAGTCACTTCCACTTGACTCTCTTCTACTGTCAACAGCAGTCGTCGTGACTCTACTGGAATCGACCCCGGTCATGGAGACATATTGGAGACGGTTGTCGGAGAGCAGGCGTGTCATGAATAAGACACGCCGACTGTCGCTGTAGAAAACAGAACTAAAGCAATGCCGTTCCAACCCGGCCAATCAGGGAACCCGCTCGGACGACCCAAGGGGTCATGCAACAAGACCAGGCGTGGCGGTCTCCGCCCAGCTATATCCATACGCTTGACTGTCAAACTGGCTGTCAAGTGACCTTCAAAAGTGATGGTCGGGATGAGGGTCAAGATATCCTGGTTGTCTCTTTTTGTGGGTCGATGTTTTTAAATCAAAAACAGAGAACCGATCCATTACCTTTATAGATACACGACCCGTTCCGGCGTGGGCAACAGGTCTCGGTCCGCTGAGAAGCGGAGTAATGCCTGTTACACTGGTATACCGTCGTCAGGCCAAGGTCGCCTCTGAATCCACGAACCTGGGCCACAATTCCGCTCACTGTAACGAAACGAGAATCATGATTCGTACACAGGGTCTGTCTGTTCAGTTCGGCGAACGTGTTCTGTTCGAGGACGTTTCGATCAAGTTTACTCAGGG
>CAUZDY010000070.1:0-11703 GCA_963578805.1 Vicinamibacteria bacterium | reverse complement strand
CGATCGCACCGCTCGAGGCCGAGCTAATGTGGCTGCCGGTGGATCGCAGCGACGTCCGGCTCGTCTGGAGCTTCCAGATTCACACCATGGACGCATCGCACATATATGACCTTACGGTCGATGCGAGCTCCGGTAACGTCTGGACACGATTCGACTGGGTGGCGGGTGACAGCTACCGGGTCTATTCAAAGCCGGCCGAAAGCCCGATCCATCTCTCTCCGGAGCCGCCTGCCGACGGCCGGACCCTGGTCGGCAACCCGTTCAACACCACCGCCTCGCCGTTTGGCTGGCACGACACCGACGGGGTGACCGGACCCGAGTACACGACCATGCGTGGCAACAACGCTCACGCGTACATCGACAGCGACGCCAACAACACGCCACCAAACACCGAGCCAGACTGCGGTCTCACGCTCGACTGTGATTTCCCGATTGATCTAACCCAGGCCCCGTCGAACTATGAAGCAGCCGCGGTCGCGAACCTGTTCTACTGGAACAACTACATCCACGACGTCCAGTACCAGTATGGTTTCACCGAAGGCGCCGGTAACTTCCAGGCGAACAACTATGGGCGGGGCGGTGAACAGGGCGACTATGTACGAGCCGAAGCGCAAGACGGCGCGGGCTTTAACAACGCGAATTTCGCGACCCCCGCTGATGGTTCTCGACCCCGCATGCAGATGTTCCTGTGGAGCTCCCCGGACCCCGATATCGACGGTGACTTCGACAACGGCATCATCGTCCACGAGTACGGCCATGGCATCTCAAACCGGCTGGTCGGTGGCCCGTCTAACGTAAGCTGTCTCAACAATGCACAGCAGCCCGGGGAGGGTCTCAGCGACTGGTGGTCGCTCGTCTACACCGCCAAGCCTGGCGATGCCGGCACCGATGGGCGGGGCATCGGGACCTACGCCTTGAACCAGCCGACCAGCGGCCGCGGCATCCGCAGCCAGCGCTACAGCACCGATTCGAGCATCAACACCTGGACCTACGCGAGTCTCAACGGGATGGCGATACCACACGGGGTCGGTTCCGTCTGGGCCCAAGCCGCGTGGGAGATGTACTGGGCGCTGGTCGACACTCACGGGTTCGACGCCAACTTGATGGACGGCGTTGGCACCGCGGGGAACCAGCGGGCGATGCTGTATGTGAACGAGGGGTTGATGAACACCTCGTGCAGCCCGGCGTTCACCGACGTCCGGGACGGCATCATCCAGGCCGCGACCGACAACCACGACGGCGCGGATGTCTGCCTTCTGTGGACGACATTTGCCGGCTTCGGGCTCGGCGCTAACGCGGTCAGCGGTGGCGCCAACGGCACGTCGCCGACCGACGGGGCCGGACTGCCCGGCGCCTGTTTGGCGAGCGCTCCGCAGATCTCGATCAACGATATCTCGATCACCGAAGGGAACTCCCTGGCGCTGGATAGCGCCACGGGCGGGTTCACCGTGACACTGTCTGCCGCAAGCACCAACATCATCACGGTCGACTACGCCACTGCCGATAATACGGCCACCTCTTCGGTCAGCAGCAGCACCCAGTCGAATGCAACGTCAATGTCTCTGCCGGCCGGCCCCGGGAGTTCGGGCAAATCCGACCTGTATCCCTCGACCATCAGCGTTCCAGAGACGACGGCGGTGTTGAGCGACGTCAATGTGACCCTGACTGGTTACGCGCATACGTGGCCGAGTGACATCGACGTTCTGCTCGAAGGGCCGACCGGGGCCACGGTGGTCCTGATGTCCGACGTCGGCGGAAGCACCGACGCCGTCGACGTGACCCTCACGTTCGACGACGTCGGGCCCGGCATGACCAGTCCGGTAACGAGCGGCACCTACAAACCGACCAACAACGGCTCCGTGGACACATTCCCGACCCCGGCCCCAGGCGGCACTTACGGCGGGTCGCTGGCGGTATTCAACGATACGAACCCAACCGGGACATGGAGCTTGTACATCGTCGATGATGCAGGTCAAGATACCGGCAACTTAACGGGAGGATGGTCCCTGACCCTGAGTACACCGTCCGTCAGTAGTGACTACCTCTCGACATCCGGCACGCTTACCTTTGCGTCCGGTAACACGAGCCAGAACGTGAACGTCAGCGTCACCGGTGACACGGTCGCCGAGTCTACCGAAACCTTCTTGATGAACCTCACGAACTCGGTGAACAGCACGATTCTCGACGCGCAGGGTATCGGCACGATCCTCGACGACGACGGGCGTGGCCTGAGCTGGACCGATGGAACGCTGACGGCCGGCAGCAGCTTACTAAAAGCGATTCACATCACTGAATTACGGACGCGAATCAACGCACTCCGTACTGCCAACAGACTGAGCGCAGCCGTCTGGACCGACGCCACGTTAGTCCCAGGGGTTACGATCTCCAAAGCGGTGCATCACACCGAGCTGCGAACGGCGCTGATCGAGGTGTACGCCGCCCTGGGACAGACGCCGCTTCTGTCCGTCGTGTCGACCGGCATGGTGATCTCGGCGGACCATATCATCGAGCTCCGGGCCGCCGTCGTTGCCATCGAGTGACGGCCTCGGAGCACTGATCGCCGTTCTCAGCGTCCCGTAAATTGCTAGCAGGGTGCTAACAAACACCAGTGGTTGGCTGGTTCTGTGAGTGTCATAAGAGTAGCGCCAAGTCACCGTGGGCAACGCACCGATGTGGGGGGGGGCTCGACGGCAGGCCGGCGGCGGCGGCCGTCGACGGGCTAGATATGTGCTTCGCTCTCTCTTAACAACTGGCACGGTCGCAGGGGGCAGGTCATCGTTACGAAAGCCGTTGGAAAGAATCACGTACGGTTGGTCGTTCGCCCGATTCAATATCCTTCTTCCGGCGCCCATGAAACACCGTAAGAGTCTTGTTGGCCCGAGCGAGTACTTCGATTTGTTCGCAATACTGGTCGATCTTATTCCCGGGGAGTGCCCATAGGGCCACACCATCAGACAGCACGTCGAGATAGGCCCTCGCACCGCAACAACCTAGACTCATGGCCGCATGTCCGTTATTGACGACTTGCGGCACAACAGCGCAAGCGGGACGTCCCATCGCTGGCGGGACGCCACCATCAACTCGGGTGACGGCCTCGGTCAGAATAAGCCCCTGCTGGGAATGCGCGAAAATGAAAATGACATCGGGGTCAGTTGGAAAGTCGGCCAACGGACCGTAAAGCGCGTGTTTTCGTTCGCGCTTCAAGACCGGAATCGCAGCGACTTCTTCTTCGCGCACGTAGTCAAGCCCGATCATAGCTTGCAGCGAGGCCTGGAGCTCATTCTGCTGGGACGCGGGAGCCTCCGACATGTTGTGCGTGTGAATGCCAATCGAACACCATTGATGATCTTTCGCCGACGTGACAAACGTGCGCGTAGCTGCCTCTTGCCAAAAGGCGCAGCCCGCAGGGACCACCTCGTCGAACTTGGAGACACTATTCGGGACGACATCACAGAAGGCGACTGCAACCGGTTGCAGGGACAAATCCAACGACGTCATCAATCGGGCCGCTTGCTCTTGATAATTGCTCATCTACTTTCCTTGATTGACCAATCTAATTTTGTATGGCCAAGGTAGGACGGACCGAGCCTAACGGTTTCGAGGAATGGGAGCAGCAGTTGACAGTCGAAATCGACTAGCTCGCGTACGATATTGCGGACGGGCTCTGACGCGCAACACGGGATTAGCCCACTACCAGCCCGAGCATTTCAGGATGTAGGGGTGCTGCAGCCAGTGCGCCATGCTACCTGACCTCGTACGGTTGCAGAGTACCACCGTCACATTTCTGACAATGATGACCGTCCAGGTTCGATGTTTTCACCATAAGCACGTGTTCTTCGCAGAATCCGTCGCACACAAGCGAAAAGGGAGTCAACCGCGAGTTGCGATTGACCCCCTTATGCATTGGTCGGGATGACTGGATTTGAACCAGCGCCCCCCTGCCCTCCCGTCAGTGCCAGCCCGCTTTCACGCTCCCTCACACGCTGCCATTATTCCCCATAAGTTGTTATAATATACATATTTGCTGAACCTCACAACCTCAGCGACTTGTAGCTGATTTCAGCCAAGAGCACGTCACCGTGTTACCCATAACGTCAGAGACTCGACCTCGCCAGTGGGTGTTCAGCAATCTGCTCGGGTCCGGGTCCGTGCACCACCGAGCACGGAGGGTGCCAGCCCAGCAATCCAACACCTAGGGTTCCAGTTCAGAGGGTACGATCTCCGGTGAACCGATGCCACCTGTATGGCAGAGAGCGGTGTTCCGGTGCAAGTCATCGCCCTCGTGCTGAACCACATCAACGGCTCCCCGCTGGCGACGAAAGCCTACGACCGCCACACATACGATGCAGAGAAGTTGCGGGCGCTGCAGACCTGGGAGCGGCGAGTCGACCACATCCTCACCGGGACGACGTCAACGGTCATCCCATTCCGTACGGCAACCCCCTGACGGAGCCAGGGGCGGCGGTAGGCGAGAGACGATGACTAAAACGACTACTGGTTTATTCGTGCTTGCGGCCCTTACGTTTACTTGTACGTCTGCTGCGACTGCGCAGCAGGCTGGATTTCGCGTCGAGTCGTTGAGCGTCGGCTCTGGACAGAATGCTACGAGCAGCGGGTTAACTGCAACTCTCGCGCTAAGCAATGCGAAGGGCCACCGGGTTGAAGTCTGGGCAATGCAAGACATGGCAATGTTTCTTGCTGGGCGTTCTTTTAAGCTCGACAGAGCCACTCTCGTCACGGCTGGATTCGTCACACTGTTTGAAGAGGCACTTGCGTTCGGTCCACAAATAGGACTCAACGTCCCGATGGGGGAGCTGGCTGGACAGACAGTGTCGCTCAACGTTCTCGAATGGCCAGGCGTGTTTCCTGGTCGCGCGCCAAAGAGCTATCTCGACCATGATCTGGACAACCTAAAGCTGATGTGGCTTCAAATGGCGCAAGTGAATATAGGGGGGCTAGGGCTTAGCTACTCCAATCTACGATTCTTGGACGAACCAACCAACCATCTTTCCGGAGTCGCGTATACGCAATCAGTTCAGAAAGACGTTAGCGTGACCGGTAGTGTTGTCTGGAACGATAACAAGAATCTTCCGATGTACTACATCGGTGCCATCTGGCGCCCCGATAGATAACTGGACGTGCACACAGTCGGCCTCCTCTCAATTACGCTCGGACATTTGGCGCGGAGGTTCAAATATTCCTGCGAGCCTCGCCTCAATGACCGAAGTGCCTCACGGCGACGCGGGCCATCACCGCTCGCTTAGGTAATGCTCACAAGTTCAGGCGCACCGAACCTGACAGAACGCTTATGCAGATCGGTTTGCTTCTTCCGTACTAGCTCTGCTGTCTCAGCTTCGGTTCTATCCTCCCACTGATCGCCATTTACATTCTCCAGTGAAAACACGCACACATTTATTTCATTCGACATTCGTCTTTCTTTATGCCTCCTGTGCAAGATGGTCAATGATGTTCTTTTCCATCGCGGCATAGGCGAGCAGGCCGATCAGTATTCCAATTCCTTCACACTCATAGCAGGCCGTGGCTTGCTCGATGTCCGGGATCAACAGCAGACGCCAATTAATAAGTTTCCTGAATCTGTGGAACTTGAACCGCCCGACATCTCAGAAGTCCTCGCCAATCCTGAATCCGCTGTTCAAGATCATTTCGCACACTGGGCCTCGAGCCCATACCTGCTCGTTCCGGTCCATTCGCGGCTACACCCATGTTGGTGCGGCCTGCGACGAAATCGTCTTCTGGGCCGATGAAGACTCCGCCAACCCACGACGTTCTCGTGGCACAGCGTGCGGCGATGGCAATCGGCCAACGTCGGCCTCTCGACCAGTTCGAGGACCAGCGCCTTCTGCCCCATCGGCTTTTCCAGTCCGTCGATGTTGCCGATTTGACAGGCTTAGAACTACTCTTGACATCAAATTGGTAGTACCCGTCCAGAGTGTGAGGATGGAAACGCAGTCGGGATCGAAGGCTGAACACACAGGAGGCACAATGTCCACACGCTTGTTCGTATGCATCGGACTCGTCCTGGCTGGACTCTTGGTGGCGCCGACTCAGGCGGTTGCCCAGCTCGACGACACGACGTCATTCTTGGCGCAGGTCTCGAATGAGTATCGGGTCATACCCAACGTGACCTACCACGTGGCGAGTAACCACGAGAACAAGCTCGATCTGTATCTCCCGAACAACGCCGGCGGAATGACGCCGGTCCTCATGTACATCCACGGTGGAGGCTGGGTCGGGGGCACGAAGGAGAGCAATGTCCTTCGCGTGCTGCCCTACCTAGAGAGAGGGTGGGCCGTCGTCAATGTCGAGTATCGGTTGGGTTCCGTCGCACGGGCGCCCGCTGCAGTCGAGGACTGCCTCTGCGCTCTGCGCTGGGTAATCGCCAACGCCGAGGAGTACAACATGGACACATCCCGGATCGTGACGACGGGAAACTCGGCGGGAGGCCATCTCGCACTGACCACCGCCATGATCCCGGCCTCGGCAGGTTTGGACCGCGAGTGCCCCGGTCCAGAGGATCTTCGGGTTGCGGCGGTCATCAACTGGTATGGCATCACTGACGTCGGTGATCTGCTGGATGGTACGAACCTCAGGAACTATGCCGTCGAATGGATGGGAAGCCTTGAGAATCGTTTGACAATTGCACAGCGTGTGTCACCGATGACCCATGTGCGGTCGGGGTTGCCGCCGATCCTGTCGATTCATGGTGATGCCGATCCGACGGTCCCTTATCAGCAGGCGGTGATGTTCCATGAGAAACTGGCAGACGTGGAAGTGCCCAACCGCCTACACACGGTCCCGGGTGGCCGCCATGGTCGGTTCAATCGAGAACAGACGATGGCGGTTTTCACTACGATCCAGGAGTTTCTCGAGGAGCATGGCCTCGCAAACGGTGCTCGAAAGTCCCAAGATTAGCGATTGGCGGTGACGGTGTGCGGGCCGAGGGTGATGCCGGATTCTGCTCGGCCTGGTGCGTGAGGTGCTCCACGCCGCCCGCACGATCCAGGGCTTGGGTAATGAGCTCCCGCGCCAAAACCAACAGGTCAACGGGGACCGAGCTTACGGCTCACGCGGGTGCAAGGCATCCCACTCGCGGACGGAAACGCTGGGCTTCAACTCAACAGGTTAATACTCTATCCACTAGCGCTTGAAGTTGAACCGAGGCAGTCAGAGCAACAATTATAGAGCCCGCCGAAAACGGCTCCGCCAATCGCACCATCAAGTGCGCCATACAGCGCACCAATAATCGCTTGGCCAAAGGTCGCCGAGCCAGAATACCCGGGATAAAGCGACGCCATCACCACAGCGAACGCCTGACCGTAATCCGGTAACACCAGTCGCACCATGCCAACCACGAACATATAAACGGCGATAAAAATGGCGAGAACGAGCGACACCCTTTTTACATTGATTCTCATAAGATTCCTTTCTTAGGCACCCTCCTACCGATGGCGAGGGCACGAGTCAACGGAGACGGGTGTTACCGCGGGTGCGCGGCGGCAACTCTTACGTGTTGCCGTCAAAACCTCTGACTCCCCTATCTGCCCTCGAAATGCACGAAGTCGATCAAAAACACAGCACCAAGAAAGAACGCCTTCTCATCGCCACTCATGCTGAGATCGAATTCCAATGAAAAAGTGTCCACATCGGTGAACGCTTCCGTGAAGCCTCCGCTACACATCTTTTGGATCACGCCAACGGTTTGCCCGCGCTTACGAATTTCGAACGTCCACGGGCGAAGTAAACGCCCAGACAGCGAGTAGTCTTTATTTCCAGACGGCGTCGTCACAGAATAGATGCGCTGCAGCAGCGAGAACTCTCGCCGCAGCCAGCCAAGCAGACGGCCACTCGTATTTGTCACCGACGCCTCGTGAAAGTACCAGGCGAAAGGTCGCTGGACACGCAATAAAGTGTTCGTGCCGTCGGTAGCTCTATCGTGAACGGTCGATTCGCTTTCAGAAACTGCCGCCCTATCCACGAATTGCCAATCTCGACCGCCGTGTATAGTTTGTTGCCTGCTGGGTCGTGCACCACATACCGGTTCTTGCCCTCGAACCCCGTCAGGGTCTCGCCAAGCTCCCTTTTTTGGACAATCACGATTTTAGATAGGGCTGCTAGTTTGTCCACTGGGGGTTCCTGCTCCGCGATAACAACGATGTGGGCGGTTACGCCCCGTCGCGTTTCGATGCGGCACACCGTCAGGCGTGGGCGACACTCCTGTGGGAGATTTCGGAGATTAAGGAGCGACGAACAGTAACAAGACGACACCAATTACAGTCGCAAGTACCCAGCCCACGAGACACACACCCACCGCCCGCAAGGTGCTGTGGTAGTCCAGGGCCTGACGGATGGCAACAACCATGGCAACCAACAGCCAAATCTGGGTGAGACTCAAGACGAAGGGACCCACGCCGGGGAGGCTTCCGAAAATGCGAAGTAAACCCGGTGATTGGGCGAATGCCAGGGTCCGCATAAGCTCGCCGACGTCTGCGCGTGTTTCGGGCTCTGGCAACAGCCTGGTACCAATGATATAAGTCACAAAGGCCCAGGTGACCCACCCGATCAACGCGGCGATGGCGCCGGCAATGAACGAGCCCAGACCTCCAGCCCCCACGCCCACTGATCCGATCCCACCAGCGAAACTGGCCAGAAGCACGACTCCAACGGCTTGGCCAGTAGAACCAGTGTCCGCCTCTACTTCTTCATAGACATGCACGTCGAGCTTGGCCGCTCCGATCATCCGCTCTGTGAAACTCGCCAATTTACATCCCCCTTACGCGAAGTTGTTTTCGCCTGGCCATGATAGACCAAGCTGAAGATTAACCCGTCCCCGGTGACATCAGCGGCCGTACGACCCTCCAGGGCCCTGGCCGACCTCTACCTGGTGCATGCTTGCCGCACCGAAATGAGTTTTTGAACGTTCTATAGATCAAGATCACACATCATCAAAGCTGGTATTTGTAGCTCCTAACCAGCGCGAGGACTCGTCACGGTGTTACCCAAAAGAAAAATCCCAACCGACAGAGTCGATTGAGCCCTATATTTATTGGTCTGGATGACTGGATTTGTACCAGCGCCCCCCTGCCCCCCAGACAGATTTAGCTCGTCCAGGTCCTGGATTACCCAACCTGCGGCTGCCAGAAACTTGTCAATCGCGACGCGGGCTTGCTGCTCTGGTGAACCGGAACTCATGAATCGTCCTCTGCCGTGGGCGTCAGGAAGAGGACTGAGTAATCCGCTCCCCAGACAGGAAGTACGTCGCAGAGCGTGAGCAAAAGCACGACCGTCGCGAGTCTCATGGAGTTCTCACCACCCTGCAGCCGCCCGCCAAGGCTGGAATCAGTTTACTCTCGTAAACAGAATCGACGCCGTATCCGTCTACCCACGAAACTCTGGTAGTGAACGCTGCGGCAATTTCTGGAGGAGGCATATTGACTCGATGGCTTGGTCCCTACTCAGACTATGCATACGCTGGTATCCGGATTGTGTCAGGCTTGTTGTTTGCGTGTCACGGCGCGCAGAAACTATTCGGTGTGCTCGATGCTAACAGCGCGGAGTTGCTGTCGCTCCGCGGTGCTGCCGGCGTGATCGAATTCTTTGGCGGAGCCCTGATCGCGCTCGGGTTGTTCGTCCCTCACGTCGCTTTCATCGCCAGCGGGCAGATGGCCTTCGCCTATTTTTTCTCGCACGCGCCGCGGGGGTTCTGGCCGATCTTGAACGGCGGCGAGCTCGCTGCTTTGTATTGCTTCCTGTTCTTGTATGTCGCCACCCAGCCGGTCGGGCCGTTCAGCCTTGACCGGATACGGCGAGGGACTGAACGCTATTAAACGGGTGTGAGTTCTTGCGCACCTTGCTGCGGTGCGCTGACGAGTCACACCCTGTCTTCATTGACAAAAAGTTTCCTGCGTGGTCACCGGCACGCACAGATAGTCCAATCCTTGGACCAAATTGGAACATGTCACGATCCCGGTGACGTTCCCGACATCGCAGCCGGTCACCGCTTCAGCCGTCCTGTCTTGACGGTAAGTGTGCGGCAGTAGTGTTCTCTCTGCCGTTTCCGGTTTGAACATCGTGGTGAACATTACGCTTGCCGACTATTCTTACGATAGACCGCGGCACACACGGGACATCGGCGGCGAAGGGGGACGCGGCCATGGTGGCCTACCCTACCGCGGCCCGGCGGGCGGTTCAACGGGGACCGGTGAGGAATGTGTTCATATAGACGTTAAGCACTCAGGATTGCATCCGCCCGCTGGACAGCAACCTCCTTCTTGCTATTAATCCTCGCTACAGGCCGTGTTGGGTTGATACCTTTCTCCCTTTACAAGTCTGAATCGTCCACCTCGCATTGCTAACCATGACCCTGTTCCGATGATCACTACTCCACCTGACACCCCTTCCAGTTCCGCATCACACAACTCAGCGCCAGCCTGCACATCCGCGATCGAAAACTCGCACCCGTGTGCGGCGCCCAAAGCGACCAAGGCCTCTCCGGTGATTTCCGCACCGATCTTCGCCTGCAGTTCCTGACTGTCGTCCACCTGCTTCATGAAGTGTTCGAAATTCTCTTTGCTCATGGTCTCTCTCCTTCGATGCGTCCATTGCCGACGGCAACGATCCGGCCGGCGTGCGTCATCGACCCACCTCAATTGCGACGATGTGATGAAGGACCCGATCCTACCGCTGGCTGGCAGGGGTGCAATGCGGGGGGTTACGGGCGGTGCAACGGGGACGGGGATTCGTCACGCGGGTGCGCGGCATCCCACTCGCGGGCACGGTGAGATGCCTGGTGCAACGATAGTGTCCAATAGCTATTACTAGCCGAGCTGGTGGCTATGCGTGGCCATGGGTGGCCACAAACTGTCAGTTCTTGATACCTCTATTAGTAATTCGTTTTATCAGTGTCTCTTTCCGCGACCAAGAACTGAAATACGCGGCCATGTGTGACCACCAGGCTGCCTAAATCGCAAGATCGGCCTGCTCCTGCCGCTCTCCCATGCCAGACGTCTTCCGACCCTGGTCCGTCAGGCGAAGCCCCTGCCAGGTCAGCAAACAATACGTGAAGTGCCAGACAGTCCGTGAGCTGGCCCCTGGGAACTCTAGCGGGCCGTCGCACGCTTCGTCGAGTACTACAATCACCGGCGCTTGCACGAAGCACTTGAGAACGTGATCCCGGCCGACGTCTACGGAGGCCGACGACCGGCAATCCTCGCACGACGAGAACGCATCAACCGGAGGACATTGGCACAACGCAAGCGTGAGAATCCATGCACACCGCACAGGACGGTGAACCGGCAGGAAGTCTCTCTTACGAAACAGGCGCATTGGTCCGGATTGATTTGACGACGTACACTTACGGGCAGGTAGTGTTCCTTCCAACGCCTCCCCGCATCGGAGTCGCCGCGCGCAAAACGCCGAGTCGCATTTGTACTGAACCCGGACAAGCGCTTGACGGAACTTCCTGTGAAGTTCAAACATGGACGAACATAAACAACACTGTGGGTGAACTGTCCCCGGAAGAGCTAAGCGTGGCCGGACTGCTCGGCCGAACTGGCGACACTTAAAGGGAGGATGCAATGAACAGAAAGCATGCGTTAACGCTCGGCGCTGTCGGGCTCTCAATCGCTCTTGCCGCGCCGCCGGCGTTCGGCCAGCAGGCGGCCCCAGGTAACATGAACATCCTGA
>CAUZDY010000069.1:0-12165 GCA_963578805.1 Vicinamibacteria bacterium | reverse complement strand
GCATCCGGCAATGTGCTTTCGGCGTCCCCATCACTCCGTAGTGTGAATGCGGGTGGTTGCTGTGAGAGCTCGTCCGCTTGACGTGCCAGGTCGTCAGAGTTCTGGTCGGCAAATCGTCCCTCGTCCCACTCCACCTGCAGGCTCTGGCGAGCTGACTGCGCTTGCCACCAGGTGTCAGCCACGATTGCGACACCGCCAGCCAAGCCAGACAGCCTACCGCGGGCTCGTGTATAACTCCGCTCGTCGTCACTTTCGACGATGAAGGCGTGCCGTACGCCCGGAAGCCTTTTGATCGTTTCCAGATTTGCAGTAAGCGGCTTGCCTCCAAACACCGGGCACTTCTCGAAGACCGCGTAGCGGAGACCTGGGATCTCGAGATCGATACCGTAGGACTGTTTACCGACGACAATCGCGGCGTTGTCGACACCCGATGTCGAGTGACCAATGAGCTTGTAGTTTGCCGGATCCTTCAAGGGCACCGCATCCAGTTCTGGCGGTGTCAAGGTCGCGGCCGTCGCTGCCAGCTGCCCGTAGCCGAGGGCACGGTCGGACGGTCGATGGAGAACAGAACCAGAAGAAGTCTCACACTCGCTTGGTGATACGCCCCACGTCTGTGCTGCTGCCGCGATGAGCATCTGTCGAACCGCCGCGCCAACTTGACGAAGGGGATCCCAGTTGACCGGCGTTGCGGAGCTACCGCCGGCTCGCTGCCGTCCATACTTCGACACATCGAGGTCGGCTTGTTCGAGCGTCACGTCGTGCCAATCGACGTCGAGTTCCTCGGCGATCAGCATAGGCAGCATCGTCTTAACCCCCTGACCGGTCTCGGGGTTCTTGGCTATGATCGTCACAGCGCCGTCAGACGTAATACGGATGAAAGCCTGTGGTATGAAGTTCTCGGCAGGACGCACCGGTTGTCCAAACACCTCGGCCACCGGGTCGACGTAGCTGCCGAGGAGGATCCCGCCGCCGGCTAGTGCGGTCACACGAAAAAAACAGCGACGGTCGATTCGAGTGGGGTCCAAGAGGTCTTCTTACTTGTCAGTAGGGTGGACGCGGGCAGCTTGGTCCGACGCAGTCGGTTCAGGAGCCGAGATCGAAGCTGCCGCGTGGATGGCCCGGCGAATTCGCAGATACGTACCGCAGCGACACAGATTGCCGTTCATGGCAATGTCAATATCGGCATCCGTCGGTGTCCGATTTCTGGCGAGCAGAGCCGCGGCAGACATGAGCTGCCCAGCCTGGCAATAGCCACACTGCGGCACGTCGAACTCCTGCCAGGCCTGTTGAACCGGGTGCGAGCCGTTCGGAGAAAGTCCCTCGATTGTCGTGATGCGC
Organism: Vicinamibacteria bacterium; assembly: GCA_963578805.1. Lineage (GTDB taxonomy): Bacteria > Acidobacteriota > Vicinamibacteria > Vicinamibacterales > UBA8438 > CAUZIB01. Next base: position 10,827 of record CAUZDY010000069.1, on the reverse strand, counting down.
GGGCCGGTGGCCGCTGAAACTGATACCTGGCAGGAACGAGCGGGTTCTCCGTCAAGATGCACTGTGCAGGCGCCGCATTGACCGATACCACAACCATACTTAGTGCCACGAAGGTTGAGCACATCCCGAAGGATCCACAAGAGCGGCATGTCGGACGGAACGTCGACCGTCGTTGGCGAACCGTTAACATTAAGTGTGGTCACCATAATTTACATCATAGTTTAAAAGGAACCACTGGGCACCCGGTGGGAGGGTGAGACGATAGTCTTGAAGATCACACGACTGGAACAGATATCTCTTGAATTGAGCTATGAGTGGATCAGTGAACCGTAACGTATCGCGTGCTGAAAAAATTGGGAGGAGTTACTGTGCGAACTATCGTCCGGTTCGTGGTTATTCTCGCTCTGTGCTGCGTGTCGTCCGCCTGCACGCCGGAGTCGGTTCCGGCGGCTGGTGTAACCGGCGGCGTGCCAGAAACAGAAGACCAGAAAATCCTCAATGCTCTGGGCCAGGCACTTGCACAGAACGTGTCTGGTAATGGCTTTTCGGCCGAGAACCTTACGTTTATACAGCGTGGCCTGAGTGACGCGGTCCTTGGTGAGGACGCCCTGGTAGAACTCAGTGAGTATGGTCCCAAGATCCAGGCTTTCATGGAGCAGCAGGCTGCCGGAGTCGCCGAGGGCGAATTGATCCAGGCGACCGCGTTCTTAGAAGAACAGGCTGGTGTCGAAGGGGCGGAGCGCACAGAGTCAGGAATTGTTATCCAGGAGATCATCGTTGGAACAGGAGCCAGTCCGACAGCCAAGGACACCGTGCAGGTGCACTACCATGGGACGCTCCGCGACGGCACGGTATTCGATAGCTCCGTAGACCGAGGCGAGCCCGCGACCTTCCCGCTGGACGGCGTGATCCCTTGCTGGACTGAAGGTCTACAGCATATTAGCGTTGGTGGCACGAGCCGGCTGGTTTGTCCTCCGAATCTGGCCTACGGTCCGCAGGGTCCACCAGGGATTCCTGGCAACGCGGCGCTTATGTTCGAGGTTGAGCTACTGGACATCATTCCGAATTAGCAGCTATGGTGGCACAATATTTTCCAACTCGATCTGCAGGAGGTTCTATGAATGTCGACAGACGGAAGTTCTTCGCATCGGTCGGTGGCATGGCAGCGGTGGCGGCCATGTCCCACGAAGACCGGGCAGAGGCCCTCGAGCATTTCATGACCGACGAGTTGGATCGGGCTCCTCGTTTTGGGCAGCCAGGTCTGCCAGCGGTCGAGCTTCAGGCGCCGCGTGGAACAGGCAACCTGTTCACCCCTCAGCCCGAGCCGTTTGATCAGATGCCAGCGAAGCCGACATTGATCGACTTCTTTAATCAGCGCTTCGCGCCGGCTCGACATGTGCTTCAGAGTGCTACGCACGCCATGAAGACCGGCCAGCCAGAGAGAATCGTCTTTGCCTGCTTGATTCACGACGTCACGCAGAATCTGATCAAGGTTGACCATGGCTATTGGGGGGCGCAGCTTTTCGCGCCGTATGTCGATGAGAGGGTCAGTTGGGCTGTCAAGTATCACCAAGCCCTCCGGTTCTTTCCCGATCAATCGGTCGGCTACGAGTATCCGGATGCTTACAACCGCATCTTTGGGCATGACTATGAGCCGGATCAGTACATCAAGGCCGACTACGAATTCGCTCGAAATCACCGCTATTACATGGAGGCTCGTCTGGTCACGGTCAACGACCAGTACGCATTCGATCCTGACGCGCGGGAAGTGAAGGTCGAGGAGTTCACAGACGTGATCGGTCGTCAGTTCAAGCAACCCAAGGAGGGGATTGGGTTCGACAACAGCCCTGTTGCTCACATGTGGCGTTCTATCATCAACCCGGATCGGCCGCTGTAGCCCACTGGGTTGAGTCTCACGCCGACGCCAGGCGGGTCATACTGAAGCCGGCCTCATGTTTTCATAACTCCGGCCCAGCGTACAAAACATCAGTATCGACACGTCCGGTTTCTGTATGCCTGGACGGGGACGCGCCGCTTATCTACGGCGTGGGCCCACCAGCGCTGCCGGTAAGCAAGTCCTCAACGCTATAGGCGCGGCCGTTCGAGACGACATGCCGGACCCGGTGAGTGGCGGTGATGTCTTCGAGCGGGTTACCCTCCACGATCACTAAATCCGCGAGCCTTCCCACTTCGATGCTGCCGGCATCGAGGCCGAGCGCCTCGGCCGGGACCACCGTGGCGGCCCGGAGCGCCTGATAGGGCGTCATGCCAGCCATCACGTAGGCCATCAGCTCGCCGTGCAGGTTGAACGCATTTGGCGAGTCAGTTCCAGCCACGACCTTGCCACCGGCCTTCTGGATGTTCATGACCATCTGCAGGGTGCCAGGGATTTCACCAGCCCCAGCTTGGCTACCTGCTCCGAGACGGCCGCCTTGTCCAGACACCTGGCGTTGCATCCAGCCTGGATACAGGCTGAAGCGCGGGTCCATCCGCATCTCCGGTTCCAGTTCCCAGAGGCGCGCGAGTCCTGTCCGCGAGACCATCGGGCACCAGATCGTGCCGGTCGCGCCGAAGATCTGTGACACGTCCGCATAGCTTTGCTGCAGCGTCCCGATCTTCGGCGAGTAGCCGCGACGGCTCGTGCCCGAGGTGTGCTCGCTGCCGTCCATCCCCACGAGTGCTGCGGGATAGATTTCGTGAGTTGAGGCGGGAACTCCGATATCGTGCGCGAACTCGACGATTCGTTTCTGCAGGACGTCGGTCATCCGGACATAGCTCTTGAGCAGGTCGTATTGCAGTACCTGCGCCCGCCGTAGCTCAAGCTCAAGATGCCTCGGACTTGCGATAGCGATCCCCATCTTGTAGTACACGCGCTCGTACTCCATTAGATGACCGGTTGTGAAGTACCGTGGTGCGATCCGGAGATTGGCGTCGCTTGCCTCGCGCTCCTCAACGGCTTCATAGGGAATGCCGCCAGGACTTCTGACCGTCGTGACACCGAACGCCAGGTGCGCGCGGCCCGCCGCTTCACCGAAGTCGGGCTGGAGGTGGGAGTGCCACTCGATGAGACCTGGCATGACGGTCAATCCGGAGGCGTCTACGACCGTTCCCGCATGCAAATCCTCGACATGCGGCTCGATACTGCCGATGCGGTTGCCCTCGATCACGATGTCTACATCGTTCTTTGCCGTTTCGTTCGTGCCGTCGACCAAACGTGAAGCATGTATGACGAGACGTGTCTCTGGAACATCTACTGTATAGGTCAGATTCACGGCGAGTTCGCGCACCTCGCCTGTCTCGATGTTTACTCGCTTCAGCTTGTCGTCGCTCAGGTACACGAGATGCTTCGAGTCTCCCTGCCAGCTTGGCGAGTTGGCATGTTCGGTCGTCACCTGTCGCGGTGGGCCGAGCGGTTCACCGGAGGCAGCAACCGGCCAAACCGAAAGGGTCCCCTCGTAGATAGCCGCCATCTTTGTTCCATCCGGTGACCAGACCGGTCCGCAGCCGCCACGTGAGTCGATCGAGAGATGTCGCACCGGTACGTACCACCGGTCGTCGCCATCGGCCGTTGCCGACATCGTCAGAACCTGGTTCGTCCCTTCACGGAAGCGGCTGGAGTACGGCAAGCTCCCGGCGATCGCGAGTCGCGTCCCGTCTGGAGACCACGTGGGCGGACCAGGCTGCGGGAGCTGGTCGTGCACCTTGGTGACCGTACCAGTGGCGACGTTGACGACCGAAAACTCGGCGACGCGCCACATACCCGTGACGTTAAAGACCGCGATGCGCGTCCCGTCAGGCGACCAGGCTGCGCCCAGTGGCTGTGTCGACATTGTCGTCAGCTGTCGGCTGTGGCCCGTGGCCATGTCGTGGACCCAGAGCTGCAGTTGGTTGCCTCCCTTGTCCGATGAGTACACGAGTTGGGATCCGTCTGGTGACCAGGCGGGGTCAGTGTCGTAGGCCGAGTCGTTGGTGATGTTCTCCGGCTCCGCGCCGATCGGCATTACGTAGATGTCGTTGAGCGCGGCGAAAGCCACCTTCGTGCCGTCTGGTGAAACCGTCGGCCGCACGAGACCGAGTGCCTTGCGGGGCGAAGTGCTATCGAAGTCGCGAGGACGCTTCGCGTAGCTGGGTGGCGTCACTCGAAGGGTTGCGGTGAATTCGATGGTCTCGGCTTCGCTTGACTCGAGCGCACGTTTTCGGATCTTACCGTCCGACGTGTAGTAGAACTCGCCGGATGAGCCCCAACTAACGCGGAACGGGAACGCGTTCTCGCTGCTGGTCAGCGGCGTTCCATCGACTTCCAGACGACTCTCACCGTCGGTTAGTGTGTGATACACAATCTGGCCACCGGGGCCCCACGAGGGCGCGTCGGCCCTGGACATGGCGCTTGTGAGCCTCCGTTCAGAACCTTCTGATACGTTGGCGATCCAGACCGACTGTTGCCCGCGGCCGCGGCGACCCCCAGCCCTGTTCGCCGGCGTGGCACCTCGCTGGGAGATGAACGCGATCTCTGTGTCGTCTGGTGACCACGATGGCATAAAGTCGTTGGCTGAGTCGTTCGTCACCTGTCGAAGCTCTCCGGTGGCCACGTCCATTACCCAGATGTTGTAGTCGCCGCCGAGCTGACTGCTGCGGTCCGACGAAAAGGCCAGGCGTGTGCCGTCGTGCGACCAGGTGGGTTCGCGGTCGTCGAAGGGCCCCCACGTCAGCTTGCGTTGATTCGTACCATCTGATTCCACGGCCCAGATGTCATAGCCCCCGTCACGAAAGCTGAAGAAGGCGATGGTTCGTCCGTCCGGAGACCAGGTGGGTTGGCGTGCGTCGTTGAAGACGTCGGTAATGCGCGTCGCCGCACCGCCCGACGCTGGAAGGGTCCAGATGCTGCCCTGTAAATCAACCGCGAGTGTTCGGCCGTCAGGGGACACGGCTACCGACATCGACGTACCTTCGTCGACCGTAACGTCTATCGCTGTCGGGGCACCCGGTTCTGTCAGGGTCTCGCTATCTGACTGCCCGGACCGGCAGCCGCTCACAAATCCGCCGATAGCAATGAGCAAGCCAACCAAGATCAGTGGCGTTCTTTTTTGTCTCATAGGTTTTCTGCTCCGTCAATGCCTGAGGTCAGCCGCACATCCTGTAGCGCGACTTTCGATATCACTCGGATCGCAGATCGAGCTGACCGCATCATAGATCGAGTTGATTGTTTGGGTTCAGCCCGTTCTGATCATTTGTGGTGCTCCTGATGTTCGGATTGAGACGGAACCACTGCCAGCACGTTGAGAGAGAGAGAAAAAAAAAGGGGGGGGGTGCACACGTGGGACTGCCATGCAAGAGGACAACAGCCTCTGTCGAGAATGGTGAAATCGCCGGATGTGACACTCCAGGACTATGTCATCGTATCCGTCCGAGTGCGACTCATTGTTCCCGGGCAATCAACTGGCCACGGACACCCTCTACACGGTTGGTTGTATGTGCATCGAAGTAGAGATTTCCCTGACGGAGGTCTTGGACATCGCCTGCCGAGAGCGTGATCGTTCCAGACACTCGTCCTTCCCCTTTGTCTCCGAGCGGATGGATCATCGGACCGGGGACCGCAGGTGTGCCACGATGAAGGTGAACGCCCAGGATGTTCGAGTCGAGAACACCGGAGACCGACATCGAGTACCGCAGGTCTAGTGTGTACCAGTCAAGAGTGAAGTGAGCCCTGGCACTTGGGCCGATCGCCGACGCAGCTAGCTTCTCTGCGTCTGTCGTCTCCGCCTGGAACATCAAGGGATTCGGTGGGTTGACCAGTCCTGGCGTGGTGACCGGCGGGCGCCGATGATGGGTTGCTTGTTCATAGGCGTACGCCAGCGTGATCAACGTAGGTTCGGCAAACGCTCTCCCGAGCAGTTCCACGCCGACGGGCATTCCGTTTTCGGCAAATCCGGCCGGCACAGTGATCGCGGGCAGCCCTGAGATGGCGCTTAGCCTACAGTTGCTCCCGCTCTGAGGGCTGCCGATTGGTGCCGCCGTCTGCCGAATCGTCGGGTAGGCAAAGGCGTCCAGTGCGTGCTCATCCAACATATCGATCACAGCCTGCCTGACCTCATCCCGTTTGGCGATCGCCTGTCGGTACTCGTCGGTATCGAGACTCTCTACCTCCATCGCAAGTCGATTCCTACGTTCGAACGAGTAATGATAAAGCCCCTTCTCCACGATCTCGTCGAGCGACTTCACAGGTGCGTCGGGTGTCTGTTGTAAGTAAGTGGCCAAATCGATCCCGAACTCCTGCCGAATGACTGAGCTGTCCTCCAGTAACTCAAGGAAGTCGACCTCCTCGATCTCGATGACTTCCGCACCCTGAGTCTTCATTTCCTCGACGGCCGCCTCGATCACTTCACGAACAGGTTGGTCCGCTGGAGATTCCTCCATTAGCGCGTCCAAAATTCCGACTCGTGCGCCTTGCAGGCCGTTCTCATTGAGAAACGCGGTATAGCTCTCTGGAATGTGGCCCTCAGACAGGAGGGTGCTTTCGTCAGCCGGGTCAGACCCGACCGTGGCGTCGAGCACGATGGCCAGATCTTCGACGCTTCGCGTTAACGGTCCACCGATGTCCTGTGTGTGCGAGAGCGGGATGATCCCATCGCGACTTGACAGCCCACGTGTTCCCCGCAGCCCTACGAGTGCGTGGTGTGCGGCCGGAATACGAATCGATCCGCATGTATCGCTTCCCATTCCCATGGCTGCCAAGCTCGCTGCTACTGCCGCACCGGTTCCACCGCTTGACCCTCCGGGGTTGCGTGCGGGATCGTACGGGTTGCGCGTTTGTCCACCGAACGAACTAATCGTCGTGATCCCGCGTGCTAGCTCGTGCATGTTTGTCTTGCCAAGAATGATCGCACCGGACTCTCTCAGTTTCTGAACCTGGAACGCGTCGTCTGGGGGAACAGAGGTTGCCAGTGCAATCACGCCGGCCGTTGTCGGCATGTCGGCCGTGTCGTAGTTGTCCTTGACGACGACCGGGACGCCATGGAGAAGCCCTCTGGGGCCGCGTGCGGTTAGCTCCGCGTCAAGCGTGTCGGCCTCGGCCAGTGCGTTCGGGTTAACCGAGATCATCGCATTGAGCGTCGGACCCTGTGTATCGTAAGCGTCGATGCGAGCCAGATACTGCGTGACGAGTTCTCGAGACGTGACGTCGCCAGACTCCAGCGCCGCCGCCAATTCCACGATCGTCTTTTCCATGACGTCGAAGGCCGGTACCGTCGAATTGGGAGCACTCGACTGACAGCTCCAGGCAACGGTTGCACCAACAACGAGCACAAGTGCTCGACTGACCCGCGCGACATTACTCCATTGGGGCAGCCCGGTATTTCTCCACTCGTGTCGCATGGGTGTTCCTCCTGTTGCATCGTGCGTCAAACGTTAAGGCTCGCACTTTCTGAAGTGTCAGGTCGACCCGACACAGACACTGTCGCCGAATTCGTCGCCCCCCATCCTATCGGCCATGACCTGAGTGGGACGCCGCGTCCCCGGCCGAGCCGTAAGATCTGTGCACGGACTGGGGAGCGAGTTGGGTCGGTCAAGGTCGTGTGGTGGGGGACCTGCTTTACAATGTTCACTCATGTAAAATCCGTAATCGCGGTCAGTCAAGACCTGTGCTTGTTGATAAAGATGTCCTGGGTGGGCACACGTGCTCACGAACAACCCAGTCATCTGGAACAAATTGGAACATTGTAAGTCTGAACGACAATAAGGAGAGAGTTGATGCGTTTCTTCAAGATTGCGATTGTGATGGTTGTGAGTGTTCTTGTTACAACGTTGGCGGCTGCTCAGGACCGCAGGCTTAGCCCTCGAGGGCAAGCGTCGGCTCAGGTCGGTGGGTCATTCAATTCGGAAGGTCGATATTCTGGTGGGGATTGGATCGATGTCGAGTACGGTCGACCACTTTTACGTGGACGAGACAACATGTTCGGTTCAGGAGACACGTACGGTGAGAGTTTTCTTCGCGGTGCACCCATTTGGCGAATTGGTGCGGATCAGTCAACGCGCTTCAAGACCGAAGCTGACTTAATGTTTGGGAGTCAACGTCTCGAGGCCGGTGAGTACAGTATGGCTGCAGAGCTTAAAGAGGGAGAGTGGACACTTGTTTTTCATACCTGGGGTGTCAAAGAGGCCTTTAGGGAAGAGAATGCGGGTGCTCTCTGGGGCGCGTACGAGTACACACCTGACCGAGATGTACTTCGAACGACGATGAGAGTCACTACACACCCCGTATCGGCCGAACAATTAATCATTACGTTTACCGACATGACACTGGAGGGTGGGCAACTAACAATTTGGTGGGATGACCAGGTTGCGTCGACGCCGTTTTCCAGGGCGAGGTAAGCGGATTTTCCATCCGTCGCGTTGCTTCACGGGTACCGGTTGTCAAGTTTGCCTTGACCACGAGAGAGATGGCCGACGGTGAGATCCGCTTTAGAGTTTAGGGACGCGGTTCAACGAGCACGAGTGTGACGGCGTACGGTGGGTGGTCAGGATTGTGTATTTGCGGTGCTAAGCGCACAAATGGCTGAACCGCCGACCACCAGCAATACGCCGAGAGTGTTCAAGGTATTGAGTCTTTCAGGTTCCAACAGCCCTGGGACGAACCGTTCCACACACCACATGCCTGCGAGCGTGAAGAGTGGGACCAACGCCAGTACGGCACCGATCCGAGACACCTCCCAGTGTTTCAATGCCTCGGCGAACGCGCCGTAAGCGATTAAGGTGTTTGCACAGCAAAAGATCAACATCCAGAGCTGGAGCGCATCGAGGTCACCTAGCTGTCCGACCGAGGCCTCAGGAAACAGTACCAAGACGGCACCTAAATACACTAACCACAGGATTTGTTGGGGCTTGAGGTGTTTTGTTAACTGCTTCTGCGCTAATCCATATGCTGCCCACATGATCGTGGCCAAGACCATGATGGCAACACCGAACCCGGTGTCGGTCGACAGAGTCAAGACCTCTGGAAGTTGACGGTTAAAAAAGAGGGCAAGGCCCAGGATTAGGAGCGAGAAGCCAGTCCACTGCCGCGTGGAAAATCTTTCACCGAAGAGGACCATTCCTCCAAGTAATAGGAACACCGGCGCAAGTTGACTCACGACCTGGGCGACACTGGGCGTCGTGTGTGACAGGGCGACGAGATAGAACACGTAGTTGCCGGCCAGCCCAGCGGCCGCGAGAGCGAACAGCAACCAGATGCGACGGCTTAGCGAGTGCAGCGGTGGCAGTTGTCCGGTCATCGCCAGGATGGTGCCGAGGATGAGGGCCGCCACAGCGAAGCGGTACCACGTGATGGTGACAGGGTCCATACCCTGCAGCGCGAGCTTGAGTGCTATTGGCAGGGCGCCCCAGCAAGCAGCGGTGAGAAGTGTCAACGGGAGCCCGAGTTTCATATGCGAACGGCTAGTGCGCTTCCTGCGGGTTGATCAGGGCACTGAATATTATGATGATCATGGCAACTGTGATGGGACGTCTGTAGCGACCTGTCGTAGCGGTGGATCATAACTACGACTGGTCGGAGATCTAGACTAACTCCTAGCGACTGGTGGTGCAACGAGGACGAAGGTTAGCGTTTAGGCTGACCTAACCTGAGGGCCTTGAGGATTTCGTTACGGTGTGCTTTGTAGTGACCAGTATGCCGCTTTTTGTTGTGACCTTGGGGTCAAGAGTTTCCGACTTTCACGGCGTTCTGAAGTTTCTTCGTCATACGAATATCACAATACTTTCACGGTGGCTGGCGACGCGAGACGTGCCACAAAGTGCCACGCGGTGCAGTGCCTTTGCCTCGACCCCTCACCTCCGTATTGAGCCTTCTGCCAGGTAGCGGTAGTCTCGTGGTCTAAATCTGAAGTATTGTGGTTGGTGCGAGTGAATGACCGGCCTGGCTCCGCGTTTTGTCAGGGCGTCGTCGTAGACAGCCTAGCGGTACCAGAGTGAGCGAAATTGAGATTCGCTTGGGAGGGACTTATGTCATCGTTACGTCTCCTGATGTCCGTGTTTGTTAGCGCAGCAATGCTAGCAGCCTGTGCTGCGGAGTCTGAGCCACCGGCCGAGATGGCCACCCCGGATGTTGCCCCGGTCACGGCAGTTAACCCGATCACGGGTGAGGGACTCCCGAACCCGAACCCCACACGTATCGGGAGCTGGGCGACACTGCCAGAGGGACGGGAGTGGGGTTCCACCGCCGGCCTCGACATGGACCAAACGGACGGACATGTCTGGGGGTACGAGCGCTGTGGATCCGGCTCAGCGGGTGGACCCGGAGTCAACTGCGACAATAATTCCGTGGACCCGATCTTCAAGTTTGATCGTAACACCGGAGAGATCCTCGCCAACTTCGGCGCCGGAATCTTTGTGACGCCCCACGGCATTTACGCGGACGGCGAGGGCAACGTTTGGGTGACAGACTTCGCCGGAAACGAAGAGGGCACCAAAGGTCACCAGGTCCACAAGTTCAGCCCGACCGGAGAGCTACTGCTGAGCCTCGGTGTCGCCGGTCAGCCCGGAAACGGGCCGGATCATCTCAACCAACCCATTGATGTGATCGTTGCGCCCGACGGGAGCATTTTCGTTGCAGATGGTCACAGTGGGCAGAACTTGACGACAGACGAACAGATAGACGAGGCCCGTGCGGCGGGACTGACCGGCCGCATTGTCAAGTACTCTTCAGGCGGCGAGTACATCATGGAGTGGGGTGAGATTGGCACGGATCACGGTCAGTTCCGCACACCACACGCCCTGGAGTTCGACGGTCAGGGCCGGCTCTGGGTTGCGGACCGTGGCAACCACCGCCTCGAGATC
>CAUZDY010000068.1:0-12204 GCA_963578805.1 Vicinamibacteria bacterium | reverse complement strand
TGGTGTTGCTGGTGAGGGCGTTGTACCCGCTGGCCGTGTTGTCGGAGCCCGTGGTGTTGGCTTGGAGGGCGGCAGACCCGTTGGCCGTGTTGTAGTCGCCCGTGGTGTTCTCTCGGAGGGCATTGGTCCCGCTGGCCGTGTTGTTCGCGCCCGTGGTGTTTTGGAAGAGGGCGTAGTACCCGCTGGCCGTGTTGGCGGAGCCCGTGGTGTTGGCGTACATGGCGTTGTACCCGCTGGCCGTGTTGTTATCGCCCGTGGTGTTGTTGGTAAGGGCTTGGGCCCCGCTGGCCGTGTTGTAGTCGCCCGTGGTGTTATCTTCGAGGGCTTTGTACCCGAAGGCCGAGTTGTAGAGCCCCTCGGCCTCGTTGTTAGCGAGGGCGTCGGTCCCGGCACTCGTGCGGTACGGAGTATCGGCGCTCTCCGTCAGCGCCGATTGAATCTGGCCGTTTCCAAGCAGTGACGCAATCTGTGCGGATTGCACAGTCATCTGCTGCGCTTGCGCCGCAATCGTGGCCTCCAGCGCCGTGATTCGTGCGGCGAGGTCAGCGTCTTGGGCCGTCGCCGGTGACGGACTCAGTCCTACCCAGGTGAGACCGACGAAGAGTGCAATGATGCGACGCATGTCATGCTCCTTTAATTACGGATGGTTTCGTGAACAGAAACTCATTTGTCCGGTCACCGTGATGCCGCACTGTACCGTACCGCGACGGGACCAGGGGAAGGCTGACGCGCATGGGCGCCGTTCTCCGTACGCATGAGACAGAGGGGGGGGTCAGTACCCCCATCGGCCTTTTTCTCTGGCCCGATTTATGTGGATCCAAAAACCACGGCGGCATCGCTAATATCTATATACGGGACCGGATCACATACCCGCTATTTTCCGTTTCAATGAAGGTGACTCATGAAGATAGAGGACCCCATGGAAGTAACAACCATCGACCAACGTGACCCTCGCCTCTGTATCGGACATAACCGCGCTGGGACGCTCTGCAACAAGTACGCGATGCGAGGCCAGAACGTTTGTCGGAACCACGGCGGGTCGAGTCCACAAGCCCTGGCCAAGGCTCAGGCGGCTGTCGAGTTGACTGAGCTACGCCTGCTGAACTTGGCACCACGTGCAGTTGCCGAGCTTGAGAGTCTTGTCACCGGTGCCGACTCGGAGCAAGTGCGCCTTCAGGCGGCGAATAGTCTGGTGGACCGGAGTGTCGGCAAACCCAAAGAGCGCGTCGATGTCGCGGCCAAAATTGTCGTCCATCGACCGTGGTGATGCCGAGGTCGGCAAGGGTGACTCCTGGCGGCTCCGTTAAGGTTATGCATGATGATCAGTCAGTTACTCGAAATTTACATGTACATCGTGGTGGCCTCCATAGTCCTCACATGGCTCCCCGTGAATGGCATCACCCAATCGCTGACGAGACCGGTGGATGCTCTCACCGAGCCATTACTCAAGCCCATTCGTAAAGCGCTTCCGCAGGGGGGTCAGAATTGGGCACCGATGGTGCTCTACTTCGGGCTGGTGGTTCTCAGGGGGTGGGTGGGGAATTAGGTGGTAGTGCTTTTCCCTTAACCAGCCGATCAAAGTGTCAAAGTGTCAAAGGGCCTGTGTCTATTGGCCCAATCTTTGTAAGGGGTTTGACGCTTTGACGCTTTAGACGCTTTCCTCAAGGACGTTGTGTCGGATAAAGGCGTCTTGAAAGTCAGCACGTAGATACCCGCGAAACTGACCGTTCGGAGAGTGTCTCGGTTTAATGTCGAACTCTTTCAGAACCCGAGACAGCGCATGCGGAGTCATCTCACGGCCGTGACAAAATGTTGGCCACCGTTGCTCGTCCGAGCCGTTTAAGTGTCGTAGGAGTTCCGCCGTCGAAAAAAACGTTTCGCCGTCAGGCCAGAACGACCGGATGTCTTTCAGCAGCAACACGCTGTCATCGCGATCAGGATGACTCGCCTCGCCTGATAACTCGGTCGCCGCCTGTCTTGCCAATACTGGCCAGTCATCGCCCGCCGCATCCGCAAGCGCGAGCAAAGGCGTCCAGATATCCTCCGCTCTGTCATTGAGGTCAGGCGCTGGCTGAGGACGGGCATCCTTGAGGACAGGAATGAGGCGTGGGGCCAGCTCTTCACATCGCTCCTGGAGCGGTCGGAGTTGTCGCATCGCCTCCAGCTCGTGAAACTTCTCAACGCGCTCGTTCACCTTGCGCTTCATCGCGATGGGAATCGAGCGGTCAAGCAGGGTGTCCGGTAAGTGTTCGTGACCGATTCCTGAAAACACTTTCGGCGAAAACACTTTCCACTCTTTGGCCTGTTGGTTCGAGCCCTGCCCCTCACACATCCAAACGCTGCCATTCCGGGTATACCCCGCGTTCAAAATTGCCGTGAGCTTAGTGGCGTAGTCCCCGTCCTGTGAAAACGCTCGGTCGGTTTCATCAAGCAAGACCGTTGTCTGCTCGCTCTGAATTCTCCGCACCAATGCCGCTGTGGTTGTCAGGCTACAAAACCACGGTCGTGCCACAAGCAGGCTTAATAGTTCCAACGTTCTCGTTTTTCCGGAACGTTTCACCGCGCTGGTAATTCTCAGGTAGGGCGAGTGATACGGATACCGCCCAACGGCATCTTCTCCTGACAGTTCGATGCAATGGGTATGAGCAACGTAGAGCGTCAACGTGACGAACTCTGAGTTACCCACGACGATGTAGCGCCGAAATGCTTCCTCGATGTCTTCGAGGAGGTCAACGAGCGCCTTCTTGCGGGCGAATTCAGCGGTCAGCGTTGACATGATTCTCCCGCCGATACTGCTCGCGTCGATACGCCTCGTACAGTTTTTTCAGGAGGATACCCACCATCAGGCGATATGTCGCTGATTCCTGAAGTGCCGCCTCGATTACGTCGTCATCCGAACGACCGCCCGTCATTTGTCACCGCCCGACTCCTCGATGTCTTCTCGTAACTCGCCAATGAGTCGAGCGTAAGACTCGAGACTCTGCCGGTCTTTTTTGGTGACGTTTCGTGCGAGCCATCTCGCGTGGTCTTTTTGGACTTCTCGCGCCTCCGACTGGCAGCAGCGACACGTCATGCCTGCGCCCCTTTGCGCTGCCTGACTAGCTCGGCGACGACCTGCCGGAGTTCGTCATCAGATACCCCCGCGACAATTGCCTCGTTCACGGCGGTCAGTTCTCGGTCGATCCAGACGCTCATCCGACCTATTTTCACGGGCGCAGGGAAGAGACCGAGCTGGATGCGCTGATACATCGTGGCGCGTCCAAACCCGATGCCACCAGCCACCCATGGACGGCGGACAAAAGTTGAATAATTTGCCATGTTGACCTCCCTGGTCTGTCCCGGAGGTTCCGGGAATGAACATGGCGTAAGGGTTGACTATTTGGCGTGCGAGTAGGGGCTATAGCCGTACTCGCACCGTGGAAAAACCACGGGACTGGCGTGTTATTTCAGATCAACTAGGCTTCAACGTTGACCGGACTTGGTTTTCTTTTTTAATCGCGCTCGACGCGGCAAACGTCTTTCCCAACCCTTCTCCTCAGCCTCATCGTAGAGCTGGTTAATTTTTTCTGTTGCCGCCTTAGCACTGACGCCATGCTTGCCCCCGAGGAGGTCCGTCACCTGCGCAAAGGCTGGCCCGGTAAATTCAGTGAAGCCGCCGTGAAGTGCCAGTCCTGCGATGAGCTTGAGGTACGTTTGCCGTTCACGCGGGTCTAGCTGCTCAGCGGCCTTTGCAGGGGTCGGCAAAGCGTCCCCCTCGATCACGCTCTCCACCACCTGCCGCCGTTTCTCCTTGGCCAGCTCCTTGTTCAGCGTCTCGGCCAAGTCCTCCACCACCTGCCGCCGTAGCCCAAGAGTGCATCCGTTAGGGAGCGCGCCGTAGCTCCTATGTGGCCACCCCATTGGTCGTAGTTGGCGCTGCTCGTCTCCGGGTCGGCCCACCCACGCCCCGCTGATGTCCGTTACGCTGACACTTGGGTTGATCTCGTGTTCGATCTCCTGTCTCCCAGGCTTGCCGAACTTCCCCTCGACCATCAACTCCCAGAGTCCACCCGGCATAGGTCGGTCTTGGACATCCTTCGTGCCCGTGGGCACGTTCACGACAAACCGAACCCCTCGCTCGAAAGCAATTTCTAAGAGGTTGGTGGAGTCAAACGCCGTGCCAGTCCTCTTCGATATCTGGTCCGCGGCCTCGTGCTTATCCCACCAACCTTTGAAGTCCGCGGCGGCGGTCTTCATAGTCGTCCACCCGGAGCCGTGAAGGTCTGCACACCGCAGTGTAGCGCGGTGGGGAACAGGGGAGAAGTGGAGCTGGTTAGGGTGTCGCCTCGGTGCGTAAATTGTCGAGATAGTCAGCCCATTCCTGCATCATTTTTTTGCGCTCCGGGAGGTGCTGCGTTCTGTTGTAGGCCGCTCCCAGTGAGTCGGCAACGCGGTGCGCCAATTGGTGCTCGATCACCGGCGGCGGAAAATGGAGCTGCTCGTCCAGGCACGTCCTCGCCATCGCCCTGAAGCCGTGGACCGACATTTTTTCTTTGGGAATATCTAGCGCACGCATTGCGCCCGCGAGAGCATTTTCACTCATTGGTCGTCCGTGCCTCGGCCCAGGGAAAACGTACGACTGGTGGCCGGTCTGTGGGTGCAGGTCGCGGAGGATCTGAACGGCTTGACGACTGAGAGACACAACGAGATCGGTCTTCGTTTTTGAGACGACGAACCGCCACTCGGCGGCAGCGAGATCAACGTCTACCCACTTCGCTTGCCGCAGCTCTCCTGGTCGAACGAAGACGAGGGGAGCCAGACGGAGCGCGGCCATAACCACCGCCGTCCCCTGATACGCGTGGAGCTTCCGTAAGAACGGTCCGATCGCCTTGGGGTCCGTGATCGCAGCGAAATGCGTGGGGGTCACTGGCGTGAGCGCCGGGCGAACCGCCGCGCTAGGATCGGCAGTGATGCGCCCCGTCGCGATGGCGTGGCGACAGACTTGCCGAACCACCATCAAGACACGACTCGCGGTCTCGTGCTTCCCTTGGCTCTGGATCGGCTTGAGCATCCGGTGGATGTCCTGGGCTCTGACAGCCGCGATCGACTGTGTCCCGAGTGCCGGGAGGGTATACGTTTTCAGCCGCATCAAAACCATGCTGCTATGACCCGGTGACCAACTCGGGAGCCGTGATTCGTAAAACTCATACGCAACCTTCTCGAAGCTCTCGGTTGTGTCGTCCATCGAGGCCGCGTGTGTGGCCTTCCACCGGCTCATTGGGTTCTGACCGTTGGCGACGTCTCGACGACACTCATCGCGGCGACGACGGGCCTCCTTGAGGCTGACATCGGGGTATTTGCCGAGGCCACGTGAGTTCGCTTTTCCGCCAAGCCGGTATTTGTACCGCCACAATTTGCTCCCATTTGGGCGCACGAGCGCGTAGAGCCCCCCGGAGTCGCCGAGCTTGTACGGCTTCTCCTTTGGCTTCGCGTTCCGAACGGCGGTATCAGTGAGTGCCATTCTTGTACCCCCAAACGTACCCCCACACTGCATGGTTGTCAATGGAAGACCATAGACACACCTGGACTACTGATAGCTAAAACTACCAGTAATACAGATGTTTTTATGTATGATCTAGATGGTTCTGGATGTAGCTGGAAAAGAAAATGGCGGAGAGAGTGGGATTCGAACCCACGGTAGAGTTACCCCTACACACGCTTTCCAAGCGTGCTCCTTCAACCACTCGGACATCTCTCCGTGTGAGTGATTTCCATAGCGTACAAGGGGCAGCGTCATCTCGGCAATCGGCCGACCGAATGCAAGAGATTGGCAGAACCGAGAGGCACAACGCCTTCATCCATGCCGTCACGCACAAGCTCAAGACGCCGCTCGCCTCCCTGACTGCCTCGATCGTGAGCGAGGCCATCTCCCAGCCCCGAACATCTGGGAATATACGCCAAGATCCAACCTGCCCGCCGCCAGCGAGACGCCCCAGACGAGCGCGACCACTGCGATCGCGAGTACACCCCCGGGTGGAGAGAGGAAAGTAGGAAGGAATGGGTGTTACAGCGTCAGGGATCAGTCTGTTGGCCTCATGTAGTCCATAATGTGTGGCGCGTCCCCTTCTTGCCAGGTCAATCGACGCCAGATAGACTGGGCTTTCCCGCGTGTGGTGACGGGTCGCACCGCGGCTCGGACCCTGTGCAATTTCAGCCTACGAACCGCGTCAGAGCCGGAAGGCAGCAGCGCTAAGTAGTCACTGATATGTGCCGCAGGCTCATCCGGGCCGCGGTGGGTTTCGTCGCCCACTCCGGACCAGAGATGACTCACCACCGTCCACGAAGAGTGATCCACGACCGATGACGACCCACGACCCACTACCATCCACGACCTGCGACTCACAATTCACGACTGCCGACTGATCCCATGTCCTATCAGGTGCTTGCACGAAAATACCGGCCGCAGCGCTTCGACGACGTTATCGGCCAGCGAGGGGTCACCCAGACCTTACGTAACGCCATCGTCAAGGACCGACTGGCACAGGCCTTCGTCTTCGCAGGTCCGCGGGGCGTCGGAAAAACGACGACCGCCCGCATTCTGGCACGGGCTCTCAACTGCGAGAACGGTCCGACTCCAGACCCATGCGGCACCTGTGACGCCTGTGTTGAAATTACTCAGGGGCGTGACATCGATGTTCTTGAGATCGATGCGGCAACTCACACACAGGTCGAGAATATTCGAGAGGTCATCATTGCCGGTCTCTCGATGGCGCCGGTCAGAGACCGTTTCAAGGTGTTTATCATCGACGAAGTTCACCAGCTCTCGAGCCATTCGTTCAATGCGCTACTGAAGTCGATCGAAGAGCCACCGGCGCACGTTGTCTTCATGATGGCGACGACCGAGCTTCAGAAGATCCCCGATACGATCCTGTCCCGGTCTCAGGTCTACGAACTTCGGACGATCAGTACGAACGCGATCGCTCAGCAGCTCCGAACGATCGCCGACCTGGAACAGGTCGCGATCAATGACGTCGCGATAGCGCTGATCGCGCGAGCCGGTGACGGCAGCATGCGTGATGCCCAAAGCGCGCTCGACCAGGTCGTGGCATTTGCGGGTGACCAGATCGGCGTGGAGGAGGTCTCGACGGTATTGGGGTTAATCGGACGAGACCCGGTCCTCGACGTTATCGATGTCGTCGCCGACGAAAATCCAACCGCCGTATTCGAGCTCGCCGGGCGGTTCGTGGAGGCAGGCTACGATCTCCGGTTAGTGTGTCGGGAACTCACACGCACCGTCCGCGATCTGCTTGTGATTGTCATCGACCCGACCCGGGCGGACGATCCGGAGATCACCGGTGACGCCGAGCGGTCTCGATTCGTCGACTTAGCGCAGCGTTTTTCGCGCGAAGATCTCATGCGGGCCTTCGAGGTTTTGGCGAAAGTCGAGTTCGAGATTCGAGGTTCCGCCCAACCGAGGTATCACTTCGAGATGGCGATCCTCAAGTGGATTCATCTTGGAAAACTCGTCCCGCTGACGGCATTGCTTGAAGGGACATCTAACGAGCTTCCGGTTACCCAGCCGAGCCGCCGTGCGCGGCCGGCAGGGTCCTCACATCAACGTCCCAAGGCATCAGTTCCTCGTCGGTCTTCGCCTCCAAAGACGGCATCAGCCGCACCACCACGCGAGGCCCACGTGGCACCGACACCCGCGCCTGAGTCACCCGAGGGTGTCGGAGGGATGGCTGAGATTCTGGCTGAGGTAAAACGAACAAAGAAGTTCTTCCACGGCACAGTGGTGGCTCAGGCCCAGCGTATCGATTTAGAGGGCGACAAGTTGGTGTTTGCGTTTACGCCGGGTCAACGAACGTTGGCTTCGCAGCTCAGGCAGAATCGCGGCTGGCTCGAACAGATGGCGTCACAGATCGTTGGTCGCCAAGTCGCCGTGACCACCGAGCAAGGCGACGCGGAGCCTTCCCGTGAGTCTGCGACGCCCGATCCGAGCGAGCAGGAGCGTCTTCGCGAGCAGGCGATGCGGGATCCAGTCGTCCAGTCGATGCTTGAAGTGTTTCCGACCAAGGTCGGTAATATCGAGAAGCTAAAGTAGAAGGCGTCCACCATTCACGCAAGACTCCGACTCCTATGAATATCCAACAAATGATGAAGCAGGCTCAGCAGATGCAGGAAAAACTGCAGCGCGAGTTGGCCGAGACCGAAGTGGAAGCCACGGCCGGTGGTGGCATGGTGACCGTGGTCATGAACGGTCAGAAACAGATTCGAAAGCTAACGATCGACCCAGAGGTTGTCTCTCAAGACGATGTGGAGATGCTCCAGGATCTGATCGTGGCCGCCATCAACGATGCACAGCGAAAGGTCGACGAATCGATCGCTGGCAAGATGGGCGGGATGATGGGCGGACTGAATATCCCCGGACTCGCCGGATGACACAGGTTGGTCCGCTCGTCAGGCTGGTCGAACAGTTTCAGCGGCTCCCGGGTATTGGTGCGAAGAGTGCGCAGCGACTTGCGTTTTATTTACTTCGCCAGCCTCGCGGCGACGTCGATGCGTTGATCGACGCCATTCGTGATGTCAAGGAGCAGGTCACGTACTGCTCGGTCTGTTCGAATATCACCGACTCAGACCCCTGCTTCTACTGCACCGATCCGGATCGCGATCGAAGCGTGCTCTGCGTCGTCGAGGACCCACATAACGTCGCCGCCGTCGAAAACACCAGGGAGTTCAAGGGCACTTATCACGTGCTGATGGGAGCCCTGTCTCCACTGCAAGGGATCGGTCCCGATGACCTCAAAATTAAAGACCTACTCGACCGCGTCCGTGACGGGAATGTTGCTGAAGTCATCCTCGCCACCAATCCCAACGTCGAGGGTGAGTCGACGGCGATCTACCTCGCCAAGCTGCTCAAGCCTCTCGGCGTTAGGGTGACTCGGATCGCCATGGGGCTGCCAGTCGGTAGCGAGATCGACTACGCCGACGAGGTTACCATGCACAAGGCGATGTCAGGGCGCCATGACATGTGACGTCGAAAAGGTAAATTTACTAGTGGTTTCCTGACTCCTGACTCCTGACTCCTGACTGCTCCCTGAAGACTTCCTCCAGCGCCCTTTCCGTTTCAGGTGCGCGAGTTCGTCCGCCCTTTCCTCTAAGTTCAGAGCGCAGTCGCGTTAATCCTTCTGCGTCGTCGACGTCGTACCATGATGACAGAAGCTCGACCCGTAACCCCGCTCGCGCGGCGGCGGTCGAGGTGTCGTCGAGCGTTTCCGCGGTGCTCCACCTGATGTTGCTGAACAGATCGGGCATTGCCAGTTCGCTCGCACCGGCACCGCTCGCGAGCGCCATCAGGTAATAGCCGCCGTCCGCCGCCGGTCCGAGCACGACCGTCCGCGCGTCGACGGCTTCGATAGCCTGCCGGATGTGCTCAATCGGGAGGGTTGGTACATCTGACCCGATCATCACAACCTTTGTAAATCCCTCGGCAAAGAGGTCGGTAAACACACTTTCCTCGCGTCGGCCCAGGTCGTCACCTCGCTGAATCAGGAGCTCGTCGTCGTTAATTCCCATCTCTGAAAATCCGGCCGGTCCACCATCTGGTGGGTACGCCACTCGCAGAGAACTCCCCTCCAACGTACGACACGCCGTCACGGTGTCGTGCAGAAATGCCGAATAGAGGCGCCGACGTTTCGTTTCACTGTCAATGACGCGGGACAGCCGTGTCTTGGGTGGTTCCCCTGAGACGGGTGACCGCGCCATGATCACGACCACCACCTCGGCCGTGCTCGCAGCCAGCATCCGCCTGATCGATAAACCGTGGCGGACAAGTAACAGAACACCG
Organism: Vicinamibacteria bacterium; assembly: GCA_963578805.1. GTDB lineage: Bacteria > Acidobacteriota > Vicinamibacteria > Vicinamibacterales > UBA8438 > CAUZIB01. The sequence goes on along the minus strand of CAUZDY010000068.1, from coordinate 2,378 downwards.
ATCGCGATCCACACCAAGATTCGCCCTTTCCGGACGATCGCCAGGGTGACTCCCGTTACCGTACCGAGGGCGAGTAGATCGGCGAACATCCCGCTGCCCGCCTCGTCGACACCGATGCGGAGTGGCACAAATCGAAACGCGAACGAGATAAACCGGTTGGTCGATTCAAAGACGAACGCATGCAGGATCGTCGTCGGCTGGTCGCTCACCACTGAAAGCACGAGAAAGACTTCGACAATTGCAAGTAAGTGAAAGGAGAACTCCAGTAACGCTAATGGTGCGAGCCGGCGCCAATCACGTGGGTAGAGGGCATGGATGTGTTCTTCAAGGTGGCGGACCCGCGTCGTGATCGCCGCCAACGCGCCCGGCGCCACGCCCCGGCTGTGCAGCCAGTCTAGCGTGGCACTGCCAATAAGCCAGTGTCGCCAGATCACCCAGTGCCCGGTGGCCACGAGACCGATCATTGCCCCCACCAGAATGGTGGTGAGCCACAGTTGGCCGGACGTCTGAAACATCAGAAAGACTGCCACCAGACCTCCGCCTATCACGAACATGGCACTCAGCGTGTAGAAGAGGTTCTCAACGGCCAGAGCCGGCAGGGTGCGACGCAATGGTTCCAGGTGTCGGAGGAATACCCCTTTCGCCGGCTCACTGATGATGATGCTAAGCGGTGTCAGGTTGCCGAGGGCATCCCCGGCGACAACGGCTTTGAAGGTCTGGGCAAGCGACAGACGATGAGGACCGTCCAGACACCTGATCCACGCCGCCGCCCGGATCAGAAAGCGCACTCCACCCAGGGCTACGACGACGACAAACGCCCAGCCGAGTCGACGAACGCCCTCAGCTACTTCGGCGACGCCCGCTCGCCGGAGGAAATAGATGAAGAGCGTAAGACCAGCGACCGCGGCCAGCACGCCGCCGAGTGTTGGACGGCGGGTGAGGTCACCCTGCATAATCAGCAGTCATGACGTGGGTGTCCTTCCATATCCCGGTGGCCACCATTCTACTTGGGGGAGGGCTCTTTGCGTGTTTTCTCGGGTATCGCCTGCTCAGAACCCTGCTCGCGCTCTATGGCTTCGCTGGGGGCGTGGTGATCGCCACGATATTTGTCGGGCAGCTGGAGACGTGGCTGGCGATCGTTGCCATCATCGCCGCCGGCGTCGCCGGGTCGGTGCTAGCGGTGATGGCGTATCTGGCCGGCGTGGCCGTGCTCGGAGCTGGGCTCGGCGCCGTTGTCCTAAACGTCGCGTGGTTGTATCGTAGCGGCGAGCCAAACGTCTGGGTTGTGCTCGTTGTCTGCCTTGGCGGAGCGCTTCTGGCGCTTGCGGTTCGGCGATACGTCCTAATTATTGCAACCTCGTTTGGCGGTGCGTGGACCGCGTTGGTTGGTGGGCTGGCACTTGCTGGGAATAGCGCCGCAGTCGCTGCAGCGACCGGAAACGTCGAGCAAGTGCCCCCCATGGCCGATCCGCGAACCCATCTCGGGTTTGCAATTGGGTGGTGTGGTCTGGGTACCCTCGCTGTGCTCGTGCAGATGCGCGATATGCTCAGACGACGCCCGCGCTACCAACGAGCCGAGACGAAGATGGCGCGGAAGAAGGATGTTTGACCGCCCAGAATCATATTAGCTAATATTCTCTGTTGGTCTTGAGGCCGACAATGATGTTGTGGCGCAGCCCGTCGGGGCCGCAGCGTGAAGATACCACCTGTCACGTAGCCGTTGACGCGAGACCGCACCTGGTGTTCCTCAGTAGCTCAATTGGCAGAGCATCCGGCTGTTAACCGGAGGGTTGGAAGTTCGAGTCTTCCCTGAGGAGCCAATCTTTTCAGGGGTTTTTCACTTCCGCTTCTTGAGAGTGGCGGGAGTGTGGCGGATTTTGTGGCTACCCCAACACTCTTTGACCCTTATTAGGCCCCGGTAAGTGGACCCCCCTCGACCTTTTTTGCTCGGTCGGTTTTCTCAGAACCCGAAAACCGCGAGCGATCCCGATATCTGTATATAGACACCAGGCGAACATCCCCGCCATTTTTCGGTTTCGAGGCTGTATCGACGCCGTGTGCGCGTCGGCCCGCCTACTTGATCCGCCAGCCCACCGAGGCGCTGACGCCGGGATTGCCGTTGCCCAGTGATGCCGAGCCGCGGAGGGAAAACCGTTCAGTAATACGCCCGGACAGGCCCGCGGCCACGGCCGTACTCCCTTCCCACGTGCCGCCACCCAGACTGATCACCAGTGTCTCCCCTGGACCCGCCTCACTCAGCTGCGCCATTGCCATCGCGCCGGCAATCCCCGACGCATTGGTCGTGATGTTGGCCGCATTGCCGGCAATCTGCGTCGTGTGTCTGCCCAGCGAGGCCATGTTGGTCTGAATCGCCGCCT
>CAUZDY010000067.1:0-12219 GCA_963578805.1 Vicinamibacteria bacterium | reverse complement strand
AGGTCAGGTCAAGGATGCATACACAACGGCCTCCCAGCACCAGTGCACCGGAGCCCTTCTTAACCGGTTATTTCACTGGTCGTTCGCGGTTGGCAAACGCGTCCGGTCTGAGACGGGGATCGGCGAAGGAGCCGTGTCAGTAAGCTATGCCGCGATCTCGCTAGCGCGAAAGATTTTTGGAAGTCTGAAAGAACGGAACGTATTGCTGATCGGTGCTGGGGAGATGGCCGAGCTGACAGCCACGCACTTACGGTCCCAGGAGGTTCACCAGATTCGCGTGGCCAGCCGCACGGCCGCACGAGCCGCGGCACTAGCCGCCAAGGTGGATGGTGAAACGGTGCCGTGGGAGAACATAACGACGCAGCTGACCTCAGCCGACATCATCGTGACCGCGACCGGGTCAACGACGCCGATCGTGACCCGGCGCGACATCGATGTCGTAATGCAACCGCGTCGCGACCGGCCGCTATTCATCATGGACATTGGGCTGCCGCGCGACGTCGAGCCGTCGTCGGGGGACATCGAACAGGTCTTTCTCTACAACATCGACGACCTGCGGAGTATCGTGCAAGAGAACCTGACGCGGCGGCAATCTCAGCTGGACAGCGGCGAGCTATTGGTGGAGGAGGAAGTCGACCGGTTTGTGATCTGGCTCAGATCACGCGCCGCCATACCAACCGTGGTGGCACTGCGACGCCGATTTGAATCGATCCGATCGTCTGAGCTGTCCCGGCTCGAACCCAAGCTTGCCTCGCTTTCGCCTGAATCTCGCCAGCGAGTCGACGAGGTGACTCGCCTACTGGTGGAAAAGCTTCTCCTCGCCCCAACGGAGCACCTGAAATCGATCAACGACCAGGAAATGGTCGCGGCGTACGCGGATGCCTTAAACCATCTGTTCAACCTCCCCGACAAATCGAGCGACAACGACGCCGAGAAACGTCCTCGACTAATCCCGCCAGTTGCACGGTCACCGAGGACTCGTTGAAGCCGCTCCGGATAGGTACACGCGGCAGCCCTCTGGCGTTGTGGCAAGCGCGCGCCGTTGCAGCCGCCGTGGCAAGCTCGGGTGGGCCGCCTTGCGAGGTAGTGACGATCAAAACGACCGGCGATCTCCTCTCAGGGGCGGTGCTGTCTGAGGTCGGAGGAAAGGCAGTGTTCGTCAAAGAGATTGAGCAAGCACTGCTCAGCGGTGAGATCGACCTCGCCGTTCACAGCGCCAAGGATCTGCCAGCCGAGCTGCCCGGGGGATTGAGCGTTTGCGCCGTGCTGCAGCGAGGCGATCCCCACGATGCGCTGGCACTTCCGGACAGCCACGTGACACCGAGCACCGACGACACCGGGGCACTGGTTCGGTCATTGGGCCCCAAGCCACGGATCGGAACCGGCAGTGTCCGGCGAGCTGCCCAACTCGCGGTTCAGTTCCCCACCGCTCGATTTGAGCAAATTCGCGGGAATGTCGAGACCCGGCTTCGGAAGCTGGATGCGGGCAATTACGATCTGCTCGTGCTGGCGGCGGCCGGTCTGATTCGACTTGGACTGGCGAACCGCATCTCCGGTCGGTTGCCATTCGATGAGTGCCTGCCCGCCCCAGGCCAGGGGATTGTCGCAATCGAAACGCGGATGCGCGACCGGGGAACCGCCGGCGTGCTATCTGCTGTGAACGACGTGGAGACCATGGCGGCGTTTGAGGCAGAGCGAGCCTTGTTGAGCACACTTGGTGGCGACTGCCATGTCCCGATCGGTAGTGTAGCCACGCCCGACGGTCGGCAGTTGACGCTCCGCGGCGTCGTCGCTTCGGTAGACGGGTCCCGAATCCTGCATGAACAACAAAACGGGCCGGCGACCGACGCGGTCCAGCTTGGACGTCGTGTCGGAGACGCACTCATCGCGGCCGGAGCAGCCGACATCATCGCCGAGCATCGCGTATGAAACCGGCGAGCGTCTATCTGATCGGTGCCGGACCCGGAGACCCCACCCTGATCACCGTCCGCGGGATGCAACACCTCAATGCGGCCGACGTTGTCGTCTATGACCGTCTCGTCCACCAGCGCCTGCTGCAATCGGTGAAGCCGGAAGCGGAACAAATCGATGTAGGCGCAGCGGCACCAAAGCCGCTCGAGCAGGATGCGATTAACTTGCTTCTTGCCGATAAGGCGCGAGAAGGCAAAACCGTTGCACGCCTGAAATCGGGCGACTCCTTCGTCTTTGACAGCGGCGGAAAGGAAGCCCTTTTCCTCCATACAGAGGGTATCCCCTTCGAGGTCGTTCCCGGCATCCCCCCAACCATCGGGGGACCGTGCTATGCGGGGGTCCCGCTGACCTACCCCGAAGCAGGCGATGCGATCATCTTCATTCGTGGCCACGAAACTGAGACCAACACACCTCCGGACGTGGATTGGAACAAGGTCGCCCCACTCGCCGGTACGGTGGTCAGCCACGCGGGCGGGCCGCAGCTGGAGGCGATCATTGATGCACTTATCACCCACGGACGGTCGCCTGAAGAACCTGCGGCGTTCATTATTCGCCCCACGCTACCGACCCAGCGAACCATCAGCGGTACGCTGGGAAAAATACAGCACGTCGTTCGTGAGGCCCAGCGACTGGGATCCGGTGTCCTAGTCGTCGGCCCGGCGGTTGGACTCCGCGAGTACCTGCGATGGTTTGATGCACGACCGCTCTTCGGAAAGCGCATCTTGGTGACGCGAGCAGAAACACAAGCAACCGAGCTCGTTGACCTCCTGTCGAACATGGGGGCAGAACCGATTGAGGCGCCGATGATCCGGATCGAGCCACCCAAAGACTACGGTCCGTTGGATGAGTCCTGCGAGCTGGCTGGCACATTCGACTGGATCGTCTTCACCTCGGTCAACGGCGTGGATGCGTTTCTCCAGCGACTGTGTAGAGGACCCAGAGACGTCCGGGAGCTCAAAGGCGTTCGACTGTGCGCGGTCGGACGGGCGACAGCCGATCGGCTGTTACGATACGGGCTGAGGGTCGACCTGGTTCCCGAGGAGCATCGAGGCGAAGCCGTCGTAGAGGCACTCCGGAACACCGAGAACCTGTCTGAACGCCGTATCCTGCTGCCGCGTGGCGATCTGGCACGAGATGTGCTCCTCATCGAGCTCCGACGTGCTGGAGCAGAGGTCGTCGACGTCACCGCATACCGCACGGTGCGGACCGGACGTGACCGAGATGGAGACCCTGACGTTTTTAAAATGTTACTCGCGCAGGAGATCGACGTCGTGACGTTCACCAGTGCGTCCACCGTGCGAAACTTCGCGAAGATCCTGGGCACGGATCCTGCGGCCGACCTCTTGAATACCACGGTCGTGGCCGCTATCGGTCCGGTGACGGCAGCCGCGGCGGCCCACTTGAACATCCAGACCACGATTATGCCGGCAACATACACTGTGCCCGCACTCGTCGACGCCATCGTGAGGCACTACACAGAGACAGAGCCCACAGGACAACAATGATGACCCTCAGCTTGACCCACCGCCTTCGCCGCCTCCGACAGTCACCCGCCATCCGGAACCTTGTTCGAGAGACGACGCTCACCCCTGAAATGCTTGTGTATCCCCTGTTCGTCTGCACCGGCTCCGGTCTTCGTCGAGAGGTGCCGTCGATGCCGGGGGTCTTCCAGTTATCGGTCGACGAAGTGGTTCGCGAGGTCGAAGGCGCACGACAAGATGGGATCCGCGCGGTGCTCCTCTTCGGGCTTCCAGAAAGGAAGGACGACACCGGGTCAGGAGCCTGGGACGCCGACGCTCCCGTTCAAGCCGCAGTGCGGGCCATCAAGGAGCAGGCCAGCGACATCCTGGTCATCACCGACGTCTGCTTGTGTGAGTACACTTCGCACGGTCACTGCGGCATCGTCGATGGAGAGGCGATCGTCAACGATTCCACCGTCGCGCTGCTGGCCCGTACGGCCGTCTCGCACGCGGTCGCCGGCGCGGACATCGTTGCGCCATCGGACATGATGGATGGCCGGGTTGGCGCTATCCGTCACGAACTCGACGCCACCGGACATCATCGCACCGTCATCCTGTCCTACGCCGCCAAATATTGTTCTGCCTACTACGGCCCGTTCCGCGACGCTGCTGATTCGGCGCCGTCATTCGGCGACCGGCGCACCCATCAAATGGACCCGGCTAACGTGAACGAGGCACTCCGCGAGGTGGCACTCGATCTGGATGAGGGTGCCGACATGGTAATGGTGAAGCCCGCGCTTCATTATTTGGACGTCATCAGACGGGTCAAAGACGAGTTCGGCTACCCGACGGCGGCCTACCATGTGAGCGGTGAGTATTCGATGCTCAAGGCGGCGGCGCTGCAGGGATGGATTGACGAGGAGCGAGCGATGATGGAATGTCTGACGGCGATCAAGCGGGCGGGCGCCGACATCATCATCACCTACTATGCTCGAGAGGCGGCACGGCTCCTGTAGACGGAAAGTGGGAACGAAGCTCTATTCGACCTAGAAGCCGATGACGATGTCGTCCAGCGCATCGGAGGTAAGCTCGCTGCCGGGTGGAAAGCCGTTCTCTCGCAAAAGATAGGAAAGTACGTCCATGTATTCTCCCGCGGTCAGACCACCGGGGTTGTCTTCCGGCATCGTATCCGTCATCAGAATCATGAGTTCGGCCAAGACCTCGCCGTCCCAGCCTTCCAGAAACTCGTCACCGAGCAAGGTCGGACCTGCCTCTGAGCCTTCAAGATTGGGAGCATGACAGCTCTCGCAGGTCGTTCGGTACACACGTGCTCCTCGGCTAGCCTGTCGCTCAGTGTAGACACCATCACCCAGTAACGCCTCCTGGCCCACCTCGTGTGAATAGCCGGACAAGAGGGCAACCCCGACGATGGCTAAGATTCCCAATAGAACAGCACCCGCGCGCAACAGGCTGATTACTAGTGACATGCCCAATGTTTTCATTCAGACCCGGAAGAATCAAGCTGAAGAACTCGTCTGATATTTATAAGTACGAACCGAAGACTCGGGCCTGCCCTCGTCGCTGCGAAGCCGTACGCGAGACGTGATATCGTTCGTGCGCGTCATGCCTTCTCGCTCACGACAGCGATCGAATCGACTCTTCGCGCGTGCAAAGCGTCTCTTTCCAGGTGGTGTCAATAGCCCGGTCCGGGCATTTGGTGCGGTCGGGGGAAACCCACCCTTTATCCACCGGGCCCGGGGTGCACGAATCGAAGATATCGATGGACAGGTTTACATCGACTACGTCATGTCGTGGGGTCCGCTGATTCACGGCCACGCACCGCGGGCTCTGACACGCGAACTGGTAGCCGTAACGCGGCGCGGAACCAGCTTCGGAGGCCCGGCCTCCGTGGAGGTGGAACTGGGAGGCCTCGTGTGCCGTCTCGTGCCGTCCATCGAGCGTGTGAGATTCGTTAATTCTGGAACCGAGGCCGCCATGAGTGCGATCCGTCTGGCACGGGCCGCGACCAGACGTGATGCGATTATTAAATTTTCTGGGTGCTACCACGGTCACGCCGACTCATTTCTCGTTCAGGCCGGGTCGGGAGCGACAACACTGGGGGTGCCAACAAGCCCAGGAGTGTCGTCAGCCACCGCCGCCGAGACACTGATCGCACGGTACAATAACTTGGACTCGGTCAAACACCTGTTGCGTGAGCACCGTCGGAAAGTCGCTGCTATCATCGTCGAACCGATCGCCGGAAACATGGGTGTTATTTTGCCGGCACCTGGGTTTCTGGCCGGACTCAGGACCCTGGCTGACCGGCATGGAAGTCTTCTGATCTTCGATGAAGTCATTACCGGATTTCGGGTTGGCAAGGGAGGCGCGCAAGCACGGTACCGTGTCCGTCCAGACCTGACGTGCCTCGGTAAGATTATCGGCGGAGGGCTACCAGTCGGAGCATACGGCGGTCGCGCCGACCTGATGAATCAAGTCTCACCGTTAGGACCGGTCTATCAGGCCGGAACCCTATCGGGAAATCCACTCGCAATGAGCGCGGGCGTCTGGGCGCTCAAAAACCTTTCAGCGTCTCTCTATCTCCGCCTCGCGGCGCTGGGAGTCAAGTTGGCCGCCGGACTCAGCGAAGCGGCCCGTGACACCGGTGTGCCGCTTCAGGTTAACGGTATCGGCTCGGTTTTGACCCCTTTCTTCACCGATCAAACCGTCACCGACTACGAGTCAGCCACCGCCGCCGACACCGCATCGTATGCGACGTTCTTTCACAACATGCTCGACCAGGGCATCTACCTACCTCCCTCGCAATTTGAGGGCTGGTTTCTGTCCGCGGCACACACAGAACGGGACGTTGTCCGCACTATCCGGGCAGCACGTAACGCGATGCGGAAGGTAAATACAGGCTGACAACTCCACCCAAAACCGAATGGTATGATTCGATTACAGATCGGTCCTCACGACTGATGACACGAGACAATCCAACAGTTGAGGTACGTATCGGCGACGTGCGAGTTGGCGGCGGCGCGCCGGTGGCCGTGCAATCAATGACTCTGACCGATACGGCGGACGCAGCCGCCACGGCGGCGCAGTGCATCGAGCTCGTCGACGCCGGCTCAGAGTTAGTGAGAATCACGGTGAACCAGCCAGCCGCCGCAGCGGCCGTCCCGAAAATCAAGAAGCGTTTGCTCGACGCCGGGTGCACGGCGCCGCTGATCGGGGACTTCCACTACAACGGTCATCTACTCCTCACCCAGTTTCCCGCGTGTGCCGCGACCCTCGACAAGTACCGGATCAACCCAGGAAACGTCGGCACGGGTCGCCGACGAGACGAGCAGTTCAGCACGATTTGCCAGGTCGCGCGGGACCATGGGAAGCCGGTCCGGATCGGTGTCAACGGCGGGTCGCTCAACCAAGAGCTGGTTATGGCAAAAATGCAGGAGAACACCGACCGGCAACTCGGTCGGTCATCCAACGACATCGTCAATGACTGCATGGTGATCTCCGCGCTTGAATCGACGGCGCTGGCACTCGACGCCGGTCTCACGACGCACCAGATCATTATTTCGTGCAAGGTCTCACGGCCGCATGACCTCATCGCGGTGTACAGACAGCTGGCCCAACAGACAGATCAACCGCTCCACCTGGGTTTGACCGAAGCTGGGATGGGGATCAAGGGGTTGATTTGGTCGGCATCAGCGATGGGTATCCTCCTCAATGAAGGTATCGGCGACACGATTCGGATATCACTCACGCCACGACCGGGCGGTGACCGACGCGACGAGGTTTACGCAGCGTGCGAACTCCTCCAGGCGATGGGCCTGCGGTCGTTTTCCCCTAGCGTGACCGCCTGCCCCGGGTGTGGACGCACGACGAGTTCCACGTTCCAGGAACTTGCTGAGCGTATCCAGAACTACGTACGAGCACAGATGCCGGAATGGAAAACGCGTTACGACGGCGTCGAGGATATGACGGTCGCCGTGATGGGGTGTGTGGTAAACGGTCCGGGCGAGTCAAAAGCGGCGAATATCGGTATCAGCCTCCCGGGAACCGGAGAGGCGCCAAGCTGCCCTGTCTACATCGATGGGCGCCACGCCACGAGCTTGCGCGGGTCCTCTGACCAGCTAGCCGAGAAGTTTCGTGCACTTGTCGACCAGTACGTCGACGCCAAGTATCCAAAGAAAACTACCCAACCACCGGTAGCGAGTAGCCCTTCGCTACCCTAGTCGAGCCGACGACCGCAGCCTCTCCCAAAACCACTAGGCGTGACGATGTCCATCCGGCTGATTGCGATCGATATCGACGGCACATTGCTCGACAGCCGGGGTCGCATACCGACCGAAAATCGGGACGCCGTGCGCGAAGCCCTCGATGCCGGTATCGACATCGCATTGGTCACCGGGCGCAGCTTTCATCACACCCGCCCGGTTGGTGCGGCGCTCTCAGACCGTATTCCGCTCATTGTCAGTAACGGAGCGGTGATGAAGCGGACGAACGGACACACGCTGCACCGTCAAACACTCGATCCGACGGTCACTAAAGAAATTATTGTTACGGTGCGGCAGCATCGCCTAGGCGCGGCGCTCATTTTCGACCGTCCTGGGCCCGACCAGTATCTCTACGAGGGCATCGATTGGCAACACCCCAACCGTCGTCAGTACTACGAGCTCAATCGGCAGTTCATGACCAAGCTATCACCGCTCGAAGAGGGACTCACCGAGAGCCCGCTCCAGCTCGCGTTCACGGGCGGCGTGGAGGAAATGCGGCACCTGGCCGCCCTCGTCCGCAGTCTGGACGTCGCCAATCAGATCACCGTCACGCTCACTGAGTACGAAGCACGAGATTTTTCACTCCTCGACATCACCGTCATCGGATGTTCGAAGGGCACCATGCTGACGACCTGGCTCGAGCGCCGTGGCATCGACGCTCAAGAGGTCATGGCCGTCGGCGACAACTTGAATGACCGAGACATGCTAGAACTCGTAGGTTACCCAGTTGTGATGGGAAACGCCGTCGCCGGGCTCAAGGCACTCGGGTGGCCCACCACCGCCGGACACGACGATGGTGGCCTGGCGCAGGCAATTCGGAAGGCGCTCGACGAAATATAGTCCCGTGGCGTCAGGTCGACAACCTCGCCGTGGACGCGCTGCGGTCGACCGTCAATACATTCTGCAGCGCTTCGACTCGATAGTGCCAGATCGGAACCAGTAACGCCCCCACCAGGATCAGGCCCAGCGACAGACCAAGCCACAAGCCGACCACACCCCACCCCCACCAGAAGCAGAGAGCGTAGCCGAACGGAAGTCCAACAAACCAGTGTCCGGCCAAATTGCACAGCATCGGCGTCCAAGTGTCACCGAGTCCTCGAAGGAGACCGGTGGCAACGGCCTGTAAACCGTCAAAAAGCTGGAACACCGAGGCGACTAACAGGAGCAGCACTCCGGTTTCGATGACACCTGCGTCCGAAGTGAAAAACCTGAGGATCAGCTCTGGCACCGTGAGAAACGCAATTGCTGAAACTCCCATAAAAGCGGCACCTATTCCAAGTGCAACCCATCCGGAATACCGCGCGCCGTGCAGATCGCTACGACCGACCGCGTGTCCCACTCGGACAGCGCCAGCCGATGACAGTCCATATGTGACCATGAAGGTCAGTCCAACCGTGTTGAGTACGATCTGATGGGCCGCCAGAAGATGTGGTTCCAGTCGGCCCGCGAACATGGTTGCCACGGTAAACACACCGACCTCCAACGTCATCTGTGCCGCGGCCGGCCATCCCAGCCGCAACAACTTCCGAATCCGAGCCACCTCGAACCCCCACCCCCTAGCGGGTAACGTCCCGCCCGGGTCATTCGGGGGCAGCCGTGCGGTGACACGCCAGACCGCTAGGGCGAGAAAACCACACATGTAGGTGCGCGACACGCACGTCGCCCACGCAGCGCCCTTGACTCCGAGCTCAGGAAAACCCCAGTTGCCGAAGACCAGTAGCCAGTTCACTGCCGCGTTGATGATGTTTGCGGTGACGAGCGTGAGCATGATCGGCCGGACGATGGCAACCGCCTGCACGTACCGGCGGAAGACCGTGAATAAGAGCAACGGAAGCAGGCTCCAAATCACGACTCCTAGATACCCTTGGGTGAGATTCGACACTCGCAGGTCCAACCCCAAGGCCGGGACGAAGGTCGTGGCCATCCATGCGAGAACGGTGAGCGGAATAGCGAGCCCAACGGCCAAGGCCAGGCCGTGTTGGAGCCACGCTCGACATTCGCTAAACTCCCGCGCGCCAAATGCCTGGGCGACGAGTGGGTCGAGACCCAGCAACAACCCAATCGCGACGACTGCCAGCGCGAGAAAGAGCGCGCTACCAACACCAACAGCCCCGATCGCCTCCGGGCCGAGCCGTCCAACCATGCTGATGTCTACGATCTGCATGGCCATCCACCCGACCTCTGCCACCACGACCGGCATCGCGAGCGACAGCGTCGAGCGCAGCTCTTGTGGTGCCGATGGAAATCTGTCGCTAGGTCTCACGAGTGTCCGGCATCCACCATACATCCACAAACGAGGGTGGGCTCAGCTTCAACAGTGTGCCGGTCGCCGGTTGCGTAACGGATTACTACTTGAGAGGAGCTCAGTGTGTAATTACGGTGCGCCGTGCGGAACTAGCGCCACGGCATCAGCCGCTCTATCCACGCGACGCGCGTCAGATCGTTATAGATCACGGTGACCATCAGCGTCATCAGCATGACGAAGCCCACAAGCAACATCCGCTCCTTTACTCGGAGGCTGAAGTCGCGACCGGAAACGCCCTCGAGGGCGATGATGGCAATGTGCCCACCGTCGAGCACCGGCACCGGTAACAGATTGAGAATGCCAAGGTTCAGAGAGATCATCGAAAGTAGGCTGAACAACGAGACCAGCCCCAATTCGGCTGCACCACCCGAGAGCTGGGCAATGCCAACCGGCCCGACGAGCTGTTTCGGGGAGGTCTCCGCTGTGAACAACCCGACCAGCGTTTGAAAGATTAGCCCCGACCACTCGTAGTTTCGTTCTAGACTCAATGTGAAAGCCTCGGCGAATCCAGGGTCGACGATCCGGACCACAAACGGGCTAATCGAAACGCCGATCAGACCGACATCACCGACGAGGGCCGGCGTGACCTCAACCTCGCGCAGCGTGTTGCCGCGCCGTATCGTAAGGTCCAGTGGCCGTCCAGGACTGGCGTTGATCCGTTCGATCAGCTCTTCGCTCGTGACTGGGTCGCCACCAACAGCCACAATGACGTCCTCGACCTGCAGACCGGCGAGATCCGCAGGTTCTCCAGAGGCGATGCTTCGGACCTGCGGCTCCATGATGGGCCCAATGCCGAGGTCCCCCATCTCAAAATCGGTCTGAGAATCAGGCGTGATACTGACGGTTCGCTGCCCGCCGTCTGGCTGACTCACAACGACAGATATGACCCGACCGGCTCGGGGCATCACCGCCACGAACAGGTCTGACCACGTCTCAATCACCTGGTCTTCGACGCTGGAAATCCTGTCCCCAACCTGGATGCCTACACCCTCCGCGGCCGACCCTTCGGCAACGGTCCCAACGATCGGCGTCTCTTCTTCGTAGGCTGGCATCTCTGCGCCCTGATAGAGCACGAGCGTCATCACGATGATAGCTAGCACAATATTCATCACTGGTCCCATTATCAGTACCTGGAACCGCTCCCACTTCGACTTTGACATGAACTCATCGTCCGCGCCGGTGCGCTGGTCATCCGGATTCTCACCCGCCATCTTCACGTAGCCACCGAGGGGAATAGCGCTGATACAGAACTCGGTGTCGCCACGGCGGAACTTGACTATCTTGGGACCAAAGCCGAGGGAAAAGGTCAGCACGCGAACGCCGATGCGACGCGCGGCCATAAAGTGGCCAAGCTCGTGAACAAACACGAGAACGCCGATGACGAACATGAAAGCTACGAGACTAGTCAGCATCAACACTCCGAGCCGGGCATAGCTACAAGTAAACCAACCCCGCTTCAGTTAGGCCCGTTCTGATTTTACCTTGTCGACGAGTTCGTGCGAAAACCGGCGAGTCCAGGCATCAACCTCTCGGACAGCCTCCAGGGACTCGACCTCAGACCACCCCTCGTGCTCCGCCGCGTCGAGTAGCTGCTCGATTAAGGCTGCAATGCCTGAAAATGACAACTGCCCAGCAAGAAACGCTTCAACGGCAACCTCGTTCGCGGCATTCAGGACAACGGGAAATGCAGATCCTCCCTCCAGGGCACGGTACGCTAACCCTAGGCATGGAAATCGATTTGTGTCAGGTTGTGAAAACTCGAGACTGCCGCACGCCGTCAGATCAAGAGGGGGCAACTCAGTCGGCCATCGCTCGGGACAAGACAACGCGTACTGAATCGGGAGCCGCATGTCTGTAACACCAAGCTGGGCAATTACAGATCCGTCCCGAAGCTCGACGAGCGAGTGCACCACGGATTGGGGATGCACGACGACATCGATCCGTTCGGGACCTAAATCAAACAACCATCGAGCTTCGATTACCTCCAACCCCTTGTTCATCAAGGTGGAGGAATCGACGGTAATCTTCGGGCCCATGTCCCAAGTGGGATGATCGAGCGCTTCCTTCGGCGTCACGCTCCGTAATTTGTCTGCTGGCCAGTGCCTAAAGGGCCCTCCAGAGGCAGTCAAAATAAGCCGTGCAACATCAGCGCTCACCCTACCCTGTAGGCATTGATGAATGGCGCTGTGTTCGCTATCAACAG
>CAUZDY010000066.1:0-12617 GCA_963578805.1 Vicinamibacteria bacterium | reverse complement strand
TGTCTATCGCGGCGTCGCTCATGTTTCCCAAAGCTTCGGCGAAGGACGTCTAGCGGGCGTGCCCCAGCGTAACCACCGCACCGGCAGACTCAAGGGGCTCATTGCCCCGGCGATACTGACGTCGACACCCCGGCGGATAGCCGACTGCGAGACGTCGCAGATTACGTGCAATCCTTTGGCGATCTGTCTCGTGATGAGCGCGGCGGGACGGGGCGTTGTTGCATGGTTCGACGGCGGAACCGATCCGGCGTCGAAGTCGCCGACAATCACGCCGTGACCGCCAAGGCCAGGGCGGTCTGTACGGCGATCCTCGACGACCCTACCTACCGCACGAATCTGACGGTCCGCGCCCGGGCGGGCACGCTCGCGCCTGCGGTCGAGGCGATGTTGTGGCACTACGCGTTCGGGAAGCCCAAGGACTCGCTCGATGTGACCGTTGGCCGCGCGGGGGGGGACCTCAGTGAACTGAGCACGGAGGATCTCCTGCATCGCGTGGACGGGCTGCGGGAGCAGTTACGGGAACAGGCGGCCCGTGAGCAGGCGCTGCCGGCCGAATGCCGTTCGTCGTAACCTGTGCGACGATATCCACCCGACTCCGCGCGGCTACTACGAGATGGGCTGGTCGGTGCCGCTCAATCTGTTCACGCGCTGAGTGGCGCCGACGGTCCCGCCGGCTGGGGCCAGCGATGGCCGGGAGACGGACGTCACTCCGTTACGCGCGTCGACCGACGGCCGCCGTATGCGTCAGGGCGCCGCAAGCGACGCCGAGATGATCTCCTCGTCGTTACGGGCATAGATGTGCCGGTTGGCATAGGCGGGGTGGGACCAGTTCACATACGTCAGCTCGCGGCGGTTGCCGGGGCGCGAAGTGGGCCGGATCAGGGACGTTCGGCTGATCTCCTCGTAGCCCTCTGGCGACAACCTTGCGATGATGAGGTCACCGCGGTCGTTGTTGATGAAGACGCGGTCCTCGTGCTGCACGATGAACGCGCTAACCCAGCGACCGCGCTCGCCGGTCGCCTCCTGCGTCTCCCACACGCGCTCTCCGGTCGCGGCGACCAGACACCGCAGCTGGCCGTAACTTCCGAATCCGTAGATGTGGTCGCCCTGGATGATCGGCGTTCCGATCACCGCGTGTAGCCCATCGGTCAGGATCTCGCTGTTGCTGGCGCCCTGCCAGCGTAGCTGGGCGTTCGGTCGATCGCTATCGAGCGCCAGCATCATCGGTCCTTCATAGAACGTGGTGACGAACAGGTCCGAGCCCCGGCGCACCGGTGTCGCCACGGTCATATCCGCGCTGACTTGGAACGGTTGCTCCCAGTAGACTGCGCCGGTCACCGGGTCGAGGGATGTCACCGCGCTCGGGTGCCAGATGATGAGCTGCCGCACGCCGCCCGCCCCGATGATGATCGGCTGCGCGACGCCGGGGCCGGACTCGACCGAGGATAGCGCGCGCCAGACCTCGGCGCCCGTTATCTTGTCGAACGCCACGACCTTCGCGTCCGGCTCGCCGCCGACGATGGTGATGACCCGGTCGCCGTCGACCAGCGGCGCGCTGGCGAACCCCCATGAAGGCACCGTGGCGCCGTAGTCTTCGACGAAGCGCGCCCGCCACAACCGCTCGCCCGTGTCGACTCGCAGGGCGGTCATCACCCCGCTGGCGCCTAGCGTGTAGACCCGGTCGCCGTCGACGGTGGGCGTGGCCCGCGGACCCTCGGCCCACGAGATGCCGGCGTAGTTGGCTTCCCACGCCTCGGTCCAGAGGATCTCGCCGGTCGCCTCATCCAGACAAAGGACCCGCTCGATTCCAACCAGGCCCTGCGTGCGTTCGAAGTCGGTGATAAACACCCGGCCGTCGGCCACCGCCGGTCCGGCGAAGCCGTGCTGGATCGGTGTGCGCCACCGGATCGCCAGGCCATCCTCCGGGAAGGTCTCGAGAATGCCGGTCTCGTTCCAGACCCCCAGCCGTCCCCGGCCGCGGAACTCTGGCCAGTCATCGGCATGGACCCAGGCCGAACCGATCGTTAGACCCACGGCAAGCGCAATGATCGACCTTCGTGAGGTGCTGACACGGTTCTTCATGCCTGGCCTGGACCTCCCGCCTTTCCGTCTTCTTAGATTCACTGTCCCAGTTCGTCGTAGATTGCCTGGACGTTGGCACGCGCTCGGTCCATCTCGTAGCCTGGGTAGCGCGCCTGCAGATCCAGACTGATGACCGCCTGATCGACAGATCGGCCCCCCTCCAACGCCGCACGCACGGCGTCGAGAAAATCACGATTAAACCGAGCGTGTTCACGCAGGTCGTCCCAGCTGGCCCACTCCCGGATCGGGCTCCCGGCCGGAGGGGTGATGTGGCCCGGGATCACCCGGCTCACCCCGTCGATCGTCGCGAGCGCTCTGTCGAGCGTGTCGGGATAGGCTACGCCACTGCCGCCGTTGGACACGTCGATGATCGGTGTCCCTCTGACCGCGAACAGGTCGCCGACGTGCGCGACACCGAGCGCCGGAAAGACGACGATCGTGTCGCCGTCGGTATGCCCGGCGCCGACGTAGTAGAGGTCGATCTGGTCCCGCCCTTCGAAGAGCGTCAGGGCCTCCCCGAAGGTCCGGTTCGGCAGGAACTCGCTGGCACCGCCGGTGAAGGTTTCCATGCGGGCCATGTTCGCCGCGGTGTTCTCGTGCGCGACGATCTCGACCGTGGCCGGGAAGTCGAGATTGCCTTCGACGTGGTCCCCATGGGTATGGGTGTTGATGATCGTGGAGATCGGCTGATCGGTGATTGCCTGCACCGCCTCGATGATCGACCGTCCCAAACCAGCGAGCTTGGTGTCGACCAGCACGACGCCGTGCTCCGCGGTGACCAGCGCCGCGGTCTGTCCACCGCCGCCGCTGATGACATACAGGTTTTCTCGAACATCCATGGTCTGGATCGTGAGGGTCTCCGGTTCCTGCGCGGCCGGTCGGGGAGTGGCGGCGAGCGTCAGCATGCCGGTTGCGAGCAGCGTGACGAGTGCGACCCAGCGTCTCATCTCTGTGACATTCCCCTGGTTCCGGTCCGCGTCATTCATCGAGAAACAGGCTCTTCGGGATCTTTCCGGTCACCACCTGCGTGAGGTCGACCACCTCGGCGACATGGAAGTCGACGGCGACACCGCCGTAGCGTCCGCAAAGGCCAACCGTCGCCGGCCCGGTCAGGGATCGCCGGATGCGGAGCTGGCGTGGCTAGGATAGTGCCATTTGCTGTCCCGGCGCGCAGGCCATCTTCGCCACGCGTCAGCGACTCGGCGAGTGACTCGGGGCCAATGACGCAACTCGGGCGCGGCGTTCCACAGGACGACGTGCAAGCCCACATGTGGTACAACCTCATCCGGCTGGTAAAAGGAAAATCCAGGATATAATGCCGCGAGACTCTGCGGCCAGACGGAAGTCGTGCCTCAATGCCGCAGCGGTGCGGGAGATTGGGCGCGTCGGCCCTTGAGTCCGGTAAGGAGAAAAACAATGACTACTAGACGGAAACGAAAGCTCGCCACAGGCGTGTGTCTTCTTGCTGGCGTCGTCGCACTGGGAACCATCGCGACGCTGCTGGACGAGGGAGCGGCCGCTCAGGGCCAGGCCGCAGTTCAGGCCCCGATGTTCGAAGTAGATCCCCTTTGGCCAAAACCGCTACCGAACAACTGGACGATCGGTAACGGGATCGGCATTACGGTCGACAGCGCTGACCTTGTGTGGATGATTCATCGCACCACCGGAGTTCCCGAAAACTTCCAGACGCCAGGCGCATCATGCTGCACCGTCGCCCCACCGATCATGGGGTTCAATCAAGAGGGTGACCTCACTGGCAGTTGGGGCGGGCCAGGGGAAGGGTTTGACTGGCCCGACTCGAACCACGGCCTCTGGATCGACTACAAAGGGAACTTCTGGGTTAGTGGCAATGGCGACGACGACACACAAGTGCTGAAGTTTTCGCCGACGGGGACGTTCTTGCTCCAAATCGGGACGCATGGCGTCCGCAACGGCAGCAACGACACAGAAAATTTCTGGAAGCCGACTGACGGCAGCGTCGACGAAGCGACCGACGAGGTGTATGTCGCCGACGGGTACGGCAACAGGCGCGTCATCGTGTTTGACTCCGAGACAGGCCAGTACAAGCGGCACTGGGGTGCCTACGGCAACATGCCTGACGACACGGATCTCGGGCTTTACGATCCCAATGCGCCCCCAGCCCAGCAGTTCCGGAGTCCCGTGCACTGTGCTGAAACCTCGAACGACAGTCTTGTCTACGTGTGCGACCGCGCTAACGACCGAATCCAGGTGTTCAACGCAGACGGATCGTTTATGAAGGAAGGGTTCATCGAGAAACAGACGCTGGGCGCCGGGTCCACGTGGGACATTGCCTTCTCGCGAGATCCGGAGCAAACGTACATCTATCTCGCTGATGGGGGAAACCACAAAGTTCACATTCTGTTGCGGGATACGCTCGAGGAGCTAACGACGATCGGTTCCGGTGGAAAAGGACCAGGTCAGTTCTATGGCGCGCACAACGTGGTAACCGACTCGCTCGGCAATCTCTATGTGTCCGAGACGTACGGGGCACGCATCCAGAAGTTCGTTTACAAAGGCCTCGGCCCAGTTAGTTGACAGGGGGTCGCTGGTTCAAATCCAGTCATCCAGACCAATAACCATAGGGGTCAACTGCACATCGCGGTTGACCCCTTTTTCTCGTTTGGGTACTTTAGGGCTCCACCGCGGTAGCGGACCAGGCTATGGATTTCGTGGGATAGAAGTTATCGTCACTGGTTACCGTCACGAGCCCGCTAAAGCTGCCGGTCTCGTCGCCAACCTCTGGATACCACGTAAACACGACATCCGTGTATACGTCGGCTCCACCTGGTTCAACCGTGCCACTCGTCGGACTGAAAGTGAAGAAGTCCGGGAGATGCGAGCCGTCATCTGGATACACGTCAATCCCAGTCCAGGTCAGTAAGGAACTCCCGCCATTGTCAATTTGAAGAGTCCGGCTAACACTTCCCGATCCTAGGGTTGCCGTGCCAAAGTCCAGGTCCCCAGACAGGTGGATACTGCGGAGTCCCATCACGATCTCGCCGCGTTAGCTCCTCCCGGCTGGGTCCTGTTGCGAGCTTGACGATAGGGGAAACCAGTGGCGTAATGGTAGATAGGGTCCTGCAGTGAGTAACGTTGTCCCTTCCGAAAGAGAATCAAGTGGGTGAAACCTCGAACGACGCGAGCGAGTTCGAGAGAAGCATGCTCTCTTTGCTATCCGATGCCGCGATCGCCGGAAAGGTCTTCGATGGAGGGACGCACAAAGAGCTCTTAGAGGAAATCGTCTTGATGGCCCGCCGGGTCGTTGGGGCATGTGGAGCAACGCTCTTCCTCATCGACCTCGAAACAGAAGAACTGGTCGTCGAACTCGTCCACGGGGGCTCCGAGAAAGAGCTCGAAAACCTGCGGCTACCCGTCGGTCGGGGTATCGCTGGGTATGTCGCAGCTACAGGCCAAGCGTTGGCGGTCGAGAATGTACAGAACGACGTCCGGTGGGCCCAAGATGTTGGCGCGAAGATGACCTACCGTCCGGACAGAATTCTCGGTGTTCCTCTGATTCGCGATGACGAGATCATCGGTGTCCTTGAGTTGATCGATAAGGAAGATGGGGCCTCGTTCTCGGTTGACGATATCGATTCGGTCTCACGTTTTGCCATAATGGCCGCGATCGCCCTGGAGCAATCCAAAACCGCCTCCACGCTGACCTGGGTGCTCCGAGCGGCTCTTGCCGACCTCGGCGACGGCAGGAAGACCCTCTCCAAAGTCTCCTTGGATCAGGCCAAGCGGCTCGAGCACGATCCCGAACATCACCAACAGCTCGCGGTGGCCGCCCGGTTGGGCCGGATCCTCCGGGCAGGGCCAGCGGAACGCAGGCTGTGCCTCGAGTTGGTCGAGAGCCTCCTCGCGTTCCGGCAGGTGAGCACCGAAGAGCAATCGGACCCTTGATGAAGGTCAGCCTGCCAGCCTGGAGCGACAAATTCTCCGCGGAGAATCTCTCGCTCGTCTCCGATGGACTCCCAGAGGGTCCGATCACGAGAGAGTGGGCTTGGGGGAATACGAGCGGCCGGGGTATTCGCGTCGGCATCCTCGATTCAGGGATTGACGGCCACCATCCCGCGGTCGGCAAGGAAATCTCCGGTTGGGCCTCGTTTTACCTGGATCGCGCGTCTGGCGAGGTCGTCCGCTCGATGGAGGTGCACGATGACAGCTTCGGCCACGGCACCGCCTGCGCCGACGTGGTCCGTCGGCTCGCCCCCGAGGCTGATCTCGTCAGCATTAAGGTCCTCGGCTCTAATCTGCGAGGCCGAGCTGTCGAATTTTTAGCCGGTCTGGACTGGGCGATCCAGGAAGGGCTGGACGTGATCAATCTCAGCCTGGGAACTACCAACTCGGACTACTACGCGAAGTTCCACCGCCTGACGGAAGAGGCCTACTTCCGGGGTATTTGCATCGTGACGGCGGTGAACAATATGCCGATCGTGAGTTATCCGTCGATGTACTCATCCGCGTTTTCAGTGGCGTGTGTCCCCGATCGCGAGGGCTACGATCCCTTCGAGTTCTACTACAGTTCGTCCCCTCCTCCGGAGTTCGGTGCTTCCGGCGTCGGTATCGATCTGGCCTGGGCAGGAGGCAACACCCTGAGTGTTACCGGGAATAGTTTCGCCGCCCCGCACATCGCCGGACTCCTGGCCAGAATCCGGAGTAAGCACCGTGACCTCACCCCGTTCCAGCTCAAGACAGTCCTCAGGGCGACCGCACTCAACACGTCAGGAGCGGAATTGTGACCGAGGCAAGTGAGGAACTGAGGGCAGAAAACGCACGCCTTCGCGCCCGTGTGGAAGACCTTGAGAACGTCGAGATCACTCTGCAAGCTCTGGAGGAAGCGGGAATGGTTGGGCGTATGTCTGGACCGACCACCGAATCTGAACTTGTCGAGCTGATCGTCGCCGCCGCCGAGCACATCGTCGGCGCGCAGGGTTCTGCCTTGTTCCTCGTGGACGAGGTCGCCAAGGAGTTGATCGTCGAGGTTGTCAGGGGGGGAGGCGGGGAGAGCCTGCGCAAATTCCGTCTCCCACTGGACAAGGGGATCGTCGGGTTCTGCGCCACGACCGGCCAGCCCCTGGTGGTCGACGACGCGACGCAGGATCCACGGTGGGCCGCGGACATCGGGGACGCAGTCGAGTACTGGCCGAAAACGATCCTCTCCGTTCCGCTCATCGTACAAGATCGTGTAATCGGCGTTCTACAGATTCTCGACCGCATCGACGGGCCCTTCGATGCCACCGACATCGAAACCGCGAGTCATTTCGCAACACTGGCCGCCGTTGCAGTGGAACAGCATCGGTTGCTCCGTGACCTCACGGAGCGCGTCGGCTCAACCCTGGCGGACCAAACGGTTGAACAGCGAAACGAAACCTCCCGATCCCTTTCCTATGGCGAGGCTCTGAGTGTTGCAAACAGTCTGAGTCGGATCGCTCGTCGGGGAGACGCCGCCGGTAGATTGGCGGAACGTCTCGTCGGTGCCCTGGAACGCTATTTCGAAACCATGCGTCCAGCCAGCTGAGCCGGTCGGCTCCTTCTTCGCTCGCTCGAGATTCTGGCGAAGCCGTCGGCTGTCCACGTCGTACATTTCAGCGCGTCTACGAGCCCTGCAAACATCACGACGTAGGCAGGAGGAAGCAGCCATGACCAATTGTCTTCGGCATTCTGGTGCTATCAGCGTGCTTGGAACGGCACACGAGACCACGGGCTCCGAGTGCCAAGATGCTTCTGCGAGCCGGATGCTAGCGGCAGTCTCGGCTCCCTCGCGGTGCCGCCCCGTTCCATGAAACGACCGTTCTTCAAGCACCGGAAGTACTGTTCTGATGGTGACGATTGGCGGCTGTCAGGGTCCATCTCCAGCGCCCGATCACGCCTCGAGGATCCACGAGGCAGAGTCCTTCGGCACACCTAGGCTCAGATAGCGACCATCTTCTTCGTAGGCGAGGCCGCACGCTTCGAAGGACTTCAGGCGTCGCTCTATTCCGGCTGGACCACCGATCTCAGCCTCGGCGGACGGTGCATGCCTGGGCAGGCGCTTATACAGTGAAGTGGCCGTGAGTGGGCTCTCGCAGAGTCTGTACACCAGCGAATCAACTGGGGACAGCGCCATATCGCCAGCCGTCGTTCGGTTTCTGCTATCACTAATGATGACCTGACCGCCCTCTTCTCTCCAGCTAAGTGAGCCCCGTCGGTAGTCGTTCTGCCATTCCTCGACGGCCTCGAAAAAACATTCCTGGCTCGATCCCACCTCGTCTTTGTCACTCCCGTTCACGTGCTCATATTCAAAGGAAAAGACAAGATCTTCCAAGATCTCGCGCGGGAGATTATAGATGTAGTAGAAGTCCTGTAGGGGGCCCAACAGGCGTAACCCGTGCTCCTCCGGGCGCATGTGGTAGGGACTGAACCGATCGACCGCCAGGCGGACGTTCGCCGCGGGTGGCTGTAGGTGGTGCAGGGCTGCCACGCTGCTCGCCATCCGCACGTACTCCTTGGCGGGCTCTTGAGGAAATCCGTAAATGAAGTTCCAGCTCGACTCGATGCCGAACTCCTCGCACCGGCGCAAGAAACATACATTCTTAATACCCGTGGTGCCTTTCTTCATCAAACGCAGGATGGGAGTGCTGAGGCTCTCAATGCCGGGCTGCACGTGGCGGATGCCGGCTTCCACCAACAGTCTGGCCTGCTCTCGGTTCAGGTTGACCTTGAGTTCAAAAAAGAGATCCAGATCGCCGAATTCTCGCAACTGAGGCAGCAGGGTGCGGTAGGCCTTCCAATCGAGAATGTTGTCGACGGCGGTGAACGACCTGATGTTGTAGCGGCGCTTGTATGTCGACAGCTCGTGAATCACGCTCGACGAGCTCTTCCTGCGAAACGCCATCCCGAGCGCATTCAAACCACAAAACGTGCAGTGGTTCTTCTCACCCCACCAGCATCCTCGTGAAGCCTCGAACTGAATGTGAGGTTTAATCGTCCCCACCAAGGGACTATCGCCAAGTTGGTCGAAGTAATCGTTATGGTCTGGGATCGGTTGACGGTCGAGATTATCCACCAAAGGTGCGTGTTCGGTGGTGATCTGCTCGCCTCCCTCCCAAAAACAAAGGGACGGCACCTCACTCAACGCTGCCGGTTCGTCGTCCTCAAACACCTTCCTGATCAAACCGGGGATGACTGGTTCGGCTTCACCGCGGACCACGATATCGACGAAACGATAAGCGCGGTGCAGGGCACGTCCCATCTCGCCCTCGCAGTTGGCTCCGCCGAAAACCACCAGGGCTCTCGGATAGCGGCTCTTGACACGCTTAGCCAACGCGAGCGCCGCCACGTTTTGAGACATCGAGGTCGCGAAGCCGATGACACCATACCGTCCCCAAGGAATGCGTCGCTCGAACACCTCAACGAACCGCACCGCCTTATCGCGCGCCGTCCGCAGCAAATTTCTCTTCCAAGGAGGCATTCCTTTGCTCGCGAGATAATCTAGATAGTCCGACTGGGGAAGCCCCTGAGGGCTGAATGATCCGTGGAGTGCGGCCGAAAACACCCACTCGACAAATGGCCCGGCGGACATGGCGAGCTCCTGATAGCTCTCATAGCCACAGAGCTCAGCAAAATAGAGGTTCGAATAGAGGACGTCACAATCGACTCCCTGTTGTTCAATGAGAACTTTGAGGATGCTGAGCTGTAGCGATGGCGTCCGCGTCGAAGCCCACGGCGGATTGACCAGGAGCACGCGGCGTGGTCGATGGGTAAGAGCCAATGGCACATCGTTTTTGGTCGAACCCGGGTTGTTCTCTGGCCCGACCTCACGGGCTCCGGTCGACCAGCGCCGGTCGACCCGTTCCGCCAGCGCATCCCAGTTCGGTTGGGTCCGGTGACGCTCCAGCACTTCACGGGGGACTTCGTAAACCCGCCCGTCCGGGCCTTGCACGACGACCTGTTCGTGGTCTTGTCTGTCGTTCACCATTCGTCCCGATCTTCTGCGAGTCAGCTCCAGAAACTCAACGCTGTCAGAGCTTTAGCTGCAGGCAGGGGCCTCCAGAGAGGAGCCTTCTGGGAATTTCCAGTCAGAATACGCTGGCATCCACACCGGCAGTCTTGCCGCTGCCCACCGGCCCGAACACAGGGTGACACTTCGGGTTGATTGTCTACTTGAAAAAGCTTAGCATTAATGGACAATGAGGGCCACGTGACGGCCGCTAGCATGCGATAGGTATTTGTAGAGAACTTTTCCAAAGGGAGTACCGAATGGCGAAGGTTGAAATCTCCACAGAGGACGGGTGCTACAGCATCCCTGCTGAGGATCTTGAAAAGTACCGTGTCGAGGAAACTCAGATCAAAGAGGAAGACTCTGAGGTCCAAGGGTTTATGCATGCCTTCGACCCGTCGATACTGCGACCGCAGTCGAGAGTGGAAGCCAGGATTGGCAAACGCCCCTGGGTCCGGACCCAGGGCCGTATCGTCCTCTCCATGGAGACGCAGGTCATGGACCAACCCCACAAATAATTAGTGGGAATGCACGAGCTTCACGCTGATAGTGTGGTTCCGCCGCCGCTCATGGCACTCGAGTGAGCCTTGGCTGACGGTGGACTTTGCGCCAGCCAAGCCCAGGTCTGGTATCTCGCCCCTTACCCGCTTCCGCTCTCTCGCTACGCCGGCATTTCCAGCTGAACGCCCCAGGTTACGTCGACAGAGTCAAGCGAGTCGATGCCGAAGACCCGCCAAGCCAGGACATGAGCCTTGAGCGGCATTGAAATAGCATCCAAGCGAGCCCCATTGGAAGGACGCGTGGGGATCATTCTGCCGCCTGGCGGGCAGTTCGCCTACCCGACGCTGGCGCCGGCCAGCCTCAAAGGTTATCTGGGTGCTGGGGGCCTCACGGTCGACGTGTTCGATCTCAATATCTCGGCGTTCTACGATATCGCGTCGGCAGAAGGCATCGAAAGGCTCTTCGTACGCCTTGCGAAGCAGGCTCCCACTCTGGTTGACAGTCATGCCAACCATGCCGACGCAACGCATCTCATCGAATTATTTCTGTCGATGAACGAAGCCGAACGCGGCGCCCTTCACGGCATTTGTGATCGTCTTCGCGATATCGAGACCTTCCGACACGAGACTGCCTATTCGGTGACCCTCCACCATCTCGGCCTGCTGAAGAGTCTTGTCGAGCTTACGTACCACCCCTTGAAGTTCGAGCCGGGTTCTATCATCGGCGGCATGTTCTCGCGTTGTTCCGACGTCGACTCCATGCTGGCCGTCGACGCCCCCTATGACGACAGCGTCCAGCGGCACCTCGACGCAACCGATTGGGCTCCGTACCAGGTCATCGGGTTTTCGGCTTTCAGTGTCGACCAACTGATCTACGCGCTCCGGATTGCCCGTGACTGGCGCCAGCCACGGCCAGTTTTCGTGCTCGGCGGCAATTGCCTGACGGAATCGGAGATACCACCGTCACTCATGACGCGACTGGTCGAAACCTTCGACGTGGTGGTGGAAGGAGACGGTGAGCTGCCTCTCTTACGCACCGTCGAATACGCCTTGGACCTGGGTACGATCGAGGAGATCCCTAACGCCTCGTTTCTCCGCAATGGCCACGTCCACAAGAACCCCGAACCCTACAAGTATCGATTCGAACGCGAGGTCGCCCCCGACTTCTCTGGCCTGCCGATGGATCGCTACCTGCTCCCGCGTCCGGTGCTGCCGTTTCGTTTTTCGAACGGCTGTGACTACGGCAAATGTACGTTCTGCTCTGAGAGCGCCGACCGGGGGCCAATGAGTTCGTGGATCATCTACCGGGAGGTGCCCACCGCGCATGTTGCCCAACATCTGTCTGAACTTAGCGAGCACTGGAACGCGTCGCTCTTCGTCAACTGTAGTTCATTGCTAACCGCCACGGGCGCCGCGGAGATCGGCGACGCGATCGCTGAACGGGGCCTCGATATACAGTGGTTTGCCATGGTCCGCGCCGAATCAGCTTGGACCAGCGATAGAATCTCCCGCGCCGTTGCCGGGGGCGCAAGCACGCTCAACTTCGGCATCGAGAGCTTCAACCAACGAGTCAACCGCTTGATGAAAAAAGGGATCAACGTTCGTCATGCGCCGAAGCTCATGGCAGAAGCACGCAGTCACGGTGTAGTGGTCAGCGTCTACACCATGGCCAACTTCCCGACCGAGACGATAGCCGAGTACAGCGAACATCTGGAAGTTGTCGATGAGAGTTTCGATGGCGCAGTCGACACCTTCTTTAAATCGAACTTCATGCTGGTGCCAGACGCTCCTGTGTACGAACAACTCTCCGAGCTGGGCATCGACATCGAACCCGCTCAGCTGGAGCAGATGCGCGCCGAGACCAAACCGATCTACTTGTTGCCGGACCAGAAGACTGGCAGCCACTCGTTTCGCCAGCCCGGCGATGGCCTGGAGGAGAAACTCGACCGCTACCACAGTCTGTGGCTACGACGGGTGATGAAGGAGCCGCTCTATCTCGATCGCGATCTTGAGATTGTCTCTCGCACCTTCTA
>CAUZDY010000065.1:0-13213 GCA_963578805.1 Vicinamibacteria bacterium | reverse complement strand
AAGAGTAACGAACCGGTCCCCGCAATCACTTCAAACGCCGGTGGCTGGATGCCTGATGAGACGGCTCTCGAAGTGATTGCGGGGACCGGTTCGTTACTCTTGACAACCAAGCCGGTAACACACGAACTACTCAAGAGAGATCCTAAAGCCGTCAGAAACCATGCAACCAACCAAGACATGTCTTCTCCCTTTTACTTCGAACAACCAAGTGCCACATTGTGGTCAATCACCCCGCCGATCTCGTGTCTGAGACGGGACTCAGCTGTTATAGCCGGTTCAGCACTGTGCCGGTGACCTGATACACCTAGCCCATGCCAGCCATGCCAATGAGGGCAGTCCCGCCGTAGTGATCGAGTCGGAAACAGGCGTTGAGGGTCATGGAGTGTCTTACAGATAGCAATGGTTCAGAGGCATTCTATCCCCAGGATAGTCAAAGGCTCCACCGGGCGTATAGAATTGCTGTCCGCCGGTGTCGCCTCGAGGGTCGACGTCTGGCATCACCGCCAGCAGTCGGGTTATGCGGTCGACCACGACCTGAACTGGGAGGTACACGTGCCAAGAAGTCTGCTTACCTTGTTTACGTTCATTGTCATCGGGTCCGGTTGTTCGGAACCGCCACCATCGAGGGACCTTACCAACGACCCACCGCCTGTCGACGCCTTGGCTCCCGATCCAAGACTACAGTTCGTCGGGAACTGGGAACTCGTCGGCCGCGAGCGCATCACCGCCGACGGTGAGTTGCTGCCTACACCAGACCCGCCTTTGCCCGGGGCCGACGGCGAGGTCGGGTATATCATGTACGACGCCGCCGGATACATGGGGGTCGTCATCATGCCTCCCGGGCGACCTCCGTATGCCAGCGATCGGCCGACCGGCGAAGAAGCCGTGGGGGCATTGGGAACCTATACCTCGTACTTCGGAACGTATACTGTGAACGAAGCTGAGGGGTATCTCACACACCACCTGCAAGGCAACGTGAGACCCCAGGACTCTGCCAACAACAATCAGCGCTTCTACGAATTCTCTGGAAACCAACTCATCTTGATGCCCCCTCCTGACGACTCGGGCATCAAGCGCCGCATCACCTGGCAACGCGTCCCTGACCTACCCGAAGAGGAGCTTACGGAAACCCATCGGCGTCTATTTGGTTTTTACCGTTTCAGCGACATCACCCGCACGACGGCTAATGGTGAGTCGGTGCTTACCGACCAGTGGGACGATGCGTTCGTCATTTACATGCCATCCGGCCATATGGCGGTGCACATCTCGCGGCAAGACCGCCCGGTGTATACAGGGGCCCCGACCCCAGAGCAAGCACTCGAAGCGGTACAAACCTATGGTAGCTACTTCGGTCCGTTCTCGGTGCACGAAGAGGAGGGCTACTTGATTCACCACCGGATCGGAAACCTCAATCCGGGTCAGGCGGAGATCGACGCCCAGCGCTTCTTCGACCTCAACGACACCTCATTAACACTGAGACCTCCGCCGCAGATGGTCGAGGGACGCGAGCTGCAGTCGGCCATCACCTGGGAACGCATCAGCGAATAACCTCCGCGCGAGCAACACGCCCGATGGCCTCACGCGGGTGTTCAGTAACACGCGCGGGGCAGGATCCCTGCACCACCGAGCAAAGAAGGTGCCCGCCCTGCCGGTGCCAGAGCAGACGAAAGCGCCTCAAACCAGAAACAGCGAGGGCGGTGGATGGTGCGGATAGCTGCACACCACCTCTTTTTCTTTTCTTGAAACGGAAGCAACTGAATCACTCCACCCGAGCAAGAGTCACTTCGCAGTCGGGTCCGGACGTAGTTGAAACCGGACTACCTTGCTCGAAGTACCCTGGCCAGTCTCGGAGTGAAACGGCGCTCGTGTGCTCCACGTAGCCCACAAACCCTTCCCCTTCCATCCGGCATCCGGGTCATCAATCCGACCATCCATCCACTTGGTGTAGAAGCCGAGTGGATACGGCACACGTAACGTAACCCACTCGCCGTCTCGCAGGGCCAATAACCCCTCAGCAGCGTTTCCTGTGTTGATCGGGACGTTGCGACCCAATCCGAATGTGTCGAACTGGTCGACCCAGGTGTAGTAGCTCCCTTCGGAACTACCCGACTCGGTGATCCCCTTCATTTTCGGCATCGGCTCCTCGTAGAGGGTCCACCCTTCTGGACAATGTTGCCCAGTCGCATCCGGTCCATTCAACGGACCGGTGCACTGGCTGCGGTCGAAGCTAGCAAGATGTCCGCTAGCCAGCGGCGTCCAGACGACACCGTTTCGATCGATGTCCATCCCTCGGGGTGAGTAGCCTTGGACCTTCGCACGCGGGTTTTCCCAGGGAACCTCGTAAATCTCAGTTAGCCCGGTGTCCGAAGGACTCTCGCCTGGAGCGAAACGTAGCAGCGCTCCTGGCATGCCGAGTGATGAGCCCCAAATACTTCCGTCATTAGGGTTCGCAGCCACTCCATAAAACCCTGAGCGGATCCGCGTGTCCTTCGATGGATCGGCCGCCTCTCCGGGTTCCACCCATTCGTCGCGCTGGCCGTTTCCGTTGGTATCTAAAACCAGAGGGCTCCAGCCCTGAGCTTGTTCCTCGTCGCCAGTCTCGAGGAAAAGCTTCGTAT
This sequence comes from Vicinamibacteria bacterium, assembly GCA_963578805.1. GTDB lineage: Bacteria > Acidobacteriota > Vicinamibacteria > Vicinamibacterales > UBA8438 > CAUZIB01. The sequence goes on along the minus strand of CAUZDY010000065.1, from coordinate 10,595 downwards.
TGAGCCAACCAATGACCTGACCACCACCGCTAGTCCACAGCGTGTTGTCGTCATCTTCAGCAAATATTAGATGATGGGTGCTGTAGCAGGTACCGATGAGTGTCATCTGATCGTTAGAGGGATCATAGACGGCGAGATGGCGATTCGCACGGTCATTGGGAAACGCTCTGGCTGACGGATGATCAGACCCTTCGAGACACATTGGCGGGTTCTCGGGCCCCCGTACTCTCGAGGTTAGCCAGACCCTCCCTTCCTGGTCGAGCATCGGGTTGTGTACGTTGGACCGGCTGTCCCAGATCGCTTCCTCTCCCCAATACGGAGAGGACGCCAACGGTGGTCCAGCTGCCAACGGGGTATCCGGATCCCGTACCGGCACCAACACCTGTCGGGTCGTATGGTTCACGGGGTCCAGGACCGGAACGTAGTCGGCACTAGCCTCCAGCGCACCGTAAATAGGACCGTTCGCGTTCACTGTCGGGTTGCGCTTGTCGGTCGATGCTTCGTCGTGGAGATAAGCCGTCGGATCGGCCCAATCCCACTGCGTGATAACGACGTTCCGCTCGACGCCCTGTGGTCGTGGTGGGGTCGGTGGCACCTCGCCGGCCAAGATCCGCCCAGTCCAATCGGCATACATTTCGAGTGCCCGGCGACGTCCCATTCGATCAAGCGCCCCGCTCATGCTGCCACCAGCCTGTCCGGACTGAATACGACGGTCCCAAGCTGCCACCAACGAATCAAACTCACCTAATTGAGGCGGAATCTCTCGAGTTGCCTTGTTACCCAGTCCGTGGCAGGCGGTACACCCCCCCGACTTCAGTCCACGCAACCACGCGCCCTGGCTGGTCACACTGGGTGAAATACCGTTACCGTCCTGGCCGGTCCCCGGGAACTCGTCCGGACCTGGAACCTCCAGCAGCGAATACCAATACCCCGATGGGTAATACTGCGCAGCCGCTTGCTCATCTGACGCCACCACAGCCGTCAAGTCAATGTGTGTCCCCGGAGACACCCGCTGCTTCGGTGAATCGACGAGCCCGTAACCTCGGACCCAGACATCATAGGTCGCTTCAGGCAAGTCAGGAACGACATACCGGCCCTCGTCGTCAGTGACCACCGTGCGATTGAACCGGGTCGGCAACTCGACCGTCTCGGCAATCACCCACACACCAGCTTCCGGACCGCTGGGACCGTTGACCACCCCACCGATGTCATCGCCGTCAAGTTGTACTGCTGTCTGCCTAGCACCCGGCCCGGGCTGTATCGCCATCACCCAGACGGCCAACCCGATTCCGAACACTCCGAGCACTGCCGCTCTGGCTCTCGTCATCGTTCTGTCTCCCTATCGCAACTACGTCTCTGTGCCCTCATGCTCCACTTGTTAACCGCCCGGCGAGAGCGACTTCACCCCATCTGCTGTTATACGTCAAGCGCACAGACTAGCCTCCGCGTCCTCGATCAGCGCGATCAGCCGAAGGCGCCCTCCAGAGCGAGGTGCTGTCATCCGACGTCTCAATGGCCTGATCACAGCTGCCGTCGACAAATCGAACGCCTTACCCGATCTCGGTCTCGATTGAAACGTTCCGTGACCGTCAGAACGAACGGTGACGTTTTAGCTTAATTCCATGCAATGGACGGTTGACGGCTCAATACTAGACAACCCCGCTCCAGAACATCGTTTCTCCTTGAGTGTCGACATCAAGCTTGGACTTGAACGTCAGCCTACCGTCGTCTTCGATATCGTAGAGAGTCAAAGCGGCAGGCACTGTTTCCAAACGGCCTTGGGTACGAATTCTTCCAGGTAACGTGCTCGCAGCGATCAACGTTCGACCATCCGGAGGCAAAGCCATCGTCCTGACAGCAATGCTGTGGGTGTCGATCGTTTGAATTAGTGTCGGCTTGCCTGTTTGCGGATCGATCGAGAACACCGCGATTGTGTTTTCGGTACCATTCGCCACTGTCTCACCCTGAAAGACTTCTGTCCCTCGACCTCGGTTCGCGACGTATAAAGTCCTGTTATTCGTTGGATGCATCCGAATCGATGATGTTGTCTGCCCTCCTCTCGATGTTGATGGCGAGGCTAATGTGGTGCTGACAAACAAGGGCTCTTCCGAAACCGTGTCATCCGCACGAATGCTGTACGTGTGAAGCAGGTTTTGGGTTTCCACGTCTACGTAGACCCATCTTCCAGTGGGATGGAAGTCGGCATGTCGAACGCGGTATGCCACGCCCTGGTTGGGCGTCACCGACTGCTTGTCGGTCAGCTGCCCGTTCTCGAAGCCGTATATATACAGAGCTCCTGGATCCTCAGTTCTCACGCCAGGGACCGGTTCGTTGCCGCGGGTAATCAGCATAACCGCACGGTTCGTGGGCATGACGCGAACGGCGTGAGCATAGAATCCGACGTTAAGGGTCGCCTCTTGTTCGATTTCGTTACCGATCGACCCATTGGCATTGAGACGATGAACTGAAATCCCGCTCGGCGCACTATATGCCGATATCAAGTACTCGCCGCGATGGTCGACGGTAATGTGGATCGGCCGATGAGCCAGTGGGACGGCCCCTCCGAACGGTTTAAGGTCTCCCGACGAGCCCACGTGAAACGCGTTCAGATAGTGATGCGTCACGGGACTTGTCGACGTGCGCTCGTCGCTGCTTGCGACGTAGAAATGCCTGCCAGAAGGATGCCCCCATGCCTCTTGTACCTGCGCGGGGAGGATCAGAGGGCGAGAATCTCGAGTCAGAACGTTGCCGTCATGACGAATCCTGTAGAGCCGAGCGTCCACACTGGCATAAATGGCTCCCTGCGACTGTCCTTGGCCGGAAGCAGTTCCAATTGGGCCCAGCGCGACCCAGCCGGTTGCACCCGCTAGTAACGCATTGAACCGACGTCGATTTAACATGTGCGCACCTCCAACAATGAAGCGGTGACGGGATTAGTTACGCGAGTGGACAGCACCTCACTCAGCGCCACGTCAACATCGTCTCACCGGGACACCTTGGCCGCGTCGAGCACCCGTAGCCAGTTTCCCCCAAGGATCTTCTGGATCCTCTCGGGGGCATATCCCCTATCCACCAAGGCCCCGGTCAGGCGTGGGTAGCTCGTCGCGTCGAAGTCGCGCATGTTCGCCCTGCCATCCATCATGTCCAACCCGATACCGATGTAATCCTCTCCAACCAGATTCACAGCGTAATCGACATGCGCCGCCCAGTCCTCCTCGGTCGGCAGGGGCCCGCCCGCATCGAGGGTCTCCTGCTGCCGTTCTCGCCACGGTACGCCGAAGTCGTATCCGACCAGGCTATGACCTTTGTCATGATTCCAGTTCTCTCGCATCTCGGTATCGAGCGTATCAATGTACTGGCCATAGTCTCGACTGGGCGACCGAATCAAATCCTGGAGCCAATCGACTTCAGGCTCAGAGGACTGACCAGCTTGCCAGTCGAGAAACTTCTGACTAAGAAAGCCCCCGGAGGAATGGATGCCAATCAGACCGCCCTTGGCAGCCATCGCCGTGAGGACAGCATCCGACAGGGTTCTCGTGTGATTCGAAAATTGTCGGAGTCCATGATGGCTCGCGACGACCGGTGCCGCACTCGCCTCTATGATTGCCAACTGCGCAGCGTCCGACGCATGTGAAACGTCAATCAGAATCCCCAGACGGTTCATCTCCTGAATAACCGCCCGGCCGTGGTCCGTGATACCACCCCACGCTTGATCGCCAAGCCCGGCATCCACAAACGCATTCGTCGTGTTGTGATTCGCGAACTGCACCTTCCGGACGCCGAGACGGTGAAACAATCTCAGAACGTCGAGGTCGCCCTCCATGTCGAATCCACCCTCGAGCGCCAGGATGACCGCAGTCTTACCGCCCTCCACAATCCGGCGGATGTCCGCCACCGTGAGCGCCAGTTCCATCCGTTCCGGATTCGCCTCCAGCACCCGGTAGAACGTCTCGACCAGACGGACCGCCTGCTTCACCGCGTAGTTGTAGTTGTTATAGGGGTCCTCGATATACAGCTGCTCGATCACGACGTCGAGCCCGCCCTGCTTCGCCCGGGCATAGTCCCAGAGACCGGTCGTCTGTGCCTCCCACGGATCGATCCCCTCCCAGTACACTCGGTTTGTAATGTGTACATGCCCGTCGACGACAATCGCATCATCGTGGAGCGCAGCGGTCGATTGTGCCCCCAGGAAATATCGACCGGTCAGCAGCAATACCGCCGCCAACACAACCCCGAGGACGAGCCCTACCCGCTTCCTGGATGTTTGAGCCATGGTCTCTTCTCCACGTCCTGTTGACCGAAAACACTAGCGAGTTGTCCTTCGATCAAACGCGAGGCACCCCGACTAGTGGCGACGGAGCACAGATAGCTCGACCCCGCTTTGTCTGGCCCTAGCGTAGTGGGAATCGGCGGGCGGATCCACGGTAGTTCTATTGCGCCTCCGGAACCCGCTTGAGTTCCTAGAAGTGATTGCCCAACGCCTTCTGACTCATTCCTCCAGCGGTGGCGTGTTGATCGGAAGACGTCGCGCCTTGGAGAGCTGTTCGAACGCGTAACCCAACGCCAGCAGACGCGGTTCGTCGAAGGCCCGACCCAGAAAGGAGATCCCAACCGGAAGCCCGTTACCGGTAAAACCGGCCGGCACGATGAGGTCCGGAAAGCCCGTCAGATTGGCATATCTGGCGGGCGAGTGACGTAGTCTTCCATCGCTTCCACCGGAAGGCAACAAATCGACATCGACCCGAGCGGGCCGACGTGGCGATGTAGGATAGACAATCGCATCAAGGTTTTCGGCTTCCATGAGGCCCGCAACAATCGTGCGCACCATGGGCATTCCATTCTCGATCACGGCCCGATACTCATAGTCGGACAGTGTGCCGCTCTTCTCCTGCTGCCGAAACAGACTCCATCGGCCTGGATTCGGACGTGTACCGTCGATGGGAGCGGTGAGTCGAAGTGATTGCTCAACCAACTCGGCCAGATTCTTGGCAAACCCAGGCTTCAGCGTCACCAAGTAGTCTCGGATCTGTGCGCGAAATTCGCGGTCACGAACCGTTATGTAGAAACCACGGCTTGCTCCAAGTAGCCATTCGGGCAGGTGCACATCGACGACCGTCGCACCAGCGTCACGCATAACCTCGAGTGATGCCTCGATGACCCAGTCCACATCGCCATCTTGATCCAGAAAATCACGAGCGATCCCGAGTCGGGCGCCGTCGAGGGCATCCGCATCGAGATACTGGGTATAGTCAGTCTCAAATCGCCCTTCGCTCTTCAAGGTGGCATCGTCTCCTGAGTCGATCCCTGTCATCACGCCCAGCGCGACTGCCACGTCGTAGACGTGTCGAGCCATCGGACCCACCGTATCGAACGACAGCGCGAGCGGGATGATGCCGTCCCGACTTATGAGGCCGTGCGTGGGCTTGAGTCCAACGATTCCGTTTGCGGTTGACGGTCCACGGATGGAACCACCGGTGTCGGTCCCCAGACCGACCTGCGCGAAGGCCGCCGCGACCGATGCGCCTGTGCCGCCAGACGACCCAGCAGGCGTGCGGAGAAGATCATGTGGATTGCGAGTCGGTCCGGCGAGCGAGCTTGTCGCGCCGCCAGATGCGAACTCGCTCATGTTGAGTTTGGCGAGAATGATGGCCCCGGCTTCACGGAGTTTGCGGACGAGGAATGCATCGTCCACCGGAATAGACCCCGCCAGAAGGCTGGAACCGGCGGTCGTCGGGAGATCGGCGGTGTCGACATTATCCTTCAGGACAATGGGGATGCCGTGCAGGGGGGAACGTGGACCGTTTGATCTCCGCTCCGCATCGAGTACACGAGCTCTTTCTCTGGCTCTGGAATTCAGAGTGATGACGGCGTTCAGTTTCGGTCCAGCCTCGTCGTAGGCTTCGATGCGAGCAAGGTACAGCCCAACGAGCATCTCCGAAGTCAACGTGCCAGCATCGAACGCTTGGTTCAACTCCTTGATGCTCGCCGACGTTACATCGACCATCTGTGCCGAAGCGAGAGGCGAAAACGAGAGGCCAGACACGACGAATCCGAACAATAAACGGTGTATGTAGCGCATCATGTGAGAGCTCCGGAAAAGAGACGGATCAAAACTTGACGGCCTCTCCAGCCGTCACCGGTGAGGAAGGTCACGTCGTAATGGGCGAGACGGGGACTAGGACTCAAGGACATAATTTATTGTGGCTGAACGAGGCATTCTACGCCGAATCGAACACGCTCGCTCTTCCCATACATCCATCCATTTACGAACATTCTTCACTAATCAGACCAACAATTGCGTCTACACTGAACAATCGTGGTTCCGCTGTCTATCCTCGACCTTTCGCCGGTTGGGGCCTCATCCACACCGCGCCAGGCAATTCTCGATTCGATGGCACTGGCGAGCCATTGTGACGAGCTCGGCTACACCCGCTACTGGATAGCCGAGCATCACGGCATGGCGAATATCGCAGCGTCGGCGCCAGAAGTTCTAATCGCCCATATCGCCGCGACGACGACGCGCATGCGTATTGGCGCTGGCGGTATCATGCTGCCGAACCATAGCCCGCTCAGAGTAGTGGAGATTTTCCGCACACTGGAAGCGCTTCACCCTGGACGCATAGACCTTGGCCTTGGCAGGGCTACCGGTACAGATCCAGTGACCGCTGCGGCACTACGGCGCGGCAGTAGCGACGACCCGAACGAGCGTCTGGCAGAAGTGCTCGCATTCGCCGACGCCACGTTTCCACACGGGCACACGTTTGGGGATGTTATCCCCATGCCGTCTGGCGTCGATCTTCCACCTATTTGGATGCTCGGCTCAACCCGCGGCGGTGCATCGATTGCTGCCTCGCTCGGTACCCACTACGCCTTCGCTGGCCACTTTGCCATGCGCAACGCAACGGAAGCCATCGCATGGTACCGAGATCAGTTTAATCCGTCGGCCCGTCTCAAGACACCGTACGCAATGCTGGCGGTCACGGTCGTGTGTGGCGCAAATGATGAGCAGGCTGAACAGATGGCGGCACCAATTCGTCTGGCGGTCGTGCGAAACAGAACGGGTCGTCGGGCGCCAATTGCCAGCATTGAAGATGCTCTTGCCTACCGCTTCACGAAGGAAGAAGAAGCAATTGCCGACGAGTTCCTTCTTGGTGCGATCATCGGTGGGCCACAGCGAGTTCTGGAGGGGTTGACAACATTGGCACAGAACAGCGGCGCCGATGAACTGATGCTATCAACGCTCCTGCCTAGTCGGGAAGACCGCCTGCAGTCGTACGAGCGCGTATCGACCGTAGCGGGCCTCTAACGGCGAGGCGTTGGGCTTCGGCGATCTGTGAGCACTTTCGTAGAGGCTCTATGCCGTGCGCCACGGTGAATGCGATCTTCCCTACGAACACCGACACGACCTGTTGCTACCATTACAGTGGTTTGGTAACGCACTCTTCTATTGTGGAAACCTGGCAATACCGAGGCTTCCTCGTATGCCTCCCACCCAGATCTCATCATCTACTTCGATAGCAACAGTTCCCAATCTAAAAAAATCATTACCCTTATAGTCCACAAGTTGTTGCACGTTAAGCGTCAACGGATTCACCTTCACAACACGAGCAACCGCCAGTTCACAGGGGGTGGAATCATCACACTGCGTAACATGACCGGCAACCACTATGCCTCCATCAGTACCCCAGCGCACGTTGTCTACGTTGAATCCTACTGGGACCGTATCAGTTTCTATCGGGGTTTTTCCCCGTGATAGGCGCACCAGCGCCTGATCACTCCAGCCGCCGATATAAAACCATTGACCGTCTGCAGAAGAAACAAGCCCGTTGGGTCCAGGCATCTGACTTCCTGGCACTTCTGCCCAACCGCGAGCTGGATGCCATTCCCACAATTCACCGCCAGCGGTATCAAAGTTTGTCGCTGCGATGGCGCCGTCGGGTAAAGCGCTAATTGAGTTGATCCGTTTCGTGCCTTCTGGAGCGACGATACAACCGACCCATCCAAGCGATGGGATGTCACCACGAATGTCTAGATTAAATACCTCAATAGCTTCCCGCTCGCCGTGACCTACAACGTACAAGGTATGCATGCCACCACTGCCTTCTCGCAGAGTAAGACCGTGGGGTTGAAAGCTACTGGTGTTTGGCCCTGGGCAATTTTGATAGGTGGCAGTGTCCTGTTTAGGCAACGCAGCGTTTTCAGGAAATATAACTTGAGAGCTGTGATTACGAATGTTCACAGCGTAGATCGGACCCTCCACATCGGATACCCGGCCCGAAGCAATGACCCAAGGAGTGTCTGGAATCTGATATAGATCTTCGGGGTTTATGGGGCCACAGACAAATTGAACTTCGCCGTCCGGATCACAGGTCTGGGCGGCGAAACCATTCGTGCTGAACAGGCTGAGGACCAGAACGTAGGGGGAAATATATCGAGACATGGGAGTCACCTCCAAAAATTGTTCCTCTGAAACTCAAATTTGTAACACAGGATATCGGACGAAATAGGAGGAATTAGGAATTAACGCACCCCCGTCGAGTCCTCCCTGTAAGATCAGCGAGTTGTTCACTCGCACCTGATACGTTTCCGTCAGCTCTCCACTGCGCACGCCGCTATTGGCTCATGGAGTGTTTGACATGACTAATGTGTAATAAACCATATATCCTGTCACTCGTGTTGAAGCGTACAGTGTTTCCTCTCGCGGCCGTGGTGGCCAGCCTCTGTCTAGGCGGTTGCGGCGCAACTCCAAGCTTTGAGAATGTCGTCACTGGCCAGACCGGACCAGACGGAGCCAGCTCGCTGTCCATCGACGTGCCATCAGGCGGTGCCGAAAACGCAGACCTACTTATTGCTGTCCTCGGCATTAAAGCCAACCCGAATACATCTGGTCCGGATGGATGGACGGCAGTGCCTGGTCTCGCCGGTTTCAACGGTGCGACGTGTCAGTCTGACGGACAAGGGACTGCATGCCAACTGGCGGTCTTTTACAGCATCGCCGATGGATCGGAGACCAGTGTTTCCTTCAGTTGGGGTAGCATGCGAAGGGCGGCAGGTGCGGTGCTTCGATTCTCGAACGTAGATACCAATGCCCCTATCGGCGCTACGCGTGTTCAACGCGGGTCATCGGCAAGACCGACAGCGTCCATGGTGGAAACGACGAGAGACGGCTCCCGCGTGCTAAGAGTCGTCGTCTCTGAACTGGACGAAGCTAGAACCTTTCTCAGCGGCTCGTTGGCTTTAACTGATCCTCCTCCCGCCTTGCGGCTCAACATGGTGTCTTTCCCTGACGCCTCGACAGACCCTGTGAATGGCTGCGGCCCGCCGTTGTCGGCGTGCGCGGCAACTGAACGAGCGGTTGGATTGGCGGTGTCAGACACTCGGCACTCTTCGGCTGGCGCTTCCGGTCCGGTGCGCTGGGAACTCAATGGAAGCGATCAGTGGGTCACCGCGTCTATCGAGATCAGGCGACCACCTGACTAGTACCGATCAACCGATACATCCGTTCCAATGCCTCGAGGCGATGACCGGCGGTTAACGCGCGAGTTTCTGGCCGTTAGCAAGTTCCTGGGAGTCATCCTCGTTGGGCACCGGTACTCGACGCTTCTTTGATCGCTTTCGAGTATCAGTCCAATAAACAATTGCGCGGGCCAGTTAAGTGAGCCTTAATGTTTGCCCCGATCTCGTCCAGTTCAACGGCCTCTAGATCACTTTGGATGGCCTGAAACAGCACTCGCTCTTCCTTCCGTATATGCCCCTCCATGAGCCGGCCAAAATTCGGCAACCTTGCGCCTAACTCGTTTAAACATCCTGCTGAAAGCTCGCGAACGAGACTGCGGAGATCGTCGTGATCTTGCCGGAGTTCCTCGATTAATGCTACTCGGCCTGGCATCCGCTCTACCACCCACGGAAAAAGGTACTTTTCCTCAGTATTGAAATGTGCGAGGAATGTCTCTTGAAAGAAGCCGTGAATTTGGTCAACCTGCAATCTGTGATCGGTCGGCCAATTCGAACGTGCGGCCTTTGACCGCCCCAAAATAAGTCCTTGGGCAAGGACGAGCGCGTCATGATGCTGCCGAGAAAGTGGAACCAAACTCTGATGTCGTTTCATAATACCTTGATCAGACAACAGCTCAGCGACTGAACCGTGGTCAACTGTATCTCAAAGACAGACTCGACCGCTTAAATCGCCTTCTGCGCATCCTAACCCCCACAGGACGTGCTACAAAGCTCACCGCGAAACGTGCGTCGATCAGTTAAGGCAAGAGATTACGGGACATCCCAGGAGGCGACACGCTCGGCTACCAGCTCCGGCGCTTTGGCCGTGTTGCCCGCGGCGAGACCGATCCACTGTGCTCCGCGATTGTTAACTGACGACCTCGACAACCGCGATCCGATCGCCTTCCGGAGCGACCTTTCGTTCCTGGCATCCAAACCGCCGAGTTCTGAGCGAGTTTCGTGCCAGAGCGCTCACAATCAGCAACGCGGGGAATAGTACGCTGACGTGGAGCGGCATCAGCACAGGGACGTCAGTCGTCACCGCAAACCCGACTACTGGCACGGTCACGGCAGGTGGGTCTCAGACGGTCACGCTAACG
>CAUZDY010000064.1:0-13284 GCA_963578805.1 Vicinamibacteria bacterium | reverse complement strand
CTGGTTATCTCGGTCGAGCTCTGTAGCCTGGTCTTTTCTCCCGTCGCGCGGACCGCTACCGACCTGGTCGGCGCCGCGCTCTTTGGCGACGGAGCCGCTGCCGTCGTCGTCGCGGGTGACGAGACGGAAGGCGAGGGCCCAGCGATTCGGGCGACACGAACGCACCTTTTTCATGAGGCCCCGGACCTCATGGGATGGAACTTTACCGCCGACGGCATGCGTTTGGTCTTGTCCCGGGACGTACCCGAGTTCGTCGCGACCGGTGTGGCGCCGGTGGTTAATCAATTCCTGGACGCTCAGGGCCTGTCGCTGCCGGACCTCAACCACCTGATCCTCCATCCAGGCGGCGCAAAAGTCATGGCAACCTACCGCTCGGTGTTCAGCCTTGACGACGTCGCGCTCAACAACGCTCGCGAAACCATGCGCCGATACGGCAATCAGTCAAGCGCGTCGGTACTGTTCATGCTCAGCGACCTTGTTGCCTCAGATCGGCCCCGAGCCGGTGACACGGGTTTCATGATGGCTCTGGGGCCAGGTTTTTCGGCCGAGATGCTGACGCTCGAGTGGTGACCCGGACGAAACGTGGAAAGGACACCCGATGTCACGATCGTGGGCGGTGGGCCGGCGGGTTCGGCCCTCGCGGTCCTGTTGGGTCGGCAGGGTGTGACGGTCGTGCTCTACGAAAAAGCGCACCATCCGCGACTCAAGCCGTGCGGCGAGGGTTTGCTTCCCCACGGTGTTGCTGCCCTGCGTCAGATCGCCGGCATTCCCGATGTCCCACATGTGAAGGGTCTGCGGTTCGTTGCCGGAACGGCATCGGCCGACGCCGATTTCCCTGATGATGATGGGCTCGTCGTTCGCCGCGACCGATTTGATGCCTGGCTGTTCGAGCTCGCGGGTGGCACGCCGAATATTGATGCTCGACCCGGAACGGCGTATCGACCTGGTCCGACCGGGCTGCTTGTTGGCGCGGATGGGTGCCACTCGATGTTTCACCGCCAGCTTCCTGGTAAGGTAGCTTCTCCACGACGCGCAGGGCTCTCCAGCCATGTTGTGGGTCTGACCGGGCTCGGCGACCGCGTCGAGGTCTTCTTTCATGACGACGGAGAGCTCTACGTCGCGCCGACTGGCGGGGGAGAGGCGTCGGTTTCGGCGCTGTTTGACTATCGTCATTTTCGTCGAGACGGCATCACATACCTGCTGAACAAGACGGCGTGGCTGCGAGGCCGCCTGTCTCACCTTGAATTCACGACACCTGTGCTCGCCGCCGCACCGCTTGGACTGTACGTTCCGCGAATCGTCGATCGAAGTCAACGGCTGCTTCTGGTTGGTGACGCGGCCGGCACACCCGACCCGATCACTGCGGGCGGCCTGGCACTGGCCCTGGCAGCGACGCGGATCGCGGCGGATGCGATTGTCACCGGAGCGTTCGACAAGTACGAGCGACGCCGGCTCGAGATGGGGCGCGCGGCAAATCGACTTGGCCGGCTGATACTTTCCCTGGGTCGCACCGAGCGTCGAGCGGAGTGGGTGTTACGCCACCTGGCGTGGGGCGTTGAGCCACTGCTCAACCTGGCGCTCCGACGTTCCCAGGTGTCCGGCTCTGGACCCTTTGATTGCGTTCGTTCAAAGCGGGGTCGAGAGACGAACGCCGGTCAGGACGGGCTCTGGGCTTCAGGCTCCGTCGCCGCCGACACACGACGTTTTGGCTCGCGACGTCCGACCTCCGACTCACGGTCCTGATCCCATGTGGATGTCCCAACGGTCGCTTGAGCGCGAGTTCATGGATGACCACACGCCGCCACAGGACGTCGTTGACGATGTCTACCAATTTCTCGGTGGAATCAATCGTTGGCTCGGTGGCACCCGCGCGACACTACACCGGTTTGAGGAGTTCAGTCGCGGATGGCGGGTGGGCCAGCGGGTGGAGGTGCTGGACGTGGCAACCGGCGGCGGCGATTTTGCGAGGGCTCTGGTTCGGTGGGGGCACGCACGGGGTTTCGATGTCAGGGTCACCGCCCTCGACATCAGCGCGAGCGCACTGCGATCAGCTCGGCAACGGAACACCAGTGACGCGGCCGGGCTCCGCTACGTGTGTGCCGATGTCCATCGGGTGCCGTGTCGAGAAGGTATGTTCGACTACGTCAGCTGTTCGCTGTTCTTTCATCATCTGACCGATGACGACGTCATCCGCACGCTCCAGTCGTTCGACACGCTAGCGACACGAGGGATCGTCGTCAATGACCTGGTCCGATGCTGGCGGCACTATGCCTGGAGTTGGCTCTTTACCCGGCCCTTTAACGCCGTCTTACGTCACGACGGACCGCTGTCGGTGCGCCGCGCGTTTCGGCCGGCCGAGCTGGCCGCACTGACGCGTCGTGCTGGGCTCTCATGGCTCACCATTCGCCTGCACTTCGGACACAGAATGACACTGGCTGGAGAACACCCAGGCCATCGCCGACCTCGGGACGACGCAGCGGTACATGCACCTCAGCCCGGCGGCAATCGAGAGCGCGATCAAGGTCCTCGATCAGCCGGTGTCTGATCTGGTGCGGGGAGACATAGGAAGACGGGGTAAGGCCCCTGTATTTGCCAAGGGAAAACAATGGAGGCGGCGGGAGTCGAAGTGACACCCTAAAGAACGCCTGCTGTGACACTTCGGTTTTCGGCTTCTAGGTATTACCCACAAAGCGTCTTTCTGTCCACGGATATTACCAGCCTAGATGGAGCTTAGATACCCCGGTCGCCCCTTTTTTCTGGCGCGGTTTTATTAGGTCAAAAAACCGCGGCGTGAGTCGGCATATCTATAATACCCGACCGACATTTATACCCGCCAATGTTGGGTCTAAAGCATCATCGGCCGTGCTGTACCGGGGTTCAGTCTTCCCTCATGGTACGAGCCAACGCCTCCCAGTGGTACGATCGGCGTCGACGCCGACAACGTCGTGATCTGCGAGAACCGATCACGTACGATGCACGGCTCGTTGCCGTTACCGCCAATGGACACATCGGAGGAGAGAGACCATGAGCAAAGAGCATCTTGAACGGTTCATGACACAGGTGGCCGAGAGTAAGGACTTGCAGGCGAAGGTCGGTGAGGAGATCACCGGCGATGCCCTGGTCGCCTTGGGCGCAGCCCATGGGTGCGAGTTTTCGATCGAGGATGTACAGGGGGGCGCTGAGTTGAGTGATGAGCAGTTGGGAGGAGTCGCGGGGGGAATGATGCCGCTCCCAAGCCCTGGTCCGGCGCGCGGCGCTGTCAGTACGCTGCGTCTCCGCCGTGGCAGTAAAGGACGATTCAGTAATGGAGTACTGGACGCCGAGTCGCCAATGTCCTGATCCTGGCAATGATTAACGAGGAAATAAAAATAGTCGGTCCGACATCTACGGCCGCCAATTTTTGTTTCATGCAAGGTGACGCCGCATTGGACAGGGTGTAAGCGCCCGCATCGGTTGCATGGGACAGGGAACAGGCCCACTCGCCAGGTTCGGCCGTCTCGCCGCTTGAAGACGTCGTCGTCGCACCACGCCGCCGCTAAGCGCATCTATCTCTTCGAGGGTCAACACATCGTCTTTACACGTTTCGACAGCGTGGGGCTTCCTTGTCATCGCTTCCTCTCTTTCGTCCAACTGCTCGTCCGTTAGTGCTGCTGTGTCCGTCTGCGGCTCATCCGCAGTCGAGGATGTCAGTGTAGGCAGTCGCGACCAGGCTCACCATGACGTAGCGCACAGAGCCTCTGTGAAAGTGATCACACATAGCGAGACGGCCGAGCCGTGGGTGAGTGGAGGGGGTAAGTCCACTCCGCTGGAACGATTACGTCAGATCAAAAAACCGCGACGGGGGCACAGTGATGCCCTAAGTCATACCTAAAGAAGGGCGTGTTAGAGCCGAAGAGCTATGCCCGTTGCGAGGGTTTATACTGGCCGAATATGCGCGTTGCACCTTCGTCGAACCCCTGACGTGAAGAAGCCGCCGCACTCGTTTCGAACGCCACAGTCGGCACATTCAGACACGTAGTCATTTTTCTAGTCAGAAATGGACTTCCGGGAATATCGCCAGATCGATTCCGGTACCGTGCAGAGCTGATGGTTGTACACCGAGACGCGAATGCTGCGTGCTGCGACAATGACGGCGTCGTGTGCGAGTAGGGAAACCCAACGCTCTGGACCAGGCGCTGGCATCCTGCGCGCCCTAAGCCTGATTAAAGAGCAGGCACAACGGATTCTGCGCTACGGGAAGAATGACTTGCACCTATATGAGGCGCAACCTGACCGGCATGGCTCCTTCATCCCTCGACCAGACCATGCAATCCGGCGATGATGCTCCTCTTGCCGTCATCCGAGATCGGATCCTCACCGAGGTAGACGTCGAACAGCGCTCGGCATAGGGCCCGCGAGTCGATGGGTGGGCGCTCGTCTCCTCCAACCGAGGTAGCCAAGCGCCCCGCCGGACCGCAGGAGAAGACGATCTCTGTGCCAGTCCTCACCTCGTCCACGTCTAAGTACTCGCGGAACTTCTCCAGTGCCGCCAGATCGCCGAAGTTGTTTGCGTCTATCATGGCCCGCGTCATCCGAGGCCTCAGGGCGTCGTCGAAGGCCTCGGCCACGTCGGCGCCGTTGACGGTACGTGTCATGACTAGCCGAAGCGTCATCGCGAAGTCCAGATCGAGGAGGTGCCGGTAGAAACTCTCGTCGCGCATGAGCGTCGACGCCGGTAGACCTGCGAACCGAGAGAGAGATGCGCGAGCACTCTCTGGATCGACATAAAGTCCGAACGCATAGATCTTCACCTTGAGAATCGTCCGCTGCCGGAGCCCCGTCCCCATGATCCAGTGCGGCGTCGTGTCGCCAGGCGGGATCAGCGAGACTGGGAACGGCGTGCCGCTGTGAGGTTCGTTGAACGTGTCCAGAGTGGTCGATTGGGCCACGGCGAAAACCGATACTGTCCCAAACAGGACGAGCGTCAGGATTGATCGCGTCATCTCACTCGTGGACCGATTGCCATAGTCACCACAGAACTGGCCCCCTCCCTCCCCGTGCGTGGGTCACCGCCGAGCGCACCGACCTCGAAACGTCCGCCAGGCTGAGCAAGCACCGGAGGATCTGCAGGCGGTGGCGCAGTGTCGATCATGGGGTACAGCCAAGAGTGCTCCAGTCCCGAGTGTCGTTCGCCGTACCGGGACGGGATATCCTGTGTCCAGTTGCTCGGGATCGTCAGGCAGAACGCTAGCAGACATATGAAGGCGATGCGCTGGGAGACCAACGGCGCCGCGTCGAGCGTCCCGCCAGGGGATGGAGCGGTAGCTAAACTATTCCTGAGACGACCTAGCCTCCGCAAGCGCGAGCGATACAGTAGTGCAGCGCCGAGCAAGGCCATCACGATGTTGAGCGTCTGCCCGGTCCCGAGGGCGAGCCGGTGAGTCGGATAGTCTCTGAAGAGGTCGATGAAGAAGCGAGGAAACGCGTACCAGAACACGAAGCGTGCCCCGGTCGCGCCAGGCGTCGTGTTTACTCGTTTCACGCGCATCAGGTAGGCCATCAGTAGCAGATTCTTCGCACCGTCGTACAGCACCACCGGGTGGCGAAAGCCGTCCGCGTCCGGAAACTGGACCGCCCACCACACGTCCGTCACGGCACCGACGATCTGGCCGTCGATGAAGTTCCCGAGTCGTCCGATTCCCATGAGGAACGCTGCCGGAATGACGAGAGTGTCGGCAAGGAGCAGGAACGACTTTCGATACCGAAGTGCAAACAGTCCCGCGCCGACCGCGCCACCGAGCATGAGCCCGTGTGTAGCCATCCCACCGAGCCAGTAGGCGGGAATCAGCCCGAGATGCTCACGGTAGAATGACCATTCGTCGAAGAGGATCTCGACGGCTCGGCCTCCGACGAGGACGCCGATGACCATGAACAGGCTTAGGCTCCAGACCTCCCGGAGCGACAGGTGCGGCTGGCCATGACGGCGTCTCAGGAAGAGATGAATCTCCAAGAACCCGAGAGTAAAGCCCAGCCCGTACCACCAGAGGTGCACACCGACGATGTCGAATAGGATCGGGTCGATCTGGTGGACGTAGGGTCCGAACATGCGTTTCTCCATATTAACCACAACAATCGGGAAAGGTTACGGAGTATTCACTTCAAGGCGAGGTTCTAGAAGAGGAGGCTCGCCTGAGGGGCCCTGTGGGATCGGCTGCTCCTGAATGATCCAAAACTCGGGAAGTTACGGGCAAGCAGCGTGAGATCCCTTCACGCCGGATGACCTGCGACTGGCCCGTAGACGTCAAGTCCCTCGCATGCGAGTGGGCCATAGCCATCGTGGAAGACCCACAGGTGCAAGCTCGCTTGTTGGCTGATGCGCGGGCTGGACGCCTGCATCCATCGGTTCTAACGGTGTTGATGACCTACGCCTATGGGCGTCCGAACCTTCGGGACGTGCCGGAACAGAAGGAGCCCATCTCCATCGAGTTGAACATTCCCAAGTCACCGGGTGTGATGCATACCGACTCGACGGGCTAACCCCGACACTTTCTCTACGCGGTAGACGTCACTCCCGTCCTTATTGAACCGCACGCCGTTCGGCGGTAGGCTACGCTTTTCACCGTTCGTCAATGTCAGAGGCTCGTGATTGGTTAGCCTGCAAGGTGATCCGACTGGCCACAGAACTACCTTAGAGTGAGGAGTATACGGGATGAGTTTGCTCAATTTCTGAAACTGTTAAAGGACACATAGTCGAGTGCCAAGCACCGCGCACCCGGGTGACTCATCCCCGTCCCCGTTAAAGCACCCGCCGTTATCAAGAGTAGTCGTCGCATCTGAACCTTCGCGAGCATTTACGGGAAAGGGTTAGTCGTCCGTGTTCTTCCGAGCCTTGAGAAGCATTGGCCCAAACACGATCAAGGCGATGACAAGAATGATGAGGATCTCAAGCATCTGAACCTCCTTCGACCTGACGCATCCTACGTCGGTCCGGATCGGGATTTTAAATTGCCCGCGGATCGTCGCTACCGGCTAAACGCCGTCGATAGGTGGGTGCCGGAGGTGAGGTCACCGAAACAAGGACGAAAGAAGCTGTAGGCTGTCGACGTGTGGGTTACGGATCAGACCTTCGGGATCGATGAGGGCCTGGCGACCGTGCTGGCGCCATAGCGGCAAGACGTTCATTTCACCAGCCAGGTCAACCGTGCCCACTGCACCAGCCTGTGAGCGCCTCTTTCGACTTCCGGGATAAAGCCTTAATCGCCAATTCTCGCCGCAGCGCCGTGCCCTTGGGCATGGATCCTTCCTGATAGGTCACAGTGACCGGTAAACGGCCGCGTGTGTAGCGAGAAGCCATGCCTGCGTTGTGCTGTTTGAGTCGCTGGTTCAGATCCTTGGCAATTCCCGTGTAGAGCGAGCCATCAGCGCACCGCAGGATGTACACGAACCATCGTTCGGACAACTGTCTCATGAGCTTCAGCACAGCGACTTCCTTCGCCTTGGCCTCGACCTCGACGGTCACAGTCAGCTCGTTCCAGCATTGAGGGAAGTCCCGCAGATTGATGAAGTCGTGATGTCGCCTTGGGTGCGGTCCCTTCCAGCCTTCCATCGGACTGGAAATGTGAAACATAGGTTCCCGGTCCCAAGTGACGATGGCCTCTGCGGTTGCGTCTGCGACTAACAAATCATCCTGGTTGCAACGATGATGATGCACATCGTAGACGAGGGGAATATTCTCTGCCAGACATAAGGGGATCAAATCTGACGGCGTGTAGCTCGTGTCGTCATTCTCGACGGTCAGTCGCCGTCTCACCCGGTCTGATAGGCGGTCTAGATTCCGAGCGAACCGGGCCAGTGCATCCGGCTTATCGCCATACGTCCCGCCCCCGTGGATATTCAAAACGTCAGCCCCGATCCATTCAGCGACATGAGCCTGATACTCAAGCTCCTCGATCGATCGATCGACAACGTCCGGTCGGGGCGAGTTGAGCACCACGAATTGGTCCGGATGAAAGCACAATCTGATGTCATGGGTTCTGGCGAACTCGCCGCACGCTTTGAATCGCCGAACGACCTCGTCGCCGCCAGGAAGAGCCGACACGTCGTAGCCACATTTGGCATGAGTCTTCACCGGTAGAATCTGGCTATTAACACGGAAACAGCCTATTCCGTTGTCGACACAGAATTGCAGAGAAGCTTGCAATGCTTCGGCGTTCATCATGCACAGCCCCGACAGCTTGTCGAGGGCAACATCACGGCCCATGCGGCGAATGGCTTTGACCGTGGTCTTACGAAACTTGATCGGCTGCTCCAGGAAGAGACAGCACAGACCGAAGCGAATTGACGACTCTGGCTTCGCCTTGTTTTTCAACTGGCTACGTCGTTTAAGAGTCGGTTATGAAGTGACCATCTGCAACCGGATTGCTTTGCGAGATCGTACCACGTTGCCTCCTTCTCACGCTGCAAGCACGAGGGCACCAAGGGCATCGATCCCGAGGACATGTTTGATGCCGACTACGGACGGTTGCTTGAGGCGGTGCAAAATCGTGGGAATAGGGTTGGCGTCCCCAAGGGGAATCGCACTTATGTGGGCGCCAAAACTCCAGAAAAAATGGCAGGTTGCGGCCTGATTCTCTTGTCCAGAATCACCGAAGTCTGACAAGAGAAGGGAACGACTCACCGCTGCGTCGACTCCCACCGCATCTTGGCGTCATGTCAATCATCGCCTGAGCGGATGCGGCGAGCGTAGTATCATCTACTTCTCACCTCAAAAGGCTGGTCAGCCACAGACGCGCCAGACTACTCGATGAGTGACGGCTGGTCTGAATTCACCGTCTGCCCAGGGTGTGAAGCCTATGAACGAAAGCAACTACGACGAACAAAACCGCGTCAAAGCGTCCTTCTCTGCAGCGTATACCGCACTGACCCCGCACCGATACCTTCAGAACATGACCGCCGTCGATTACCGGATGGCTGACTACATGAGCCCCTTTCTCACCGCCGTCGTTGACGCTTCCGTGTCTTCCCCCCCGCAGCGCCCTGTCCGGATCTTGGACCTGGGGTGCTCCTATGGCGTGTCCGGAGCACTGCTCAAGACGGATTGCTCGTATCAGGAGTTAGCGAAGTTTTTCCAGCACGAGACGAGTTCGGAATACTCGTCGTGCGTCACCGAGTCTAGGCGTTGGCTGGAATCACACGTGGCGCGAGAAGACGTAGAGGTCGTCGGGTTCGATAGTTCGGCGGAGGCTATCAGATTCGCTACGGCTTCTCGGATGATAGATAAGGGCATCACACGCAACCTTGAGGAGAACGAGTCTGAACTGACGAAAGATGAGCGAAGCCTTATTCGACAGTGTGATGTACTCCTTAGCACCGGCGTCATAGGGTATGTCACCGAGAAGACCGTCAATCCCATCTTGGACGAGTTTGGTCACGATGTCCGAGGCCCGTTAGGGGCAGTAGCCATCATGTCGGTGCTTGAACTCTTTGACCCGGAACCCATCGCGGAGTCCTTTGCCGAGCACGGCTATCGATTCGGTCAGCTTCCGATTCGGATGCCCCAGCGGCGCTTCGCGGACGAGGAAGAGCGCGAGGGTGTGCTGGAGGCACTTCGAGACCGAGGTGAGCCTACTGCGGTCCAAGGCCCAGAAACCCAGATGTTTGCCAGCCTGTGTGTCGCGGCCCATCCGCAGTCGTTCGAAGTTCTCGCCAAACGGATGAGCGAAGTGGCCGAGGCGCTACCGGCAAAAGTTCACCTAGGTCACCAGGAGCCCACTACCTTCTCAGAGAGTGCACTCAGTTGCTCCTCCGTCGAGTAGTTGATGTTCGCGGGCACTTTTGTGGAAGCTGGAAATCAAGGGAAAAGCGTAGGTTGCGGCCTGAACTCTGTCAGGCTGCACTGTAGACAATAAGTGGTGTCAGGCATCAGCTGGTTTCAAGCGGCGGGCTCGTCGACTCGCGTGATGTCCGTCACTGCACTGAGCACGAAGTGCAACCGGATCCGGTCACCGGGCTTGAGACTGCGGTCCATCGATTCGGGGCCCACGCGCGCTGTCGCCACCTGCCCTTCGGGGTCGTCAGCATCGGTGTAGTAGACGTCCCATGAGACCTGACCGTGAATGCTGATCGGCTGGATCTTGCGGAGGAGCCCGTCTCGTGACCCTGTGATCATAGGCCGATTATACCCCTGACCCCTCTCGTGCCTTACTCAACCCCGTACCCGAGGTGGATAGCTGGAATGATCTAATCCTCAACCATGTTGTAGAGCGACAGCGGATGCCTGCGCCGTCCGTTTCCCGGGTTGAGTGACGAGGTTATTGCCACGGTGAGTCGCCGGGGACTCGAACCCAAAACCCGCAAATTAAGAGTCTTGTGCGACGGAGGATCAAAACAGATCAGAAGCAGTCATACGGGACGTTTTTGTTCAGGAGAGATCACCACGGATCGCCTTAAACGGACAAAGTCGCACAAAGTGCTGGAGCCGACGCACCCGCGTGACTAACCCCCGTCCCCGTTGAGCCGCTAATTTTGTACCGGGGTACAAAAGTCGGTCACCACCTCCGTATTGCACCCTTTGCTGCTAGGGGTAGGGTGCGTCCTTTACACGATGCATCCGAGCCGTCCCCGTTGAACCGCCCTTCGTGCCGCCCATCTTAAGAAATATAGGTACGCTATAGGTCAAAGAGGGACTATTTAAAGTTTTATGTCGTCAACAATTAAAAACTCACTTTGTGTCGCTTGAATTCAATAGACGGCACCATCGACAAGGCTCTTCGGAGTCGTTGGTCATCTTCAAGGGCGATCGCAAGGCCGCGCACTTCCTGGACAGGTTCAGCAATGTGATCGAGAAGGGTGCGGGCCAAAAGAACACACTACAGCAATACGAACGACTTGTCCGAACTGGGTCACAAGTCGGCTGTGTCTCCCCGTGACGATGATGCCGCTAGGTGACGTCGACCTGGGCCCCCGCGATTAACGCCCGCAACCGGTCGGGGTCGGTGGCCGTCGTCTTACACATGAATCCGCTCTTGTGCGCGAAGTGGACGTCCGGTTCTTGCTGCACGCGTGAGAAGTCGAAACGAGGATGGTCCTCATAGCGTCCGATGCCGTATCCTTCGCCGCGGCGGTCTGGGTACACGATGACCTGAATGACTTCGCCGAGACCCTTGGACCGAATGTAGTTACCCACCGCCGTGCTCGGCTCGTCGCTGCCCGGATCCGTGCGCGGAAGAAACAGCGCCTCGATCGTCTCGCCCGCATGCGGAATCGACCACCGCTCGACGTGAGCGGTGGCGAACGCGATTCGCTCTCGGGCAGTGTGTAGGTGCGTCAATAGATCGTCACCCACCATCCGCATGAACTCGTACAGCGCCTCGCCCGGCTGATGCGACGGCGATTGAGCGAAGCGCCGAAGCAACGTCATGTCGATGGGCGAGTTGAGCTGCGAGATCGCTTTACGAGGGACACCAAGCCATTTGGCCGTCTTGTTGGGACCGCGGCCATCCAACCATTCGGCAGTCTCGAGCCAATCGCAGAAATGCAGCGCGTCTTCGTAGAGGCCGAGATGTTGCAGCACAAGGCTTAGCGCGCAGGTGGGCGGGTGCTCGCGGTCAAAATGATGGTGGTCGAAGTTGGACTTCGCCGGGTCGTGGCTTCCACCGATATCGACGACCGCTACGGACGCGTCATCGAGGTCGTCGTCGGTGGGGTCTCGCCGGAACACCGGAACCCGGTGCTGGGCTATAAGTACGCAGACGGCCAGGAGGTCGTCTTTATGGGCGCCGCCGGGATGCGTGACAATGGTTTCGATCATGCGGCGTCTCAACACACTGGTTCGGGTATCTCCATGATGCTCCGATCATACTTATTAGCAGGGTCCCGCGAAGTCACCTCGACGTGGACGTTGGTATTTTCGGGGCATTCCTGTGCAACCGCTGGAGCCGCAGACGCTCCGTATGTAGAATGACCGCGATCTAGCCCTAACAACTCATGACGCTGAACGTCGGCACCCGACTCGGCCACTACTGGGTCGCCGCCCTCATCGGCGAGGGGGTGCTGAGGTTTGCGGAGCATGTCCTGACCAACGCGGCGCGCCTCTGGGCGGAGCTGGGAATCGACGGGAAGCGGGAGCTTCAGCAGGCGCTATTTCCGCAGGGACTGTCTTTCGACGGCCAGGAATTCTGAACTGCCGTAACCCCTTTGGCTTTCAGGCACTTCGAGGCACTGCGGTCTACCGGAACAGATTTGGCGTCCCCAACGGGAGTTTTACCCTTTACCATGCGGGGCGCCGTGGCACCGACCGCCGCGTAGTTGAGCGACACGTGCGCCGCCTGAGTTGCCAGTGGCGTCCCCAACGGGGCTTGGACTTTTGTGGAGGCCAGAAATCAAGGAAAAACGAGGGTCGCGGCGTAGCTTGAGCACCAACTTCCATCGGCTGATTACGACTCCCACGGCACTTGGTCTACTCGTTTCAGCGCTCGGCGGAACGGATAGACAGCATCCCGCCGCCGGTGCTCTGTTCCATGACCGGGGGACTTGATGGTGACCGCGGAAGGAGTCCCATCCGATCCGATCACACAGACCGATAGTAAGACGCGGTGCTATGATGGCTAACGTGAGACGCGCAGCTGCGGGTCGATCCTGGTTGACGTTCATCGTTGCCGTTTCGACGGCGTTGCTTCCCATCTGCGGGTTGGCTTGCGCTGGTCCGGTCGATGGAGCACCGGATGGGCCGCATCAGCAAGTCCGACAGACGGCAGAGTGTGCCGCACATGCTGGCTCTGGTCCAGAGCACGGGTCAGAGCCCAACGCGCCCGCGAATCCCTGTAGGCAATTTCATAACAACGGCGTGAAGATCGGCTCGCTGACGGCGAAGTCCAGTCACGGGGCTTGGCCTGTCGTCTTCGTCGGACACTCGGTCGCACCCCAACCGGCGAGTGCGCTAATCGCCACCAAACCTTCAGTCGCTTCCGTCTCCCTGTCCGTTTCCCCACTCGTAATCACGCTCCGAATTTAGACCGACCACTTTCCGCAACGGTCGTTCGGCAATATGTCCCCGGTCTTTTGGGGCTTGTCTTCGCTTTCGGAAGGGGGCTCGCATGTCTATAGGACAATCCGGTTCGTTTACCTGTCGTCAATCTACGCTCGCTTTGTTCGTTCTGGTCGCTCTGGTCCCATGCGCGGCGGCGGCTCAGCGCCCGTCAGAGTCTCCAATCGGTGATCTGGAGCCGCAACCGCCGGTCGGTGGCCATGAAGCACACCAAGAATCTTCGGACTCGCCACAATGGCGGTTCATGCAGGATGGCGTGG